>JBLIEI010000032.1:0-51294 GCA_047633055.1 Halieaceae bacterium | reverse complement strand
CGGTCCAAAAAGAGGCCACACTGCGAATTTCCTTTCACTCGTGTGCAATCCGGACATTGATGCAGACTACTGCGCGTTTGCGGATCAGGATGATATTTGGGAAGCGGAAAAACTGTCTCGAGCGGTTACCATGCTCGCCGCTGTACCGCAGGATTTACCGGCATTGTACTGCGCCAGAACCAGGGCTGTAACGGCGGACGGCAGGCCGGTAGGCCTCTCGCCACTGTTCCGGCGGCCCCCGGGTTTCGCCAACGCTCTGCTCCAGAATATTGGCGGTGGTAATACGATGGTGATGAACAGAGCGGCTCGCCAACTGCTGTTGGCTGCCGGTAATATAAATGTAGTCAGTCACGATTGGTGGACCTATCTTCTTGTCAGTGCTGCGGGGGGCACCGTGATTTACGATCCACGCCCTTCGCTGCAGTATCGCCAGCACCCCCATAATATTGTCGGCTCCAATCGGGGGCTGCGGGCTAGAATCCGCCGTACTACCAGGGCCTTGCAAAACCGGTCCAGAAACTGGAACACCATTAATATTGAGGCCTTGGAAACGGTTAAGGCGCTAATATCGCCGGAAAATCGCGTTATATTGGAAGCGTTTTCTCAGGCTAGAAATGAGCCACTGTTTCCCCGGATGAGGGGTATCAAAAACTCGGGTGTGTACCTGCAGACCGTAGCCGGCAATGCCAGTTTGTTTGTCGCCAAGTTGCTGAAAAAAATATGATACTTGCCTTACGGTCTATACCGGGTAGCATTACTTCAGCGCGGTCAATGTGACTCAGAGAAATCAATGAAAAAGGTTTTAGTAACAGGCGGGTCTGGGTTTCTAGGCCGCCATCTGGTTGAAGCCCTACTAGCTGAAGACTACAAGGTCTGCGGCCTGGATCTTCAGTCGGGCCCCGTGGAACACGAGAATCTGGATTGGGTCACCGGTAGTTTTCTGGATTCTGAAACTTTGGAGGCTGCGGTCGCGGACTGTGATGCAGTGTTTCACCTGGCGTCTACTACGCTGCCAAAATCTTCCAATGAGAATCCGGGCTACGATGTAGCAAGCAACTTGCAGGGCGCGGTTAAACTGCTGGATCTGGCGGTCGCCAACAATGTTGCCAAGGTCGTCTTTATATCTTCAGGGGGTACGGTCTATGGTGTACCCCAGGAGGTGCCGGTAACGGAGCAACATGTGACTAACCCCACCTGCTCCTACGGTATTGTAAAGCTGGCGATAGAAAAATACCTTTATCTGTATCATCAGTTGCACGGGCTGGAGACTTGCAGCCTGCGTCTTTCCAACCCCTACGGAGAGTACCAACGGGCTGACACCGGGCAGGGAGTGATCGCAGCTTTTTGCCACAAGGCGTTGAATGACCAGCCGATAGAAATCTGGG
This sequence comes from Halieaceae bacterium, assembly GCA_047633055.1. Taxonomy (GTDB): domain Bacteria; phylum Pseudomonadota; class Gammaproteobacteria; order Pseudomonadales; family Halieaceae; genus CALJFL01. Next base: position 49,909 of record JBLIEI010000032.1, on the reverse strand, counting down.
GAGATGGTTCAGTGGTGCGTGATTTTATTTATGTGAAAGACGCTGTTGATGCGATGCTCAAAGCATCCGAAGTCGCGTGTGGTGGGCAGGCTATAAATATAGGGTCGGGGCAGGGTTTTTCTTTGAACGCAGTAATCGATCAAATTGAAGCCACCTCTGGCGTAACCGTGCGCCGCGATTACAAGGCAGGCAGGGGCTTTGATGTGCCCGCTATTTATCTGGATATCGCCGAAGCTGAACGTGTGCTCGATTGGCGGCCCAGAGTGACAATGAGTGAAGGTCTCCAACGGCTATTTTCCTGGGCGCAGCAGAAGCAATGATTCCTCTGTGCTGATTTCGGTACATCTGCCGAAGACCGCCGGGATAAGTTTCGGTTCCGCCCTCGATCGTCATTTTGACGGTAATTTACTTCGCGACTATGCAGACAGGCCTCTTAATGTAGGCACTTTCCAGCGTAATTGTATAACGCTAAACCGCAGCGTGAAGAATATTAAAGCGGGCCAGAAGCTGGCACACCTCGGCTGTATTCATGGCCACTTTATGCCTTTGAAGTATCGCTTTTTACCGGTTGCGCAGGAAAAGCAATTTGTGGTTTGGTTGCGCGATCCAGTGGAGCGCATAGCGTCACATTATCGTTATTGGCTGCGGGACTATGAGTCCACTAAGTCTGGTCCGTTGCGGCGCCGTGTTGTTGATGAAGGTTGGAGCTTGGAACGATTCTGCCTGGGGCCGGAGCTTCAAAACGTCTATAGCAAATTCTTTTGGGGGTTTCCGTTCTCGAGATTTAGTTTTGTTGGGATCACCGAGTGTTATGAAGAGGACCTCGAGTATTTTGGTCGCCATGTGCTGGGTGAGACTCTGGCGAATTCAGTGGACAATGCAAACCCTTCAAAAGAATCACAGAGTTACATCGAAGATGCGAGCCTGCGTACCAAAATCGAAAACCATCATGCTGTAGATATGAGCCTGTACCGTAAAGCGGTAGCACTGCGCAACGCCAGGCGTTCTTAAGGCTGCTGAATTAGTTAGAAGCCTCGCTCCAGTCAGCATCGAAACCCAGTTGAATCAGCAGGTTTTTTTGACTCTTGCTGATCGCCAACCGCCTATGTTGACGATGGCGGGCGATGTTTACTGGCGTTTCAACCCCTGCGAGAATCGTGTTAATCGACTCTGTTTCGGGTTCTAGATGCAGGAATTCGAGCAATTTTTCCATCTCCCTCTGCGGTCTGTTACAAAATTTATCGTAGTTCAGCAGGTAAAAATTCGCACCCATCTTGGCACCAATCCCCAAGACCCGCTCGTGCGCGGCACACCAGTACGCGAAGGAATGATTCGGGTTTGAGTGTGATGGGACCTTATCGGTAAGCGCCTGCCCCCACAGCAACAATTGGCTTTGGTTGTCGCTATGTGCCATATCCAGGCCATGGCGAACAACGTGGATGTATTTCATCCCAGGCACGCGCTTGATTAATACGGGTAGGAAAATATGGGTATTGGGTTCTTTCCAGCCCCATAGCCTTGGTTTGGTGTGACTTGCGCTCGACTGCAGTAATGCGGCTGCCCGTGCGGGGGGCCAGTCAGCAGCATGCGGCGGTCTACCTATCTGCGCCAGCTTGGTGATAAACTCACGGTTCTGCACTGTTAAAGGCCGATGAAAATACATGGCGTTGAAAAAGAGTTCCAACGCTAGGTTTAATTCTTCCCGATGATCATCCAGCGACCACAATTCTGCTCTTTTGAAAAGAAAGCTGAACGCCAGGTTGTCTTTTGGCCCGTTGAGATCGGTGCCGAGTTCATACCCGAGCTGCATCATCATATCTGCTATCAGGCGGGTGCCACTGCCACCTACACCACCGATGGCGACGGGGAGACTGTCAAATGTCTGGGGTTCTACCTGGGGCATAGGTCTGTAATGGGAGTGAGGCAAGGTGTAGCCCGGATGACGACACTGCACGTAATAGTGAACAAGACCAGACGAACTGTCCAGCCCTGCTCGCCATCCCGGTGCAAGTTGTGACTACTGAGACGGCCCTGGATTGGCGTACAGCCATCCTGAACAAGCGCATGTTAATCTGCGTATTCACGGGTTTTGCCTCAGGCATGCCGTTGTATGTTTTATTTCAGCTGGTCCCCGCCTGGCTGCATGAGGGAGGCGTGTCGCTGACCGAAATCGGTCTGTTCGCGCTGGTCGGTATTCCCTATACCTGGAAGTTTGCCTGGGCACCCTTTATGGATCGCTGGGTTCCTCCGTTTCTCGGCCGGCGCCGGGGCTGGATGGTGATCTTTCAGTTGGCACTGATCGTCTCTATTGGCGTGTTGGGGATGTACGAGCCGGCGAAATCCACCTGGCTGATAGCCTGGCTCGCGGTGGCAGTCGCGTTTTTTAGCGCCAGTCAGGATGTTGCCCTTGACGCATATCGTCGAGAATTACTTCCGGACAGCGAGCTGGGGCTGGGTAATGCCATCCATGTGCAGGCCTACCGCATATCCAGCCTGATTCCGGGTTCGCTGGCCCTGATTCTGGCCGACTCATTGCCTTGGTCGACGGTATTTTGGATTACCGGTGCCTTTATGAGCGTGGGTGTTGTTATGACATTGGTGGTTAGCGAACCGGAATCCGAACTTCCTCCTGCAATGGGCCTGGGCGAGGCGGTTAAAGCGCCTTTCTTCGAGTATCTGAGCCGCAGGGGTTGGCGCGGCGTGTTACTTGTTCTGTCGTTTATGTTTTTGTATAAGATTGGCGACAACATGGCCACAGCCTTGGCCACGCCGTTTTATCTCGATCTGGGATTCACTAAAACTCAAATAGGACTGGTCGCCAAGCATGCTGCGTTGTGGCCAGCGGTGGCGGGGGGATTACTCGGTGGTCTGGTGATGCTGAAGTTAGGCATAAATCGTTCACTGTGGCTATTTGGCGTTGTCCAGATGGTCAGTATTCTGGGCTTTGCCTTACTGGCAAGTGTCGGTGATGTGGTGTGGATGCTGGCCCTGGTTATTGGTTTTGAGTACCTGGGGGTAGGCATGGGCACCGCGGCTTTTACAGCTTTTATTGCCCGGGAAACCAGTAGAACCTATGCAGCAACACAATTCGCCTTATTTACCGCTTTGGCCGCCTTGCCTCGAACCTTTGCCAATGCCAGTACTGGCGTTATTGTCGAGCAGGTTGGCTGGGTTAATTTCTTCCTGATCTGCACCGCTCTGGCTATTCCGGGGATGTTTTTGCTATTGCGGGTGGCACCTTGGAACAAGGGCGGTACACAACTCTGATCTGTTGACATCAAGCGTAATATTGAAGGCCTGTCAGCGACCCTGAAAAGCTCAAAAAAAGATATAATCCTGTCTAGTGGCCCAGGTGCCCCAGATTCCGTGCCCTGAACCGTGACATAAAGATGTAATAGATAAAAATTGAGCGTATGACAGTTATAAACGAGACAATGCTATGAATCCGGCCGTTGCCAAGCCTAAGCCTTTGGAGGTCACCTCCGCCAAGCAGGCCTTGATTGTAGTGCGACCCGCCAATAATCAGGCTGAAAAAACCTACGTTATTCTTGGCGTAGAACGCGGGGGGACTTCGATGGTCGCCGGGATGATTAGGGCACTGGGCATTGATTTAGGCGAGCGCTCGGGCAGAAACCACGAAGATCCCCGATTCCTTGCAGAGGATCAAGACGTTCTAAAGAAGCGGATTGCTCAGAACAATGCGGCAAGCGAAATCTGGGGTTTTAAAATGCCCAAAGCTTCTTTGATGCTGGACTTTTATCTGCAAAATCTACGTAACCCCCATTTTATTCTGGTCTTTCGCAACATAGCCTCTGTAGTCGACAGCTGGCAGACCCGCGGGGGGAGCGATCCCCTGCAAACCAGCGGACATGCACTTAATTATTACAGCACCGCCGTAAATACCCTCAGTGCGTCGCACTGCCCTTTGCTTTTCGCCAACTACGAAAGAGGCTGCGATCAGCCAGAGGCGTTCGCTCGCGCGCTGGCAGAATTTCTGAACGTAAATGACGGTGAGAGTGCTATCTCAAAAGCGGCTGCAGTCGTGACGGGCGAGGGTGGCGGCTATGTCGATTTGCCAGAGTTTTATTTTCATATTGAAGCGTTGAAGATTGCTAAACCGGCAACCGAGTCCGTTGCGGTGACCTTCCCAGACGAGGCCCGGCAAAAAATGGTTTATGGCCCCAAAAAGGTGGGCGATCGTGTCATTCTTGAGAGCGCAGATGGGGAATTTCCGAAGGATTTTTTACTGGTTTTTACTTTGCAGGCAAGTGGTTCTTTTCTCGCAGAGCAAGGTCTGCGGGTTTATATAAACTTTATCGGTGAGTTTTTTCCCGGACACGCTTTTCGGCCGCCACTAACCGTTGGGTTGAATGTGCTGCGCATTAGTACCCACGGGAATGTGACTCAAATTGCTCTCGGGTCGTTGAATCAGAATGCGGTGTTCGGTCTGTCTGATATTCATTGCCTGCAGGATGTAGGACATACTGAAGCAGAGATCTTGTCGGTAAAGGCGGTACCTCAACGTGGTTTTTTGCAACGTAAACTCAGAACAAAAGCTCGGCGTGTACGTGATTATTTTACCTCAAGTTAATCGCAAGAGTCGTCTTTGGGCAGTACTGTGCACCCGCCTTGCAACGGACTTAGTCGATAATAGATCACTCTATGAATAATCACGTGATTCTTGTGCTAGGCATGCACCGCAGTGGCACCTCTGCGCTTGCCGGCGTTTTGAGTCAGCTGGGCGTTAGCTTTGGCGACAAGCTTATACCGGCGATAGAGGGTGTGAATGAAAAAGGTTTTTTTGAACACACTGATCTTGTGGCATTAAATCAAGCTGTACTGCATGCGCTGGAGCGTAGCTGGCTGGATCTCGATGCCATGCCCGATCTATGGTGGCAGCAGGAGCCGCTCAAAGCGCTGAGCACAGAGATTATCGCTGTACTGCAAAGAGATTTTGATGAAGAAGATGTTTGGGGCCTGAAAGATCCCCGAATGTGTCGGCTGATGCCACTGTGGAAGCAATTGCTGATTGAGGCCGGGATCGAGTCGCGCGTTATATTGTGTTTTCGTCACCCGCTTGAGGTTGCCGGTTCTCTGTGCCGGCGAGATGGACTGAATTTTAATCTGGCGATTGCCATGTGGTTCCAGCACGTATTGGAATGTGAGCGTGATACCCGCGACACGCTACGATCCTCGATGTGCTACGAGGCTTTGCTGGCAGACTGGCACACTGAATTTTCGAGGGTCGGAAGAGAACTGGAGTTTACCTGGCCGGTTTCACTGGCGGTGGCCGGGGCAAATGTGGATGACTTTCTGGAGCAGGATCTTCGGCATGTCAGGGTCGAGCAAGTGGATGCTGCCGGCGGCCTGGTTGACCTGGCGGTGCAGTTTTATGAACAGATAACATTACAACCGAACCTCGACCAGAGAATCTTCGATTCCTACGCTCAAAAATTTGAGACCGAAATCTCAGGGCTCTCTGCCTATCTACCAATACTGAATGCGGCGCAATTGGCAATGTATCAATCGACAGCATTAAAGCGTGAGTTGCATGCTGAGCAGAGTAATGCCAGGGAACAAATCGAATACCGGGATAAACTGGTTGAGGACTCGAATTACCACCGAAAAATTGAGAAGCAGGAGGCTATTGAACAGATAAGCTATCGGAACGATTTGGTTGAAGACTATAGAGAATTATTGGCCAACGAGAAAAAGAACACCGTAGAGCAAATTGAATACCGGGAAGCTTTACTGGCTGAAATACGTCAGCAATTGGCGGATGAGAAGCAAAATGCAGAAGAGCAGATAACGTATAGAGACCGCGAGATCACCGAACGCGATAACTTGCTGGCTTCTCGGAAACACCTGCTGAAGGCACTGATCAAACTCAGCTTGCCCGATAAACTGTGAAGGCTTCGGTCATTATCCCGACCAAGAATGCGGGCCGGCAATTTGAAAATGTGCTGCGTGCCGTATTGTCTCAACAGACTCCCTGGGAGTTTGATGTTCTTGTAGTGGACTCCGGGTCTACTGATGGTACGGTCGAATTCGTTAAAGCAACGGCGGGTGTGTGCCTACACGAAATCCCTTCGGCTGACTTCGGGCACGGCAAAACACGCAACCTGGCGATTGAGCTGACCGCCGGCGAATTTGTCGCTGTGATTACTCATGATGCTTTACCGGTGAATGATCGTTGGCTGGTGGAAATGGTGGCTGCTACTGAGCAGTCCGACAACATAGCCGGGGTCTTCGGGCGGCACCTTGCTTACGAGCACGACGGCCCGTTTATGGAGCGTGACTTACGTGTGCATTTCGATGGCTTTATGGACTGGCCAGCAGTGATGAGCCTGGAAGACCCGGACCGTTATAGCGCAGATGCGGGTTATCGACAGCTACTGCATTTTTTCTCTGATAATAACGCCTGCCTCAGGCGGTCGGTCTGGGAGCAGATACCGTATCCGGACGTAGACTTCGCCGAGGATCAGCTTTGGGCCAAACAGGTAATTGAGGCCGGTTACGCCAAGGCGTATGCCAATAAGGCGGTGGTTTTTCATTCCCATACCTACGGTTTTATTAACGTATTCCGCCGCAGTTTTGAGGAGGCCAGAGCGCTGAATCGATTGTTTGGCTATCAACTCTGCCCTACGGTTGCGCAGATGCTCGGCCAGTCGGCGAAAACAATCTGGGCGGATTTTCGCTATTTTTTTGCAGCGAAAATTCCGCTGACAGAAATTATCTGGTTGCTTCGGGTGCCGCTGAGAAATATAGCTAAACAGGTGGGTTACTACCTGGGACAACGTCATCAGCGATTGCCAGAATGTATGGTAGCGCGAATATCCATAGACAAATCTCTACAAAGGAAGTAATTCAGTGATTGAACGCCTCTACCGCTACCGAGACGGGTTTCGTCGGATATGGCAGAAAACCGGATTCCTCGGTGCCGTCAGGTATTCGTTTTACCGACTGCTTTCCGGACGGCAACCACTGCCTTTAACGCACGGCATGTCACAGCCCGTGGAATTTTATCGCTATGTCTACGCCGAGCCCTTTGGCGACACAGGCGAAACTAACAACAATGTGATCAATTGGGTAATTCCGGAGTTTCAAGTCGGCTCCGGCGGCCATCTGAATATATTCAGGGTGATCAAGAAGTTAGAGGACCTTGGTTTTGTTTGCCGCATTAATATTGATGGCGAGACGCACTTCGCATCAGGGCGGGAAGCCCGTGACTGTGTCCGTGAAAACTTTTTCCCGATCGAAGCTGAGGTGTCAATTGGGCGTGATGGCTTGTTGCCGGCCGCTGCCACTTTTGCCACCGGCTGGGATACTGCCTATACAGTGAGGGACTTTCGGGGCTCAGGCAAAAAGTATTACTTTGTTCAGGATTTCGAGCCGGATTTTTTTGCGCTTGGCAGTGAAGCGGTCTTTGCGGAAAACACCTACCGGTTCGGTTTCAGGGGCATTACTGCCGGAGACTGGTTGGCGGAAAAACTGAGACGTGATTACGACATGGAAACCTCATCCTTTGGTTTCTCCTACGATCATGAACTGTATAAGCCGCACCCGCGCCGCCATCCGGAAAAGAAACGTGTGTTTTTCTATGCCAGGCCAGTGACGCCGAGGCGGGGATTTGAGCTGGGCATTCTTACGCTCAACCAAATACATCAGCAAAACCCGGATATTGAGTTCGTGCTGGCCGGTTGGGATTTATCAGGCGTGCATTTACCTTTTCCCTGTCTGAGTGCGGGTGTTGTATCTCTCGATGAGCTGCCGGACTTGTATAGTCAGTGCGACATAGCCCTGGTATTGTCGCTGACCAACCTGTCACTGTTGCCACTGGAGGCCATGGCCTGCGGTTGTGCGGTGGTCAGTAGTCGCGGAGCAAATGCAGAGTGGCTGCTCAATGACGATGTGGTCAAATTTGCGGATTTAACGCCCGAAGCGTTGAGCACGGCAATCCTTGATTTGTTTGCAGCTCCACAGGAACTGGCCTCTCTCAAGCGCCGTGGTCTCACTTACTCGCAATCTACCAGCTGGGAGACGGAGGTGGATAAAATCGCCGCTGTCATCCGCGCAGATTTGGGTTAAGGGGGGCAATACCCGGCATATTCAGGTGTCTCCCTTGTTCACGTCTGGCCAGCCAAAGCGCCTCAGATCTAGCGTTTTATTGGCTCGAAACACAAGCCCTTCGGCTTCTAATCGATCCCTCTGTGTATGTCGCGAGGCAGAATGATCGGGAATAGAGATGCGCCCCTGAGCATTGATGACTCTGTGCCAGGGTATCTTCGTGCCTGCGGGCAGGTGGCGCAATGCTGCTCCAACCCGGCGAGCGGCCCCGGGCATTCCGGCCTGCCTGGCAATCTCACCATAGGTGCATACCCTGCCGCTGGGAATCAGCGCGATGACTTGCCAGATTCGCTGGTTGATTTCCGGATCTTTCGCTGACATTGGCAACCGTATAAGGGCGATTACCGGTAAGTCTATCACCGCCGCGAAGATGGCGCTCATAGGCACGGTAAGCGTTGTTTGGCCGGCTCAGGCGAGCTATTCCCGCAATCCAGGCTGCTGGACTTGCAAATACCTGCGATGGCTACATAATTGAAGGATACGGAGTCTTATCATGCGTTTTTTTATTGGATTGTTGCCTTGGCTGGAACTGCTCACCCTGATTCAGCTGGGTATTGAAACCAGCGCGCTTACCGCGCTGGGCTATGTACTTTTAACCTTTTTCTTGGGACTTGTAGTATTGCGGCACCAAGGTATGGAATTATTCGCCAAGCTGCGCGAAACCCAGCAGGGGCGGATATTCGGCCAGCAGTTGTTCGTTGACGAGATGGCGGTCGGACTAGCGGGTATCTTACTGCTGATCCCGGGCCTGATATCCGACTTCGCGGCCGTGGTGGTCCTCATTGGCCCGCTGCGCCGGCGACTTGCCCGTTGGTTCCTGGGCCCGCAGCCCCAGCCATATCGTCCTGAGAATGATAGCACTCAGCATGTAACGATAGATGGCGACTTCAGTCGTGTAAAGTCCCCTGATGACCTTTAAGCCATTGATTTAAAAGTCATTTACCGTTCTCCTTAAAATACCTTTAAAGGCGCTTATTGGCCTTGACAGCTGGCGTTCCCAAGCTAGAATTGGCACTCTCTTGAAAAGAGTGCTAATTGGGCCTTGAATTGCGTACCACTGCCCCAATCTTACAGTCCAGGCCCCTTTCCGGGGGATAGATGAAACCTATAATTTGGAGAGCAACATCCATGAATATCCGTCCGTTGTACGACCGCGTGGTCGTTCGTCGCAAGGAAGAAGAAGAAGCCTCAGCCGGTGGCATCCTTCTGCCAGGTTCTGCCAAGGAAAAGCCAAACCAGGGTGAAATTATTGCCATTGGTGAAGGCAAAGTACTGGAGACTGGCGAAGTGCGCCCATTGGCAGTAAAAGTCGGTGACACGGTCGTTTTTGGCCAGTATGCCGGTAGCAACACTATTGAAGTTGATGGTGAAGAGCTGATCATCATGGGTGAGAGCGAGATTTTTGCGGTTGTCGATTAAGACGCCGTTAAATCGCTGCATTCAATCGTTAACGACATAGAGATTTAAGGAAAAGATCATGGCTTCTAAAGAAGTATTATTTGGCGACGACGCTCGCTCACGCATGTTGGCAGGCGTAAATGTCCTGGCTGACGCAGTAAAAATGACGCTTGGGCCCAAAGGGCGTAATGTAATTCTCGACAAGTCTTTTGGCGCACCTACCGTCACTAAAGATGGTGTATCGGTAGCCAAGGAAATCGAGCTGAAAGACAAGTTTGAAAACATGGGCGCGCAGATGGTTAAGGAAGTCGCTTCCCAGGCTTCTGATGCGGCCGGTGATGGCACCACCACGGCTACGGTACTGGCTCAGTCCATTCTTAACGAAGGCCTGAAGTCTGTTGCAGCTGGCATGAACCCAATGGACCTGAAGCGCGGCATCGACAAAGCGATTGCCGCTGCTGTGAAAGAAGTGCAGGCCATGTCCACGCCTTGCGAAGACACCAAAGCGATTGCCCAGGTTGGCACCATTTCTGCTAATAGTGACGTGCAAGTAGGCGACATCATCGCTGAAGCCATGGACAAAGTCGGCAAAGAAGGTGTCATTACTGTCGAAGAAGGTACCGGCCTTGAGAACGAGCTGGACGTGGTCGAAGGCATGCAGTTTGATCGCGGTTACCTGTCGCCTTATTTCATCAACAATCAGGAAAACATGAGCTGTGACCAGGACGCGCCACTTATTCTGCTCGTCGACAAAAAAATCTCCAACATCCGTGAGCTGCTGCCCCTGTTGGAGCAGGTAGCCAAGGCCTCCAAGCCGCTGGTTATTGTCGCTGAAGACGTTGAAGGCGAAGCGCTGGCGACTCTGGTTGTGAACAACATGCGCGGTATCGTGAAAGTTGCTGCCTGTAAGGCACCTGGTTTTGGCGATCGTCGCAAGGCTATGCTGCAGGATATTGCTATCCTCACCGGTGGTACTGTGATCTCTGAAGAAGTGGGTCTCGACCTTGAGTCGGCTACTCTTGAGCACCTGGGTAGCGCCAAGCGTATGACCATGGACAAGGACAACACCACTATTATCGACGGTGCTGGCGACGCTGCTGCAATTCAGGCGCGTGTTAGCGAAGTGCGTGTGCAAATCGAAAACACTTCTTCTGATTATGATCGCGAGAAACTGCAAGAGCGCGTGGCCAAGCTGGCCGGCGGTGTTGCGGTAATCAAGGTAGGCGCTGCCACCGAGATTGAGATGAAAGAGAAGAAAGCTCGCGTTGAAGACGCTCTGCACGCAACCCGTGCTGCTGTTGAAGAGGGCGTTGTCGCTGGAGGCGGTGTCGCTCTGATACGTGCTATTCAGGCCATTAGTGACCTCAAGGGCGACAATGAAGACCAAAATGCGGGTATTGCTGCTGCACTGCGCGCCATGGAAGGTCCTCTGCGCCAGATCGTTACCAATGCCGGAGATGAGGCTTCAGTTGTCCTTAACAACGTCAAAAACGACGGTACAGGTAACTACGGCTATAACGCTGCAACCGGCGAGTACGGCGACATGATTGCTATGGGTATCCTTGATCCCGCCAAAGTAACTCGTACCGCGCTGCAGGCTGCTGGTTCCGTTGCTGCATTGATGATCACCACGGAAGTGATGGTTGCCGATGCACCTGACGAGAGCGCAGGCGGTGGTGGTGGCATGCCCGATATGGGCGGCATGGGTGGTATGGGCGGCATGATGTAAATCACGCTGGTCTGATTAAAAGCCCCGCCATTTGGTGGGGTTTTTTTTCGGCCCCGTTTTTTTTTAGACCGTGTACAATAACGTCAGTTTTATAACAACGGAAGGAAGCAATCGTGGAATATGCAGTCGAATTTGTCTTTAGATGGGCGCACGTATTATTTGGCATTACCTGGATAGGGATGCTGTACTACTTCAATTTTGTGCAGGGTGAATATTTCAAGGAAGCTGAGGCGGGCGCCAAAGCGGACGCCATGAAGAAGCTCGCTCCGCGAGCATTGTGGTGGTTCCGTTGGGGTGCAATGTTTACTTTCCTTACGGGCCTATATCTGCTTTACAGTGTTGGTGCTGCCAGCAATATTATGGCGATGCCAGTTATATGGATTGGATCCCTGGCGGGTATCTTTATGTTCCTGAACGTTTGGCTGGTCATTTGGCCCGCTCAGAAAATCGTTTTGGGAATGAAAGAAGGGGACGGCCCCGCTTCAGCTGCTAAGGCGGGTTTGGCCTCCAGAACAAATACTTTGTTTTCTGGACCCATGTTAATGGGCATGCTCGGCTCCAAGCACCCGTTTGTCTATGATATCAGTGCTACTGGATTTTTTGCCTGTATCGCGCTGATAGTGCTTCTTGAAGCGAATGGACTGTTCGGTAAGATGGGCCCCATGGCCAGTGTCAAAGGTGTCATTCACTCCAGCATTGGTCTTTCTGCGTTGGTTTGGGCACTGCTGGCTTTTCTGTAAGCCTTCATTGAGTCGATTGAAGCCGGGCATAGCCCGGCTTTTTTATGCCTGCTCGCTTACGGCAGGCTCAGGGGCGCTGTATAATGCAGCGATAGCCAACAGACGCTGAAAGACGATGCCTGATAACGACGATTTTGATCCTATCCGTTCCATTGTTCCCAAGCGGGACAACGATGGCCAGTTTGCGGCAAGTCGAGGTGACAGGGCGGCATCCGGAAAGTCGGGCGGGCGCAGTGGTGCAAACCGCGGAGTTCCGCCTGATCGTCGCGCATTTAACGCCGGTGGTGCAGGTATCTGGGCACGGCTCTTTATCACGTTGTCTCTTGTTATCGCCGCGGTCGCCTGTGTCTGGGCCTGGCAGCTACAGGAGGAATTACGCCTGGCCGGTAATAAAACGGACCGCTATGAGACGCGCATTGCCGCTTTGGAAGACCTGCTCTCTGATACCGACGAAACGGTTAATCGCTCCAGTGCCGCCATGAGCGCGCAAATCAAAATCATCGATACAGAAGTGCGTAAGTTATGGGATGCGCGAAAAATAAGTAACGCGTCCATTGCCAAGCTGGAGAAGAGCGGCAAGGGCCACGATGCAAAGCTGGTGGGTATGGCTAGAGTCGATAAAGACAGCCTGGCTCAATTGAAGGCGCTGAACACCGATATGGTGAAACTGAGAAGTGTTGCAGGCGATCTGGAGCGCTTGATGATTAGTGCCCGGGCCAATCAAGAGGACGTTGAGCGGGTTGCGGATACGCTCAATCGCATGAGTGCCGATAATGCGAAACTCAGTACTCGCGTTGCCGCCAATGAGGAGTGGGTGGGTTCGATCAACGCCTTCCGGCGTCAGATCAGTACCACAATTACGCAATTACAATCTTCAGTACGCGCCTTGCAGGCAGTGAACTGACGTAGAAAATGCTAATTGCATATGCCCGTGTAGGTCTGAACCAACACGGACAAATCAACGACGAGGACAATCATCATGACCATCATTCGCCAGGACGATGTTATCGACAGTGTGGCCGATGCGCTGCAGTTTATTTCCTATTACCACCCGCTGGACTTTGTGCAGGCCGTGCATCAGGCCTATGAGCTCGAGCTAAACCCGGCGGCAAAAGATGCCATGGCTCAGATACTGATCAACTCGCGTATGTGTGCGGAAGGGCATCGGCCAATTTGTCAGGACACGGGTATCGTCACCGTGTTTCTAAAAATAGGCATGAACGTACAATGGGATGCAACGATGTCGGTAGCCGATATGGTCAACGCTGGCGTGCGCAGAGCTTATACCCATCCGGACAATGTGCTGCGAGCCTCCATCCTTGCAGACCCCGCTGGCGCGCGTAGAAACACCAAAGACAACACTCCTGCGGTTATCCACATGGAAGTTGTAGAGGGTGATACCGTGGATGTGCAGGTTGCTGCCAAAGGCGGTGGCTCTGAGAATAAATCGAAAATGGTGATGCTCAACCCCTCGGACAGTATTGTCGATTGGGTGGTGAAAACAGTACCCACCATGGGTGCTGGCTGGTGTCCCCCTGGTATGCTGGGCATAGGAATCGGTGGCACCGCAGAGAAAGCCGCTGTTATGGCCAAAGAGTCGCTTATGCAGCCTATCGATATTCATGAACTGCGCGAGCGAGGCCCCAGCAACCGTGCGGAAGAGCTGCGCATTGAGATTATGGATGCCGTTAACAAACTCGGAATTGGTGCACAGGGATTGGGTGGGCTGACCACAGTGCTGGACGTCAAGGTCATGGATTACCCGACGCATGCGGCGTCACTGCCGGTCGCTATGATTCCTAATTGTGCAGCGACGCGCCATGCCCATTTCGTGCTCGATGGCTCCGGCCCCGCGCTGCAGACACCACCCAATTTGGACGATTGGCCTGACATTACCTGGGATGTTGGTGAGCAGGCGCGCCGAGTCGATCTAGACACAGTAACCCGAGAGGAAGCTGCCGAGTGGCAGCCGGGAGACACTATTTTATTGTCCGGGAAAATGCTTACCGGGCGGGATGCTGCGCATAAGAAAATGCAAGAATTGATCGAGTCCGGGGAGGGGCTGCCCGCGGAGGTTGATCTGAAGGGACGCTTTATCTATTACGTGGGCCCGGTTGATCCGGTGCGCGATGAAGTCGTCGGCCCGGCTGGCCCCACTACCTCAACGCGCATGGATAAGTTTACTGACTTTATTTTGGAGGAAACCGGACTGCTGGGTATGATCGGTAAGGCGGAGCGCGGGCCTGTCGGCATTGCAGCGATTAAAAAGCACAAGGCGGTTTACCTGATGGCTGTTGGCGGCGCCGCATACCTGGTGTCTAAAGCGATAACGAGCGCGCGGGTCGTTGCGTTTCCGGAAATGGGTATGGAAGCCATCTATGAATTTGAAGTGAAAGATATGCCGGTGAGTGTAGCGGTGGATGCCCGCGGCATCTCGGTCCATGAAACCGGCCCCAAAATCTGGAAAGCAAAGATCGAAGAGCAGGCGCTGGAGCTTGTCTGATACGTTTTACTGGCACGACTATGAAACCTTTGGCGTCGACCCTTCGCGTGATCGGCCGGTACAGTTCGCAGGGATTCGCACCGACTTCGAGTTAAATGTGATCGGTCAGCCGCTGGTGATTTTTGCGCGCCCCGCCAATGACTTTCTTCCTCAGCCACAGGCTTGTCTGGTGACTGGAATCACTCCTCAACAGGCTCTTGCTGCAGGCTTGCCCGAAAGTGAATTTATCAGCCAGATTCACCAGGAACTTGCCAATCCGGGCACCTGCAGTGTTGGCTATAACTCCCTGCGCTTTGATGACGAAATCACCCGTTATACCCTGTACCGAAACTTCTACGATGCCTACGGCCGTGAGTGGCAAAACGGTAATTCGCGTTGGGATATCATTGACATGGTACGCGCCACCTATGCCTTGCGTCCCGATGGCATTGAGTGGCCGCTGCGTGAGGATGGCCTGCCAAGTTTCAAGCTGGAAGATCTCACTGCAGCAAATGGCATTGGTCACGAGGCAGCTCACGATGCGTTGTCAGATGTGCATGCCACCATTGCTGTGGCTCGTCTGATCAAAGACAAGCAGCCTAAGCTTTACGACTACGTGTTGCAGCACCGCGGGAAAAAGGCGGTACTCGAACAACTTGATATTAATGCGATGAAGCCGGTGTTGCATGTGTCGGGTATGTTCGGGGCGCAGCGACACAACATCGCGCTCATTGTGCCGCTGGCTATGCATCCGGATAACCGCAACGAAGTTATTTGCTACGATTTGAGTGTTAATCCCCAGCCGCTGTTTGATCTTCCGGCTACCTCTCTGGCCGAACTGCTTTATACCCGAGCAGATGACCTTCCGGACGGTATGCAGCGCCTCGGTCTAAAGTCACTGCACATTAATCGTTGTCCTATTGTGGTGACGGCTAAAATGGCCAATCCCGCCACCGCTGAGCGCTTGGGTATCAGTGGCGATATGTGCCGCGCGCATCTGGCTGCTCTGCGGACATTCCGGCAAGCGGATCCGCAGGGCTTCGAGAAAAAGTTGCAGAGCGTTTACAGTGCGAGGCAATACGAGCCGGTAACTGACCCTGACAGAATGCTCTACGGCGGTGGTTTTTTTTCCGGTAACGATAAACGTGTGATGGAGCAGGTTCAGGCTGCCTCGCCGGATGAGTTGGCAAGTCAGTCCTTCGCCTTCGAAGATAAGCGCCTCCCTGAGATGTTATTTCGTTATCGGGCGCGTAATTTTCCCGAAAGCCTCACGCCCGATGAACTGGAGCACTGGGAGGAATTTCGTTTTCTGCGCCTGACCGACCCTGAGGCGGGTGCCAGTATTTGCCTCGAGGAGTTTCATTCCACCGTAGAAACACTGCAAAGTCAGGAGCACCTTTCGGAGACGCATCGGCAAGTTCTGGAGCAACTCCTGGACTATGGCGACAGCCTGCTGTCCTGACTTTGAGCTATTCTGGTTCGGTATTACGCCACATGGGCAGCGCGGCGCTCCGCCCGTATAATATTCTCAACTTTTAAAGGGCAACTGCCCATTATCCGGTCTGGAGATCCTGAGCGTGCAATTTGCCGGTAACCATATCCTCTCTGTCAGCGACTTTGATCGCGAAGGCGTACAACGAGTTTTTAGTGTGGCCGATCGTATGCAGCCCTATGCCCATCGGCGCAGGGTAACTAAAGTGCTGGACGGGGCTATTCTCGGGTCCATGTTTTTTGAACCCAGCACTCGTACACGGGTCAGTTTTGGCAGCGCCTTCAATTTACTGGGTGGTGAGGTTCGCGAGACTACCGGCATAGAAAACTCTGCCATTGCCAAAGGTGAATCGCTATACGATACGGCCCGCGTGCTGAGCGGGTACTCGGATGTTATTGCCATGCGTCACCCGGATAACGGCTCGGTGGCTGAGTTTGCCGCAGCGAGCAGAGTGCCGGTGCTGAATGGGGGGGATGGTAGTAATGAGCACCCCAGTCAGGCGCTGTTGGATCTCTACACCATTAAGAGTGAGGTGGCGGCCCGTGGTGGCGGGATCGACAAACTGCGGATTGCCATGGTCGGCGATCTTCGTCATGGCCGAACCGTTCACTCCCTCAGCAGATTGCTGTGTTTATTTAAAGATATTCAGGTCGTACTCGTATCGCCAGGGGAGCTGTGTATGCCTCCGGAAATCGTCGACGCCTTGCGCGAAACCGGCCATCAGGTGCTAGAGTCCGACGAGTTGGAAGCCAGTATTGCGCACGTTGATATTGTGTACTCGACTCGCATCCAGGAAGAGCGCTTCAGCACTCAGGAGGAGGCCGATTTATACCGCGGCCGCTTTCGCCTCAACCAAAGCGTTTACACCAGCAACTGCGAGCCCAATACGGTGATTATGCACCCCCTGCCGCGCGATTCCCGTGACAGTGCGCGCGAACTGGACGATGACCTCAACGACAATCCTAATCTGGCAATCTTCCGCCAAACGGATAACGGTGTGTTGGTGCGTATGGCCCTGTTTGCACTGGTGCTGGATGTAGTCGATCAAGTCGATGCCCATGCCCGCGATGTTAACTGGTGCACCGCCGGCCGTTTCTGATGAGCTTCTCTCTTAGCTTTGGTGCCCAGGACGTGCGGGTACTGGAATCGGTGGTAGCCTACTCGGGGCACTTCTCGGTTAAAAAATTGACCTTACAGCACCGCCGCTTCTCCGGGGGGTGGAGCGACCCAATCTCCCGAGAAATTTTCGATCGCGGTGATGCAGTAGGTGTTTTGCCCTATGACCCGGTCTCAGACAGTCTGGTTTTGATAGAGCAGTTTCGCCCCGGAGCATTGCGTGGCAGGGACAGTCCGTGGATGCTTGAACTGATCGCCGGGGTAGTGGGACAGGGCGAAAGTGACGAAGATGTGGTGCAGCGTGAGGCGATGGAGGAAGCGGGCTGCGAGCTGAGCGAACTGCTGCCCATTGCCACCGTTTTCCCCAGTGCGGGCGGATGTAGCGAACAGGTTCGCTTGTTTTGCGGGCGGGTCAATTTTGCGGCCGTAGGAACGGTTGGGGGCTTGCAAAGCGAGGGCGAGGATATTCTCATACACTCGATTCCGCGACCGGAGGCCATGGCGCTGTTGGAGAGAGATCAGATACCCAACGGACATACGCTGATAGCCCTACAATGGCTGCAAATTCACTGTGATCAGATCAGACAGCGCTGGGCCTGATGTCAGATGATGAATGACGAACACATAGCGAACGATGGTTTGCGCGGCAAAGGCCTGCTGCGCGCCAGTGCTGTAGTCGGCACTATGACCATGCTATCCCGGATTCTGGGTCTGGTGCGCGATATCGTGATCGCCGGTTTCGTTGGCGCGACCGCCAATGCCGATGCTTTTTTTGTCGCCTTTAAATTGCCGAACTTTTTGCGCCGGTTATTTGCCGAGGGCGCTTTTGCCCAAGCGTTTGTGCCGGTGTTAGCCGACTACAAAGAAGAAGGCAGTGTCGCTGCTGTCAAAGAGTTGATTGACCGAGTGGCGGGGGTGCTCGGCGGTACGCTGATTATTATCACCGGCCTGTTCATTCTGGCAGCGCCACTAGTGACTGCGGTTTTTGCTCCCGGATTTGTTAGTCAGCCGGAGAAATACCAGCTGACGTCGGACATGATCCGCATTACGTTTCCCTACCTCGTACTCATATCCATGACCGGATTCTGCGGTGCTATTCTCAACAGCTACGGGCGTTTTGCTGTCCCGGCCTTCACGCCAGTATTTCTAAATCTGTCACTTATTGTTGCCGCCACCGTGATGGCACCTTACTTTGACGAGCCAGTCTTCGCCCTGGCCTGGGGGGTTTTTCTCGCCGGTGTTATCCAACTTCTTTTCCAGTTGCCCTCGCTGTATAAGCTGGATCTGGTTCCACGTCCGGTGTGGGATACCCGCAATAAGGGCGTTCGTCGAATTCTCAAATTGATGGTGCCAGCGCTATTCGGCGTTTCGGTCAGCCAGATTAACCTGATGTTGGACACTATCCTGGCGTCTTTTCTACCCACAGGAAGCGTTTCCTGGCTGTATTACTCGGATCGCCTCACTGAGCTGCCGCTGGGTGTCTTTGGCATCGCTATCGCCACCGTGATACTGCCCAACCTCTCGGCACACAATGCTGCTGCGAGACGAGAACGCTTCGCCACGACCTTGGACTGGGCCGTGCGCTCTGTGTTGCTGATAGCCGTACCCGCTGCCCTTGCGCTACTCTTACTCGCAAAACCTATACTCATTACCTTGTTTCAGTATGGGGCTCTATCACCCAGAGACGTCTCGATGGCCTCCTATAGCCTGCAGGCCTACAGCCTGGGCCTGGGCGCTTTTATGCTGATTAAAGTACTGGCTCCGGGCTACTACGCGCGTCAGGATATGATGACGCCGGTAGCCATTGGTATTAAGGCGATGGTGGCCAATATGGTACTGAATCTGGCGTTCGTGCTGCCGCTGATGTATTACCTGAACATGGGCCACGTGGGCTTGGCTTTGGCCACAAGCGTTGCGGCTTACCTGAACGCCGGGTTGTTATTTCGCGGCCTCAGGCGAGAAGGGGTTTTCCAGTTTCAGCCAGGCTGGGGCATCTATGGCCTCCGTTTGCTATTGGCGACGGCTGCGATGGCAGCTGCCCTAATCTGGCAGCTGCCCCCAACGGAGGTTTGGCTCAATTGGAACTGGCAGCAGCGCGCCTGGCAGATGGGCTTGGTGTGCGGCAGCGGTGTGGCGGCCTATGTGGCGATTCATCTCCTGTTAGGCACGCGCCTGGCGCATTTACGCGGCCCCAAGCATCCCGTTTAGCGGTTTAATTTCTCGCTTGAGTGTACTGGCTGGCAATAGGCTAGCGCGTGCTATTTCGCTATACTATGCCGTTGAGTTCCCTAGGGTGATTGTCACGGCATGGAGTTGATTCGCGGACTGCACAATTTGCGGCCCAGGCATCGTGGCTGCGTGCTGACTATTGGCGCGTTTGATGGCGTTCATTTGGGCCATCAGGCGGTTATACGCCACCTGTTGGAGAAGGCGAAAGGACTGTCGCTGCCTTCGCTGATCATATTGTTTGAACCCCTGCCTAGAGAATACCTGGCGCCGCTTGAGGCGCCCGCCCGGTTGGCCAGTTTTAATGAGAAGTTTGTGGCTTTGCGCGAACTCGGGGTGGATAGAGTCCTGCGGATTCGCTTCAACGAGCGGGTCAGGTCGATGTCGGCGCAACAGTTTATTGACGATGTATTCGTCGGCGGTCTGGGCGCACGTTATGTGGTCTTGGGCGATGACTTTCGCTTCGGTAATGACCGTCAGGGAGATCTGGACTTTATCCGGGCCCAGGGTGAGCACTATGGCTACGAGGCGGTACCCACGGAAACCGAAAAACTGGCCGGCGAGCGAGTCAGCAGCACGCGTATTCGGGAAGTGTTGGCAGCGGGAGAGTTTGACTTGGCTGAATCACTGCTGGGTAGGCCCTACAGCATTAATGGCAAGGTGATTTACGGACGTCAGTTGGGTGGCGAACTGGGTTCACCCACGGCAAATGTCGAATTGCATCGCTTGCGCTCGCCCCTGTCAGGGGTGTTCGTGGTTGAGGTCACCGGCGCAGGACTGGAGCGCGCACAAGGCGTGGCCAATGTCGGCGTCAGGCCGACCGTAAACGACAGCATTCGCGCCAATTTAGAAGTGCATTTGCTGGACAGAAATATTGATTTGTATGGCAAGCGAATCGAGGTGGCTTTTAGACACAAGCTCCGCGAAGAGAAAAAATTTGCATCGCTGGACGAGTTGAAAGACAACATCAAACGTGACATCGAGGCTACGCGAGCCTGGTTCGCGTAATTCAAAAACTAATGAAATTAACCGAATATGAGTGATTACAAAAGCACCTTGAACCTGCCACAGACGGCGTTCCCAATGAAGGCCAGCCTGGCCCAGCGTGAGCCCCAGCGGCTTAAGCAGTGGCAAGAAATGGACCTCTACGGGCAGATCCGTAAGGCGAGCGCAGGGCGACCAAAATTCATTCTTCATGATGGGCCACCCTATGCCAATGGTGAGTTACACGTAGGCCACGCGGTCAACAAGGTCCTGAAGGACATTATCGTTAAATCTCGCGGCCTTGCGGGTTATGACGCACCCTATGTGCCCGGTTGGGATTGTCACGGCTTGCCTATTGAACTGAATGTGGAGAAAAAGGTTGGTAAACCTGGCGTAAAGATTTCTGCGGCTGAGTTCAGACAGAAATGTCGCGAATACGCAGCGCGCCAGATCGACTCTCAGCGTGAAGACTTCATTCGTATGGGGGTGCTGGGAGAGTGGTCTAACCCCTACTTGACCATGGACTTCGAGTATGAAGCCGATATTGTACGTACGCTCGCGCGCATTATATCCAATGGCCATATGCACAAGGGCTTCAAACCTGTCCATTGGTGTATGGACTGCGGTTCGGCCCTTGCCGAGGCCGAGGTTGAGTATCAGGACAAGCACTCTCCGGCGGTAGATGTAGCCTATGTGGCGGTGAGCCCCGAGGCGATAAATGCCGCGTGTGGATCAGCCTATGAAGGTGAAATAGCGATTCCGATCTGGACCACAACACCCTGGACCTTACCTGCCAGCATGGCGGTTAGTGTTCATCCTGAACTCGACTATGTGCTGATCGAGGCAGAGGGTCGAGCACTGGTGCTGGCGGGGGATCTGGCGGAGAGCTGCTGTCAGCGATTTGGATTGCCGGCGCTTAAAGTGCTCGGTAAGTGCAAGGGCGCCGCCCTGGAAAACCAGCAGTTACACCATCCGTTTCTGAAGCGAGATGTCCCCGTAATACTCGGTGAGCACGTGACTACCGAGGCCGGTACCGGCGCGGTCCATACGGCTCCAGCTCACGGCCAGGAAGATTTTGTGGTCGGTCAGCAATACGGCCTGGAAGTTTACAATCCGGTGGCGGGCAATGGTGTTTATCTTGAGGACACCGAATATTTTGGCGGCCAACATGTGATGAAAGCCAATGCTGGAATTGTTGAATTGCTGGCTGAGCGTGGTGTTCTTTTGCATCACCAGGACTATGAACATAGCTATCCTCATTGCTGGCGTCATAAGTCCCCCATTATTTTTCGGGCAACGCCGCAATGGTTTATCAGCATGCAGCAGGAGGGCTTGCTAGCGGCCGCTTATGCTGAAGTCGAGAAAGTTGAATGGTTACCGGAATGGGGCAAGGCGCGAATTGACTCAATGCTCGGGAGTCGCCCCGACTGGTGTGTATCCCGTCAGCGCACATGGGGCGTGCCGATCACGCTGTTTATCCACCGTGAAACCGCGGAATTGCATCCGCAAACTGCTGACCTGATGGAAAAGGTAGCACAGCTGATCGAGGCTCGCGGCATAGAAGCCTGGTTTGATCTGGATCCTGCCGAACTGCTGGGAGAAGAGGCCGATCAATACGAAAAAGTCACCGATACTCTGGATGTATGGTTTGATTCGGGCGTTAGCCACGCTTGTGTGCTCCGTAAACGCGAGGAACTGCAGGCCCCGGCAGATATCTATCTGGAAGGGTCTGACCAACATCGTGGTTGGTTCCAGTCTTCACTGCTTACAGCGGTAGGGGCCTACGGCGAAGCGCCCTATAAAACAGTATTGACTCACGGATTTACGGTAGACGGCGAAGGACGAAAAATGTCCAAGTCGCTGGGCAATATCATTCCCGCCAAAAAGGCTATGAACGACCTCGGGGCCGATGTTCTGCGCCTGTGGATCGCCGCTACCGATTATCGCGGCGAACTTGCGGTCAGCGATGAAATTTTCAAACGGACTGCCGACTCGTATCGGCGTATCCGTAATACGGCCCGCTTTCTGCTTTCGAATCTTAGCGGCTTTGATCCGACAAAAGACGTTTTGGCGTTTGACGATATGCTGTCGTTGGACCGTTGGGTAGTTGATCGAGCATCAATGCTGCAGAAGGACATTGTTGCAGCTTATGACGTTTATCAATTCCACCAGATCTATCAAAAGCTGCATAATTTTTGTGCCAACGATCTTGGCGGCTTTTATCTGGACGTCATTAAAGACCGGCAATACACCACTCAGGCTGGGAGTTTGGCCAGGCGCTCTGCACAAACTGCCATGTATCTTATCGGCGAGGCATTGGTGCGCTGGGTTGCGCCCATTTTGAGTTTCACCGCTGAAGAAATCTGGGAAAACTTGCCCGGAGAGCGAGAGAGCTCGGTTTTTCTATCACAGTGGTTTGAGGGGCTTTCAACTCTTGCCGGGGATGAAACCATGGGCAGGGAGTACTGGCAGCAATTAATGTCGGTGCGTGCGGCTGTGAACAAAGAGATGGAGAATCAGCGAGCGGCAGGGACTCTGCGTGGTTCATTGGATGCAGAGATCACCTTGTACTGTTCGCCTGAACTTCACCAAAGTTTGACGGCCCTTGGGGAAGAGCTGCGTTTTGCATTGATAACCTCCGGCGCTGAGCTGGCTACTTTGGATAGTGCTCCTGAAAGCGCCGCAGAGACCGAAATTGCGGGACTGCGTCTCGCCGTGATGGTGTCTGAGCAGGAGAAGTGCGAACGCTGCTGGCATCGCCGTCCGGATGTTGGTGCCAGTGAAGTACATCCTGGTCTGTGTGGGCGGTGTATCGTCAATGTTGACGGCGAAGGTGAGCAACGTCGCTATGCCTGATGGACTCCTGGCGTTTCGATGGTATGCCCTTGCGGGCGTAGTCTTTGCCCTTGATTATTACACCAAGGGTCTGGCCACCGCAGGGCTGCAGTATGCAAGGCCGGTTGAAGTATTTTCCTGGTTCAATCTGACGCTACTGCACAATACTGGCGCGGCGTTTAGTTTTCTTAGCGATGCCGGGGGCTGGCAGCGCTGGATGTTTAGTGGTTTTGCCGCTGTGATCAGCGTGGTGCTGGTGGTTTGGCTTTTTCGCCTGGCAAAGGGCCAAACCCTGCTTGCGCTGGCTCTCGGGCTTATCCTGGGCGGCGCACTGGGCAATCTATGGGACCGGGTTACGCTCGGTTATGTGGTGGACTTTATCTCAGTGCACTATGCGGGTTATTACTTTCCAGCGTTCAATATTGCCGATTCCGCTGTATCAGTGGGTGCGGTGTGTCTCATTCTGGACAGTTTTATGTCGCGTTCTGAAAACGGTGATCCAAAGAAGCATCATTCTGGGCCCGCTAGTGCAAAGGAGAGTGAATTATGACGATTAGTGAAGTACCTGTGAGCGAGAGTACTCGGGTTTTTCTCAACTTTTCCATCAGCCTTGAAGACGGTTCCGAGGTTGACAATAACTTCGGCGGTGATCCGGTAGATTTTGTGGTGGGAGACGGCAGCTTACTGCCGGGGTTTGAACGTGCTATATTTGGCATGTCTGCCGGACAGCGGCAGCTGCTTACCATCGCGCCGGAAAATGCCTTTGGCCAACCGAACGACAACAACGTGCAGCTCATGAAGCGGGATCAGTTTGACGGCGATATGGAATTGGAAATAGGTCTATTATTTTCCTTTGGAGACGCTGCCGGGGGGGAGCTGCCGGGCATGGTGATCTCATTCGATGATGATGAAGTGTCCGTCGATTTCAACCATCCGCTCTCGGGCCGTACTATCCTGTTTGATGTGCTGGTGCACCGGGTCGAGCCGGCGGAGCTGCACTAGTGAATATTCATTTGGCCAACCCACGAGGGTTTTGCGCTGGCGTCGATCGCGCCATCGATATTGTAAATCGCGCACTTGAGGTGTTCGGCGCTCCAATCTACGTGCGCCACGAAGTCGTTCACAACAAATTTGTGGTTGAAGATCTGCGGGCCAGAGGCGCAGTGTTTGTCGATGAACTGCACGAGGTTCCCGATGATCGTATTGTCATCTTCAGCGCCCACGGTGTCTCCCAGGCGGTGCGTAAAGAAGCAGACGAACGCGGCTTGAAAGTCTTTGACGCCACCTGCCCGCTGGTCACCAAGGTTCATATTGAGGTGTCCCGGTACAGCTCCGAGGGCCGCGAATGTATTCTAATTGGCCACGAGGGACATCCGGAAGTTGAGGGTACTATGGGCCAGTATGATTACAGCGCTGGCGGCCATGTCTATTTGGTTGAGGATGAGGCTCAGGCTGCGCAACTGCAGGTACGCGATCCGTCACGGCTTTCCTATGTAACTCAGACTACGCTTTCGATGGATGATACCGCACGGGTTATTGCGGCGCTCAGAGAGCGGTTCCCACTGATAACCGGGCCGCGTAAAGACGATATCTGCTACGCCACTCAGAACCGGCAGGACGCGGTGAAACAGTTGGCTAAAGATTGCGACCTGATGCTGGTGGTGGGTTCACCCAACAGCTCAAATTCGAATCGTCTGCGGGAACTTGCACAGCGCATGGGCGCCGATGCGTACTTGATTGATGGCGTTGAAGACATTGATCCAGCCTGGTTGGACGGTAAGTTACGCATAGGCGTGACGGCCGGGGCTTCCGCTCCCGAGGTGCTGGTACAAGAGGTGCTGGATGGACTGTGTGCATTAGGTGCTACAACACCGATCGAAGTTTCTGGTCGGCCCGAAAATGTTACTTTCACTTTGCCCAAAGAACTGAGAATCCCCGCAACCAATTTGTAGCTACAAACCAATACCCAGCATTTCCGTCCACCTTTAACCATCTGCCGCCATTAGCTGGCGGATCAGCGCTACCTCAACCATTCTAGCCTCCAATGGAGGTGCGAAATGGACAGGATGTACGGAGCGTCGCGAGGGTTGACGCTGATAGAGTTGTTAATAGCACTGCTGATTCTGGGCATTTTAATGAGTCTAGGAGTGCCCGCGATGCGCCAGTTTCTATATGGCATTCAGGTAAAAAGTGAGATCAGTCGGCTGATGGCGTCTGTGCAACTCACTCGCAGCGAGGCCATACTGCGAAACCATACTGTTACGATGTGCCCCTCCTCAATGGCGAGCGCCGGCGAGCCGATTTGCGGTGGTACATATGCTGATGGTTGGATTGTTTTTTCCAATCGTAATCGTGACAACGTGGTGGACGATAATGATCGTGTCGTCCAAATATCCGACGCCCTGCTTCCCGGTTACACCCTGACCAATCGTAAAGGTACGATACCCGCCGCTGAGCAGATTACTTATCGTTCCGATGGATCATCGTGGCGTAACAGAACTTTACTGGTTTGCCCGCCCGACGGTTCTCCTCATAATTCTCGCAGCCTGGTTATGAATATTGTGGGCCGACCACGCCTGACACAAAATTGGGGAACCTGCCCCGTACCTTAATAAGCTTTTTGAAAGTCCTTAACGGTCGCCGCAAGTATCCTGCGCGCCGGTGAATCACGTGTGGTTTTATGACAAAGTTTACATTTTTAGTCCCGCCAGAAACCGCTGGTCGCTGAAACAAGCAGTTTGTCGGCGATTTCTGTGATTTGGAGACAGTCTGACTAAACTACAAGAATCTTAGTAATAGGGTCTTTTTGTGCGAACATTATCTTCCTCAACCGAAGCGAAGCGACGTTCAGGGTTCACGCTAATCGAGTTGATGATCGTCTTAGCGATTGTCGCTGCTCTTGCTGCGATTGCGCTCCCGGCTTATCAAAACTCTGTAATTAAGGCCAATAGATCAGCGGCTCAGTCCTATTTGATGGATATTGCACAGAAGCAACAGCTTTTCTTTAATAACGCACGTAGCTATGCCACAACTGAGGCCTTACTCAATGTGACTAGACCGCCCAGGGTAACCAGTAATTATGGGGTCGTCATCGCGGCTCCGAATGATCCCAATGAGCCCGCGACATTCACGGTAACCGCGACGCCTATAACGGGCAGGCCGCAGGTCGTGGATGGTGTATTAACTATCGATAATACCGGCCAGAAGCTTCGGGCGGGAGCGGCATGGTGATGTCAGTGAAGCGATTAACTGCAGTGGTTAGCGGTCGTCAAAAACATGCCCGGGGTTTCACTATGACCGAGCTAATGACTGTTGTCTTCATAGTGGGAACTATGCTGGCTCTGGCCGGACCGGCCTTCAAAAGTTTTATCGGCGAGCAAAGGCTTAGGGCAACGTCTGCCGATTTACGGATTGCCATGCTCACGGCGCGTTCTGAGTCAGTTAAACGTAACAGGAATGTGACAATCACCCCGATAAGCAGTAACTGGAGCAATGGTTGGACCATTGCCAACCCGGTGTCTACGCTCCCTGATATTCTTAACAATGTTATCGACAACCCGTCCATAGTGGTGGCTTTAGATTCTGGTTCAACGGTGAGTTTTCGAGCTAACGGTAGGCCAGTAGAAACAGTCGATTTTGAGATTTCTGTCGGGTCGGGTACTTACTTCACTCAAAAGTGTTTGAAGCTTGGCGCAGGTGGCTTGCTCTCTGATGCAGTAGGGGCCTGCACTTGATGGCTAATTTCGGCACAAACAGACGCCAACGCGGCTTCACCCTGATCGAGGTTCTGGTTACTTTCTTGATCATCGCCATTGGTTTGCTTGGCCTGGCCGGTCTCCAATTGACGACCCTGCAGAGTCAGCTGGAATCTTATCATCGGGCTCAGGCAATACTGCTCGCCGAAGATATGGCGAATCGATTGAGGGTTAATGCCGTTGCAGCTAGGGGCAATGCATATACCGACGGCACCGACTATGGAACCCTGGTACCGTTCCCATGTGACCCCAATACACAAACCATAGCCGCTTATGATCTCTGTCAGTGGAATACCACGCTGGCCGGTCAGAACGTAACATTGTCCACTACTAACGTTGGCAGCATTAATGGCGCTAGAGGCTGCATAGAAAACCTCGCTGGCTCTGCCGACGGTGAGTCTATTATCAGAGTAACGGTTGCCTGGATGGGAACGGCACCTATTAGCGAACCAATAAATACCTGCGGGCAGGATGCGTACGGCGATGATGATAGTTTTCGCCGAGCTCTGAGCATAGATACCGTACTCGCGGATCTGACTAATTGATTATGAAAGTAAAACGACTAACAGTTTTTAATTCGGCTGGGTTCGGGCTTATAGAACTCATGGTCGCCCTTGTGCTGGGTCTTGTTATTCTTCTGGGCGTGACCCAGATCGCAACCCAGAATAGCGCCACCAGAAACGAGATAGAGCGCACTGCAAGCCAGATACAAAACGCGACCTTCGCCCTGAGCGTGATAGAAAACGACATTGCAAATGCAGCTTTTTGGGGCGAGCGAGGTGAGGTTGCGCCTGGCGGTAGCTCACGGATTTGCCCGGTGGATGCCGCCGAATTAAGAGCCTCGATGGGCTATCCCATTCAGGGCGGACGAGGCCCCGTTGACTGCGATTTCAATACAGGGCCGGATACGATCACGGCCAAGGCGGCAACGGATTACCTGGCATTGAGGCGCGCAAGTAGTTGTGTGCTCGGTTCTACAGGCTGTGAGCCGGCGCAAACAGGCGCTGGCCTGGGCAATAATTTTCATTTGCAGGTGCATGCGTGCTTTATTCAATCTAGTCCCGACAAGCCAGCAGATTCCTACCTGATAGCGACAGATGTGAGTACCAGTGTCCTGCGCTTTCTTGAACGCGACTGCGTTACACCGGCACCGATTTATCGCTTCATCAACCGCATATACTATTTGAACGATGATGATGAATTGATGCGCGCAGAGCTGGAGGGCGATAAGTACAAGGAGCAGGAATTGGTCGAAAACGTGGAATTAATGCGTTTTGAATATGGCCTCGATGGAGATCGCGATGGCCAAATTGATAACTTTGCTTCCAGCGTTTCCGACCCCAATGACCCTGTTTGGGGGGATGTAGCGATGGTTCGTGTTGGCCTTATTGTACGCAACAGCCAACCGACATCGGGCTATAGCGACGAGCGAATATATAATTTTGCCGGCCAGAATTATACGGTACCGAGTGACCTCAAGGGTTTCAGGCGCCAGCTCTATATACGTACTATCGGTACACCCAACATAGCCGGTAGGAGAGAGTCACCATGATAAAACGCCATCGTTTTAATCCACAGCGCGGCATCGTGATGGTGGTAGCGCTGATCATGTTGCTCGCAGTGTCACTGATAGCCGTCACCGCTTCGAATCTGGTGCAAACTGACCTTAAGATTGTCAATAATCTGGAGAGCCGCGAGCAGGCACGATTTGCCGCAAAGGCTGCGATAGAAGAGGCGCTTAGCTCAAGCCGCTTTGCCGATAACCCCGACTCAATCTTTTCGGTGAACTGCGTCCAAGATAATCGCAAATGCTACGATTTTAATAGCGATGGAGTGGACGACATCGCGGTGCAGATCAATACTCCCGAGTGTGTTTCAGTCATTCCCCGAAAAAATACAGAACTTGATGTATTCAACTACCCATCACAGGCGACCTGTTATTTGCCGCCCGGTGTCTATTCAATGTGTGCGGCTTCTGTTTGGGAGTTCCAGGCGGTTGCAACCGATGTTGTGACCGGTGCCGAAGTCACTGTGCGACAGGGTGTTTCAATCCTGACGACAATAAACAATATTGATACAGCTTGCCCCACCTGAGTTGGCGAGGAGATACCTTATGACTGCGCATCTTAAAGTACTGAAACATCTTGTCTGGGCTTTCGCCTTGATAGCCGCTTCTGCACAGACCGAGGATATTGATATTTTCGCCGGGACATCCTCGACCAACGTTACCTTGCCTAACGTTGTCTTTGTCCTCGACAACACCTCGAACTGGTCAAGGCAAAGTCAACAGTGGCCTGACGGTGATACGCAGGGTGAAGCTGAGTTGGAGGCTATTGTCAAAACTCTTGAAGGAGCGGTTGGCAAAATCAACGCCGGTCTAATGATGTACGAAACTTTGTCTGGGGAGAATGATGGGGGGTATACACGAATTGATTTGCAGCCTCTTACCCCCGCTAGTTTTTTAGTGATGAAGGGGATACTGGAGAACATCGACGTAAATGATCCGGCGGAAAAAGTGAACGCAAGCAACGCGTATGGCGTGCTGCCGGAAGATTTTTATAATTATATGGCGGACCGTGCCCAAAGTAATGGCGGGGTCGCCACCCCATCACTCGCGGACTCTGAAGCCTACCAAACCGATTACAGCCTGTTTGAATCGCCCCTGAGTTCAACAGATATTTGTGCTGATACCTATATGATCTATATAGGCAATAACAAGAACGGCAATGTTGGGGCAGATGATTCAAGAAGCACCACACAACTTAAGCTCGCGTATACGGCAGCAGGGAAAACAGCACCTGATAAATTGGCCGGCGAATCAGGCGGGTCACCCCTTGCGATGCCTGAGTTTACCACCGTCGAAGGCTCGTACGAGGTGTGTACAGGCGGTGAGCCTACTGAGGGTGGAACTTACTCCTATGATGCTTACGATATAGCTCCAGAAGATACGGGAGCCTGCTACAAAAGTAATAAACTGGCAGATTGCGCGTCTAATGAATGTCCATCCGAAGTGCCAAGTGGTGAATCATGTACATGTGCCGCACCCAGTACGACTTCCGGCTGTAGCGGCGGCGGAAGAAAGAAGTGGACGGTGTCTGTGCCTGCTTACACCACTACCGTACCTCCCGGCAATACCCCCGTGGTATGTGAAACCGTGCTGACTTCTGAATCAAACCCTACTGGAGGTTTAGACACCGAGACCGGGCGTGAGTACAACATGGATGACTGGACCAAGTTCATGTTCAACGAGGGTGTGCCTCTGCAGGTAGATGGGGTTGAAGAAAGAGCGAAAGTAATTACCTACACCATTGACGTATTCAACAGGCAGAGCACGCCAGACCTCAGCGCGGTATGGTTCAGTGCCGCTAATGCTGGCGGCGGTCGTTATTTTCAGGCCAAGAGTACGCAGGCGATCATAGACGGTATCAACTCGGCGCTAGGCGATATTATTTCTAAGGCGTCCAGTTTCTCGGCGGTTACTCTGCCAATTAGCGCGACTAATCAGCGTCGTGTAGATAACGAAGTTTACATTGGTATGTTTAGGCCGGCGCCTGGCAAGAAGCCACGGTGGTACGGTAATCTTAAGCGCTACCAGTTGGCACTGTTTAACGGTGAAGCTCAGCTCGCCGACGTTAACCTTAACCTCGCTATCAACCCCTCGACCGGATTTTCTCGCGAGTGCTCGGAGAGTTATTGGAGCGCAGATAGTGATACCTACTGGGAGTCATTAGGGGTTGACCCCTCAATGGAAAGTGCTTGCGACACTGCTATTACGGCAGCGAAAGAATGGTCGGATTTGCCCGATGGACCCTTTGTTGAGAAGGGCGGGGTCGCGCAACAGATTCGAGAGCTACCAGCGGGAGCCTCGAGAACACTGTTGACTGTTGCGTCGGGTTCACTCACAAACGTTACAGATGCGTCCCACGCTGCTCCGATCGGTGGACAAGACGTCCTTGATTACTTCCGGGGTGACTCCGTCGGCGGTGAAGCAATTCCTCCCAGCGGTCTGCGCTCTAGTGTTCATGGCGATGTTATACACTCCCGGCCGCTAACGGTACGTTATGACGAAGATACCGTGGTGCTTTTCTACGGCGCCAACGACGGCTTGTACCGTGCAGCTTCTACCACCACGGGAGAAGAGCTGTGGGGCCTGGTAGCGCCAGAGCATATGGATAAATTGGAGCGACTATACGATAACGCCCCCTTAATCGATTACGAAGGTGCCTCGCAATCAGCTGGTATGACCTACGAGAAAAAGAACTATTTCTTTGATGGTCCGACCGGCCTTGTGGTTGATTATGCGGCCCCTGTTTCGGCCAGTAGTTCCGGTATCGGTGCCCTGCAGCGAGCTTACATTTACCCGACCATGCGTCGCGGTGGTCGCATGGTGTATGGCCTTGATGTCACTGATCCAAACGCCCCCGAGCTGTTGTGGCGACACGGTTGCCCCGATGAAATTGCCGCAAATTGCACCACTATCAGCCCTGCCGGCGGTTTCACTGATGATGGCACTACTGCAGCCAACTATGCAGGTATCGGGCAAACCTGGTCTACCCCGATCGGGACCAGTGTGGCGGGATATCCCGGCGGCGCTGCGGATCCTAATGCCGTTGTTATATTCGGCGGCGGATTTGATGATTGTCTGAATGACGACAATGCGACATATCCTGCAGCCTGCGGCGCTGCGACAGGTAAAGGCGTTTATATTCTCGACGCGGTGACGGGCGATCTTGTTCAGTACTTTCCCACCGATGCGCCGGTTATTACTGATGTCTCTATTGTCGACGTAGACGCTGACGGAACGATGGAATTTGCCTACGTAGGCGATGTGAAGGGAAATCTCTACAGGATTCGTTTTGCCGATTTAACCGTTCGACTGGGCTTGGGTGATTTCCCGTCCGAGGCAGTCGTTCCGCGTGTGCATCCCGATGATTTCTTGAGCGGGACAAACCGGCAGTGGGTTATAGAGAAGCTTGGTTTCGTACCGAGTTATACCAGTGCTGGGACAACGGTCCAGCCACGCTTCTACAATTCTCCCAATGCGGCTGTACTGCCAGGCGGCGGCGGCAAAATTGGTGTGATCATTGGAACGGGTGATCGAGAGCGGCCGTTGGAAGCTAATTACCCCTTTGTCGACGATGTGCAGAACAAAATGTACTTTTTAATGGATGATCCGTTTCAAGACTACTCAGAACAAGTGGACGCGGACGCCGCTATGGCTACCTGGGTTAAGGTTCCTATCGATCTGGAAGGTGGCACGATGTTTAATGTCGAAACCGCTACCTTCGCGGTGGGAGAGAGCCTTCAGGACTTCGATGGCTGGTTTTTTGATCTTCCGGACGCCAATGTCGGTGAGCAGGTCGCCAATCCGGCTGTTTTTGGCGGAAGTAAAGTCTTCTTCAACACGTTTCAGCCCGGTGGCCCTAGCATCGGTCTATGTTCCGAGCCCATAGGGATTGCACGCGCCTATGGCATAGACTGGTTAAACCCCGAGCCGATAATCGGTACAGAGATTGCGGGAGGTGGCTTACCAATACCCCCCATTATCGCAACCACTACCCTCCCGCCGGGTTGCGCGACCGATGACTGTACTGAACCGCCGGCTGAGGATCCTTGCGCTGCTGCTGAAAATGACTGCGAAGTGCGCACGATCTGTATTGGCTGTGACGGTTTTGAGCCCATTCCAATCGATCCAATCGTTGATCCGACGATGAAGAGGGTGTTCTTCATAGAGGATATGGACAGAATATCGAACTGATTGAGTCTCAGTTTATAAGCGTGAGGGCGGTCCAGGGCTACAGGACGGGTCGGCGGAGGGTGAGGCTTGCTTGATGAGCATCCTTTTCCGTGGGTCAGCAGTTCACTCTTTACAGAAGACGTTTATCTGAGCTTTTGCTGTTTCTGTGGCCACCGCGCGTTCATCAGGCGACATTTGTACTGATTCGCCCGTTGCGTTTCTGACGCGGATAACATCAGCGCCTTCCAGTGCGATCAGATTCATCCGCGCACGCCCACAATTGATCTCATCTTTAGCGATTTTGGACTGCACTTCCTCGCTCCGCTCCGTTTCACTGCCGCCTGCAGGGATCATGGAATCTTCCCGTGGACGAGCGCTACCGAACTTAACGACCTCGTACTCGGTGCCAGCGGCGGGTGGCCTGTCACTATAGACTGACTCTCCCCGCTCATTCTTCCAGTGAAAATGCTGGTCGGATGAGGCGTCAGCCAGCGTCACTCCTATGGCCAGGGTGGCGGAACAAAAGAGAATAAGGTAAAGGTTCAAATTGGACATAGCTTTGATTTTTTCCTCGGTCATGGTCATCTGTACTTACAGAGTCTTTCTATGGTGTCAATCGCCTTTTGCCACTCCAAAGCAGGTACCTCGTCGCTTAAGAACTGGGGTTCCAGCTCGCAACTGTTGGGAATTAAGTGTCCAGGCCTAACTTCTTCAACCTATACCGCAAACTGCGAAAACTAATCCCCAACGCTTTCGCGGTCGCGGTTTTATTCCAACGACCGTCCTCCAGCGCGTTGCTAATAATCTGTCGCTCGATGTCCTCAAGATAACCTTCCAAATCGCCATACGCATTGGTGTGATCTATTCTTTTCTGTGCTTCTACTTCACCAGAATCCAGTGCACGCTCTCGGACGGTGGAGTTTCGAGGTTTATTATTTGAAAATTGCAGATCCGCAGCGGTTATTGTTGTCCCATCGGAAAGTGCGAAAGCACGCTCCAGAATGTTCTCCAGTTCTCTGACATTGCCTGGGAAGCTGTAGTCTCCAAGTGCCGCCAGCGCAGAGAAATCCAGTAAGGTAATTTCCTCATCCGAACCTGCGGAAAGTCGGGTAAGAATATTTTCTGCTAGTTCCGGTATATCTTCAGCGCGCTCTCGGAGGCTGGGTACTTTCAGGTCGATGACATTGATTCGATAGTATAAATCCTCGCGAAAGCGGCCTTCTTCCACCTCCTTGTCCAAATCTTTGTGGGTGGCACTCAACAAGCGGATATCAGTGGCTTGTTCCTCGTTTGCTCCCACGGGCCTAATCGACTTTTCCTGAATGGCCCTCAGAAGTTTTACCTGCATGGCCAGGGGCAGGTCAGCGACTTCATCCAGGAATAGGCTGCCACCCGATGCTGCCTGAAATAAACCGATTTTGTCTTGAGAGGCGCCGGTAAAACTGCCTTTTACATGGCCGAACAGTTCACTCTCCATTAGTTCTGGCTGTATGGCTCCGCAGTTAACAGCCACAAACGCGCCTGCAGTTCTGGGGCCGTTTTTATGGATCAATCGAGCAGCCACCTCTTTGCCGCTGCCGGATTCTCCATGGATATGGACTGGGGCCTGACTTCTGGCTACTTTGGATATCTGCCGGCGCAGAATCTGAATAGCCGGCGCTTTGCCGATTAGATCGTGATCAACCGCCAATTCCGTTTTTTGTGTGTCGCCCTCCAGCTGCAGTGCAGTGCTGACTAGGTTGCGCAGGTTATCCAGGGCAATCGGTTTGTTAAGAAAATCAAACGCACCGGCCTTCAACGCAGTAATGGCAGTTTCTACACTGCCGTGTGCCGTAATCATCGCGACGGGAATATTGGGGTATTCCCGCTGTATATGTTCCACTAGGCTAATGCCGTTGCCATCGGGTAACTTCATATCGGTAAGGCATAAATCCAGCTTGCACTTACCGAGCATCGCCTGTGCCTCTGCTAAAGTGGCGGCACAGTGAGTTTCAAGCCCCATTCGGCTCAGGGTGATATCCAGCAGTTCCCTAATATCTGGCTCGTCATCTACAATCAATACGCTTTGCTTTGCCATTTTAATTTTCTACTGCGCCCTTTGGTTGAGGGATATGATGAAACAGCTTTCGCCTGTTGCGGTGGGCCGATAGTTAAGATCCGAGTTATTTATTTCACATAATTCCTTGCACAGGTACAAGCCCATTCCTGTGCCGCCTTGGACCGTCGTAAAAAAGGGCTCAAACAGTTTTCCACGCTCCGCCGGCGGTACGCCACTGCCTTGATCAATGACACTCAGCATACATTGATGACTGGAAAAATCGAGTTCTACGGCAAGTTGTGCGGTTTCGCTACCGGTCGCCAGTTCGCTGTGGCGTAGAGCGTTGTCCAGCAGATTTCCGAGTACTCGTTGCAAATTTTCAGGATCAAACTCGACGAGCAACTCATTGTAGTCGCAGGTCACTGTCACTTCAGCATCGCGGTTGAGCGTATCCCAATAGCCACTCACGAAATCGGCGAGCCAGGGTTTTAGCA
Source organism: Halieaceae bacterium (assembly GCA_047633055.1). Lineage (GTDB taxonomy): Bacteria > Pseudomonadota > Gammaproteobacteria > Pseudomonadales > Halieaceae > CALJFL01. Next base: position 14,756 of record JBLIEI010000032.1, on the reverse strand, counting down.
ACAGGTACTCAGGTTTGGCAGGTTCTCGCCGAGAGATTTGCATTACGCTCTCTACGATCTGGTTAACTCTGCCACTATTTTCCAACATGATGTCGGCCATGCGCTCATCAGCGGGTGCCAGGTCAGGCGACTCTTTTAACAGCTGTGCAGCGTGGCTGATTGCCCCCAGCGGGTTACGAATTTCATGGGCAATGCTGGCTGTTAAGCGCCCCAAAGAAGTTAACTTTAGAGACTGTGCATACTGAGTAATGGGCGTGTAGTCTTCCACGAATACGAGAGACTCCCCCTCGTGGCTGGGCTGGAGTTTGCGAAAGTTGGCGATGACCTGCGGCGAGTTCTCGGTGATTTTAAAAGGTTTGGCTCGATGCAACCCTGAGTCACGCCAATGCTCAAATTGATAAGCCAGCTCGTCGCTATAATCGGCCAGCTGGCGGCCCTGCTCAACCGCCACGGGGCGATCAGGTGCCAGCAAGCCCGAGGCCGATTTATTCATCACCCGAACGACACCATCTTGGTTTACCAGCAAAATACCGGTTTCCATATGTTGGACAATTTGTTCGTTAAGGCGCTGCAGACTGTATAAATCACTGGCTCTTTTTCTCGCCAACTCCTCTGCCTGTCCCAGGCGACCCGCAACCGCCTGTATTATGATAGAAACGCCAAACATGAGGGCGCCCAGCATGCCTGCGGGAAACATTGCACCGAAATCGAGATATCCCAAAGCGATCAATCGCAAGGTGTCTGTAAGGATCGCCAGGGCACTTATCGCTGCCACCAATGTCGCGACTGTCCGCTGGTTGAGCAACACGCTACTGGCGGCAACTGTGATTACTAGCAGTACAGGTAAGCCACTGCCGATACCGCCGCTGGCGTCGGTAAGCAGGACGATAGCGACGATATCGATAAGAAAGATAACGAACAGGAATTTGCGGTTTTGATACCAGCGAGTGCCGAGCGCGCCCATAAGGACGATGCTGCTGGTCAGATAGAGCAGGGAGACAACAAGGTAAAGATTGGGATTAAGTTCCCCAACCAACTGCCGCGTGTTGGGGCTGATTAACATGATCAACAATACGACAGACAGTAGCGCCCTATAGGCAACATAAATACGAAATAGCGCGACGTTCTGCTGGCCACCTGAGTAGGCGGGGGGGCGTGTCAGTATCGCGGGACGGGTCACTTGAAGTTAATCCTGTCCGGGTCTCGAGTAGACCGGGCTTAGATTTTCGGTCGGTTGTCGAACTGTGGTGGTTTGGGTGGATCAAACAGGCCAAAGCTCGCCTTGTTCACCCATGACCTCTGCAGACCATCCAGGGTGAAGACACTCGAGAACTCGCCGTTTTTGTCCAATGACGGATGTTCCGGGTAGTTCATCGAGAGTACATTGATACTGTCTATAGCCAGGTCGTCCATGCCGAGCAGGAGATACCCCTGCGCCATCACCGCCAAACCATCAGGTACTGCAGGGGTTCGCTGGAAGTTTTCTACGACGAATCGCCCTCGATTTACGGCTGCCAGATAGGCTCCCCTGCGGAAGTAATAGTTCGCAACGTTAACCTCGTGTCTGGCTAATAGATTGCGGAGGTAGACCATTCGAGGCTTTGCGTCAGATGCATAGGGACTCGCGGGAAAGCGGGAAACCAATTGCGAGAACTCAGCAAACGCTTCTTTGGCGTGGCTGGTGTCACGCTTGGTTTGGTCGGTCGGAATAAAGCGCTGAAAAATATTCTCAGTGCCGGCGTAGGCTGACAAGCCCTTCATAAAATAAGCATAATCAACGTTGGGGTGTTGTGGGTGTAGGCGAATAAATCGATCTGCTGCTTCCACCGCCGCTTCGTGCTCGTAGGCGCCGTAGTGACCGTAGATCAGTTCAAGCTGAGCCTGTTCAGCATAGCTACCGAAGGGATAACGAGACTCGAGTAGTTGCAAGCTGCGCACGGCGAGATCGTAATTTTGGTTGCGCAGGTAGCGCTGAGCCTCGTCGTAAATTTGCTGTTCACCAGTGTCAGCCGATATATCGGGGAGTTCGTCGTTCCCGGAGCACGCTATAAGGCCCGTTAAAACGACGAGTACAAGAGTATATTTCAATGAATTCAACAACTTCGGTTCCGTCGGCATGCTACCATGCGGTAATTATTAGTGGGGTATTTAACCACAGTGTGGTGGCCGCATAAACAGGAAATACAATGCCAGAGATAATTCAGCTAGAAGCGGAGGTACCAGAAGGTCAGGCAGGGGACAGGCTAGACCAGGTGGCGGCCCGATTGTTTGAAGAATATTCGCGATCGCGGCTGCAATCCTGGATAAAAGATGGCAGCTTGCTGGTCGACGGCAAGCAGTGTCGGCCGCGCGATAAGGTGGCCTCTGGTGCCAAGCTATCCGTTAATGCTGAGTCGGAGCTGGAGATCACCTGGAAGGCCCAGGACATCGACCTGGATGTCGTTTACGAGGACGAAAGCATTATCGTCATCAATAAGCCTGCAGGGTTGGTAGTTCATCCAGCTGCTGGGCATGCAGACGGTACATTGGTCAACGCCCTGTTGAATCACGCGCCAGAACTGGACCAGCTGCCCCGGGGCGGAATAGTGCATCGTCTGGACATGGACACTTCGGGTATTATGGTCGCAGCCAGAACGTTGGCGGCCCATCATCATCTGGTTGCACAGCTCCAGGCACGCACGGTTAAACGACAGTATTGCGCGGTCTGCATTGGCACCATGACAGGCGGCGGAACTATCGATGAGCCCATGGGGCGTCATCCCAGACACCGCAAGAAGATGGCCGTTGTTACTATGGGCGGAAAACCCGCGATCACTCACTACAAGGTGGTTAGGCGCTACGGACATCATACGCGTATTGCGGTCAATCTTGAGACCGGGCGTACCCATCAGATTCGGGTGCATATGGCTCATCGGCACTACCCGCTCATAGGAGACCCATCCTATGGTGGCCGCCCTAAACTCCCCAAGGGCGCCTCGCAGGAACTTATCGAGACCTTGCGAGGGTTTCCCCGTCAGGCACTTCACGCCGAGGTTTTGGGCTTGATCCACCCGGTATCCGGCGAGGAACGCCAATTTGAATGTCCATTGCCTGATGACATGATTGCTCTGCTGGACGTACTGGCGCGAGAAGACCCTCCCGGTGGTGCTGCTGTTCGTGCATATTGAGCCAGACTGGCCGGCTCCGCCGAATATTCTGGCACTGAGCACCAGCCGCTTGGGGGGCAATAGTAAAGCACCATACAACAGTTTGAATCTGGGTCACCATGTTGGTGACGACCCCGAGGCCGTGCAAGCAAATAGACGGCTTCTGAACGGATTATTGCCATCTGACGCTCAAGTCCAGTGGCTGCAACAGCAGCACGGAGCGCTAGCAGTTCAAGTGAATGGGCGAATTAATTCTGCGCCCTATCCTCAGGCAGACTCGGCTTACACTTTTGACTTAAATAAAGCGTGTGCAGTACTCACCGCAGATTGTCTGCCGGTGCTGCTGTGTAATGAGCGGGGTACGTTGGTGGCGGCGGCCCATGCAGGTTGGCGCGGCCTCAGCAACGGCGTCCTGGAATCACTGGTGGCGTCGCTGCCGTGCCCGGTCAATGAGCTTATGGTGTGGCTGGGCCCGGCAATTGGTCCCCAGGCCTTTGAGGTGGGCGTGGAGGTCAGACAGACATTTTTGCAAGATAGCGTTCATCCAGTGGCGATTGCTCGCTGCTTTGAGACCTCGGCCAATCGGTCAGGGCACTATTTAGCCGATCTCTATGAGCTTGCGCGAATTCGTTTATCCGGGCTGGGAATTAATAAGATCTATGGCGGAACCCGCTGTACGTTTTCTGAGCCCGATCATTTCTTCTCGTATCGGCGCGATGGGCAAACGGGCCGTATGGCCAGCTTGATCTTGATCAAGCCTGTCTAACTCCCTACTTGAAATAGGGTTATTTGGCCCCATTTAACCCCCTGCGAGTCAATAAATCGCCTAAAATGCGGTTAGAGGAGAGTATTACCATGAGAATGGACAAGTTAACCAACCCGTTACAGAGTGCTCTGGCCGATGCCCAATCGTTGGCTTTGGGTAAGGATCATAATTTTATTGAGCCGCAGCATCTGCTGAGTGCTCTTTTGGAGCAGTCGGTTGGCGCCACCCGGCCTTTGTTGCAAAAAGCGGGGGCAGATATTCCTGGTTTGCGCGCAGGTCTGCAGGCGGCTATTAGCAGCCTACCCACCGTCAGTGGCGCGGATGGCGATGTGCACATGTCGCAAGACCTGGGCCGCATTTTGAATGTGACTGATAAACTCGCTCAAAAAGCCGGCGATACCTACATCTCCAGTGAGTTGATGCTGTTGGCCATGCTCGAGTCCAAAGGCGCTGTCGGTGAGCTATTGAAATCCAGCGGCGTGACCGCAATCGCGTTGCAGGGTTCGATTGAGCAGCTGCGTGGCGGTGAAGCAGTCAATAACCCTGCGGCAGAGGAGTCCCGTGAAGCGCTGGACAAGTACACTATCGATCTCACGGAGCGAGCGGAGCAGGGCAAGCTCGACCCGGTCATTGGCCGGGACGATGAAATTCGCCGCACTATTCAGGTATTGCAGCGCCGCACGAAAAACAATCCGGTTTTGATCGGCGAGCCCGGCGTAGGTAAAACCGCCATTATTGAAGGTTTGGCCCAGCGTATTGTCAACGGTGAGGTGCCCGAGGGGTTGAAAGACAAGCGAGTTTTGTCGCTGGACCTTGGGGCGTTGCTGGCCGGTGCAAAATTTCGTGGCGATTTCGAAGAGCGCTTGAAGGCGGTTCTCAATGAGCTGGATAAGCAGGAAGGTCGCGTTATTCTGTTCATTGATGAAATACATACGATGGTCGGTGCGGGTAAGGCCGAGGGTTCCATGGATGCAGGCAATATGCTTAAGCCAGCACTGGCTCGGGGTGAGTTGCACTGTGTCGGTGCAACGACGCTGAACGAGTATCGTCAGTACGTTGAGAAGGACGCCGCACTGGAGCGTCGCTTCCAGAAGGTGTTGGTGGAAGAGCCGAACGAGGAAGACACCATTGCCATATTGCGCGGATTGAAGGAGCGCTATGAAGTTCACCACGGGGTGGATATCACCGATGCGGCGATTATCGCTGCGGCCAAGTTATCTCAGCGCTACATCACCGACCGCCAGCTTCCCGATAAAGCAATAGATTTGATAGATGAAGCCGCTAGCCGCATCCGGATGGAAATCGATTCCAAACCGGAGTCTATGGACAAACTGGAGCGACGTTTAATTCAACTGAAAATTGAGCGGGAAGCCGTAAAAAAAGACACCGATCAGGCGGCAAAAAAACAGGTCGAATTGCTCGATGAGCAAATTAACCTTGTGACCCGGGAATTCTCTGATCTGGAAGAGGTGTGGAAAGCAGAGAAGGCGTCGGTGCAGGGCGCAGCGCAAATCAAGAGCGACCTGGAACAAGCCAAGCTTGATTTGGAGGCGGCCAGGCGGGCCGGCGATCTGACTCGCATGTCTGAAATTCAGTATGGGGTGATGCCTGCGCTGGAGAAACAACTGGCGTCGGCCCACGAAGCTGAAACGGTTGAGCACACATTACTGCGCAACAAAGTTACTGATGAAGAGGTGGCCGAGGTCGTTTCTCGCTGGACGGGTATTCCGGTCTCTAAGATGCTGGAAGGCGATCGTCAGAAGCTGCTGCGCATGGAAGACGCTCTGCACAGTCGGGTCGTCGGCCAAGACGAGGCGGTAACGGCAGTTTCTAATGCGGTACGCCGTTCCAGGGCGGGTTTGTCTGATCCCAGCAGACCCAATGGCTCTTTCTTGTTTCTTGGCCCAACCGGGGTCGGTAAAACCGAACTGTGCAAGGCCTTGGCTGAATTTCTGTTTGACAGTGATCAGGCTATGGTGCGAATTGATATGTCTGAGTTTATGGAGAAGCACTCAGTAGCTCGGTTGATTGGTGCACCGCCCGGTTACGTGGGTTACGAGGAGGGCGGTTACCTGACTGAGGCAGTGAGGCGCAGACCTTACTCCGTGCTGCTGCTGGATGAGGTAGAGAAAGCCCATCCGGATGTGTTCAATATACTGTTGCAGGTGCTCGAAGATGGCCGACTTACCGATGGTCAAGGCAGAACGGTAGACTTCCGCAATACGGTCATCGTGATGACCTCCAATCTCGGTTCTGATCTCATTCAGGGGATGGCCGGGGAGGACAACTACGATGCTATGCAGTCTGCTGTGATGAACGTCGTCGGGTCGCATTTTCGGCCCGAGTTTATTAATAGGATCGATGATTCTGTGGTCTTTCATCCGCTCGGGAAGGAGCAGATCCGGTCTATCGCCGGCATCCAGTTGCAAGGACTAAAGCAGCGCCTGGCTGAGCGATCTCTGGATCTTGAAATCAGCGATGCTTTTATGGATAAGTTGGTGTCTGCAGGATTTGACCCGGTTTACGGTGCCAGGCCGTTAAAACGCGCTATCCAGAAGGAGCTCGAGAACCCATTGGCTCAACGTATTCTCTCAGGTGAGTTCGAACCGGGGCAGACGATAAGGGTCGACCTTGAAAATGAGGCGTCGCGCTTTCAGGCGGTCTAAACAAAAAAAGGCCCCTATGGGGCCTTTTTCTTTCACGGCAGTTAGCACTGAGTGATGATTGCGTCCTCGGCTTTGATCATTTCCGCTTGCCGTTCTTCCTCGTTTAGAAATCGCAGTTCGCCCTGGTCGTTGCGAACCTTTATGCGCGTGGAGCTCTCCAGGGACTCGAGGTTTTTCCTGGCGCGTTCGCAGTACTCGGGATCTTTCTTAATGTCTTCGGGCTCAAGGTCAACCTGATCGAATTGGTTGCCGACCCGGGGTATGGTTTCTGCTGGAACCGCTCCCTCGTCTCCAGCAACTTGTCTCGTCAGGCTGGAACCGGTGGAAACAACTTCATAATCCGTTCCGGCTGGAGGCGGCCGGTCACTGTGTACCGACTGGCCGCGCTCGTCGGCCCAACGATAGTATGTGCTTTCCGCCATAGCGGTCGAGCTCATCAATACCATGCAAAAAGCTGCCAGTAATGGTGTGACGATTTTACTTGCTCTATTCACGCCCAATTTCCTCTTTTGCTGGGTCAATCCTTCCTAAAAGTAACGCAAAATCATATATTTAGCCAATACCGACTTATTACTGGTATAAGTTACACCATCCGGTGTCGGATTTGACTTTCTTGCCCCACAGCACAATAATACACGTGTCTTATAAGTGGCAACGGTTAACGCTGAGTACCCTCAGCCTCTAGCCTACTGATGTGATGAGTCACTGCAGCTGCTTATTAGTCCCATATTCAATCTATGCCGCATTGGCTGGGTTGAGGGCCCGACACTGCGCTACCCCGCAGGGCGACCGATACACAAGAGTTAGTGATCGATTTACCCTAATGGTGCAATCCTTAGGGGTGGTCGCGAACAGTGTGTCGAGCTTGTAAAGGGGGTGGCGATGTTTAGCTAGCACCGACTCAGGTGTTATGCAGCAATGTCCACACAGTATTTTTTTTGTACGTTTCGGCGAGGGTCACGCGTCGGCGTTTTGCTGTGAGGAGTTATATTGTGAAGTTGTTATCTGGTGGCGAGATGATCGCCCAAGCGCTCGAAGATGAGGGTGTTGAGTTTATCTTTGGGTACCCTGGTGGTGCCGTCCTTCATATTTACGATGCCCTGTTCAAGGCCAGCAATGTACCGCACATACTCGTTCGTCACGAGCAAGCGGCCACCCATGCAGCCGACGGTTATGCCCGAGCAACCGGTAAACCAGGTGTGGTGCTGGTAACCTCCGGCCCCGGCGCCACTAATGCCGTTACTGGTATTGCCACAGCCTATATGGATTCCATCCCAATGGTCGTGCTCTCCGGCCAGGTGCAGAGCCACCTGATTGGCGAAGACGCTTTCCAGGAAACCGATATGCTGGGGATTTGTCGACCCATTGTTAAGCACAGTTTTCAGGCGCGGCACGCGGAAGAATTGCCGGTTATGATCAAAAAAGCATTTCATCTTGCTGCATCGGGCAGACCTGGGCCGGTGGTGATCGATATTCCCAAGGACATCACTCGTCCCGATCAAAAGTTTGAGTACAAGTATCCAGAGTCGGTAAAACTGCGTTCCTATTCACCGGCGCAAAAAGGGCATACCGGGCAAATCAAGAAAGCTGCGCGTATGCTTCTGGGTGCCAAACGGCCAGTAATCTATGCCGGCGGCGGTGTGATACTGGGCGAAGGTTGCGACCTGCTCACAGAGTTGACTCGTATGCTCAACTTCCCTATCACTAATACCTTGATGGGGCTCGGTGCCTACCCTGGCAGTGACCGACAATTTCTGGGCATGCTGGGTATGCACGGTTTCTATGAAGCCAATACGGCTATGCACAATAGCGATGTTATTTTAGCCGTCGGTGCCCGTTTTGACGATCGGGTGACCAACACTGTCGATAAGTTTTGTCCCGGCGCCAAAATTATTCACATCGATGTCGATCCGACGTCGATTTCCAAAATTGTACAGGCGGATATTCCTATCGTTGGCCCTGTGAAATCAGTGTTACAGGATCTGATAGAGGTCCTTCGCCAGCTGATGGAGAAGGACACAGCCTTACCCGATGCTGATGCACTGCAGCGTTGGTGGGCACAGATTGACGAATGGCGTGGTAAACACGGGTTGTGGACCGGCAGGCGTTATGGCGAGAGCGAAAGCATTATGCCGCAGCAGGTCATCCAGAGCTTATATCGCTCTACAGGGGGTGATGCCTATGTTACGTCTGATGTAGGTCAGCACCAGATGTTCGCAGCGCAGTACTACAAATTTGATAAGCCAAGGCGATGGATCAACTCCGGTGGTCTGGGCACCATGGGGTTTGGATTGCCGTCGGCGATGGGCGTGAAACTTGCGTTCCCCGACAAAGATGTAGCCTGTGTCACGGGTGAAGGCAGTATCCAGATGAATATTCAGGAACTGTCTACCTGCACCCAATACAACACGCCCGTGAAAATTATTAATCTGCGTAATAACGCACTGGGCATGGTCAAGCAGTGGCAGGATATGCAGTATGAAGGGCGCTACGCTATGAGTACCTATGAAGATTCTCTTCCTGATTTTACCAAGTTGGTGGAAGCCTATGGGCACGTCGGGATGCAGGTTCACAAACTGGAGGACCTTGATGCGGCTATGGACGAAGCCTTTGCTCTCAAAGATAGGCTAGTCTTTCTTGACGTCCATATCGACCCGATGGCGCACGTTTATCCCATGCATATTGCGCCCAATGGCTCAATGAAGGACATGTGGCTTAGCAAGAACGAGAGGACATGATATGAAACGTATAATTTCAATCCTTTTGGAAAATGAACCAGGCGCACTGTCGCGAGTGGTTGGCCTCTTCTCTCAACGCGGGTACAACATCGAAACGCTCAATGTTGCCCCTACCGAAGATCCGACACTGTCTCGACTTACGCTCACTACCCACGGTGACACCAGAACTATTGAGCAGATTACCAAACATCTGAACAAACTGATCGATGTCGTCAAGTTGGTTGATCTTAGCGAGGGTGCCCACGTAGAGCGGGATCTCATGTTGATCAAAGTGCGCGCTACCGGGGCCGTGCGGGACGAGGTTAAACGCACCACTGATATCTTTCGAGGGCAAATTGTCGATGTCGGCCCCAGCGTTTATACCATTCAGCTCACAGGCACCAGCGACAAGCTGGACTCCTTCGTCGCGGCCATGTCCGACGCAGATATCCTGGAGGTCGTGCGCTCAGGGGCGGCAGGTATTTCCCGCGGTGAGAAGGTGTTGAGACTTTAGGTCTTAGAAATACCAATGACAGGCAGGTTTTGTGCGGCCGACTTAACTGCCGCGAGATGAGTGCTTACATTCCGCTAGGCCAGGTAAGCTATGAAACCTGCCAAAAAAAGGAGCTCGTAAGCTCCGTTATACTCTCTTTCAGATGCGATCAAACAATACGCTTCATCGCCGTCATATACCCACGAAGCGTCTTGCCAACCAGCTCAACCGGATGTGATCGAATCGCATCATTCACCGCAATCAACTCAGCATTATCAACCCCGTTATCACCCTCAATACCCCTGCCGATCACATCGGTGTCTATCTTGCTCATAAAGTCCGTCAGTAACGGGCGGCAGGCATGATCAAACAAATAGCAGCCATATTCAGCCGTATCTGAGATAACCACGTTCATTTCATACAACTTCTTGCGTGCAATCGTGTTCGCGATCAGGGGCGTCTCGTGCAGCGACTCGTAGTATGCAGATTCTTCAATAATGCCTGCAGAAACCATCACCTCAAAGGCCAGTTCCACGCCAGCTTTAATCATTGCTACCAGCAAAATGCCATGGTCATAAAATTCCTGCTCCGAAATCTCAGCATCCGTATTGGCAGCTTTCTCAAATGCAGTCTCTGCGGTCGCGGCGCGCCAGGTTAGAAGGTTGATATCGTCATTGGCCCAGTCTTCCATCATAGTTCTGGAGAAGTGACCGGTCATGATGTCGTCTTGATGCTTCTCATAAAGCGGACGCATAATGCCCTTCAGTTCCTCGGCCAAGTGGAAGGCGCGAACCTTTGCCGGGTTCGACAGACGGTCCATCATATTGGTGATACCGCCATACTTAAGGCCTTCAGTGACCGTTTCCCAACCATACTGAATCAGCTTGGAGGCATAGCCGGCGTCGATGCCCTTGTCGACCATTTTGTCGAAACACAAAATAGCGCCGCTTTGTAACATGCCGCAGAGAATAGTTTGCTCGCCCATCAAATCGGATTTGACTTCCGCAATAAAGGAGGACTGTAAAACGCCAGCACGATGCCCGCCGGTGCCCGCTGCATAGGCTTTAGCCAGTTCCAGACCTTCACCACGGGGATCGTTTTCGGCGTGGATCGCGATCAGTGTTGGTACGCCAAAGCCTCGCTTGTATTCCTCTCGGACTTCGGTTCCCGGACACTTGGGTGCGACCATGATAACGGTCAGATCTTGTCGAATTTGCATACCCTCTTCCACGATGTTGAAACCGTGAGAGTAGGCCAGGCAGGAGTCCTTCTTCATCAGGGGCATTACTTCCGATACCACAGCGGTGTGCTGCTTGTCGGGCGTGAGGTTTAGAACCAAATCAGCCAGCGGAATCAATTCCTGATAAGTGCCAACCGTAAAACCGTTCTCGGTGGCATTTTTCCACGACTGGCGCTGTTCCGCGATGGCGCTGTCGCGCAGGGTGTAACTTACATCCAGGCCGCTATCCCTAAGATTCAAGCCCTGATTCAGTCCCTGGGCGCCGCACCCCACAATGACCAGCTTTTTCCCGCGAAGTTTTTCTACACCGTCGGTGAATTCCGAGCCGTCCATAAACCGGCATTTGCCCAGTTGCTCCAGTTGCAAGCGCAGGGGTAGGGTGTTGAAGTAATTCTGTCCCATAGGGAGATCCTTTATAGAGGGTGTCATCTGAGATAGCAGAATACGTGATTTCAACATTTGCGTAAAACGCTATATAGTTAATACAGTATTGCAAAAAATGCAAAAGAGGAATGAATGGAGACTCGCGCGCTACAGGTGTTCTTATCGGTTGCTGAAACTTTGAATTTCAGTCGATCCAGCGAAATACTGCATATGAGCGTATCCGCGGTCAGCCGCACTGTGCGCCGCCTGGAAGAGGAGCTGGATCAAACCCTGCTTGCGAGGGACAAGCGCAGTGTTAGCCTGACTCGGGAAGGCCTCTCTTTCCGGGAGTACGCGCGGCAGGCGCTCGCAGAATGGCAACAGGTAAAACGGCAGCTTGCGCGTGATCATGCCCTGGCGGGTGAGATCAGTCTGTATTGTTCCGTCACTGCTAGCTACAGGGTGCTAGCGCCGGTGTTAGAGGCCTTTCGGGTAACCCATCCGGCAGTTGAAATCATGCTGCATACCGGAGATCAAGCCGATGGTATTGGCCGAGTGCTGGAGGGAAAAGATGATTTTGCCGTCAGCGGTCGGCCCGAACAGTTGCCTGATAGGCTCTCATTCTTGCCGCTGCGCTCATCCCCGATCATGTTCTGTATTCCAAAAGCGGATTGTGCGGTGCGGCAGCAGTTTTTACTAGCAGACCCGAATGCCGATGATTTTGACTGGGGGGCTGTCCCCTTTATCATCCCCGAGCGCGGTGTTACCAATGAAATGATGAACCAGTGGTGCCTCGCGATGGGCTTCCGGCCACAAATCTATGCGCAGGTCGCTGGCCACGAAGCCATTGTTGCCATGGTTAGTCTGGGGCTTGGGGTTGGCATAGCGCCTGAGCTGGTCGTCGCAGCTAGTGGTATGATCGATCAGGTGGAATTCATTGACGTAGCGTTGCCTCTACCAGATCTCATCATTGGTTTGTCTAGTCTCACTCAGCGCCTGTCGAATCCACTGGTAAAATCCCTTTGGGATGTGGCTGAGCAGACCTACGGGGCTCCAGTTTGATAGAATTGTGATATACAGGAATTTCGGTGCGATAAATGGACAATAAAAAAACGGCGGATAACGCTGCGAGAAACGACGAAGATACTGACGTTATCTCAGGGTCGGCTACCCTTGATTTACTGGTCGATGAACACGAAGAAGAGGTTTCCGAGAACGGACGGACTGTCCGTCGTCAGGGTATCTACCTCTTACCTAACCTATTTACCACCGCCGCACTATTTGCTGGATTTTACGCCGTCATTGCCGCTATGCGAGGTAACTTTGAAGCCGCTCCCATCGCCATATTTTTTGCGCTGGTTCTTGACGGTCTGGATGGACGCATTGCACGGTTAACCAATACTTCGAGCAAATTTGGCGCGGAATACGATAGCTTGTCAGATATGGTCTCTTTTGGCGTTGCGCCCGCACTGGTCATGTTCAGTTGGGCGCTGGGTGATTTGGGTAAGTTTGGATGGAGTGCGGCCTTTATCTATGTAGCGTGTGCCGCACTTCGCCTCGCACGTTTTAATACGCAGATAGAGGATACCGATAAAAACTACTTCACCGGGCTGGCGAGCCCCGCAGCCGCCTGCATCATTGCCAGTGTGGTTTGGGTATGTCATGACCGTGGTCTGGTAGGTGATGCCTTGCCGTATGAACTGGCGGTTGTGGTGGCGATTTTGACGGCTGTCGTTGGCTTCCTGATGGTAGCGAATTTTCCTTACTACAGCGGCAAGGGCATAGACCTGCGCGGCCGCGTCCCCTTTTTCGTTATTCTGCTGGTGGTGTTCGTGTTTGGCTTAGTAACACTGGACCCACCTAGCATTTTTCTCTTTGCTTTTTTGACCTACGCGGCTTCTGGCCCAGTATTGGCGGTTATACATTGGCGAAAGCGGCGACGGGATTTAGACACGGGCTGAATTGTAAATTCTTATGTGCCCCGTCAGGGGGAGAGATTTATGCGCTGGTTTTTAAGCACTTGCTGGGCCAGCGTTTCCGGCAATATCCTGGCCGGAGGGTTGCCAGATGCCTTGCTCTCGTCCACGGTGTCAGCGGCAGTCGTTGATGCCCGTTCCGAGCGCGCTCTAAGCCACTGTTTTTGAGTGATTTTTAGTCGCTTTTCTGTGCCAATACTAAAAGCTTGAAATATTTTCACGAAAGCCCTTGCAGGGGCAACTTCCATGAGTATAATGCGCTCCTCGGTCGGGGCAAGCCCTTCACCGTTAACCCCAGTCCTGGCGACCGGGGTGTTGATTAACAAGAAGATGAAGACAGATGTGTGGGCACTTGTTGGGATAGTTGATCACGACTATTCAGATACAATAAGTGACTCACAAATTCATAGTAATTTTTGATTTTCGAATTGTATCTGAGCCTTAGATTTGGGTGTTGAAGTGGGGTCTCTTTATTGAGAAACACGTAAGCATCCCCTCTTGCCCTCGGGCAGAGGTAAAAGATTTAAACTGAAGAGTTTGATCATGGCTCAGATTGAACGCTGGCGGCAGGCCTAACACATGCAAGTCGAGCGAGAAAGGTCTTCGGGCTGAGTACAGCGGCGGACGGGTGAGTAACGCGTAGGAATCTACCTGGTAGTGGGGGACAACTTGTGGAAACGCAAGCTAATACCGCATACGCCCTAAGGGGGAAAGCGGGGGATCTTCGGACCTCGTGCTATCGGATGAGCCTGCGTAAGATTAGCTAGTTGGTGGGGTAAAGGCCCACCAAGGCGACGATCTTTAGCTGGTCTGAGAGGATGATCAGCCACACTGGAACTGAGACACGGTCCAGACTCCTACGGGAGGCAGCAGTGGGGAATATTGCGCAATGGGGGAAACCCTGACGCAGCCATGCCGCGTGTGTGAAGAAGGCCTTAGGGTTGTAAAGCACTTTCAATTGGGAGGAAAGGTTGCTGGTTAATAGCCAGTAGCTGTGACGTTACCTTTAGAAGAAGCACCGGCTAACTCCGTGCCAGCAGCCGCGGTAATACGGAGGGTGCGAGCGTTAATCGGAATTACTGGGCGTAAAGCGCGCGTAGGCGGTTTATTAAGTCGGATGTGAAAGCCCCGGGCTCAACCTGGGAACTGCATTCGATACTGGTCGACTAGAGTACGAGAGAGGGAGGTAGAATTCCATGTGTAGCGGTGAAATGCGTAGATATGTGGAGGAATACCGGTGGCGAAGGCGGCCTCCTGGCTCGATACTGACGCTGAGGTGCGAAAGCGTGGGGAGCAAACAGGATTAGATACCCTGGTAGTCCACGCCGTAAACGATGTCTACTAGCCGTTGGGAGACTTGATTTCTTAGTGGCGCAGCTAACGCAATAA
>JBLIEI010000031.1:0-51735 GCA_047633055.1 Halieaceae bacterium | reverse complement strand
GGACGGCTATATCGATATCGGTCAGCGCCGAGCCGCCTATGCTATCAAGATTAAGTTTGACGACCTTGTGCTCAACATCGCCCAACGCAACAGACACGCGCTCAGCAGCCAACAGCTCGGCTCTATGTCGTTGACCATAATCAAAACTCAGCGTGTAACAGGCGTAGCTCTGGGCCTGTGCCATGGCCAACACGGTAGTCGAATCCAATCCTCCGGATACCAGAATAACTGCTCTCTTATCTACTTGATCACTCATCAGTGGCCCGGCTGATCATCCCAAAGGAACTTATGCAACTGCAGTTGCAGGCGCACCTGGAGGTTATCTGCAAGAATCCACTCTGCCAGCTGTTTCCCGGAGAGCTGATCATGGGAGGGCGAGAACAGCACATCAGACACCTGATGCAGCTGTGGATATTCATCCAACTTGAAGCGGGCCCACTCATAATCCTCTCGGTCACAAATCACAAATTTAAGCTGGTCATTAGGCGTCAAAAAAGGAATATTGGTGTAATCGTTGCGGTGCATTTCACCGGACGCAGGTGTTTTCAGATCCAGCACCTTCACCACTCGCGGATCAACCTCCGCTACTGGCATTGCACCGCTGGTTTCAAGAGAAACTTCATAGCCCGCGTCACATAGCTTGGACAGCAGCGGCAGACAATTTGGCTGCGCCAATGGCTCACCACCAGTAACAGTGACATACCGTGGCTTATAACTCGCCACCTGTGACGCGATGTCCGGGATACTCTGAATCTCACCGCCACTGAATGCATAGGCGGTGTCACAATAAACACAGCGCAGGGGACAACCGGTGAGGCGCACAAAAACCGTGGGCAAACCTACGGTGCGTGCCTCTCCCTGAAGAGAGTAGAAGATCTCTGTGATCCGAACAGAATCAGAGTTTGAAGTGTAGAGTGTAGACAAGTTGGGCTCCGTCGCCGAAGCAATCAGAAGTTCTCGTTGATGAAGTCCTGTGCCAACTTAACGGCGGAACTGTTGGTGGAGCCGTACTCTCTTATCACGCGATCCAGGTACTCTAGAGACTTCTCCCGATTCCCTTTCATAAAGTGTACGCGGCCCAGTTTGTATAATGCATCCGGTACTTTCGAATTACCGGGATACTCAGTCAGCAATAAACTAAAGGACTGCCGTGACTGCTCAAGGTCGGGAGGGTCCAAAACCAGGAACAACTCACCCAGCCAATAATGAGCATTGGGTGCATAACGTCCACTTGGGTATTGCACAAGAAATTGTTGAAAGCCACTAACCGCTTCATTGAATTGCTGGCCTCTCACCAGCGCGTAGGCGGCACGATAAGCCTCGCCCTCCCCGGGTTGTTCAACACCACTATTAACAGCCCCGGCGACAGCCGCAGGCGTAGTGCTCGCACTAGAGGCGGTGTAGGTTCTGCCAGTTACTGCGCCAGAAGTACCTGTCGAGCTTCCCGCAATGCTGTAAATGGAGCCGCCGGCACCTACCGGTGGCAGTGAACCACCGGTAGTCAAAGTACTGACCCGACGGTCCAGATCAACATAACGCTCCAGGCCCTGATCTTTTAGCCGGCGCAACTCGTGGGCCTGCTCTTCGACCTTGCCATTGAGCATCCTCACTTCCTGTTGAAGTTGCTGTAACTGGATCAGCATATTGCCAACATTCTGGTTTTGGCCCGTACCACCACTAACGGCAGCAGCGGTATTCACCACTGCCGGGCCCGCGGGTGCACTATTCAAGCCATAGCTGGTAGCGCCAGTCGGTTGGGCTACCTGCGACCCGACATTGCGCTGGGCGGCACGCTCCGCTTCTACATCAACATATTCCTGAGCCTGCACCATTAAGCACAACGGGCCGACCAATAAAGCCAGCCCGCTCGCTCGCAGCGCTATACGCACGCCTTGCATATATTACCTATTACTTAAGTTCGACCCGGCGGTTCTGAGCCCAGTTGGACTCACCAGAACCGTAGGCTATTGGCTGCTCTTCGCCGTAGCTCACAGTCTCGATACGATAGCTGGCGACGCCATTAACGACCATATAGTCACGAACGGAATTGGCACGACGCTCACCCAAAGCGATGTTGTAGTCGCGCGTACCGCGCTCATCGGTATGACCTTCGAGGCGAACAGTGTCTTCATTGCCCTGCAACAAACCTACATGCGCGTCAAGCGAGCGCTGAGCATCAGCTGTCAAAGCTGAACTGTCGTACTCAAAATAGAAGACATTACCAACAGCCATGGCCGCGTCGCGCAACCTTGTCCGTTCTGCGGTTGCTGCCGCAGAGGCAGTGGATTCAGCCTGCTCAGCTTCAGCTTGAGCAGCGGCAGCAGCAGCAGCTGCAGCGGCAGCTTCTTCGCTTTCCTTGGTATCACTGCCGGAGCAGGCAACTAAGAGTGCTGCAGTAAACAGTATAGTAATCGCCTTGCCGGCAACAGGTAGATGCTTCATAGTTCCCTTCCTCACAAAGGTAGATGTTAAAATATTATTGAATCGCACCTAGCGACTCATATAAGGCGACCAGGCTGGCTCTCTGACATCGCCCTCGCGGGCGGGCAGGCGGAACTTCACCCCACCATCAACGGAAACCGCAGCTAGAATGCCACGATCCCCTTGTTTGGTTGCGTACAATACCATAGAGCCATTGGGCGCGATACTGGGACTTTCATCCAATTGAGTGGAGGTTAGCACGGTCAAACGATTGCTCACCAAATCGTGCAGGGCGATGTGGAACTGTCCTGAACGCTGGTGCACCATCACTACATTTCGGCCGTCCTGGGCGACCCGTGCCCGGGCATTGTAGCTGCCCTCAAAAGTCACTCGCTCGGTGCTGCCAGTTTGCAAAATATAGCGATAAATCTGTGGTCTGCCGCCTCTGTCGGACGTAAACAACAGCGACTTTCCATCTGGCATCCAAGCGGGCTCCGTGTCAATGGCATAGTGCCTGGTGGCCCGAGTCAAACGCTTGCTGGCCAAGTCCATCAAGTAGATATCCGGGCTGCCGTCCTTGGACAGTACCATGGCCATGGTCTTACCATCCGGAGACCATGACGGAGAACTGTTAATCCCTTTGAAGTTGGTTAGCTGTTCGCGTGCCCCGGTATTGAGATTCTGGCGATATATAGCAGGACGAGTAGTCTCGAAGGACACATAAGCAATTTCCGAACCGTCTGGAGACCAGGTTGGCGCCAACACCGGCTCGCGAGTTTCGAGCAGCACGATGGGTCTGGCGCCATCGGAATCAGCCAGAGTCAAGCGGTAGTAGTCCTTGCCATCAAGCACCCGTGTCACCGACACGTATAAGAGGCGGGTAGCAAACGCCCCGGGAATACCGGTAAGCTGTTTGTAAACTGCATCGCTGACCCGATGCGCCAACATTCTGGCCTCATTAACGGGCCCCTCCTCCACGCCTTCGAGCACCTTGCTCTGACTGGTAACGTTAAACAGTTCGTATTCTATGCGCATCTGATCAGTAGCAGAGACGCGACCGATCAGCAGATACTCAGCCTGCAACGCGCGCCAGTCGCGATAAAATATCTCCTCTTCCTGACGCGGGTAGCCCAGCATATCCCGGCGGTCTACCGGGTCAAACTGGCCTGAACGGGACAAATCACTGTTAATAACGGCGGAAATGTCCTCCGGTGCAGTACCGCTGCCGCTCCACGCCAGAGGTACCACGGCTATAGTAGTCGGGTTATCAACGCCTTGGGTTATTTCAATGACCAGTTCCGCTCGCAGGCCGCAGCTTGCAACCAACAACGCCAGCCCCGCCAGTACTTTGCTAAAAGGTGTCATTAGTAACGTAAGTCCTCTGGTCTGAATAACAGGCGGAAGCGCCTGAAGGTTCGCTCAAATTCTCTGATAGGTACATTCTTCAATTCTGGAAAACTGCCCGCTTTTTCTACCGCGTTGATCGCCGAGCGGTCAAACGCACCGTTACCGCTGCTTTTTAGCACAGTAACACTGACGATGTCTCCCGTTGGAATCAACTGAATCGATAGCAAGGCCTCCATGCCATTGCGGGCACTGGGTGGACGGCTCCAATTATTTACCACTGTGCGCTGAATCAAGCCGGCATAGCTGGCCGACATTTCCGCGGCGCTGGCTGCCATCGCTCGATCGGCTTCCTCCTGCGACCTGCGCCAGGCCTGTTGTCGCGCGGCCAGTTCCGCACGCTGTCGGTCGGCCTCCCGGGCTGCAGCTTCACGCTCCCGCTGCTTTTCCAGTTCAGCTTGCCTGGCCGCGTCCTGCACAGCTTTGTCTTTGGCTTTCTGCTTAGCTACCGCAGCTTGCTTTACCTTTTTAGCTTCCGCCTGTTTCCGCTGTTCGATTTTTGGATCGACCTTGGGCTTTACCGGCTTGGGCTTGACCTGAGGCGCAACGGGCTCAGGTTTTGGTGTTGGCCGGAACTCATCGATACTGACCAGCGTGGCGTTAACGATCTGCGGCGGAATAACGGTGGGCGTGATGGTATTCTCTTCGCTACTTTCCCAATTAGCGGTCAGCGCCAGAATCATCAGAACATGCATAATAACGGTTGCGGCGGTCGGCCAGAACATGATCCTTGGCGCCACCGGTCTCGCGTAGATCGATCCACTCACTGGGGGGTCTCGGTCACCAGGCCGACGCTGGGTGCGCCCGCCTCCTGCAGCGCCGCCATCAAGCTCACCACTTCGCCATAGGGCACCGCGCGGTCACCCCAAACCAGCACCGGTTTATCCGGATTGCGCCTGATAACCGAGGCAACACGTTGCTTGATGGTTGCCAGCGACAACACCTGATCCTCGGCGGAACCCAGATTCAAGAATAACTGACCGGTGGCGTTAATGGATACAATAAGCGGTTCGCTGTCCTGATTTTCGACCGGTTCGGTGTTAGCCTCCGGTAAATCCACCTGCACTCCCTGCATCAGCATGGGGGCAGTCACCATAAAGATGATCAACAGCACCAACATCACATCGATGTAGGGGACCACGTTGATCTCAGCCATGGGTCGGTGCTTACCGCGCCCTCGGGCTCCTCCGGCCACTACTTCTTGCCCTTGGACTTCAAGGAGTACGCCTGACGGTACAGAATGCTGGAGAATTCGTCGACGAAAGTGTCGTAGCGCTTGGTGAACACATCTACCCTGTAGGCGAACCGGTTATAAGCCATTACCGCCGGGATCGCGGCAAATAGCCCCATGGCAGTCGCTATTAGTGCCTCAGAGATGCCCGGAGCCACAGTTGCCAGTGTCGCCTGAGTCGCGTTGGCCAGACCGCGGAAGGAGTTCATGATTCCCCAGACAGTACCAAACAGACCAATATAGGGGCTGGTTGAACCGACCGACGCCAGGAAAGACAGATGCCGTTCCAGCCTCTCTTCCTCGCGCATGGTGGCCACACGCATGGCACGACGCGAACCTTCGATCATTGCCTCAGAGTCCATTTCGCCTTGCTGGGCCAGGCGAGAAAACTCCTTGAAACCAGCGCGAAATATACTTTCCATACCAAAGGCTGAACGTCCATCGGACACCCGTTCATTACCCTCACGATAGAGCTGTGACAAGTCGATGCCTGACCAGAAGCGCTCCTCAAATTCATACATCTCATTCCGCGCGCTGCGAAAATAGATAAAACGCTGGACGATCATGTACCACGAGAACATAGACGCCAGGAGCAGAGTGACCATTACCAGTTGTACGGTAATAGTGGCCTCTAACACCAGGCCGATAAGACTAAGCTTTTCTTCCAATTTGGGTTCCCTTTAGTGCCCGGGTAGCTGCGTACGCCGCAGCTTATCGATTATTTCTCGCGGAATTCGCCGCGGTTTTAAGGTGCTGCGATCAACGCAGGCGATAGTAACATCTCCACTCACTAACAGCTGCCCCTGCCGGCGCACTGACTGCCTCATTCGCATGGTCGCTCCGCGCAGCGCTTGCAGTTGCACCGTCGCCTCAAGTTCGTCATCCAGCACTGCCGGCTTCCGGTACTTAAGGGCGACTTCGTGGACGACGAACATCAGGTGGTGATTGAAAATATAATCCTTGCTGTAACCCTGGGCACGCATGTATTCAGTGCGCGCCCGCTCCATAAATTTGAGGTAGTTAACGTAATAAACAATCCCACCGGCATCGGTATCCTCAATATAGACCCGTAGCTTAATGGAAAAATCCTCATTGCTCACGGTTCAAGCTCGTCAGCAGGGTTGGCACCACCATCCGATGCCAGCGACAGATCAACACCGCTTCCGGTTTGTGGTTGCAAACCAAAGTGAAGATAAGCGTTACGAGTGACCATTCGCCCGCGGGGAGTGCGAACCATAAAGCCCTGCTGAATCAGGTAGGGCTCAAGCACGTCTTCGATAGTCCCGCGCTCCTCCGAAATTGAAGCCGCCAGGCTATCGACACCTACCGGGCCACCATCAAATTTCTCTATCATTGCCAGTAACAGCCGACGGTCCAGATGATCGAAACCGTGCTGGTCAACGCTCAGCATATCCAGGGCCCGATCAGCGACTGCAGCAGAAATATGGCCATCTGCTTTCACCTCCGCATAATCTCGCACACGCCGCAGCAAGCGGTTGGCTATTCTGGGAGTCCCTCGGGAACGTCTGGCGATTTCAGCAGCGCCTTCGCTGTCGATATGCAATCCCAAAATACCGGCAGAGCGTTCTACGATATGAGCCAGATCTTTTGCTGCATAAAATTCCAGGCGCTGAACAATGCCGAACCTATCCCGCAGGGGAGAGGTTAACAGGCCCGCGCGAGTGGTGGCTCCCACCAAAGTAAAGGGCGGCAGATCCAGTTTGATCGAGCGTGCAGCGGGACCCTCACCAATCATGATATCGAGTTGATAATCTTCCATTGCCGGATAAAGGATTTCCTCCACAAAAGGACTGAGGCGATGAATTTCATCTATAAAGAGAACATCCCCCGGCTCCAGATTGGTCATCAGAGCGGCAATATCTCCCGCTTTTTCAAGTACCGGGCCTGAGGTGGTCTTCAAAGCCACCCCCATTTCATTGGCGATGATGCAGGCAAGAGTGGTCTTACCGAGTCCCGGGGGGCCAAATATCAGGGTATGATCAAGCGGCTCATTACGGCCTTTGGCGGCCTGTAGAAAAATAGACATCTGGTCGCAGACTCTAGGCTGGCCGACATACTCCGCGAGGGATTTGGGGCGAATAGCCCGATCCATCGCGTCTTCTCGAGGGGTCACGGGCTCAGCTGCGACCAAGCGATCGGTTTCTATCATGTCATTGCCCTGCTCACCTGCTTACCATGGATTTCAGCGCGCGACGAATGAGCTCCTCGCTATCATTTATACTATCGTCATTCACCGACGCCACCATGCGACTGGCCTCCGCAGGCTTATAACCCAAAGTGACCAGGGCGCCTTCAGCGTCAGCGACGATATCCACCCGCGACTTGATCGCGGCAGCTTCAGCAGAGGTCGAACCGTCACCAGCCTGCACCAACCAGTCCTTCAGTTTATCCCGCATTTCTATCAGCAATCGCTCGGCGGTCTTTTTACCCACGCCCGGTAGAGCCACCAGAGCGGCAATATCATCCCGCTGCACGCAACGCGCAAAGCTATTGGCATCCATGCCAGACAAAATGGTCAAGCCCAGTTTGGGCCCAACGCCGCTGACGCGTATCAATTGCCGGAATAGATGACGGTCACGCTCATCGACAAAACCGTAAAGAAGCTGGGCATCCTCACGCACCACAAAGTGGGTGAGTAGTGAAACATCTTCACCCACCTCTGGAAGCTGAAAAAGCGTGGTCATGGGAACCTGAATCTCATAGCCTACGCCGCCGACTTCCACCAAGATGTCGGGCGGCTGCTTGAGAGCCAGTACACCGCGAATTCGTCCTATCATGGATACCCTACTATTATCTTAGACGCCCGCGCCTGACAGATTTGGCGCCAGCCATATTGATCATACTTTGTTGTGTGTGCGCGTGACACAGCGCCGCGGCCAGTGCATCGGCTGCATCCTCCCCCGGTTCTGCGGGCAGTTTGAGCAACAGCTTCACCATATGCTGTACCTGCTTTTTATCAGCGGCCCCGGTACCCACTACTGCTTGTTTTATCTGGCGAGCGGAATACTCCGAAACCTGCATCTGCTGTGCCACACAGGCGACAATCGCCGCGCCTCGCGCCTGTCCCAGCTTTAGTGCAGAGCCCGCATTTTTGGCCATAAACACTTGCTCTATCGACAGTTCCTGCGGGCAGTGCAGCGCAACCAATTCAGTGACGCCTTCATAAATGATTCCCAGACGCTCAGGCAAGTCTGCTTTTGGCAACTTAATCACGCCGCTGGTAATGTACTCACTCTTGCCGGACACATAGTTGATAATGCCAAAACCGGTTTTGCGCGAGCCGGGGTCTATCCCCAGGATGACCGCCATAGATTCTTCCGCCCCGAAGCCAAGGTTCTTATTATGTACCAATCCACAGCATTGTCAGCAACTGTGTCAGGATTGGATCGCTTCGGTGACTATAGCGCCGCCAGCACCTCGCCGGAGGTATCGACATGGGCATGTGCATTGTCTACCTATTCATCGGCGGGCTTGTCGTCCGGAGCCTGGGTGTGGCGCAGACGAATATTCAGCTCTCGCAGCTGCTCCGCACCGACATCGCTAGGGGCGTCTGTCATCAGGCAATGCGCACTTTGGGTCTTGGGGAAGGCGATGACATCGCGAATAGATTGAGTACCGGTCATCAGCATAACCAGCCTGTCCAGACCAAATGCCAGGCCGCCATGAGGGGGAGCACCATACTGCAACGCTTTCAGCAAAAAGCCAAACTTCTCTTCCGCTTCGGCATCATCGATACCCAAAATGCGAAATACCGTTTCCTGCATGGCGCGCTCATGGATACGAATGCTGCCACCGCCCAATTCAGTGCCATTAAGCACCATGTCGTAGGCCCGAGAAAGGGCTTGTTCAGGGTTGGCGGAAAGTTCTTCGGGCGAGCAGGACGGCGCAGTGAACGGGTGATGCAGCGGTGTCAGGCCACCTTTCCCATTCTCTTCGAACATAGGGAAATCCACTACCCACAATGGCGCCCAACCGTCGGCAACCAGGCCCTGGTCTTGGGCGACCTTTACGCGCAGCGCACCCAGCGCCTCATTCACTACTTTGGTCTTATCGGCGCCGAAAAAGATTATATCGCCATCGGCGGCCCCAAGACGTTCCATCATCTGCTGAACAACCGGCTCAGGCATGAACTTGAGAATGGGGGATTGCAGGCCTTCGACACCGGC
Organism: Halieaceae bacterium; assembly: GCA_047633055.1. Taxonomy (GTDB): domain Bacteria; phylum Pseudomonadota; class Gammaproteobacteria; order Pseudomonadales; family Halieaceae; genus CALJFL01. The sequence goes on along the minus strand of JBLIEI010000031.1, from coordinate 42,492 downwards.
GGCCAGATCGTTGACCTTAATCCAGGCCAGCCCCCGGGCGCCGTAAATAGATACATACTTGGTGTAGCCGTCAATTTCTTTGCGGCTGATGGAAGCACCGCCGGGAACTCGCAAAGCCGCGACTCTACCCGCGAGATCATCTGCAGGTCCGCGAAATACCTTAAATTCGACCTGCTGCATCAAATCATCGACGGATACAAGTTCCAGCGCGATACGTAGATCCGGCTTGTCGGAACCATAGCGATCCATGGCCTCTGCATAGGCTATCCGGGGGAACTCGCTCAATTCGATTTGCAATACGGACTGAAAAAGCCCCCGAATCATACGCTCGGTTATTGCCATGATCTCTGTTTCGCTGAGAAAGGAGGTCTCAATGTCTATCTGGGTAAACTCAGGCTGCCGATCTGCCCGTAAATCTTCATCACGGAAGCATTTAGCGATCTGATAATAGCGGTCAAAGCCGGAAACCATCAGCAGCTGCTTGAACAACTGAGGCGATTGTGGCAGCGCGAAAAACTGGCCGGGATGAGTTCGGCTGGGCACCAAATAATCACGAGCGCCCTCCGGCGTTGCCCGGGTCAGTATCGGGGTTTCAATATCCAGGAAGCCATTCTCATCGAGAAAATTGCGGACCGCTGCACTAATTTTAGAGCGCATGATCAGCTTTTGCTGCATTTCCGGACGGCGAAGATCCATATAACGATAGCTCAGGCGGACATCCTCACCGACTGCAGTGTATTCGTCCAACTGAAACGGGGGTGTGGCTGCCTCGTTGAGGATTTCCAGACCTTTGCCCAGCACTTCCACTTCACCCGTAGCCATCGCCGGATTTACAGTGCCGTCAGCCCGAGCTCTGACCCTGCCGGTCACCTTGAGTACGTATTCACTTCGTACATTATCGGCTCGCCTGAAGTGCTCTTCGGTGTCGGGATCAAACACCACCTGGACAATGCCCTCGCGATCACGCATGTCGAGGAATATGACGCCACCGTGATCACGGCGACGGTCAACCCACCCACACAAGGTGATCGTTTCGTCGATATTGGCTTTGCCCAAGGCGCCACAATAATGACTGCGCATAATGTTTTTGTTCCGTTTATCCGGCTAGCGGCCCCTCGGGCCAGAAATTAGGCAGTAGTGCTGCTCGTGTCACTTTTTTTGGTACTCGCAGTAGAATCCGCGGGCTTCTTCGCATCGGGTTTTGCTGCATTGTCCGCACCTCCCGCCAGGTTCTTCTTATCACCCGTTTTGAAGTCCGTTTCATACCAGCCACCGCCCTTCAGGCGGAACGCGGCCGCAGAAACCTTCTTCTTCAAAGTTTCTTTGTGACACGCCGGGCAACTTAATAAAGGGTCATCACTAATTTTACGTAAAGCCTCCAGTTCATGGTTACAGGCTTGGCACTGATATTCATAGATTGGCATTGAGTAGACTCGCCCCCGTTGATCACAGGTCGGTGAAAATTGAGGCGCACATTTTACCCTATGCGGCCGTACACGCCAAGCAGCTGGAGTGGGGATTTTGGGGATATGTAATCCTACGCAGATATCGCACAAAAAGAATGGACTAAACGCTCCACCCAGAAGGACTGGTATGGAGCGCAAAAACTCTACCTTTTAAGAGGTAGCGAATTCCTTCATCTTCTTAAGAGGTCGAACTTTCACTGCCACACTGGCAGGTTTGGCCTTAAATACAGTGGCCTCCCCAGTGAAGGGATTGATACCCTTACGTGCTTTTTTGGCTGGCTTCTTCACTGTCGTGATTTTCATCATCCCAGGAATGGTGAATTCACCAATAGAGCGCTTCTTGATGCTTCGCTCGACCAAAGAGTCCATTTCTTCCAATACTGAACTAACCTGCTTCTTGGTCAGGCCCGTAGTTTCAGAAATACTCGCCAGAATTTGGCTCTTGGTCATTTTTTGCTTAAGCGCCGGAGCTGCCTTTTTAACAGGAGCTGCCTTTTTAACAGGAGCTGCTTTTTTCTTAGCTGGAGCTTTTTTGGCTACTGCCGTCTTCTTTGCGGGTGCTTTTTTCATCGCTGCTTTTTTGATCGCCATATTATTCTCAACCTTCCTTTGTAGTGAATTAAAACATGGATTAAACCCGGAACATTCGCCTCCCCTAAGCACGAAAACATCCAACCTAAACCCTTAGCAAATTTATAATCCATGAAACACTGCAATACAAGCGTTTTCGAACGTGCAGGGTTAAAAAACCCCTATATTTTACGACTATTCACTCAATTCTATATTTCAAACCGTCGCTGGCTCTTTCGACCCATTTGTTTTGGCAGTAGCACGCGATCGATCACAACGTTGTATAACAAGGCCTATCACACGTAAACTATCGCTACTTATTGTTCTGACCAAGCGAAGTAGTTCATGCGCACCAGTAATTTTCTTATCGCAACCCAGAAGGAAACCCCAGCCGACGCCGAGGTCATCAGTCACCAGCTAATGCTGCGTGCTGGCCTGATTCGAAAACTGGCTTCGGGCCTATACACCTGGTTACCTCTGGGACTGCGCGTTCTGCGAAAAGTCGAGGCCATCGTTCGCGAAGAAATGGATCGCTGTGGAGCCCAGGAAGTGAGCATGCCGGTCATGCAACCGGCGGAGCTCTGGCAGGAATCGGGTCGCTGGGAGCAGTATGGACCAGAATTACTGCGGCTTCAGGATCGTCACCAGCGCGATTTCTGCCTGGGACCAACACACGAGGAAGTTATCACTGACTTGGTGCGCAACGAAATCAACAGCTACAAACAACTCCCGCTCAATCTCTACCAGATCCAAACCAAGGTGAGGGATGAAATCAGACCGCGGTTCGGCATCATGCGCTCGCGGGAGTTTTTAATGAAGGATGCTTACTCCTTTCACGCCAGCGAAGCATCTCTTGAGTCGACCTATCAGGATATGCATATGGCATACACACAGATATTCACCCGTCTGGGCCTGGACTTTCGACCCGTGATTGCCGACAGCGGCAGTATTGGCGGCAGCACCTCTCACGAATTCCATGTACTGGCTAATTCAGGTGAGGATGACATTGCCTTTAGTGATAGCAGTGACTATGCCGCCAATGCGGAAATGGCCGAGGCTATAGCGCCTGCGCAGGAGAGAGCTCCAGCCGCAGAGGAGCTGGCCGAACTTGCCACACCAGGCGTGAAAACTATCGAAGACTTAGTGCAATCTCTGAGTATTGAACCCGGGTCCACCATCAAATCATTGGTGGTTGCGGGCGCAGACGAGGGAGAACTGGTTATGCTCGTATTGCGCGGTGATCACCAATTGAACACGCTCAAGGCGGAAAAACTGCCCGGCATCGCCAGCCCCTTGCGCATGGCGGAAGAGAAGGACGTAGTGGAGGCCTGCGGCGCGGGCTTTGGCTCGCTAGGCCCGGTCGGGGTATCGTTAACGGTAATTGTGGATCGCAGTGCTGCGGTTTTAAGTGACTTCGTTTGTGGCGCCAACCGGGAAGGTTACCACCTGACCGGAGTCAACTGGGAGCGGGATGTATCCTTGCCCCGGGTCGCAGATATACGGTCGGTTATTGAAGGCGACCCCAGTCCGGATGGCCAGGGCAATCTACAGATCAAACGCGGCATTGAAGTAGGCCATATCTTTCAATTGGGCACCAAGTACTCCGAGGCAATGAATGCCAAGGTACTGAACGAAAATGGCAAAAAAATCCCAGTGACAATGGGTTGCTATGGCATAGGCGTGAGCCGGGTAGTGGCATCGGCCATAGAGCAAAATCACGATGACAAGGGCATCCTCTGGCCGCCTGCGATGGCGCCTTTTGAGTTGGCTATTGTCCCGCTGAATATGCACAAGTCCGAGGCAGTCGCCTCATCGGCAAATACCCTGTATCAGGCCTGCCTGGAAGCGGGTATCGACGTTTTACTCGATGACCGCAACGAACGACCCGGGGTAAAGTTTGCCGACATGGAACTCATCGGCATTCCCCATCGACTGGTTATTGGGGACCGGGCACTGGCTGAAGGCAATGTGGAGTATAAAGGCCGCACTGAGTCCGATTCACGCCTGATGCCAGAGGGTGAGGCGATTGAATTTCTCCGTCAGCTGCTGCCGTAAATCGACCAACCGGTGCCAGTCAGCGACTTCATAAGCAGTACCAAGAAACGGCTTAATCAGCGGCTATTGCTCAGCCTGATTGTTCTGATGGCTACGTGCGCGACAGCACAACCCAGCGATGAACAGGAACGGGCGGAGCTGCGTAATTTTCTGGACAGCGCTATCAACAGTGCCGATAGCTTTCAGGATCGCTATGATGCCGAGGTTTGGCTGGTCGACATGTCCACCAGACTGGCGAGCTTTATCGAAGACCCCGTAACCAGGCTCACCTTGTTGCGTCAGATTCATGCCGCATCTATTCGCGCCGACCTGCCACCAGAGCTCGTACTGGCGTTAATTGAAGTAGAAAGCCATTTCGATAGATTCGCCATCTCCAGCGCAGGTGCGCAGGGGATGATGCAGGTAATGCCTTTTTGGAAAGTCGAGATCGGCCGCCCGGACGACAACCTGACCATCAATAAAACCAACTTTGAATACGGCTGCCGAATCCTACAATTTTATCTGCAACGAGAAGAGGGCGACCTGCACCTGGGCCTGGCCCGCTATAACGGCAGCGTTGGCAGCCGTCTTTATAGCAATAAAGTATATCGCGCCTGGCAAGATCACTGGCGCACAGACGCACTTAACTGGGCGGAATAACCCGGTGTGCCTCATCGCTCAACCAGTAACAAGGTGGATTATCGATAACTCCCCGGCGACTGCCCCGTCCACTTCTTAAAGGAGCGATGGAACGCGCTGGGATCGCTGAAACCGACCTGCTCAGCGACCTGACTCACAGTGAGCTTGTCTCGACTGAGCAAGGCAATAGCCACATCCCGGCGAGCATTGTCCTTGATTCGCTGATAAGACGTCCCCTCTCTTTCCAGTCGCCTACGCAAAGTCCGGGCCGACATGCCCAGCAATCCGGTTAACTGATCGAAGCTGGGCAACTCGCTGCGAAAGTCATCTCCCAGAATCGCCCTTATTCGATAGGTGATACTGCTGTCGCTGGCACGGGGCTCGATCACAAGGTGATAGGGCGCCAGTTTGAGAAACTCATTCAGGTCTGACTCAGTTCTAATCAACTCCGCTGTCAGATGTCGTGAACTAAAAATAACGCTGTTCTCGTCTTGATCATAGAGGACGGGACAGGGAAAAAAATGTCGGATACCCTCCATAAATGCGGGCTTTGGGCCCGCGCAACCCGCACTGGTAATATCGATGTGCTGACCGATGAGCCAGCCGCAGAACCTTAGCCACATGGCCAGACTACACAAGACATTGTGCTGATTGTTGGGGTTATCGCCCTCCGCGAGATAGCTAAGACCCGCTTCTTTATGGTCATCAATGACCCGGAGCGCGTTGAGAACACTAGCTCCCCGACGCACTCTGCACACCGCATTAAACTCAATAGCTCGGCGCAAAGCGGATTCGAGGTTGTCGCTGTTCAACATGCAAAGACCTATCATGCGGGTAGTGCCCACTGGCGTCTGGACGTCTGACATTGCACCCCCGCTCTCATCACCCAGATAGCGAAACAGCGCCTGGCAAAGCCGACTGTATTGTTCACGCGATACATAAGCGGTTTGCACATGCTGTCTTAGCGGGTCAAAAGGAAACCTGGCCTCGCGCAACATTGCGTCCACGTCACCCTGTCGGGTACGCGCATAGGCAAGCAACGCACGGGTGAACTCAATAGGTACTGCTTCGTTATAAATTGCCGCGTTGTCGGGTAATCTGATCACTTAAAGCTCTGCTGCTGATATACGCTAAATTATAACCTGTTGCGGCCAGTAGGAAGGAATCGTGGAGATCATTTGACATCTCTGAAGCGCCTGCCCAATATAACCGCAGGGGAACGGTGCAATTAGAACTATCACATGACCGATATAGCGCAACTCAGCAAGTGGAATAGAGATGTTTCGCGGGTTATTGCTGCCCTGGGAACAGACGAATTTTTCGCCACTCTGATAGCCGCCGTGCGCGGTCAGGTGCGTATTGATCTGCCGCAGATATGGCTATATCACCGTGATCTTCCGCCCCGGGTTCTCTACCATGAAATTCCTGATGAGCACGTTGCCTCACAAATTGATCAGTATTTAGACGGACCCTACCGTGAGGATCCCTTTTACCAGGCCTCAATGAATCAACCCAGGGCAAAGATTTATCGCCTGTCGCGGCTTACCACTGGCAAGTTGCGAGACTCGGCTTATTACAAAGATTATTATGCGGATACCGGCACCGCCGACGAAGCCATTTATTTGGCCAAGCTGGGGGGCGGCAACGTCATAAACTTGAGTATGATGCGACTACCGAAGCACGGTGAGTTCAGCGACAAAGAGTACGAGTCGCTTTACCTGCTGGCGGAGCCGGTTTCAGAACTACTGAAGTCTCACAGCGACCACGGCAATTTTGCCGTTACCAACCTGCTGCAGCCTGGTATCGATCACCAAATCGACACCGCTTTTCGCACCTTTGGACAATCCATACTGTCGCCACGCGAAAAAGACGTGCTGGAATTGATGCTACGTGGCTATGGCACAGACACCTCCGCGGAGCGCCTGACTATCGCAATTGAGACTGTTCGCCGGCATCGCAAAAGCATTTATCGCAAGCTTGACGTCAACTCCCAAACTGATCTGTTCTCTCTGTTTATCAATTCGATGTCCTGCGTCGGTGCGGCAGCGGGGAGTGACCCCCTCAGCATCTATATGGCACCGGCACCTCGCTAGACGCGAGCTTGCTGCCCTAGTTGGGGCATTGCTGGCACCAGGCCGATTAAGGATAATTCATGCTTACAGGTAATTGCTCGGTGCTAAAATGTCCCTAGAAGCGGACTGGTTTCTGCGAGCCCACCCCGAAATCACTACCATTGAAGCATTGCTGCCAGATTGCAACGGCATCATGCGTGGCAAGTGGCTACCGCGGCATAAACTCGCAAAGATCTTCGACGGCGAACTCAAGCTCCCCAAAACCGCCCTCAGTCTCGACATTTGGGGTCGCGACGTTGAGGAGCTGGTGTTCGCTTCTGGAGATGCTGATGGCATCTGCCGCCCGGTGGAAGGATCCTTGCTGCCAACACCCTGGTCACCACAGGCACATCATGGCCAAATCATGCTGTCTATGTTTGACGGTGACGGTACTCCCTACATGGGCGACCCACGCCACGTTCTGAAACAGGTAGTATCGCGCTTTCAGGATGCCGGCTGGAAACCAGTCGTTGCCGCAGAGCTGGAGTTTAGTCTGGTCAACTGGGATGACAACGTCCCGACACATACCTGCCCTTCTCCGGATGGCGGCGCGCCAATTGGCGGCAACATGTACAGTTTGGATGTGTTTAATCATCATCAAGAAATGATGGAAGACCTGCGCCTGGCCTGCGAACTACAAGACCTTCCCTTTGACGGGGTGGTAAAAGAATCGGCTCCCTCACAGTACGAAGTCAACATGCATCATGTCGACAGCCCGGTGCTGGCGGCGAAGCAAATCATGATGATGAAGCGCTTAATAAAAGGCGTGGCCGGGAAATACGGCCTGGTAGCCAGCTTTATGCCCAAGCCCTTTGAGGTCGAGGCCGGCAACGGTATGCACGTGCACTGCAGTGTGCTCGATGATCAGGGCAAGAATATTTTCGACGATGGCACCGAGCGAGGGACGCCGCTATTGCAACAGGCCATCGCCGGTTGTTTGGAGCATATGGCCGACTCAGTCGCTATTTTTGCCCCCAGTTTCAACGCCTACCGCCGTTTTCAACCCGGCTCTCACGCACCCACGTTCCCCAGTTGGGGCTATGAAAATCGCACAGTGGCGGTCAGAGTGCCGGCGGGTAACCCGGCAGCCAGACGACTGGAGCACCGGGTCGCCGGAGCCGATGCCAACCCCTATTTGTTGTTTGCTGTGCTGCTGGCCTCAATGCTGGATGGCATCGAGAGGAAGTCCTCGCCGCCAAAGCCAATAACCGGCGACGGTTACTCCCAACAAACTTCAATACTGCCCGTGTATATGCAGGATGCACTCGCCCTGTTCCGAGACTCGGAATTTATTCGAGCTTCACTGGGCGGCGAGTTGCAACGCATCTTCACGCTCACAAAAGAGCAGGAAGTGGCCGAATTTCGTAAACGCATTACCAATCTAGAGTATCAAAGCTACCTCGAGCGCCTCTGAATCTCCGGCATGCAAGTCCGCGTCCCGCTGGACCTACACGTATCTGAGTGCCAGAATCAGAGTCTTAAGTGTTCGGCACCCTTTACCATGGTATTTCAACGGAATCATCTGCGCGAATTTAGTGCTCTCCTCTCCCTACTGGCCGCTTTTTACTTCACGCATGGGACGACCGCGGCCGAAGATATAGAGGGATGCCGGGAAACATTGGGCCAAACGGTCAACACAGGAACTCTGCCCCTGGGCAATTCTCTGCGGGTTCTCAGTTGGAACATTCAGAAAGCCGGCACCAGCGGCTGGGTGAACGATTTGTTTCATCTCGGCCAGGATGTGCAACTGGCATTTATTCAAGAAGCCTCTTTGCAGGCTCCGATTGAGCAAACTATCCCGGTGCCCCTTTATCAGGCATTCGCTGCCGGCTACACCACTGCCAGCTTAGCCACAGGCGTTCTGACACTCAGTAGCGCCGCCCCCAACGCCCACTGCGCAATCACCACCAGGGAGCCCTGGCTGGGCACGCCAAAAGCAACCAGTATTACCGAATACACGCTAGCCGGGCCGCAGCGCCTGCTGGCGGTCAACATGCACGGCGTCAACTTCACCTTGGGCGTGAATGACTTCCAACAACAGCTCAATGCTCTTAATGTTTTGATGGAAAACCACGTTGGGCCGATCATCTTCGGCGGCGATCTCAATACCTGGAGCGAAGCCCGTCAGGATCTGGTCGATGTATTCACTCTAAGGCATGATCTACGCCCGGTGACCTTTGAGCCCGACCTGCGGACACGCGCATTCGGCCGCGCTCTTGACCACATTTATATCAGGGGCCTGCAACCTGTGTCGGCCCGCGTGGTGCCGGTGAGCAGCTCGGATCACAACCCCTTGCTGGTGCACCTCGAGGTGGTTCAATGACTCATCGACGTGGGCCAAAGCAGTTTTCCTCTGGCCTGACCCTGGCGATCGCGCTGACGGCTACCGTTCACCTGCAGGCTTATAAATAGGAAGTGCAGCGCGCCGCAGGAACGGATGAGTCTACTGCCACTAGCAAAGCCGTCAGCAGAATGCCAAACTGTCAGTGCAAACGACAACGGTGCCCGAAAAAGGTATTATCTCCAGCGATTTTTATTTAAGGCTTTACGCAGACCATGAACGAACCAACCAACAAGCCACCGCTGATCATCGCTAACGCGATTATTTTCCTCGGTTTCCCGATCGCTGCGATACTGCTAGTGCCTTTTTGGAGTATTTACCACGGCTTCGACGGGAGTCAGTGGCTATGGGCACTGGCTTTCCTGTATCTCAATGGCATGTCGATCACCGGCGGCTATCACCGCCTCTGGGCCCACAAATCCTATGAAGCGAGCCCGGCCCTGAAATGCTTTTATGCATTCTGGGGCGCAGGCGCACTACAAAACAGTATTCTGGTCTGGGCCTCGGATCATCGAAGTCATCATCGCGATGTAGATGATAATGAGCGGGACCCCTACTCAGCAGGCCGCGGCTTGTGGTTTAGTCACATCGGCTGGGTACTACGCGAGTACGACAGCAATGGACAGGATTTCAGCAATGTCAAAGATCTGCAGCGCGACGCCATCGTGATGTGGCAGCACAAGCATTATGTAGCGCTGACCCTGCTTATGAATCTGGGCCTGCCGATATTACTGGGTGTCTGGCATGGCGATATCATTGGCACAGTACTACTGGTTGGTCTCCTGCGGCTGGTGGTCAATCATCACGTTACCTTTTTTATCAACTCACTGGCGCACTACTGGGGAAGCCGCCCCTATACAGAAGAAAATAGCGCCCGCGACAATGGTTTCCTGGCTTTTTTGACCTACGGCGAGGGCTACCATAACTTCCACCATATTTTTCAGACTGACTATCGCAATGGCATCCGCTGGTGGCACTGGGATCCCACCAAGTGGATGATTGGGCTGTGCGCCCAAGTGGGTCTGGCACACAACCTGACCCGTGTACCAGACTTCAAAATTCAACGGGCAATCCTGGACGCCGAGTTTGAGCGTGCGCGAAAAGAACTGGATCTCAACAATGGCGACGCTTCCCTGCGTGCCACACTAGAGCACGAATACCAACAATTTACCGCCTCGGTGAATCAATGGAAAATGTTGCAGTCCGGCCGTTATGAGCGCAAGTTCGCGGAATTGGAAGATGCACTGGAAGAGCGCAAAATGCGCCTCCAGCAGAAGTGGGAGCACGCAGCACTGCGCACCAAACTAAAAGAGTTGGAGTACTCGCTGAAAATGCAGCGTAAACGCCTCAGCCTGCTGGTGGAGCAAGTGCAACTACAATCTACTTTCCAGCAAGCTGCGTAACTTACAACACCAGCGACTAGCCGTCACAACAAAGGAATTAATATGAGCCAAAGCGTTTTCGATTTTACCTGCCAGAGCGCTGCCGGCAGTGACAAACCCCTCAGCGAATATCAGGGCAAGGTCATGCTGGTCGTCAACACCGCATCGAAGTGTGGATTTACACCGCAGTTCGCCGGCCTGGAAGAGCTGTATGGAAAATACCGGGAGAAAGGCTTGGAGATACTGGGTTTCCCCTGCAATCAGTTTGGTAAACAAGACCCTGGTAGCAATGGCGAGATCACCGAGTTCTGTCAGTTGAATTACGGGGTCAGCTTCCCTATGTTCGGCAAAATTGAAGTCAATGGCGGCGGTGCTGACCCGCTGTTCAAACACCTCAAATCCGAGGCACCAGGCGCACTGGGTACGGAATCTATCAAATGGAATTTCACCAAGTTTCTGATCGATGCCTCAGGCAATGTGGTCAAGCGCTATGCGCCAAAAACCAAGCCCAGCGACATTGCCGCAGATATCGAAGCGTTACTAGCCTAATGTGCTTGGCCCTTTGGTTAAGCGTATAGGCCGGCCCCATTGAACCCAAACCTAATGTTCTCGAGTGGCTCGAAATTCAATATCCGGCCAGCGCTCTTCCATTAAGGCAAGATTGACGCGGGTGGGCGCAAGGTAGGTAAGATACTCACCGCCATCGACGGACAGGTGTTCAGCGGCTTTTTTACGGAATTCCTCGAGTTTGCGTTCATCTTCGCAGTACACCCAACGCGCCGTATAGACGTTTACTGGCTCATAGATAGCCTCGACCTTATACTCGTCCTGAAGCCGATAAGCCACCACATCAAACTGCAGTTGCCCTACGGCACCGACCACCAAATCTGTATTCAACAGCGGCGCAAATACCTGCGTTGAACCCTCCTCTGACAATTGTTGCAAACCCTTCTGTAATTGTTTTGATTTCATCGGGTCACGTAGGCGAATCCGGCGAAACAACTCCGGGGCAAAGTGTGGGATACCGGTAAATTGCAGCTGCTCACCCTCGCTGAAAGTGTCTCCAATTTGAATAGTGCCGTGATTGTGAAGACCAATGATGTCACCGGAGACCGCCTCTTCAACCAACAGCCGTTCGCCCGCTTTAAAGGTGACGGCATCCGCTATTTTTACGTCTTTGCCGACCCGCACGTGACGCATTTTCATACCCTTGGAATAGCGACCCGAACACACTCGCATAAAGGCAATGCGATCACGGTGCCGGGGGTCCATATTGGCTTGAATCTTGAAAACGAAGCCGCTGAATTTACTTTCGCCGGCGTCGACCTCACGTTCAGCGGTGATGCGGTTCAAAGGCGGCGGCGCCCAGGTAACGAAATCATCCAGCATTTCGCGCACCCCGAAATTACCCAAGGCGGTGCCAAAAAATACCGGCGCCAGCTTACCTTCAAGGAAGGCCTGCAGATCGAATTCATGGCTGGCACCGCGGACCAGCTCAACCTCTTCAACAAACTCACCGTAGTCCTCACCCAGCAAATCGCGGGCTTCATCACTGTCCAGGCCCACGATGCGGTCGTCATCCGGAAGGACGGCACCCTTACCGGGGGTATATTTGTGAATCACATCGGTGTACAGGTTATAAACGCCTTTGAAAAAGCCGCCCATACCGATGGGCCAGTTGATCGGCGCACCCTGTATGTCCAGTACCTGTTCAATTTCGTCCAACAGATCAATGGGGTCTCGAATATCTCTATCCATCTTGTTCACGAAGCTGAGAATAGGTGTATCCCGCAAACGACAGACCTTCATCAATTTGATGGTCCTGGCCTCTACGCCCTTGGCGCCGTCGATAACCATCAACGCAGAATCGACTGCGGTTAAAGTACGATAGGTATCCTCGGAAAAGTCCTCGTGCCCGGGGGTGTCCAGCAGATTCACAGTGCGTTCACGATACGGAAATTGCATCACCGAAGAAGTAACCGAGATGCCTCGCTCCTGCTCCATACTCATCCAGTCGGAAGTGGCATGGGGCCCTTTTTTGCCTTTCACAGTTCCCGCCACCTGAATCGCGTTGCCCAACAGCAGCAATTTTTCGGTGATCGTGGTCTTACCCGCATCCGGGTGGGAAATGATTGCAAAGGTACGCCGGGATGCGATGGCCTTTCCTAGATCTGGCATGGGGTGCCCCAATACAAAAAGCGAGGATTATACGCCCTTTCGGTTCAGTTCACAGGGGCCTGATGGTCGCTACTGCTTAAGCCATATCGCTTAATCTTCAGTGTTGGCTGCGCCGTATTTGGGTAATCGCAGATCAAAAATAATTGCCGAGGCGCGCAGCACGAACGCCAGGCCAATGGCCACGGGCACCTCAAGTCCCCCTATCGGCGAGTAGACCTGCATCAAGGTATAACTGAGAGCCCCGAGCAGAGCAGCGCTGACATAGATTTCAGGCCCGAGCAACACCGGGTCCTGATTGAGCAATGCATCGCGCATCATTGAGCCAAATGTAGCAGTCATAACACCCATGCCAACCGCGACGATGGCCGGCGCGCCCCACTGTAAGGCCTTTACTGCACCCAACACGCTAAACAAGGCCAAACCCACTGCATCCGCCCAGACCAACAGTTTGTGCAGAGAATGGAACAAAGGCGCCAGAAACCAGGTCGCCGCTGACGCCAGAACGCACATCCAAAGGTACTCGGTCTGACCAAACCAGAAAATCTGATCAGTACCCAGAAGTAGGTCGCGCACGGTGCCACCCCCAATCCCGGTGATCGTTCCAAACAGAACAAACGCCAGGATATCGTGTTTCTGTTCGGCCGCTGCCAGGGCGCCGCTGATGGCAAAAACAGCGGTGGCCACATAATCCAGGCTGGTGATGAGTTCACCCATCACTTCGGACCGGCTGCAGAGCAGCAGACAAAATGTCAGCAAGTTGTTCGCCAACTTTCTCAAATACTGGCAGGCCGCCCGTCGCGCGCTGTGCCATAGAGGTCACTTGCAGGTCCCGATGGCCGCAAGGATTGATTCGCTGAAAGGGTTCAAGATCCATATCCACATTGAGTGAAAGACCGTGATAACTGCAACCCCGACGAATCCTCAGCCCTAACGCGGCGATTTTTTTGCCCTCGACATACACGCCTGGCGCATCTCGTCTGGCAGTCGAGTCAATTCCATGCTCCGCCAATAAGCGGACAATGCTCACCTCGATAATATCCACCAGTTTGCGAACCCCGAAGTCCAGCCTGCGAATATCCACTAGCAGATAAACGACCAACTGGCCCGGTCCGTGATAGGTCACCTGACCACCCCGGTCTACCTGAACCACCGGAATATCTCCGGGCGCCAATACATGCTCTGCCTTGCCGGCCTGGCCCTGAGTAAACACGCGGGGGTGCTGCAATAACCAAAGTTCATCGGGGGTTTGGGCGCTACGTGCATTGGTAAATACCCGCATTGCGTCCAGCGTGGGCTGATACGCCACCAACCCAAGGTTCCTGACGACAAGTGCTCGCATAAGGTTCTGGTCAGATGACCATCTGCACCAGCCCCGTCGCCATCAGCTCCTCGTGCAGGGCTTTGAGCTGGTCGGGACCGGTCGCGGTGATGGTGATGTTAAGTGAATGGAAGGTGCCCTTGCGACTGGCCTTCACAGTGATGGATTCTCTGTCAAAGCCCGGAGCGTGCTGTTCGAAGACGGTAATCACCACCTCAGTGAATTCGTCAACACTACGACCCAACACCTTAATCGGATAATCGCAGGGGAATTCAATTTTGGGGGCTTCCGGCTCCTGAGTCATCACTGCTTTCTCACGCGCTGAACAATTTGGCGACCCACATTAATACCATATCCCAGAGCCGCGCAAAAAACCCGCCGGGCTCGACTGCGTGCAGAGCCACAATGGCGCTTTGATAGATGGTTTCACCGTCAAGACTCAAGGTCACGGTGCCAAGCTCTTCACCAAAGGCTATCGGAGCCACAATTTCATCGGGCAACTCAATTTCTGTTGTCAGGTTTCTCTTCTGGCCACGAGGCAATGTCACCAGCGCTGCCTCAGCCAAGCCAACGGACACATAATCCTGCTGTCCTTTCCAGATTCGCGGCTGCTGCAGTTCTTGTCCCGCTTCGAACAGGTTGGCGGTCTCAAAAAAACGAAAACCGTAGTTAAGCAGGCTGCGGGCCTCATTCTTACGCGCATTGGGGCTGGTCGTTCCCATGACCACGGCGACCAGGCGCATCTCGCGACGCTTGGCCGAGGCCACCAAGCCGTAACCGGCCTCTCTAGTATAGCCCGTCTTTAACCCGTCAACTGAGGGGTCCTCGCCCAGCAGTGAATTACGGTTGTACTGCCTGATATCGTTGTAGGTGAACTCGCGCTCTTTATAAATGCCGTAGTGTCCCGGGTGCTTGGTGATAATCGCTACCGCCAGTGTCGCAAGGTCCCTGGCGGTGGTGACATGCTGGGGGTCGGGCAAACCATGAGAGTTTACATACCAGGTGTCCTGCATACCCAGCGCCTCGGCATGGCTGTTCATCATATCCGCAAAAGCTGCTTCACTACCGGCCAAATGCTCGGCCACAGCAACGGTGGCATCGTTGCCAGAGGAAATCACAACACCCCTCTCCAGATTCTCGATGGATACATCCTTGCCAGGTTCAATCCACATCAACGAAGAACCTTTAAATACCGGGTTTTGAGACCAGGCATTGCGGCTAACCACAACCATATCATCGGGGCTGACTCTGCCCGAATCGATTTCCACTGCCAGCACATAACTGGTCATCATTTTGGTCAGACTGGCGGGCGGCAACGACATATCGGGGTTTTTGTGTGCCAGTACGGCACCGCTATTAGCATCGATGAGAATATAAGCCTTGGCCGCAACCTGTGGCGGGGCGGGCATGATGTTGGCGGCAGACAGATGAAAAGGCAGCAGAGCCAACAACAATAACAAGGGCAGACGCATCATAAAATTGGAGACCATAAATGACTATACATTAAAAGAAAATGGTAACCCATGCCCAGTCGCAGCGAAAGAAGACTCGCAACTTACTGGCAGGTATTACCGGCTGGGTTTAGGGTAGAGGCTGGCCGGCACCGTAACCACCGGCTTCCAACTGCCGCTGCACCGTCAGTAATACAGTATTGTTTGCGACAGGCCCCACTCGCACGCGATACAACAGATTCGCGCCTGATTGAACAGGACTGACAAAAGCCGGAACAGCGAGGATTGATGCCAATTCATCGCGCAGTGATTCTGCCGACGCCTGCGACCCGTATGCCCCGAGTTGCAGAAAACGGTAATCTCCGCCAACGGTGCCGCGGCGGTCATCGACCCCAGTCACATCTATCACCTTTACCTCGACCCGCGCCGTGCCCTTTTCCATAAAGCCCAGCTTGACGGCCGCTCCGTAGGACAGATCAATCAAACGTTCCGAGTGAAACGGACCGCGGTCATTTACCCGCACGATCACCTGCTGTCCATTGTCGAGATTAGTCACCCTTGCATAGCTGGGAATCGGAAGGGTCTTGTGCGCAGCGCTGGCCGCGTAGAGATCAAATATTTCGCCATTAGAGGTCTCGTGGCCATCGAACTTGGTGCCATACCAGGAGGCAAGGCCCTGCTCCCGATAACCAACATAGTTTTGCAAAACCGTGTAAGTGACGCCGTTAACCGTGTACGGGCTTTTATTGCCGACGCTGAGAATGGGGTCTGCGCGGGGCACTGCAGCGGCCATATTTTCAGGCCCAATCGACTTTATCGGCGCACCGTCGTGGGCATTGGGATAGCGCGACACCTGAGGCGCTGGGTCTGGCCCTGGAGTGGTGCAGGCAGCGATCATAACCGTTACGCCTATCGTCGCCGCCAGCCCGAGTGTCAACAGGCGCTTCACTCGACGGTGCCAGCGGCAATGCGTTGGCTCAACTGGTAAACGCTCATAGCGTACATTGCGCTGTGGTTATAGCGCGTTGTTACATAAAAATTGTGCAAGCCCAGCCAGTACTCAGTGCCTTGCTCTAACTCGAACTTCATCGCGACTGCACTGGCCTCGGGGCTGAGCTCATCGGGTGACTCAATCCCGGCGGCAGCAAATTCGGCCACCGTGTACTTAGGGACCAGATCCGCACGGCTACGCACAAACCATTCATCACCCACTTCGCCACTGACGGTAGCCGGCGCTATCACTTGTTCGCCACTGCGCCAACCGTGCTGCTTGAAGTAATTGGCGACACTGCCAATAGCGTCTACCGGGTTGTCCCAGATATCAATTATCTCATCGCCATCAAAGTCCACCGCATAGGCGCGATAACTACTGGGCATGAATTGGCCATAGCCCATAGCACCGGCGTAGGATCCCTTGAGACTCAGCGGGTCCTTGCCCTGCTCGCGGGTGAGGATAAGAAAGTGCTTGAGTTCTTTAGTGAAAAACTCCGAACGACTCGGATAATCAAAGGCCAGAGTAGAGAGCGCGTCAATCACGCGGTAGCTACCGGTAATGCGTCCGTAGTAGGTTTCGACGCCGATTACCGACACAATAATCTCGGCGGGAACACCGCTTTCCTGCTCAGCTCGCATCAGGGTTTCGCGGTGCTGCTGGTAGAACTCTACGCCCTGTTGTTCCCGTTTATCAGTGACAAAAATTTGCCGATAACCATGCCAGGGTTTGGTTTTCTCCGCTGGCCGGGACATAGCCTCCAGAATGCTGTCTTTTTTTTCCGCCCGGGTAAAAAGGTCGTTTAGGGATTCACGATCAAAGCCCTCTTCAGCGACCAATTCATCAATCACTACCTGGGTCGCCTGGTTGTCTCCATACGTTTCAGCACCCAGGGAGAGAGCGGACCAGAGACTGGATATGGCAACCATCAATTTCATCAATTCAGGCATAAAAAGAAGCTCATTTTCTCATAGTAAATAGTTTGATCGACCGGGGATAAACGCTCTGTTTAGCGCACAACATGCTTTCTCTCGGTACTGACTGCCATCAGCAGACCGAAGCCGGCCATCAAAGTTACAACGGATGTACCCCCGGCACTGACTAAGGGCAGGGGAACACCCACCACCGGCAGTAACCCGGCGACCATTCCCATGTTAACAAAGATATAAACGAAAAACGTCAGCGTGAGGCTACCAGCCAACATTCTTCCGAAGCTGGTCTGTGCGTAAAGGCCGATCCAGAACCCCCGCAATAAAATGAGCAGATAGATCCCCAGCAACATCAGAACGCCCCGCAAACCGAACTCCTCCGCCAGAACCGCTATGATAAAGTCAGTATGGCTTTCCGGCAGAAAATCCAGCCTTGATTGAGTACTCCCTAACCAACCTTTACCGTCCCAGCCGCCGGAGCCGATGGCTGTCTTGGATTGCATAATGTTCCAACCCGCACCCAGCTTGTCGCTTTCGGGATTAAGCAGGGTCAGGATGCGCTGTTTCTGATAATCCTTGAGTACGTAGATCCAGACCGGCCAGGCCGAGATAAAGGCGGCGACCACGGCGCCCACAATATAACGCCAGCCGATACCGGCCATGAATACCACAAACATGCCGCTAACCGCGATCAGTAGCGCGGTACCCAGGTCGGGCTGGCGCAAAATCAACACAGCCGGAATGGCAACGATGATCAGCGACGCAGCGATGTACTTGAATCGAGGCGGCAGGATGCGCTCGGAAAGATACCAGCCCACCGTCATTGGCACTGCCAGTTTCATTATTTCGGAAGGCTGAAATCGAAAACCACCGAGGCTCAACCAGCGCTGGGCACCTTTAGCCCCTACCCCAACAAAAATAACGGCCACCAATAAAGCCACCCCTGCCAAATAAAACCAGGGTGCCCAGCGCATGTAGGTAGCCAGGCTGAGCTGCGACGCCGCAATCATCACCACATAACCCACCAGAAAATAACGGCCCTGTCGCACTACCGCTCCCATATCCTGGCCGGAGGCGCTGTACAGCACCACCAGACCATAGGCAGTCAGTAGCAACAACAGCAGTAGCAAAGGAACGTCGATATGAAAACGGGCAGCCGCACTTGGCCGACGTGCCAGGTCGCCGGAGCCCTCAGGTAATTGACGTACATAATCGCCCATCAGTCGGCATCCCCGAGCAGCCAAGTATCAATCACCTTGCGGGCTATCGGATATGCAACGCTGCTGCCGCCACCGTTCTCCACGATAACCGCCAATGCGATAGTGGGCGCATTATAAGGTGCAAAAGCGATGAACAGGCCGTGGTTACGATGCCGTTCGGCAACCTCCTCTTCCTTGTAGATCGCATTCTGCGCAATCCCGATGACCTGCGCGGTGCCTGTTTTACCACCCATTTCGTAGCCAATACCCTCGGCGATTTTGCGGGCGGAACCGCGGCTGCTATGAACTACGGCGTACATACCTTCGTGTACCGCCTGCCAGTTTTCAGGCGCTCCCGATACGTTTGCCAGAATGGGTGCCACCACCGGTTCACTATTGATAGTACGAACCAATCGCGGAACACGGTGCTCGCCGCGGGTTGCCAGCACGCTGGTGGCTACCGCCAATTGCATGGGGGTAGTGAGCATATAGCCCTGGCCAATACCCGCGCTCAGTGTTTCGCCCGGGTACCAGGGTTGGCCCATAGTCTCCCGCTTCCACCGGGTTGAAGGCAGCACACCGCGACGCTCGCTAGTCGTATCAACGCCAGTCCGCTCGCCCAGTCCAAACGGATGGAGGTAATCGTACATTTTATCGATAGTCAGCCGTCGAGCCAGGTCATAGAAATACACATCGCAGGATTCTGCGATCGCCATATTGAGGGCCACCTGAGGGGCATGTCCGGTGCCTCGAATTTTAAGAATCCAGTCCCGATAGCGCCGCGAATCGCCAGGGAGGCGATACCAACCGGGATCGGCCACCGTGTACTCAGGCGTCACTAACCCGGACTCAAGTCCTGCCATCGCCATCATTGGCTTGATCGTTGAACCCGGCGGGTACTGGCCCTGCACCGCCCGGTTAAACAGCGGCACGTTCGGTGAATCGCGCAGCGCGCTGTAGTCTATGGTGCTGATGCCGTTAACAAATAGATTAGCGTCGAAGCCAGGAGTCGAAACCAGTGCGAGTACTCCTCCGGTCTGCGGATCGATAGCCACTACCGCGCCGCGCAGACCCTGCAGTGCCTCAAAGGCGGTGCGCTGTAACTTGATATCCAGGTGTAATGTCAGGTCCGCGCCAGGATTGGGGTCAAACCTCTCCAGCACCCGCAGCACTCTGCCGTGGGCGTTGGTTTCAACATTCTGATAACCAACATCACCGTGCAGTAAATCTTCGTAAAACTTCTCTACGCCGACCTTGCCTATATGGAATGTCCCTCGGTAATCGGTTTCATCAAGTCCCCAGGACTCCTGCTCGTTGATCCGACCGACATAACCCAGAGAGTGAGAAAATAATTCACCGTAAGGATAGTGTCGCTGCAACTGGGCATCAACCACCACCCCCGGCAAACTGTGACCATTAACCGCTAGCAGAGCGCGCTCCTCCTCAGTGAGACGAAAGCGCAGCGGCACCGCCTCATAGGGCCGACTTCGTGGCAGTTTTTTTCGAAAGTTCTCAATATCCGCTGCGCTCACTGGCAGTAAGGCCTGCAACTCCGCCAGAGTCTGGTCCAGATCGTCAACACGCTCTCTGACAATCGACATTATAAAACTGGGACGATTATCTGCCAGCAGCACCCCGTTGCGATCGTAGATCAAACCGCGCTTGGGAGGTAGCGGCTGCAATTGCACTCGATTGCGCTCCGAGTGGGTGCTATAGGTCTCATAATCGGTGATTTGCAAGCCGTAGTAACGAATCGTCAGCAACGTCAGCAAACCAAGAACGAAGGCGATAGCCGTCACCGTTCTGGCGCCGTAGATGCGAGCTTCCCGGTGCTGATCCTTGAGAATGATATGTTGAGACATGAAGATGTTGGCCCCGCCTCGCGGCGCTACAAACTAATCGCGATGATACGGGTGGTTGACGGTGATTGTCCAAGCCCGATACAGCTGTTCCACCAATAAAACCCTGACCAGCGGGTGCGGCAGGGTCAACTCACTGAGAGACCAACGCTGATCGGCTCTGGCCAGGCAGGTAGGCGAGAGTCCATCGGGGCCGCCAATAAGCAGGCTAATATTATCACCGGACATTTGCCAACCGCGCAACTGATCCGCCAACTGCGGCGTAGACAAGGCTTTGCCTTTAACGTCCAGAGCAAGCACTCGATCTCCAGCGGGCACTGCTTTTAGCAGCTGCTCGCCTTCCTGCTCGCATAGTTTCTCTGATTTACTATCTTTATGACGTCTGGCGAGGGGGATTTCGCGCCACAACAGGGACAACTCCCTCGGTAGGCGCTTCTGATATTCGTCGACGCCCAATTTTACCCAGTTGGGCATTTTGCCACCCACGGCCAGCACCGTGAGTCGCATTACTCAGGGTTGTCGTGTTTAACCCAGAGCCTCTCCAGGTCATAAAAATCGCGGGTGGCGGGCAACATAACGTGTACTACTATATCGCCGAAATCTACCAGCACCCACTCGCCAGCATCTTCACCCTCTATTCCCAGAGGCATCATGCCGCGTTTTTTTGCTTCCATACTCACATTACTGGCGAGCGATTTGACGTGCCGACTGGAGGTCCCACTGGCAATTACCATGTAGTCCATCACATCAGTTAATTCGGTCACATCAAGAATAACGGGGTTCAATGCCTTGAGGTCCTCAAGGGCTTCTAACACTAATTCTTTCAAGGTAGCTGCGTCCATAGGCGAGTTATGCGCCTCGTGAGTCGTTCATACTGCCCGATCTCTTCTCAAACATAGAGCTCATTGCTCTGGATATAGTCCAATACCGACTCAGGGAGTAGATAGCGGGCTGACTGACCGGATTGTAACAGGCTGCGAATCTCAGTGGAGGAAATTGGCAGCAGACGAAGCTCCTGAAGCCAAACATTACCACTGGGCAACTCGGTAATGGCCTCTCGATGGTTGGTTTTATGCCGATCCAGCCACTCTGCGACCTGCCCCTGGGCAGGGAGCGCCCAACCCGGTCGGGTCATTACCACGATATGCGCATGGTCAAGTAGGGACTGCCAGCAATGCCAGCTCGCCAGCCCATGCAAAACGTCAAGGCCTATAGCGAGCGAAAGGCTAATATCAGGTCCCAGCGCCTGGCGGAGTTCACTCAGGCTGTCGAGTGTATAGGAGGGCCCGGAGCGCTTTAGTTCTCGTTGATCACAGCGCAATCGTGATTCTTCTGCGACCGCCAATTCGACCATCGCAGCACGATGACTGGCGCTACAGCTCGGTTGAGCCCGGTGCGGCGGCTGTGCACTGGGCATCAGTCGGATCTGCTCCAGCTCGAGTTTTTCAGTCAATTCAAGAGCGCAACGCAGATGGCCAAAATGTATCGGATTAAAGGTGCCCCCAAGAACCGCCTGCGGGCCAGATCCCGCCGCGAAGCTCAACGGCGAACCTGCCCCTCCCCAAGCACGATATACTTCTGCGAAGTAAGTCCTTCCAAACCCACTGGGCCTCTCGCATGAAGCTTGTCAGTGGAGATCCCAATTTCCGCACCCAAACCATATTCAAAACCATCGGCAAATCGGGTGGACGCATTTACCATCACCGAACTGGAATCCACCTCTCGCAGAAAGCGCATCGCCCGGGAGTGATCGCGAGTTACGATAGTGTCAGTGTGCTGAGAGCCATACTGGCTAATGTGCTCAATCGCCTGATCAAGGTCATCCACGATCCGCACCGCCAGCACGGGGCCAAGATACTCTTCGTACCAGTCCTGCTCGGTGGCGGCAATCAGGTCAGGCATCAAATCACGGCAGCGTTGACAGCCGCGCAGCTCAACACCGGCCTGCTGATACTGTGCTGCCAGCGGTGGCAGCACAGTGCTCGCTTCAGAACCGGCAATCAGCAAGGTTTCCATCGTATTGCAGGTGCCATAGCGCTGAGTTTTGGAATTGATCGCAATCGCCTGCGCCATCTCCAGATCGGCCCCCGAATCGATATACACATGGCAAACACCGTCGAGATGCTTAATAACCGGCACCCGCGCGTCTCTACTGATGCGCTCGATCAGCCCTTTGCCACCTCTTGGGACAATCACGTCGACAAACTCCGGCATCGTAATCAATTGCCCTACCGCTTCGCGGTCAGCGGTAGCCACCACCTGTATAGCGGCTTCCGGTAGGTCAACGGCGCGCAAGCCCTGAGCAAGGCACTCGGCAATAGCACAATTGGAAGCCAGTGCTTCTGATCCACCGCGCAAAATGGTCGCGTTACCCGACTTCAGGCAGAGACTGGCTGCTTCCACGGTCACATTGGGCCGTGATTCGTAGATGATGCCAATAACGCCCAGTGGCACCCGCATCTTGCCCACTTGAATGCCTGAGGGAAGAACATTGAGATCACTGATACTACCAACCGGGTCCGGTAGCGCGGCTACCTGGCGCAATCCTTCGAGCATTGTATCAATGCGCGCCGGGGTCAATTCAAGCCGATCAAGCAGTGGCGCGGAAAGGTTATTGTCGCGGCCCTGCGCCATATCCTGCGCATTGGCCTCAACCAGTTTATCGCGGGCGCCATCAAGAGCCTGTTCCGCGGCCAGCAAAGCGCGATTGCGCTGGTCTGTCGAGGCGGCTGCAATCTTCCGGGACGCCAGCCGAGCGGCAGTGCCCAAACCTGTCATGTACTGCGCGATATCCATGAAATTATTACCATAATTGATAGAGCAGCGATTATACCCGAAGGTTACCGGCCTTGTGCTAAGCTCCACCGCAAAAATTACCGGAAAGAATCGATGGCCAGCACCCCCAAGTTTGAATTTTTCTATGACTGCTCCAGTCCCTGGACCTATTTTGCCTTCGCCCGCGTACAACCGATACTGGCAGCATTTGAAGTGCCTATTATTTGGCGGCCCATTCTGGTCGGCGGCGTATTCAATGCGGTAAACCAGCAGCTTTATAGCGCCAGAGAGAGCATGTTCGCTAATGAGCGGCGCCTAGAACACTATTTCAAAGATATACAGGACTGGGCCGAGCTTTGTGATATTCAGGTAGCGCATCCTTCGGTATTTCCCGTCAATAGTGTGAAAGCCATGCGCGGAGCAATCTACGCCAACGAACAAGACAAGCTCGTGTCCTTTTCTACAGCGGCATTCCATGCATATTGGGGCCAGAATCTGGATATTTCCCAAGATGCGATCCTTATAGACCTCTGTAAGCAGACCGGCCTTAACGGCCGGGACCTGCTAGCAGCAACCGCCGAACCGCATTACAAAGACCAATTGCGAGCCAACACTGAGGAGTTGGTTGAGCGCGGTGGCTACGGGTCCCCCACAATGTTTATCAACGACAGCGACATGTATTTTGGCAACGATCGTTTGCCTCTGGTAGAGCGCACACTGAAAATATTGCTCGCTAGCGGATAATTTCAGTGGGCACTGGCCCATCGTCGCGCTGCCCTGATGGTAACGATAGAACAGAACCTTACTCCGGGCCTATATGTTGTTGACAATCATTCTCATTAGCATTAACATTACGCTCAAGTTGATTAAAGCATGAGACGCCATCAATGTACGTGTGCATCTGTAAAGGCATTACTGACACCCAAATCCGCGCAGCGGTTCAAAACGGTGCCAGTTCTTTGTGTGAGGTGCAGAATACTCTCGGCGTTGCCAGCCAATGTGGCAAATGCGGGATTCTGGCCCGCGAAATCGTGCTTGAATCTCTTGACGATCAGACAGCCTC
This sequence comes from Halieaceae bacterium, assembly GCA_047633055.1. Lineage (GTDB taxonomy): Bacteria > Pseudomonadota > Gammaproteobacteria > Pseudomonadales > Halieaceae > CALJFL01. The sequence continues at coordinate 18,186 of JBLIEI010000031.1, read as the reverse complement.
TCAGTCGCTAGTTAGTCAGGCAGCTCCAAAGCTTCCCTATCGCCCCGCCTTCGGCCCCGCGTGAAATATCTCTCCAGCTAGCGCTCCTTCATTACCCAGATCCGCGCCGCGATTCAAGACGGTGCCAGTTCTTTGCGTGAAGCCCACAATACTCTCGGCGTTGACATCCAATGTGGCACTCTGGCCCGCGAAATCGTACGTGAATCTCTTGACGACCAAGCAGCCTCTCAGTCGTTAGTCAGTCAGGCAGTTCCCACCCCCTACCGCTCCGCCTTCAGCCCTACGTGAAATATCACTCTAGCTAGCCTTCCTTTATTGACTGAGCTTCCTGCTTCGCCCAATGCCAATCAAGGTGATAATCATTGTGATTATCATTCAAAATAATCAATAAAATCAATAGCTTAGCTTGACTTTGCTGGTGCCCCAGTTGATACTATTCGCCTACTTACAAAGGAGCACGATCATGAAAGGCGACGCCAAAGTCATCGAACACTTGAATATCATCTTGGGCAATGAGCTGGTGGCCATCAACCAGTATTTCCTTCACGCGCGCATGTACAAAGACTGGGGACTGCAGGAACTGGCTGATCACGAGTACCACGAGTCCATTGATGAAATGAAACACGCGGACAGCCTGATCGAACGAATTCTCTTTCTCGAAGGGCTGCCCAACTTGCAGGACCTGGGTAAGCTGATGATTGGCGAAAATACCCCGGAAATGCTGCAGAGCGACCTAAATTTGGAGCACGCAGCACATGCCGACCTTAAGGCAGCAATAGCTCACAGCGAGACGGTTAGTGATTATGTTTCACGAGACCTGTTCAAAAGCATCATGGAGGCCGAAGAAGAGCACATTGATTGGCTGGAAACGCAACTTGGGCTGATCGACAAAGTCGGTTTGCAAAATTACTTGCAAACTGCAATGCACACAGTCAAGCCAGCCTAATCCGTCACTAGAAATTGCGGGCTCAAAACCCGCTTTTACCGAAGAATATCGGCGCCAACCAAGGCGCCTCTAACTTATTGGGTCACTCAGCAGACGCAGGCTGCGCTGCCGTTGTTTCCGTGATCAGGGTCTGCAACTCGCCGCTATCCGCCATTTCAGTGACAATATCGCAACCGCCTACCAGTTCACCGCCAATCCACAGCTGGGGAAAGGTAGGCCAGTTAGCGTACTGGGGAAGACTGGTGCGAATTTCAGGATTGCTGAGAATGTCGACATAGGCGAACCGCTCACCACAAGCCATTAGCGCCTGGACGGTTCGGGCAGAAAACCCACACTGAGGCTGATTGGGAGAACCTTTCATGTATAGCAGTATGGTGTTGCTTTCGATTTGTTCTTTAATTGTGTCTAAAATATCCATCTCTCAACCTGTGTTGTTCAATATTCCGCGGCAATAATGCCCTAGCGCGGCACGCCATTCTATAATATTTGACCGTAAAAATCTCGCTTTGATCCACACGGCCGGGCACGTCAATTTACAAGTCTTGGAAGAGTCGCTATAATTTTGGATTAACGGGCAGCTACAGCTGCCTTTTTGCGTTTCTGGGAGGTAATAAACATGGCGGCGCTGATGCCAACATATGCGCGTCTACCGGTGACTTTTTCACACGGTGAAGGCTGCTACCTGGTCGATACAGAAGGTCGCCGCTACTTGGACGCACTGTGCGGGATCAGTGTCACTAATCTTGGTCACGCTCACCCGGCGGTCACTAGTGCCATCGCTGAGCAGTCAGCCAAGCTATTACACACCTCCAACCTGTACCGCATCGGTGCGCAGGAAGCGCTGGCAGATCGGCTGACAACGCTGGCCGGTATGGACAAGGTCTTCTTCTGTAACTCCGGTGCCGAAGCCAATGAAACAGCGATCAAGCTCGCCCGACTGTACGGCTCTCATAAGCAGATTGAGCGCCCAGCCATCATCGTGCTGGAAGACGCTTTTCACGGCCGTACCCTGGCTACACTCAGCGCCACCGGTAATCGCAAGATTCAGGCGGGCTTCGAACCTTTAGTCAGCGGTTTTATCAGGGCGCCGCGTAACGATGTCGAGGCGATTCGACAAATCGCCGCTAATAACCCGGATGTGGTCGCCATTCTAGCCGAGCCCATTCAGGGCGAAGGCGGCATAAGGCCGTTAGAGCAGAACTACCTGGCCGCTTTGCGAGAGATTTGCGATCAGCAGGAATGGTTGCTGATGTTAGATGAAGTGCAGACCGGCAACGGCCGAACTGGCACCTATTTCGCTTATCAAGGGCTGGATGTCATGCCCGATGTTGTCACAACCGCTAAGGGACTCGGCAATGGAGTCCCCATAGGCGCTTGCCTGGCTCGCGGTGCGGCGGCTGCGGTCTTTGGACCGGGCACCCATGGCACCACTTTTGGTGGCAACCCACTGGCCTGCGCCGCCGCGCTAGCGGTTATCGATGTGATCAGCCAGGACCATCTCTGTGAGCGCGCCACTGCGCGCGGGCAACTCATAGTCGAGACCTTGCGGGCCGAACTCAATAAGCCGGACGCGGTCGTCGAGATACGTGGACTAGGCCTGATGCTGGGCATTGAATTATCCAAAGACTGCGGCGAATTAGTCCCTGCTGCACTCAAAGCTGGCCTGCTGATCAACGTCACCGCAGGCAATACCATCCGTTTGTTACCACCATTGATAATTTCAGAGGATGAAGCGCGAACACTGGCCCGCACCCTCGCGGGCCTTATCGACGATTTCTCCTGAACTACGGCGCCTTTTAATCACCCCCTATTTACAGGTACACGGCCATGGCCACACCACAGCATTTTCTGACTCTTATGGATTTTTCTCCTGCGGAGCTGCAGGTCATTATCAAGCGAGCCAGTGAAATGAAGCGCGAGCACCAAGAGCGACTCGATCACCGCAAATTTCCCGGTGCAGTAATGGCGATGATTTTCGCCAAGTCGTCTACCCGAACCCGCGTATCCTTCGAGGCTGGCATGTCGCAACTGGGCGGACATGCCATGTTTTTGTCACCACAGGACACCCAGCTTGGCCGTGGTGAACCGATAGAAGACAGTGCCCGGGTAATCTCATCCATGGTCGATATAGTCATGATTCGAACCTTTGGTCACGACATCGTCGAGCGCTTCGCCAGCCACTCCCAAGTACCAGTAATCAATGCGCTGACCGATGATTACCACCCCTGCCAACTGTTGGCCGATATGCAAACCTGGACAGAGCGCCGCGGCAACCCCAGCGGCAAACGAGTGTGCTGGGTGGGTGACGGCAACAACATGTGTCAGTCCTACATCAATGCAGCTCGCCAGTTCGATTTCGAGTTGAGCATCGCCTGCCCGGCCGGTTTCGAGCCCAAAGCAGACCTGCTAGCCGCCAACCGCGACCGGGTTCACGTAGAACACGATGTGATCAAAGCCGTCGCCGCCGCCGACCTTGTGGTCACCGATGTCTGGGCTTCAATGGGCCAGGAAGAGGAACAGATGGAACGAGCAAAGCTCTTCGCCTCCTATCAGGTCACGGCAGAATTGATGAGCCATGCCGCCCGCGACGCTCTTTACATGCACTGCCTACCCGCCCATCGTGGCGAGGAGATCAGCGCCGCGTTGATGGATGATCCAGATACCGTTATCTGGGAAGAAGCAGAGAATCGCCTGCACGCCCAAAAAGCGCTGATAGAGACCTTGCTGCAGGCCAATCGCCGGTAATTTCTATGGCGGCCAGCGACGAGTCTGGTGAAAACAAGGACGGGCGTTCAACTCTAAATAACCAGAGCCTATAACGGCTCAACTTTTTATTCGAAATAAATCATTCGGACGCGTAATCAGGTGCTTTTCGACAGCACTCGCAGGGCTGTTTCAGGGGTCGCAAGGGCTACACGGTTAGTGCTTACAGACACGCTTTTCTACCCACAAGTTATCCACAGCATAAACCCAGCCTAATACCCTTGCATTGTGTCAGATAGCGCTTTATCTTGTACTCAAGTCAGCAGTGTACCCCCATATATTGGGTGTAGCGGTGGAAAAACGACCAAAAGTACTCGGACAAATGTGATCAGTGCGCGGTCTGACTTAAAGAGGGCGTTCATTGTTCCAGAACAAAGCTTTCGACCATTGAGTTTTGTAGCCATTTAACAGTGTTGGATCATATGACAAGAGGGAAGTACAGCTACGTTCAACTCTGCAGGCCACGCGGTCACACGACCCGTTATAGGCCAGTGCAGCGTAGTCATCGGCATGAGTCGGAGTACTCCACTGCGCTTTGATCGTAGCAAGTAATGGTCAGTGAACAACCAAAAATAGTACATAGAGCAGCAGCCAAAAAAATAAGGCTAAACGCCAAAACTTCGGAGAAGACATGCAAACAGAGATCAATCCGCGGGGAGCCTCCGCAGGAACCCTGAACCCAGTCGATACGACTACCCCCGTCAGCGCCAGCATTGCCGCAACCGCACCGGGCCAGGTGCGCGTCATCAAGCGTAATGGCACCGTCGTACCTTTTGAAGCCAGCAAGATCGCCGTGGCAATCACCAAGGCATTTTTGGCGGTTGAAGGTGGCTCTGCCGCCGCGTCCAGCCGTATTCATGAAACCGTGGCAAAACTGACTGACATGGTCACTGCAACATTTCAGCGCCGCATGCCCTCTGGCGGCACGATTCACATCGAAGATGTACAGGATCAGGTGGAATTGTCGCTGATGCGCGCCGGCGAGCATAAAATAGCCCGCGACTACGTAATCTATCGCGAAGAACAGGCCCGCAAACGTGCCGCCAAGCAAGCACTCTCTCCTGCCACACAGAAAGCCGCCAATGCCATTAATGTTATCCAGTTGGATGGCAGCAAGGCACCGTTGGACCTGGATCGATTGCACACTATTGTTAGCGAAGCCTGCGCTGGCCTCAGTGATGTCAGTGAATCGCAGATTCTCGACGAAGCCCTGAGGAATCTGTATGACGGAGTCACTGCGGAAGAGCTGAGTATCTCACTGGTCATCACCGCCCGCACCCTGATCGAACAGGAACCCAACTACAGCTACGCTTCGGCCAGATTACTGTGTGACAACCTACGGGCTGAGGCACTCAATTTCCTCGGTGTAGCCAGCAGTGCGACCCAAGACGATATGACGGCACTGTACCCCCGGGCCTTGAATGCCTATATTGCTCGCGGCATCGAGCTGGAGCTACTGGCTCCCGGCCTGGCAGACTATGACCTGGTTCGCTTGGGCAAGGCGCTACTGCCGGAACGTGATTTGCAGTTTACCTATCTGGGGCTGCAGACACTGTACGACCGCTACTTCATCCACAGCGATGAAGTGCGTATCGAACTGCCACAGATTTTTTTCATGCGTGTGGCCATGGGCCTAGCGACTGAAGAGGACGACAAGAACGCCCGGGCGATTGAATTCTATCAGTTGTTGTCTTCGTTCGATTACATGAGTTCCACCCCGACCCTGTTCAACTCTGGCACGCTGCGACCTCAGTTGTCGTCCTGCTATCTGACCACGGTGCCCGATGACCTGCACGGTATCTATGGCGCAATTCAGGACAACGCCATGTTGTCGAAATTCGCCGGTGGCCTGGGCAATGACTGGACTCCAGTACGGGCTTTGGGAGCATACATTAAGGGCACCAACGGCAAGTCACAGGGCGTGGTGCCCTTCCTCAAAGTAGTCAACGACACCGCAGTCGCGGTCAATCAGGGCGGTAAACGCAAGGGCGCCGTGTGTGCCTACCTTGAAACTTGGCACCTGGATATCGAGGAATTTGTCGAGCTGCGCAAAAATACCGGCGATGATCGCCGCCGCACCCACGACATGAACACCGCCAACTGGGTTCCTGATCTATTTATGAAGCGGGTCTTTGACGACGGTGAGTGGACACTGTTCTCTCCCAACGACGTCCCGGAACTGCACGATCTTTACGGCAGGGCATTCGAAGAGCGCTACCAGCACTACGAGGCGATGGCACGCTCCGGCGACATGAAGCTGTTCAAAACCGTGAAAGCACAGAACCTGTGGCGCAAAATGCTGGGCATGCTGTTTGAGACCGGTCATCCGTGGATGACGTTCAAAGATCCTTGTAATGTGCGTTCGCCGCAGCAACATATCGGCGTCGTACACTCTTCTAACCTGTGTACAGAAATCACCCTGAACACTAATAAGGATGAAATTGCCGTTTGCAACCTGGGCTCGATCAACCTGCCCCAGCACGTAGACGAAAACGGCTTGAATCTGGACAAGCTGCGCGAGACGGTTACCACCGCTGTGCGCATGCTCGATAACGTCATCGACATCAACTACTACTCGGTACCGCAGGCGAAGAATTCGAACCTGCTGCACCGCCCGGTAGGCCTGGGCCTGATGGGTTTCCAGGACGCACTGTACAAGAAACATCTAGCCTACGGTTCGGACGAGGCTGTGGAGTTTGCCGACCGCTCTATGGAGGCGATAAGCTATTACGCTATTGCAGCCTCTAGCACACTGGCAGCCGAACGTGGCCGCTACAGCAGCTACGAGGGCTCACTGTGGAGCCGGAGTATTTTCCCCATTGATTCTCTGTCTATGCTCGAGGAGGAACGGGGCAGCGACTACATTCAGGTGAATAAAGATCAAACTCTGGATTGGGACAGTCTGCGCGCCACCGTAAAAACCACCGGTATGCGTAACTCCAATGTAATGGCTATCGCACCGACGGCCACCATCGCCAATATCACTGGCGTATCGCAATCGATTGAGCCGACTTATCAAAATCTGTATGTTAAGTCGAACCTGTCAGGGGAGTTCACTGTCGTCAACCCCTATCTGGTCAAAGACCTAAAAGACCGGGACTTGTGGGACAAGGTAATGGTCAATGATCTGAAATATTACGACGGTAGCGTACAGTCGGTCGAGCGGATTCCTGAAGACCTGAAGGCTATTTACGCCTCAGCCTTTGAGGTTGAGCCGCGCTGGCTGGTGGAAGCCGCCAGTCGCCGGCAGAAGTGGATTGACCAAGCTCAGTCGCTCAATCTCTATATCAACAACGCCAATGGCAAGAAACTCGATATCACTTATCGGATGGCTTGGTACAGCGGCTTGAAAACGACTTACTACCTGCGGTCTCTGGCGGCAACCGGTACCGAGAAGTCGACCATAGACACCGGCACGTTGAATGCGGTGTCTAGCGAGGCAGCCGTCGCTCAACCAGCACCCGTACCCGATGCCTGCTCGCTGGATGACCCGGATTGTGATGCCTGTCAGTAAGCTGACGGGCCCGCTATAGCATTAACACCATGAACAAACAGAAATAGAACATTAGGAGATTACCACCATGTTGAATTGGGATGACTACCACCAGGATGAATCTGCGGCCGCGCCAGTGACGGCCGCCACTGCAGCACTGGTCAATGCGGAGGCCGCGATGACCTCTGAACCGAAAACTGAGCCAGTGGCAAAGGCGGCGCCAACTGCCGTAGCCGAAGTAACGGCACCGATCAATACCGACGCAGCAGAAGCTGCCGCCAAAGCACTGGCAGCGCTGGATGTGACACCCGGCCTGGAAGAACTCGAGATGGGTGCCGCGCGCGTTTCGGTTGACGAAAAGGCAATGATCAACTGTCGCGCCGATCTTAATCAACTGGTGCCTTTCAAGTATGACTGGGCCTGGCAGAAGTATATCGACGGCTGTGCCAATCACTGGATGCCACAGGAGGTCAATATGACCGCTGACGTGGCGACCTGGAAAAACCCCGAGGGTTTGACCGACGACGAGCGCCGCATTGTTATGCGCAACCTCGGCTATTTTTCTACTGCAGATTCGCTGGTAGCAAATAACCTGGTGCTGGCTATTTACCGTCTGATTACTAACCCGGAATGTCGCCAATATATTCTGCGCCAAGCCTTTGAGGAGGCGATCCACACTCACGCCTATCAGTACTGTATCGAGTCGCTGGGGATGGATGAGGGCGAAGTCTTTAATATGTACCGGGAAGTGCCCTCGGTTGCGAAAAAGGCCGCCTGGAGCCTTAGTCACACCCACGAGCTGAGCGATCCAACGTTTAATACTGGCACCCCCGAGGATGACCAGACTCTGTTGCGGAACCTCATCGGATTTTATGCGGTTACCGAAGGCATTTTCTTTTATTGCGGCTTCACTCAGATCCTGTCGATGGGTCGGCGTAACAAGATGACCGGCGTCGCCGAGCAGTTCCAGTACATTCTGCGTGATGAGTCGATGCACCTTAACTTCGGTATCGATGTGATCAATCAGATCAAACTCGAAAACCCGCAGCTGTGGACAGAGAAGTTTCAGCAGGAAGCTATCCAGATGATTCTGGAAGGCACTGCTCTGGAAATAGAATATGCCAGAGACACCATGCCGCGTGGAGTTCTTGGCATGAATGCGGCGATGATGGAAGAATATCTGCATTTCATCGCCAATCGTCGTCTATCCCAACTGGGATTACCGGAGCAGTTCTCCGGTGCTCTGAATCCTTTCCCCTGGATGTCGGAAATCATGGACCTGCGCAAAGAGAAGAATTTCTTCGAAACCCGGGTGATTGAATATCAGACCGGTGGCGCACTGACCTGGGACTAAGCGTTAGCGCCGCCACCCCTTGAAAGGAGTGGTTGGCCTGCTGATACTAAAATTTAGAGAGCGCTAAAGCGGCTTCCTCACGAAGGATAACCCATGGACAAGAACGATAAAACCGGCAGCGACAACGAGACCATCCTGATGGCCCTGGATCAAATAAGCCAGACCATAGATGTGATGACCAGTGTTGTGGGCCGCTTGCGGACTTACATGCAGGAGCAGGAAGCGGCAGCCACCACTGACCCTTCCAAAGACCTGCAGGCTGAGATGCGGCCGGACCGTATTTTGCATTAGCGCCCAGTCACGCCTTTAACTCCCCCATGGCCGGTTCATGCCGGCCCAAGACCCCTCCCCCCAAACCTTTCTTTCCTTAACCCGCTGAAATTCTTCAACGCTATTCAATTTGCCTGATGAGCAGCCCAGCGTTTATGCTGTGACTGGCTATATTGTCACTGACCACCCTATCCGCATGAACGTGCACAAGGACCCTCCGCCATGGCAAAACGAATCCTCCTGCTGCTGCTTATCGCCTTTATCAATCCCGCATTCGCCGACGGCGTCTTGCGGGTTGGTCTGTCGGCTGATTACCCACCACTGCACTACAAGCAAGAAGGCAAAATTGTCGGCCTGGAGGTCGATAATGCCACCGCCGTCGCCAAAATTCTGGGCAGAAAGCTGGTGCTGTTCGAATATAGTTTTCTCGAGTTAGCGACGGCCCTGGAGCAGGGCCGCATCGATGCTATTATGTCCGGTATCAGCGTTACCGAAGAGCGAGCCAAGACCATCAGTTTTGCAGATCCCTATATGGAAGTGGGGCAAATGGCCATCTTCCACACAGAAAAAATAGGCAGCTTCGCTCAGCCCAGGGCGATTTACCGTAAAAATATCCGTGTAGGCGTAGAGCCCGGTACCACCGGGGCCAGTTTCGCCAGAAAAGAACTGCCCGACGCCAAGATTACTTTTTTCGTCGATCCCGCAGCAGCATTTTATGCGCTCAGAGACGACACTCTGGACGTCTATATACACGACGCCCCAACCAGTTGGCATCTAGCCAGTTCCGCTGACTTCGACGACCTGATCAGTACCTACAAGCTATTAACCACAGAGTCGCTCGCCTGGGCGGTAGCACCCGGCAATACGGAACTGCTGACTGAATTAAATCGCGCACTCCGCATGATGAAATCACAGGGGACCCTTGACTACATTATTAACCGCTGGATTCCAGTGCGGGTCAGCGTTCAGTAAGTCTGCGCCCGCGCATGCCCTTACAACGCCGTGCTGACGGCGCTGAGACGCCCTTATTGTGGCGTTTCGGAAAAAAACCGGCCTCAACAAACAGTTCACGTCAGCGGCGTAGACCGCTACAATAGCGCCCCGCTGTTGACTCAGATGCCAACACCACCGTCCGCAGCGAAGCAGTCCCCTCTCATTGCTACAGGACACCACTATGATTTACCAGAGTGACGCGCTGACAGTTACGCGCCTTGACGGCGACATTGCCGAACTGAATTTCGATCTACAAGGCGAATCTGTCAACAAATTCGACCAACACACTGTAGAAAGTCTGACGGCGGCTCTTGACGCACTAGATGCCGAAAACGGATTAAAGGGCCTGCTGGTCAGTAGCGCCAAGGCGGTCTTTATTGTCGGTGCCGATGTCAACGAATTCACGACTATCTTTAGCGCTGGAGCCGACGACATCGTGGGCTTTACCCGTCAAAACAATGACAACTTTAATCGTCTGCAAAATCTGCCATACCCCAGCTGTGTGGCGATTAACGGCTTCGCTATGGGCGGCGGTCTGGAAATCTGCCTGGCCTGCGATTTTCGGGTGATGAGCACTGTCGCGAAAGTCGGTCTGCCAGAGACCAAACTGGGCATTCTGCCGGGTTGGGGTGGCACCGCCAGACTGCCGCGAATGATAGGCGTGGATGAAGCAATAATGTGGATTGCCACCGGCAAAGACCAAAAAGCCGAGGTCGCGCTGAGAGTAGGCGCCGTGGATGCTATTGCCGCCCCCGACCAACTTCGCACTATTGCATTGAGCACTCTAAGCCAGGCGGTAGCCGGCAAACTGGATTTCGAGACGCGCCGGGTCACCAAAAGCAGCCCGTTGCCGATGAACGATACCGAAGCCATGCTCGCTTTCTTCACCATGAAAACGATGGTAGGCCAGCAAGCCGGCAAGAACTATCCGGCACCGATTAAAGCCATCGAAGTGATTGAGGCCGCTCGCGGCATGAACCTGGAGGACGCGTTAGGGGTAGAGGCAGCTGCCTTTGCAGAACTCGCCACCACAGATGTAGCCGCAGCACTGGTGGGCGTTTTCCTGTCAGATCAAATGCTAACGAAGAAAGCCAAACAGTGGGAAAAGAAAGCGAGTAAGAAAGTAGCCAGCGCAGCGGTCCTGGGCGCCGGCATCATGGGTGGGGGCATTGCCTACCAATCTGCCTACAAGGGCATACCCATCAAAATGAAGGACATCGCCCAGGAAGGGATCGACCTGGGACTGAACGAAGCCACCAAATTGCTGGCCAAGCGCGTTAATCGAGGCGCAATGACACCGCAAGTAATGGGGGAAGTGCTCAATAGCATCGACCCGATGCTTACCTATGACCGCTTTGACGAAGTCGACATCGTGGTTGAAGCGGTAGTCGAAAACCCCAAGGTGAAGCACGCCGTACTGGCGGAGACCGAAAAGCATATTGCAGAGGATGCCATTCTGGCGTCCAACACCTCCACTATTTCTATCACCTATCTGGCTGAAGCCCTGCAGCGCCCGGAAAACTTCTGCGGCATGCACTTCTTCAATCCCGTTCACGCGATGCCACTGGTGGAAGTGATACGCGGTGAGAAAACCTCTGACGAGGCGATTGCCCGCACCGTGGCTTATGCCAATCGTATGGGCAAAAAAGCCGTGGTGGTGAACGATTGCCCAGGGTTCCTGGTTAACCGCGTACTCTTCCCCTACTTCGACGGATTCTCCAAGCTACTGCGCGACGGAGCCGATTTTCAGGCCGTCGATAAAGTCATGGAGCGCTGGGGCATGCCTATGGGCCCTGCATACCTGTTAGACGTTGTCGGCATAGATACTGGCGCACATGCCGGCCAGGTAATGGCCGACGGCTTCCCGGACCGCATGAAGCTCGACTTTAAAACCGCCACGGAAGTCATGTTTGAAAATGGCCGCTACGGCCAAAAGAACAGCAAAGGCTTCTACGATTACATTCCAGACAAGCGCGGCAAACCGAAGAAAACAGTGTCGGAAGAAGCCTATACATTGATCGAGCCAGTCTGTGGTGAGCGCACCGAGTTCGAACGCGAAGATATCGTCGCCAGGATGATGCTGCCCATGGCCACCGAGATGGCTCGCTGTGTTGAGGAAGGCATTGTGGACACACCCGCTGAAGCCGATCTGGCGCTGCTCTATGGACTGGGTTTCCCCCCATTTCGCGGTGGTGTATTTCGCTGGATGGACTCAGTTGGGCTGAAATATATTGACGAAGCCTCTGCCAAATTTGCCCATCTAGGCAAAACCTATGAATTAACTGACGGCATGAAGGCCAAACTGGCTGCCGGCGAAACCTACTACTAAGCCGACCACAAAATAATGGGCAAACAAGGAGAAGTACTGTGAGTTTGAATCCAAGAGACGCAGTGATCGTAGACTATGCCCGCAGCGCAATGGGCAGATCCAAAAATGGCTGTTACCGCAACGTGCGCGCCGACGACATTTCAGCCTCGGTAATCAATGGCCTGCTTGCCAGAAACGACAAGCTGGACGTCAATGAAATCGACGACCTGATCTGGGGCTGCGTATTACAGCGCGGAGAGCAGGGCATGAACCTCGCCCGCACCATCCTGCTGCGCGCGCAACTACCCTTCACTATTCCTGCACAAACGGTAAACCGCCTGTGTGGTTCCTCGATGTCGGCGCTACAAACAGCAGCGGCCAATATCATGGCCGGTGTAGGCGACGTCTACCTGGTAGGCGGCGTTGAGCACTTGGGCCACCTGCCGATGACCGCAGATGTGGATATCAACCCAAAGCTGGGCCTGAACGTGGCCAAAGCGGCCGGCATGATGGGCATGACCGCAGAATATCTGGCCCTGCTTCACGGCATCAGCCGTGAGCAGCAGGATGCCCTGGGCCTGCGTTCACACCAATTGGCACACAAGGCAACCATTGAAGGTAAGTTCGCCCGAGAAATTATTCCGATTGAAGGCCACGATGCAGCCGGCGCACTGACCCTCGTTGAGCATGACGAAACCATTCGTCCTGAAACTACGCTGGAAGGCCTGGCGGCATTACCCCCCGCGTTCAACCCACAGGGCGGCACCGTTACCGCCGGCACCTCTTCACAAATATCAGACGGCGCTTCTGCCATGTTGATGATGTCTGCAGAGCGTGCCAAGGCTCTGGGAATGACGCCCATCGCCAGGGTTAAAGGCATGGCCGTAGCAGGCGTCGATCCCTCGATAATGGGGTATGGACCCGTGCCAGCAACCCAGAAAGTGATGAAAAAGCTGGGGCTAACGGCCAAAGATGTCGAAATGATAGAGCTCAACGAAGCCTTTGCTGCACAGGCAATACCGGTACTGAAAGATCTCGAGTGGCTGGACGACATGGAAGACAAAGTCAACGTACACGGTGGCGCTATTGCCTTGGGTCACCCGTTTGGCTGTTCCGGCACGCGGATTACCGGGTCGCTGCTCACTGTGATGCAGGACCGTGATTTGACCTTAGGTGTTTCTACCATGTGTATAGGCCTGGGTCAGGGCATCACCACGGTGATAGAACGCGTCTAGTAAGTACGTCTCAGGTGGGGTCGGGGTCTTCTTAATCCCTACCTGAGACAAGCAGCACGCAGCGAGCTACTTGCTTAGGTGAGCGATCACTTTTTTAGCTGCGGCTTCTGAACTGGCAGGATTTTGACCCGAGATAATTAACCCATCTTGCACGGCCAAAACATTCCAATCTTCCACTTTTTGATAGTTCCCGCCTCTCTTGATCAATTCATCTTCCAACAAGAACGGTACGACATCCGTCAACTCGACTGCCGCTTCTTCGGAGTTACTGAAACCGGTAACCACACGGCCTTTAACAATCGATTCGCCCGCTTCATCACGGGCGTTCAAAAAGGCCGCACTGGCATGGCAAACAGCAGCGACAGGTTTTTGTTGCTGCATAAATTGCTCGATGAGCTGAATCGACTTGGTATTTTCAGTTAAGTCCCACAAGGGGCCATGACCACCGGGATAGAACACTGCGTCATAATCAGCAGCATTGACGTCAATTAGCTTCATGGTCGCAGCCAATTTCGATTGGACCAGTTCATCGCTGTCAAAGCGAGCTGTCGCAGATGTTTGGAAGTCGGGGAGCTTGCTCTTGGGATCAATCGGTGGTTCGCCGCCAGCAGGAGAAGCCAGTGTAATGTCAGCGCCAGCATCCAAAAAAACATAGTAAGGAGCCGCAAACTCTTCTATCCAAAAACCTGTTTTCTCACCAGTATCACCCAGCTCTGAGTGAGACGTCAGTATCATTAATATTTTGTGTTCAGCCATTTTTCAATTCCTAAAAAGTGCGCATGACGCGCCCTGGACATTTTTGAAAATTCTTTTCGATCGAGGTCGACGGGAACAGTGCTTTACCGTAGCACTTAAGATTATACTTCAATGCAGCTAGTTTGAGTTGCGAATTAGGCTAAAGCGTTTAGACATTCTACTTCGATGCTCCTGTCCTTCACCTTCTATTGTTTGCGCTGCAATCGGCAGCAAATCCGGTGGCCCATCATTTTGATTCTGCTGCCTAGTTTATTAAATGGAGCCTGCAATGAGCAAGTTAAAACCCCTATACATATCTTATGCTGGACCATCCTTGCTTGAGACACCACTACTTAACAAAGGGGCGGCTTTTACAGAAACAGAAAGGCGAGCGTTTAACCTTATCGGCCTGTTGCCGCCGCGATACGAGTCTATTGATGAGCAGGTAGAGAGAGCCTACAAACAGTTCCGTAGCTTCGATGAGCCAATAAATAAGCATATCTACCTTCGTGTTGTTCAAGATAGCAATGAAACTCTGTTCTACCGACTGCTCAGAGAGCATCTGGTTGAAATGCTGCCGATTATCTACACGCCGACTGTTGGCGATGCCTGCGAGCACTTTTCAGACATTTACCGCAGTGCCCGAGGAATATTTGTTGCCTATGAAGAGCGGGAGTATATGAATGATATTCTCAGAAGCGTCACTAAGGATCGAGTTAAAGTCATTGTGGTGACCGATGGTGAGAGAGTATTAGGCCTGGGAGATCAAGGAATAGGCGGAATGGGTATCGCTATTGGCAAGTTGTCGCTTTATACGGCCTGTGGAGGCATCAGCCCGGCCTACACCCTGCCGGTAGCGTTAGATGTCGGTACTAACAATCAGGCATTGTTGGCTGACCCTATGTATATGGGCCGTCGCCACCCAAGAATCGGCAAAGCGGAGTACGAAGCCTTTATTGATCAATTCATTGATGCCGTGTATGCGCGATGGCCAGAAGCCTTGATCCAATTTGAAGATTTCGCGCAGCCAAACGCAATGCCAATTCTGCAGCGGCATCGAGATCGGGTGTGTTGCTTTAACGACGATATTCAAGGTACAGCCGCCGTTACATTGGCCTCGCTATTAGCCGCGTGCAAGCGCAAAGGTGAGGCCTTGAGAGATCAGAAAATTGCATTTGTTGGATCTGGATCAGCCGGATGTGGCATCGCGGAACTGGTCGTGAGCGCGATGGTTATTCAGGGCCTGAGCGATTTAGAAGCCCGCTCGCGGATTTTCATGGTTGATCGCCATGGCCTGGTGACTTCGGACATGAGTGACTTAAAAGATTTTCAGCAGGTATTGGCGCAGGAAGCATCGGCATTAAGCGAATGGAGTTTGGGTGAGGATAACTCAACGATCGGGTTAATGGACGTAATATCCAACGTTCATCCAGGCATTTTAATTGGTGTGTCTGGGAAACCCGGTTTGTTTACTGAAGCGATTATTCGGGAGATGCACAAGCATTGTCCAGGTCCCATCGTGCTGCCTCTTAGCAATCCATCAAAATACGTTGAAGCTTACCCTGACCAAGTGATCGAATGGACCGATGGTCATGCCATTGTTGCGACAGGAAGTCCTTTTCCCGCAGTCGACTATGCTGGTCAAAAATTTGAAATTTCACAGTGCAATAATAGCTATATATTTCCCGGTATCGGTTTGGGTGTTATCGCTGCAAAGTCGTCTAAAGTCAGCGATGCGATGTTGATGGTCGCAAGCACAACGTTGGCCGACCTGGCGCCTGAGAGCAATTCTAATACCGACGGAATATTGCCTCCTCTGACCGAGCTTGCCAGCTTAAGCCAAACCATTGCGTTTGCTGTTGCGAAAATGGCAATGAGCGAAGGACATGCAAAAGCGATTAGCGATGAGGAGTTGAGTGCTGAGATAGAACGCAATTTTTGGACGCCGGAGTATCGAGAATATCGCCGCATAGCGACACGCGCCAGATAGCCACAGAAGCCTTTTGGGGCGCTCGGTAATCGTGCAAAGTGCGCGGTGTGCCCGGCCTTGTTAAATTGCGCAAGAACAAAGCGTGATTGTCTCCTTAGCGTGTGCCGAGGACAGGCTGCCAATTATGTCGCCTGGGAAGATGAACGATTGGCACCACCGTAATAGAGCCCTCGACACCAAGAATGAGTACTGGTATGCGACCAAAGTCGCCCTGTGGTTTTTCTTCTCCAACGCGAATACTGGACGGGTGTTTATCGGCATACGTATCGACAACCTCCTTGACTTCCTTAAGACCAATACCTTGATGTGAACGCAGGAGCTTGATCGCGGCTATCTTCCGATTTGCCTGAATCTCAGCAATGACATCATCTGGTAATTTTGTCTCGGTGTTCATCGATTAGGCACCTAAACGCAAAGGAAATAGCCAGAAGAGGCACTCACAATCATAGAGCGTTTAACGCCTTGTTATGGTGCATTACTGCTATCCCTTGATCCTCTTCTTGCCAAAAGCAGAAGGGCGAGTTATTCGCTTTGAGGGTCTAATAAATTTGGAAACCCAACTTTACGGCTCAAAACAAGAGCGGTAAACCCTGCAGCAAACGTTAAGGCTATGGGAATTGCGAAATGTGCTTGAGGACCGCTGCCTTGCCACAACGCCGCTGGAACTAGCGACAAACCACCAAATACGAAGAACCCGAACAGTGCCCACCAACTCCAACGTTCACCTCTACGAAATGGTACCAGTGCGACGGTTGCTGTCATCATGCAATAGCCAATCTGAACAAAGGCTGCGAAGGTGACGTGAAATCGCGCGTGATCTGGCCAGCTCAAATCTGTGCCGTGACGTGGAAGCCCCTCTAAAGCGCCTTGGGCAGCAAAAGTTGTCGCGATGGAAACGAAAATCCATGCACAGATTGTCAATATGCGGTCATCAACTTCTCTCGCCATACTCATATCCTCTTTCCGAACCATCCGACTTCAGGTCGAGCTCGCTTGCACCATACGCCAAAAAAACCCGCGCCTAGGGCGCCGGGTTGCTCGCCTTGTTAAGGCTGGATTGCTCAAGGCGCTCTGCCAGCCAAACTTTAATTATAGATTGCCGAGTTACCCCGAGGCAACTAGCATCACGGTCAAGGGATTCAATCATCCATGTGGGGAAATCCACGTTTACCCTTTTCTGTTGCTGAAGCGGGCGACGGACTTTTGATAGGTCCAGTGCATCAGTGATGTCTTTACCATTATCAAAGTCTGAATCGAATTTCTTAGCTTTCATAGATTGCGACCTCCTCTGTTCTCGAGCGGCGAACAGAAATTATCCGGATATTCTCATTTCTAGGGGTTACTACGGCGGACCAGTGCTTTCGGCCGATACGCCCGATGACTAGGAATCGAGGCTCATCGAGTACTTTTGCTGGTATTTCAATGGGATAGGGGTCATCTCATAGTGCCTGAGCGGTATCGAAGTCGATTCCGTGCTTGTCTAGGTTGGCCTGACTCTTTTGGTCATCGTAGTCAAAGTTGTTCACAGTATAAGCAATATACCATTATTGATCTTGATGCAAGGTGGGATCTAGAGCCTTAACGCTTTAATAATGGGAGCAAAAAGCAGAGCTTTTTGTGTCCAGCCGAAGGCGTCATTGATAAATTTCTTATGTGTTTGAACCATCAGGGCTTTCCTGCTCATCATCTTCTAGATCATAAAACTTAATGCCTTTGCTTTCCATTCTTGTTCGATTCTGTAATAGAGTTTCATTTTCAGTGAGTAAACCCCAGTACTCCTTATCTTTGATTACCTGAAAACAAATACAACCAGAGCTAATAAGCAGACGCCGCAACTCATCATCTTTAAATCCACGGATATGATGTCTAATTAGAGGGAAAGATCTTAGCGCGAACCCTTTGCTCATTAATGCTTGAATAGCAATCTCTAAGGATGTTTGAGCTGCAAATTCTCTTCTTAACCTTAGTTCTACTTGATCAATTTCTGCTCTGAATTTGACGTCTGAGGATTTTGAATTATGTCGAGCTACCGCAAGAGCAATGAGTGCAGATATTAGTGCAGTAATAATTCCTTCGGTGAAAGTTATCATTTCAAAAAG
>JBLIEI010000030.1:0-51836 GCA_047633055.1 Halieaceae bacterium | reverse complement strand
TGGAAATAAAGTGGGCTGCGGGAAGCGCCGCTCCAGTTCACGCGCTATACGCTGGGTATCGCAGTAGATATCCGCGCCAATCTGCATCACCGGTGTTTTGCGGTACCCGCCAGTGAGAGCGGTGAGGTCGGGCTTGGGCATTACCAGAGGGATTTGCACTGACTGCCATGGAAGATTTTTAATACCAAAGGCCAGCCTCACTTTTTCAGCGAAGGGCGAGATATCGAAGTGGTGAAGAATTATTTGATTCATGCTCGGCTGGTGATACGGTCATCGTGAATGTTCATATAATTCCTGCTGGAGAGTTTATTTTGGGAATGACGTTCTAAACCGCGCGCTATTTCGCCAACCGACGTTCTAACTCAACGTGAAAATGACGTAGTCGCTGTTCCTGTTCACCCCATAGCTGCCCTTTGAAACCGCGGCTGCGCATGCCTTGTTGGACAACGGGTAATAATGCGGAGTCCTGGCTTAAAACCGGGCCAAGGTTCGCGTCTTCCTCAATGGAGTAGTGTTCTGTTTGAGGTCGAACCGTACCGCTGAAGTCTGTACTCTGGGGAAGCCCCATCCACCCCGGTGGGGTGTAATCAGGATCATTCGCTGGAAAAATCAGCGTCATAGTGTCGTAGTAAAAGCGCTCTGGATCACTTTCGTGTGGCAGGAAGCGCATAAGAAATATGGCTTCGGGATGACAGCCTATCTGTACATTTGGAAAAATTCCGGTGGCCCAGCTGTCCGAGAGCTGGCCGTCTTCAAAGGCTTCGTAATCCAGCCCCAATTTTGCTGCACGTTCACGTTTTGCGACCTGGATAGCGCGTCGAACTTCCCCGGCTGACCCTGTGAATTCGCCGGCTTCTACACCGGCCTCGGCCAGCATCATCTGCAGCCCCTCATTGACTGAGGTTTGATCGTGAATTCTCGGGCTAGGTTGGCCGAGTGGTACAATCATTCGGCTGGCGCCATTGGGGTATAGGTCATATTGCACATTCAGGTCACCCATGACGCCGCGTGTCTCCGGATGCACACAATGCAGGTGATAGCTTTCATAAAATGCCTCCACCCCCACTTTCCAATTTGAGCCCCACTCACTGCGTACGTGACGTACCACTTTCATCTTGTCTATGTTGTAAGCTTCGAGATAGCCCTCGGGCAGGCCTATGTTCTCGGCCAGAGCAGTGGGGTTCTCGTCCATTGTGATAAACACAATCCCTGCATGTGTCTCGCAGTGCACGCTTGTGAGCCCGGGGCGATGGGCGACCACCTCTGGCTGAAAGGAGTCTTCATCGGTTATCCGCCTTAAATCGCCGTTATTGTTAAAGCTCCAGCTGTGAAAGGGGCAGACGAAAACTTTTTTGTTACCACGCTCCTCCCAGACCAGCTTTGTGCCCCGATGGCTGCAGACGTTGTAAAATGCTTTAACGCCTTCATCTGTGTGCGTTACGATAATGGACTCTTCGCCAATACTGAAAATAAAGAAATCGCCGACCTTGGGTATATCGCTAGTGACACCCGCAATCAGCCAACCCCGGGTCCATACCTTTTGCCACTCTGAGGCCATGTAGTTCCGAGAGAAATAACCGTCTTTGCTATAGCGTACTGTGCCGTTGTCGATATGCGGTTGTTTTGCTTCGAGTGACGCGGCAGGCGCGTCTGGGTTGATAGTGGCAAGAGGAATGTTTCCGGCTTTCATCGTTTAAATCCTGTTTAACAAAGTCTGAATACGGGCATTGATATCTCGTTTGACCACTGGGCAAAATCTACATGAACTGGCAGACCGATAGCAACATCCTCTGGCTCCACGTCTATCAGCGTCGACATCAACCTGGGTCCTTCCTCGAGGTCAATCAAGGCGATCACATAGGGAGCCTCATAAGCAGCTGAAACCCCTTTCCTAACCACAGTAAAACTGGCAATAATGCCATTGCCACTGGCGTCTTGCCACAGCAGCTTATCGCTGGTGCAACGGCTGCAGATTATTCTGGGGTAAAACTGAAATTGCTGGCATTCATCACATCGCTGGAGCCGCAGAACACCAGCCTTGCAGCCATCAAAATACGGCATCGACAGTGGTGTTAATGGAGGCAACGTCTTTTCCATATGCTACACCTCCCTGCCGAGAATCAGGCTGGTGTGCGAGGACATGATGCCGCCCTGTGCATGAACCATGGCGTTCTGGGCATTGGGCACCTGACGTTCACCTGCGTTGTGGCGCAATTGCCACACTGTTTCAGTCAGTGCAAACATTGAGCCAGGATTGCCAGGATGACAATGAGACAGCATGCCGCCGTGGGTATTAACAGGCAGGGCGCCGCCCGGTTGCAGTGCGCCAGTCGCAGCGAACGGGCCGCCTTCGCCTTTTGCGCAAAACCCAAGATCCTCAAGTTCCACTAACACCGTGGGTGTAAAACAATCATAAAGCTGGGCCAGGTCCATATCGGCTGGCCCGAGTCCTGCCATGGCGTAAGCTCGCTCGCCTGATTCGCGCGCGGCAGAGGTGGTCAGATTGTGTGCTTGACTAATGTGTTCATGGCTGTGCCCTTCACCCACGCCAAGCACGTAGACCGGTGCATGAGGGAAGTCTGCTGCTCGTTCGGCAGAGGTAAGCACAATAGCGGAACCGCCGTCCGAAACCAGAGAGCAATCCAGCAGGTGCAGGGGGTCGGCGATCAACCTTGAGGAAATTACATCTTCAACGGTAATCAGCTCACGCTTTTGGGCTGTAGGGTTGAGTGCCGCGTGCGCTCTGGCGGCCACCGCAATTTCTGCGAAGTGTTCCGACGTGGTGCCGTATTGGGCCATGTGTGCCTGAGCGATAAGCGCATAGTACGCTGGTACGGTTAAGCCATAGGGCTGCTCGAATTGGGGGTGGCCTGTGGATGATTGCGCTAGCATCGCCTGCTCACGGGTCAGGCTGCTGCGCAAACTGTCTGCCATTGCAATGACGATGGTATCGGCCATGCCGGTTGCGATGGCGGAAGCCGCATGGTGCAAAATAGAAAAGGTGGTGCCGCCACCAGCGCCAACGTTGATACAGTAGCGCGGGAAAATTTGTAGATACTCCGCCACTGCCTCGGCGTGATAGAGCAAAGGCTGAGCCATAGCGTTACAGGTCACCAGTCCATCTATCTGGTCCTTCTTCAAGCCGGCATCATCGATTGCAGCCAGCGCTGCTTCTACGCAAAGCTCCAGCGGTGTCTTATCGGGAACAATACCAACGGCGGTATCGGCTACACCGACAATTGCTACCTGTCCCCTGAGCGAAGAGCGGCTCACTGAGTGCTACCTGCGGTGGTTCTGGGCGAGTTAGTCATGTTGAAACTGAACCGTTGCAAGACCGGGGGTGATTACCTCGCCGGCCTCATTCTTGATAAACACTTCAACCTGTACTTCGCCAGTCTCTGTGTTGCAGGAGGTAACCGTGCCACCCGAACGCAGGGTTTCACCAATATAGGAGGCTATACGGTTGGAATATTCGATGTTCGCGATTCGGCCATCTTCAGCCAGCCATTCTTCCAGGCATTGGTGTAACCAGTCGCCTAAACAGGGGCCTGCTATAACCAAGCCGGGGTAGCCCTCGACATCCTTCGCATAAGGTTCGTCGAAGTGAATGCGATGGCCATTCCACAGAATGGCGTTGTACATCATTGACTGCACGTTATCGGGCTTAAAGATGCGCTCGGGTAGTGAGTCCCCAACGGAGATGTTGTCGCACCGCGTGGCGCCTATAGTCTGGCTCATCGCAGGATCCTCGTGGTTTTCTCGCGAATGACGAGGTCGCCGTCGTCGTTAGTGATGTCCATTACGATTTCGTAAAAGATTAACGCCCCGGATTTTCCCTGCTTCTGGTAAATATTAGTGAGCGTACGGTTGGACGTTAGCCAGTCGCCGGGGTGAATAGGCCGGTGGTACTCAATGTTCAGTCCGCCAGCCATTGCTTTTTCAAGCGGAAACTTCGGTAGCAGCGGGTCAATCGATACACCGTCCGGGCTTAACTCGTCCAGTTCAACCACTTGCCAGAACAGCGGCAGGTGGAACATAGGAGGGGCTTCATCACCGTTCAGGTATTTTTGTTGGCGGTTCTGCGTGGCTATCGCGTACTTGCGTATATCGCGACGGGTAACAATTTCGCGTTGAGGTTCGCTCTTTCTACCGATGGCCGATAGAAGCTCGTCGCTCATTAGGTTACTCATAGCTTTTTGCCTTCCTTGGCCCAATAGGGGTCGCGAAGTTCGCGCTTTAAAATTTTGCCCGTGGGAGCCTTGGGCAGACTGTCAACAAAGTCTACCGACTTGGGCTTTTGATAGGAAGCAAGATGCTCGCTGGCAGTCTTTATAATATCCTGCTCGGTGCAAGTTGCTCCGGGCTTCAGCACGACAACCGCCTTGACGGCTTCCCCCCATTCGTTGTGGGGCACGCCAAACACAGCGGACTCTAGTACCGCGGGGTGTTGGTGGATAGCCGCTTCAACCTGTGTGCTATAGATGTTTTCGCCACCGGAAATAATCATGTCTTTGGCGCGATCGACGATAAATATATAGCCGTCGGTATCCCATACCGCGATATCTCCGGTGTACATCCAGCCATTCTTG
Source organism: Halieaceae bacterium (assembly GCA_047633055.1). GTDB lineage: Bacteria > Pseudomonadota > Gammaproteobacteria > Pseudomonadales > Halieaceae > CALJFL01. The sequence goes on along the minus strand of JBLIEI010000030.1, from coordinate 47,247 downwards.
ATCGTTTCTGCGGTCAGGTCGGGTCGCTGCCAGTAGCCCACCATATTGGCCTCGGATCGAACCAATATTTCTCCTGTCGTGGCGCTGTCTTTGGGGATGATCGCACCTTGCGCATCAACCAATTTAATGGAGGTAACAAACCCTTCACGGCCACAGGAGGCAAGTCGCTCGGTGTGCTCGCCGGCCACTGCTTTAATGTGATCTTCCTGAGACAGGAAGCTCATAGTCATCCCTTCGGTCTGACCATAGCCCTGAATGATGGTGCACGGAAAAGACTCCAAGGCTGCTGCGACAACGCTGCGCGGCATGGGTCCGCCGCCGTATTGAATATTGCGCAGACTACTCAGGTCGTACTGATCGAAATTCTCTACCGCCATCATCCAGTTGAGCATGGTAGTGATGCCCAAAAAGGCCGAGACTTTTTCTTTTTGAATGATTTCCAGTGCCAGCTTGGCCTCGAAATTAATCAATACCAGAGGGCAGCCGTGGGCCTGGTAGTTCATCGCCAGCGCCACCGGGATATGAAACATTTGACCGGTTAGCATGTACACGTCTGTCTCGACGACGCGCTCCGCAACGGTCTGGTTGAGCATTCCCATGTACAGCGAATGATGGGTGTGAAGGGCGCCCTTGGATTCCCCAGTGGTGCCGCCGGTGTAAAGGATTAAGGCGGGATCGTCACCGCCGATGCGCTCACTGATGCTTGGCTCGCTGGCGTCACTGCGGCTAATCAAGGCGTTGTAATTACTTTCGTCCGCACCAAATACCAGTGCATGGGGTATGGTCAGCTTCTGCTGCAGGCTTGAGACTACATCGCTATACTCACTGGCGTAGACAATAGCGGTGGGACCACCATCGCGCACAATCCGCGTCAATTCTTCCAGGCCCAATCGCCAGTTCAGCGGCTGTGCAATTAAGCCACAACGGGTACAGGCGTAAAATGTTTCCATGTACTCAATACAATTCTTCGACAGAATGGCGACCCGATCACCTTTCTGTAGTTTGAGTTCATCGAGTAGGCCATTGGCGAGTTGTTTTACGCGACGGTTGAGGTCGCCATAATTAATGCGCCTATTGTTCGGTACATCGATGAGTGCTTCCCTGGCTGGCGCCAGATTTGCTGTTTTCTCAGGAATCTTGCCGATGTTCACAATAAAAACCCTAGTAGCTTTTGTCGAGTTGGATGAAACGCTTATGCAGTCGCCACTCATCGTCCTCGAAGATCACTGTGTCGCGGTACAAAGCAGCGGTGAGTAATGCAATTTCGCCATTTTCCGTTGCTATCAGCGTGAGATTTGAAATGACCTCGATCGGATCATCCTTACTTTCAAAGAAAATATTGCTGATGACATGACGGCGAACATCGGTCTGAACCGCAATCGAGTCGGTAAAAAGTTTCATTACCGCAGGGCGGCCGACAAACGGGCCGATAGTGTCACCGTCGGCTATACGCATGCTGAACTCTGCTTCTTTAGCGAAACAGGCCTCTAGCAGTGTCATATCTTGTACGTCGAAGGCGTAAGCTGCCCTTGAAAGCAGCTCGTGGATTTCCAGCTTTTGTTCTACATTCAGAGTCATATTTCAGTCTCCATCCCAAGTGCTCCAAGGGTTCCACGCCATGCCAGCGAACCGCCGTCAATATTCCATATGGCGCCGTTGACGAAAGAAGAAGCGGGACTTGCGAGGAAGCAGACCAGTTCAGCGACGTCTCTCGGCTGGCCCATGCGAGGTACCAAGTGGGTCTCTGTCATGGTCGACATCATGGCTTTTGGGTCTGGTGCTGCCGCTAGGTAGTTGTCCACCATCTCGGTTTGGATTGAGGCCGGGCAGTAACAGTTGACGCGTATGCCGTCGGGCGCCAGGTCAACCGCCAGCATCTTGGTGAGCTGCATCACGCCGCCTTTGCTGGCCCCGTATGCCTGGCACAGGGGATAACCAGTCAATGAACTAGTGGAACCGGCATTGATAATGGATGCATGCTTACTGTCTTTAAGGTAAGGCAGGGCATACTTCGCACACAACCACACCCCGGTGAGATTGACACCAATAACCTTCTCAAAGGTGTCACGACTCATGGTCGCCAGAGACAGCTCCTTTGCCACAACGCTCTCGTGGATCCCTGCGTTGTTGTGCAGAATGTCTATGCCGCCGAGTTTTTGGTGAGCAGCCTGCATCAATTCCCGAACCTGAGTTTCATCGGTGACATCGCAATGTTGATACAAGGCGGTTCCGCCAGTGGCATTGATCTCCTCCGCGAGCGTCTCTCCCTGAATGTCATCCATGTCGGAGATCATGATTTTCGCCCCTTTTTGGGCTGCGAGGCGCGCCGTTCCTGCGCCTATTCCGGCTGCGCCGCCGGTTATAACGAAACGGAATCCGTGGATGCTCACTGAAGTAACTCCTTATATTGTTCCAGCGACCTGATGTTAGATTTAATTTGAATAAAATACAAGTTTAACAGCCGCTCGCTAACTGTTATCGTTCCTTCAGTGAAGCTAAAAAAAAATCAGAAGGGCACTCCATGCTAAAAACTGAGCAAGAAACGGTCAGAGCTCCTCGTAAAGAGCGTCGCGACCCCCGCGGCGACAAACGAAGACGTCGCATTTTGAAGTCACTGCACGATTGCATTTTGGAAAACGGCTATACCCGAACAACATTACTTGATATCGCGCAAGGTGCCGGTATGACCCCCAGCCATTTGCTTTATTATTTCAACGGTAAGGAACATTTACTGGGTCAGTATTTTGAAAACGTCTCTATCCAGTTTATGAAGCAGTTGGACGACTTGGGCCCACTGGATACATTGGGCCAAATTCACGGTCTGACTGATTTCTGGTTCAAGGGTGAGGCCAGTTCGCGTAAGGAAATTGGTTTCATGCTGGAGTGTTTTGGTGCCGCGGTAAACGAAGAGGTATTGCGTGGAACCAAGGCTGAGTTTGATATGCGCTGTAAGACTTTTCTCAGTGAGATTTTTGTCAGTTCGCCTGATGTTTTTATGGGCAACGCGAAAGCGAGCGCAGAACTGTCCTATGCTTTAATGATAGGACTACGTTCTGCGGTATATTTCGACGACGATGTCGACCTCGAAGACGCCCACGGTCTGTTTCTAAGCTCTATGCTCAGGATGTGCGGGCTGCATAAGCAGCCCTAGACCATAGCGTTAGGGTAGGCGGGGTAGTACTTTTTCAGCAATATAATTGAGCCTGCTGTTGCCTGATTCAACGCTTTCTCCAGGGAATTGCGCCCAGAAGTGAATGTCCCTGATATGTGGATATTGAATGACCAGTTTGCTGAGTTCAGCGACCGCCATATCGGCATCCCACATTTCATATAAACCATTCTCTACTGCTGCTGTCACGTCCTCAAATAAAGGGGTTTGGCCAGGAGGGCCGAAGGCTCCCCATTTAATATATTCGTTGGCCTGATAAAGTATGTGTTCTCCGATTCTGGCGGCTTCTGCTTCCGGGTCTTCGGCGATAATTGCCCAGCAACCCAGTACAACGCTGCCGTCGTCAGCAGATTTACCCTGCTTTTCCAGAGCCTCTGCATACATATCGAGACCCAGTCCGCCGGTGCAAAGAAATCCGTCGGCAATTCTGGCGGCCCGTTCAATCGCCACCGGCGCCATCCCGCCCAGCAAGATAGCGGGTTTGTGCTCCGGTTGCGGGGACACGCACAGATCCCCGACTTCAAACCGTTTGCCGCTAAAGTTCACTTTGTCGCCGGCCCAGGCTCGTCTCAAAATTTCAATCCCCTCCTCAATCAGGCTGGGTCGATGCGACAGTTTTCTCCCGAACTGATCGAATTCCATCTGGCGATAACCAATGCCAACACCCAGATCAAAACGGCCTCCGGTAACCAGTGACAGCGTTGCCACGTCTTCGGCTATGCGGACCGGGTCGTGCAGGGGCATTAGCATCAGGTTCGTGCCCAGTTGCATATTGCGGGTCCGGGCGCCTATGGCACTCGCGAGCACCAGCGGCGAGGGCGTGTAGCCGTCGTCGCAAAAGTGGTGCTCAGTTAACCAGCACGAGGTGAAGCCGAGATCTTCTGCCTGCGCGATCTGCTGCAGGCGCTCAGCATAAAATTGTTCAAAAGGCTGCCGCCATTGTTGTGGGTTTCTGAAGTCGTACCACAGACCGTAATCTATCTTGTTCGCCATTATTTATTCCTGATCTAAGTTAAAGACAGCTGCTGAGAAAGGCGTGAAACGCCTCATCGTAGCGTGCTGTTTCATCGATGAATGGGGCGTGCCCCGAATTTTCCATTTCTACTGTAGTGACATTATTGTTGTATTGGGCGACTGATCGACACACCTCGGGGTCCACCACAGCATCATGATTGCCGACAAAAGACAGTATGGGGGTAGCCAATGAGGCGAGTATTTCGCGCTGATCCAGCGGGCCAAGTTCTGCGAGGCTGGCAGCGGCTAAGGGGGATGACTCCATAAATATTTGCCACATCCACGTTACCTGTTCCGGCGTAATTTCGCTCGCGCAGATTCCCTGAGACAGTGCCGCCAGAAAATTCACCCGGTCTGCAGACATTGCCGCCAGGGTTCCTGCCAGAGCTTCGTCTGTTCCACCATGCGGATAATCCGGTTTTTGCAGGTAGACCGGGGTGGCCCCACAAGTCAATACCAGGCCGCAGCATACCTGGCCCAGTTGCGAAGCGGCCTCTACGGCAACCGCGCCGCCCAGCGACCAACCGTTGAGAACGACCTTGTTAATATCCAAAGACTTTATGACAGCGACGACATCCCCTGCTATAGCCAGTATGCCCATATCGGCGAAATCCTTATCGGATTTACCGCATCCGCGGTGATCGAGCGCAATAACCCGGTGCCCGGCATTGACCAGCGCAGGCAAAGTGTAGTCCCAGGTGCGAACACCCATACCCCAGCCATGTATCAGGACTACGGCGCTATCGCCGCTGCCGTAATCTTCGTAGTAAACCTGCTTGCCGTCTTCACGCGCGAGATAAGCCATTAGCGGACTCCTTTTTTACTGAGTAGTTTGATGATATTAGCCTCGTATTCGTCAAAAATGGCGTCGAGGTCCAGGGCTTTGGCATTGACTAGCCATTGGTAGATCAGGCCCAAAATGAAGGCACAGTACTGCACTGCGAATTGTGTTGGGTCGATCTTCGGATCTATCTCGCCGCTTGCTATTCCAGCTTCAATCCAGCGTGTAGCGTCTTTACGGTAAACGTCGTGGTGGCCGGCAAGACTGTTTCGAATCTCTGATTCCTTACCAAGAGACTCGTACCACAAGGTATACATAGCCCGCATGTATTGCGATTCAACATTGAGGAAGTCGCGCAAAGCGTCTGCCGCGGCAAGCACCGCGGCGATACCGGATTTTTGCTCGATGTAACTTTCTATGTGATTTTTCCAGCGTTCATCAAACTTGGTAAATAGTTCCCGTATTAACCCGTCCTTTGAGCCAAAGCGGTAATTGGCAAGGCCGCGGCTGTATCCTGCCAACTCGCCGATTTCCTTCAGTGTGGTTTTGTGTGTGCCGCGCTCGTTGATTAGCTTGATCGCAACCTCGAGCATGCGCTGATCGGACAGAGCAGTGCGCTCTGCTTGCGTTCTGCGTGTAGCGACAGTGTTTTTTGCTACTGGCTTTATGCTCATATACGATAGTCCATGATACGTTGGCAGGCCGCGCTACGGTGACCTTACAACTGCAAGTTTATTATTTTGATTTGCTTGCCGCAGGTGTTTTTTGTCCATTTTTCCAACGCTGGTTTTCGCTATTTGGTCGGTGAAAACCCAGTATTCTGGAATCCAGAATTTCGCCACTTTCCCATCGAGAAAAGTCCGTAGTGTCTCCGGGGTCAAGTTGCCATTCTTTGGAACCACGATAGCTAATGGTCGTTCCTGCCAGCGCTCATCGTCAGTCGCGATAACTGCTACCTCGGCCACTTCAGGGTGAGCCAACAAAGCGTTTTCGAGATCAACAGAGGAGATCCATTCTCCCCCTGACTTGATAACGTCTTTGGTGCGATCCGTTAATTGGACATAAGCCTTTTGATCAATATACCCCACATCGCCGGTTCTCAGCCAACCGTCTTCAGTAAACGCGTCGAGTGCGGACTCCCGGTGATAGGCGGTGGTGACCCACGGTCCGTGGAGTTGTAGCTCGCCTACTGATTTGCCATCGTGGGGGAGGGCTTTGCCGTAGTCATCAACAACCCGAACCTGAATGCCAGATACTGGCCTGCCGCTTTTGGCTCTCCAGGGTGTTTCCCCATCAGGGCCAGGATCGCGAGGTGGATGCGAAAGTGCGCACAGGGGGCTGGTTTCAGTCATCCCCCAGCCTTGCAGTACGGGTACACCCCATTTTTCATGGACCGCATCAATCATCGACGGCGCTACCGCTGAGCCACCGCATACCAGCATGCGGAAGCAGCTCATATCGAGCCCCTGCTCTTCTGGGAGGCGCAGTAGATCGCCCAGTATTGTGGGTACCATGGCGGTGATTGTTGGCCTTTCGCTACTGACCATTTTTACAATACCGTCGACCTGCAGGTGAGGCCCAGGCATCACGAAGTCGCTGCCACTGAACCACCCACTGTAGGGGAGGCCCCAGGCGTTGGCATGGAACATAGGGGGCAATAGCAATATCGTGTCGTGTTCACTTATGCCAAAGGTGTCTGCGGCGCGAGAGGCGAGCGAATGTACAAATGTGGTTCGATGACTATACACCACGCCCTTGGGGTTGCCCGTGGTGCCGGAGGTGTAACAGATAGCGGCAGCTTGTGTTTCATCCAGCTCAGGCCACTCAAAGAGCGGCTCTCGCTGCGCCATCAGATCGCCGTAGTGATAACACTGGAAGCCTTCTATTGAATCGCCGCTGCTACTGTCGCCACCAATAAGAATAATATGCTGCACAGTTTCGAGTAGTGGCAATGCCTCTTCGATAATCGGTAATAGCGTTATATCTAGCAGCAACGCCTTGTCTTCAGCGTGATTGATAACGTAAGCAATTTGCTTTGGCGACAAGCGTATGTTGACGGTATGCATTATCGCGCCCATAGACGGTATGGCGAGATAGGCTTCCATATGGGCAGTATTATTCCAGCTGAAAGTGCCGACTCTATCGCCGATAACAACGCCGAGACTAGTCAGTGCAGCTGCCAATCGAGTCGCGTTGTCGGCTATTTCCCGATAGCTGACGTGAACAACAGAACTTCCATCGAATGTGCCAACCTGACTGTCAGGAAATACCTGCCGGCCATGCTCCAGCAGCATCTGAACCGTCATCGGCGTATGCATCATTGTTGATGGCATAGGACTGGCTTGATAGTTTGACATCGCTATCACCACTCTCCCTTGGCGGCGAGTTGTGCCTCAGCCAGCAGAGCGGGTACGTCATATTCCAGCCCCCGGGCGTAGGGCGTATCGACTTTGCCGTCTACGTAAAGTGTGTACGCGCCCTCAACAATGGCCGCCAACCGCCAGAATGCAAAACACAGATAAAAGTTAAGCGAGCTGATGTCGATCCCGGTTTTTGATGCCCAGCGATCAGCCAGTACTTGGCGACTGAGTACGCCTTCGACTCGGCTAACAGCCTGCACGTGTCGAAATCCGGGCGGGTCCATGTTTCTGGGTCCCCAGAACATCAGAAACAGCCCCAGATCCGTAAGCGGGTCACCAATAGTTGCCATTTCCCAATCGATAACCGCCATCAACTCTGGCCTGTCTGCGCTGCACAAGGCATTGTCGAGATGATAATCTCCGTGGACTACACCAACGTGTGCATTGGCGGGCAAATTGTCAAGCAACCAGGCGGCCAGCGTTTCTATTTCTGGCAATTCCCGTACGGAGGCTGACCGTCTGACATCTAGCCAGCGGTTGATTTGCCGACTTAAAAAGTTCTCCGGGTTACCAAAGTTCGCCAGTCCCAATTCTTGCCACGGAGCGGTTGCGATCGACGCTAATGCATCGGTCAACTGTTCGCCCAGTGAATTCACTGCAGCGACGGAGGCGTAGGCCGAGGGCAGGGTATCGGTGATCGAAACGCCATCGATATGTTCTACCAGCATAAAGGGTCTGCCAATGATCGTGACGTCTTCGCACCAGGCTACAACTTTTGGAACGCTTGCATGGTCGCTCAGGGCTGCCATTACGATAGATTCCCGTTCCACACCGCGATGTGCTTTGGGTGAAATTGTATTGGCGGGCGGTGTGCGCAGCACCAGAGGGCCCTGTTCGGTGCTGATCAATTGCGTGAGGTTCGAGTTGCCGCCACTCAATTCTTTGACGACGTACGCCTCTCGCAGATTCAGCTCACTTTCACACCAGGCGGAAAATCGTGTATTGTCAGTAGTCATAATGGTTATCCCACTATCCCAAAGCTGCTCATGAGGCCACCATCTGCGGGGACAAAGGCGCCAGTCATGTAGCGCGAGTTTGCCACCCACTCGATGACCTCAGCAATTTCGTCAGGGTCCCCATAGCGGCCCATCGGTATCGTTTTACGCATCGACTCCAGCGCTTTCTCACTCAGTTCCCCGGTCATCTCTGTGAGTACAAGACCGGGAATAACCAGATTGCAGGTGATACCGCGTGCCGCGAACTCAATGGCCAGCGCGCGAGTTAAGCCCGCCACGCCAGATTTCGATGCTGCGTAGGCCGAATCACCGGGAAATCCCCGAAAGCCCACTACCGCACCAATATTGACGATCGAGCCTCCTCGCTCCATGTGCTCCGCACAGGCGGTAATCACATTCAATGTACCGGTAAGATTGACATCGATAACCTGCTGCCAGTTCTCAAGTTTTAGCCGGCCAATTTTGCCACCCTTGTGCGTCCCCGCGTTGTTGATTACCCGATCAATGCGCTGCCACTGCTGAAGTACTTGGTCGACGGCCGTGTTGACAGAGTCGCGCTGCGAGATATCGGCCTGGCATGCTAAACAGTCTTCCCCCAGCTCTTTGGCGAGGGTGTGAACCTCATTTCCTCGGGCAAGGATGGCAACGCGGTCGCCATCCTTTATAATGCGTCGCGCCAGTGCAGCTCCAATGCCACGAGAGGCACCAGTGATAAGCCAGACTTTTTTATCTGTCATGTTTATTTTTTGCCTGAAATGGGTGGGTAAACTTGCTTGTTCGTGTCTAGTAAGTATAAGATAGCCGCCGCCCAAGTCAAGGTGGTGGCGAAAATTTGGTGGTCTGATTGCACTTGTTGGGTGCAACCGGACCACTGCAAAATTTAATTAGTGAGAGGATATGGCGTGAGCTGGAGCTTTGAGACAGATAGTGAATTCCAGGAACAATTGAACTGGATAGACACCTTTACCCGTGAAGAAATTGAGCCCCTAGATCTTGTCTTTCGCGGACCGGGTGACCCCTTCGATCCCTATTCTCCGGCGGCTAAAGCCATGGCGCCGCTCAAAAAGATCGTTAAAGAAAAGCGGCTGTGGGCCTGTCATATTGGCCCTGAACTGGGCGGACAGGGCTATGGTCAGGTCAATCTTGGGTTAATGAATGAAATCTTGGGTCGCAGCCGATTCGGCCCCAGCGTCTTCGGTTGTCAGGCTCCAGATTCTGGTAATGCTGAAATTCTCGCTCACTTCGGTACTGAGCATCAGAAGAAGAAATACCTGCAGCCACTATTGGATGGCGACATTGCCTCCTGCTACTCAATGACTGAGCCTCAGGCTGGTGCGGATCCGGCGGAGTTTACTTGCACCGCGACCCGTGATGGGGACGAATGGGTTATTAACGGAGAGAAATGGTTTGCGTCTCATGCACGTTTTTCCGAATTCCTGTTAGTCATGGCTGTCACCAATACAGAAGTCCCTATCCATAAAGGCGCCTCGATTATTCTGGTTGAGAAAGATACCCCGGGAATGGAGATACTGCGTAACTCAGCAGTGGGCCCGTATGTTGAACAGGGCGACGGTGTGCACGGCTATATCCGCTTCACTGATTGCCGCGTGCCAGCTGATCATCTGCTGGGTGAAGAGGGTGAGGGTTTCCTGGTTGCGCAGACGCGTCTTGGCGGTGGTCGTGTTCACCATGCTATGCGCAGCGTGGGCAAACTGAAAAAAGTCATGGATATGATGTGCGAGCGCGCGCTTAGTAGAACTACTAAAGGCGAATTACTCGCTGACAAACAAATGACGCAGGAAAAGATCGCCGATAGCTATACCCAAATTCTGCAGTACCGTTTGCATGTTTTGTACACTGCGTGGCTTATCGATAAGCACAAAGAATACAACCGCGAGGTGCGCAAGGAAATTGCGGCAATTAAAGCGGCTACCCCTAAAGTTCTGCAGGAAGTTGTTTACCGAGCCATGCACCTGCACGGCAGTCTTGGGATGTCCGACGAAATACCGTTGATGTATATGTGGTCCGATATACCTGAGTTGGGTGTCGTTGATGGCCCCACTGAGGTGCACAAGGTTACTGTTGCCAGGACGGTACTGCGCGAACACAAGCCAGCACCAGGCCTCTTTCCGACCTATCACACGCCTACCCAGCGCGAGCATGCGATGAAGAAATACGGCCATTATTTGAATACCGAAGGCTGAAATGACAACACGGTAAATCCAGAAAATTATATAACGTTAAGGCAACGACAATGGCTTCTCAGCAAAAACTAGATTACGACTCAATTGTCATAGGCGCCGGTTTTGCCGGCCTCAGTTTGATTCACTATCTGCGCGAAGCGGGTCAGTCGGTGAAGGTTTTCGACAGGGCCGCGGATGTCGGTGGTACCTGGACGTGGAATCGCTATCCGGGTGCGATGACCGACAGTGAGAGTTATTATTACTGTTTGACCTTCTCTAAGGAGCTGTTGCAGGAATGGTCGTGGACCCAGCGTTTTCCCGGTCAGAAAGAAACGCACGACTACTTCCACTTTGTGGCGGATAAGTGCGATATGTGGCCTCATATCCAGTTCAATACTGAGGTCGTTAGCGCCGATTATCAGAAAGAAGACGGTCATTGGCTGGTGACTACCGGTGATAGCAAGACCTATACCTGCAAGTACTTTATTAGTGGAATGGGTATGATTTCTGAACCCGTGATTCCAAATACTAAAGGCATGGATCGGTTCAAGGGTCCCTTGTTCCACTCTTCGCGCTGGCCGCAGGAAGGGTTGGACTTCGCGGGCAAGCGAGTGGGGATTATTGGCGCAGGGGCAACCACCGTGCAGATGCTACCTGTCATGTCCCAAACCGCCGCAAGCGTGACTGTTTTTCATCGGACGCCGAACTTTATTATGCCGGCGATGCAAAAACCGATGACGCCGGAGTGGGAAAAGCAGATAAAAGACCAGTACGATGCGATCGTCCTCAATTGTCGCAACCACGCATTCGGCATGGACTTTAAGTCGGCTGGGCGCAATCTGGCTGATACCCCGCCTGAGGAAATACAGCAGATTTTCGAGGAAAACTGGAACGGCAGCTTTCGTTGGGTGTTCGAGACTTTCGACGATCTGTTGTCCAATCCCGAGGCCAATAAGATGGCATCGCAGTTCATTATTGATAAGATGAAGGAGAGGATCAACGATCCTGCAGTTGCCGAGATTCTGGTTCCTTCTGTAGACGACTACCCGCTGTTCGCCAAGCGTCCGCCCCTAGATCATAGCTATCTAGAGGCTTATAATCGCGACAATGTTCAACTCGTCGACATCAAGAACCGTGAGCCGATCGTGGAGATTACCGAGACCGGAATACGTACCACTGAAAACGAGTTTGAGTTTGATATCATTGTCCTTGCTACCGGTTTCAAAGCGTACACCGGTGGGCTGGAAGCTTTCCCGATTCGCGGGGCAAGCGGGCAGTCGTTGAGCGAGAAGTGGCACACCACCTCTAATTGCATCATGGGTGTATGCGCCGCTGATTTCCCCAACCTGTTCATGGTAACCGGGCCACAGGCCCCTTTTGCAAATCTGCCCACCTCTATCGAACAGAACGCCATCTGGATAGCCGATTGCATCAAGAAGATGGAGAGCGAGGGCTACGATGTATTCAAGCCCAAGCAGGATGCAGAGGACGAGTGGTCGGCCCACGTATTTGACGTTCATGAGCAGACCTTGATGAACGGCGGCGACCAGGTCAATTCATGGATGATGGGCGCTAATATCGAAGGGCATAAGCCAAGGGTGCTCATTTATTTTGGCGGCGCTAACGTCTACTACGATAAGCTACGTGAATCTGTAGACGCTGGCTTTCCCGAGTTGGAGTTCGAGCGGCTCGCAAGTTAGGTAGTGATGCCGTCCATCGATACCGGGCTTCCCGGTATTCAGGTCAGGTGATTGCTGGTGTATAAATAGAGTTCCCTACGACATCAGCCCACACTGAGGTGCTGAAGTGGCTAGTACTGCTTTACTGTTCTCGAACGTGTTTGTAGACTTTGTGCATTTAGCAAAGTGTTTTGGTGGAATAAATTCCTCCCTATCGTTTTCAACCCGTGTACCCCGATACGCCAAGATCGACAGACAACCCAGCTACTTCCTCGGAGTTGTACTCGTATGAGTAATCCAGATCTCAACGGACAGACTATTTATGCCACCCTGCGCAGGACGGCAGCCAGGCAGCCTACAAAGCTGGCGGTCAAAGACGGTGACCTGAGCTGGAACTATGCACGATTCAACGATTGGGCATTGCGCATTGCCGCTGGCATCGTTGATCTAGGTATTCGACCCGGAGACCGCGTAGCGATTCTGTCACGGAATTCCGCTGCTTTCGCCGCGACGCGTTACGCACTGTCGGCGATGGGTGGAATTCTGGTGCCTATAAATTTTATGTTGAATGTCAAAGAAACGGCCTACATCCTTAATCACAGCGGCGCCAAAGTCCTGTTCATAGGGCCGGATGAGTTGACGAAAGCTGAACAGCTGCGCAGTGCGTGCATCGCAGTAGAGCATATCGTGTGGATGGGAAATCAGACTGATATCAGATCATCGCCTGGCGTTCTATCAATCGACCAAGTGGCCTCTGCCGCGCCCTATTTGAGCACCGCAAGCATTGATTCAGCACTTCCCGCGCAGATCATCTATACCAGCGGGACAGAGTCCGCGCCCAAAGGTGCTGTACTGAGCCATTCCGCAGTCATCTGGCAATATGGCAGTTGCCTAGTAGACGCAGAGGTCGCGTATGATGATGTTATGCTGCATTCCATGCCGTTGTATCACTGCGCCCAGTTAGACTGTTTCCTGGGCCCATCGATTCAAGTGGGCGGTACCAATATTATTACTGATGACCCTAGCCCGGATAACCTCCTCCGTTTGCTCGAACGTGAGAGAGTCAACTCTTTCTTTGCTCCGCCCACGGTATGGATTTCCCTTCTGAACAGTTCCAGATTCCAAGAGGCTGATCTAAGTGCGCTGCAGAAAGGGTACTACGGGGCATCTACTATGCCCGTGGAGGTTATAAAAAAAATACAGCGCAGCATGCCCCAAATTCGTCTGTGGAATCTGTATGGGCAGACCGAAATTGCTCCCGTTGCGACCATACTTAAGCCGGAGGATCAAATGCGCAAGCTCGGCTCCGCGGGAAAGCCGGTGCTTCATGTGGAAACAAGAATTGTAGACGATGCCGGTCTCGATGTAGCCGATGGCGAAATCGGTGAAGTGGTCCACCGCTCACCCCAGTTACTTACGCGCTACTACAATGATCCGGAACGCACAGCAGCGGCTTTCAAAGGCGGTTGGTTCCACAGCGGTGATCTGGCAATCAAAGATAGTGAAGGTTACATTACTATCGTTGATCGTAAGAAGGATATGATCAAATCGGGTGGCGAGAACATTTCCGGGCGCGAGGTGGAGGAGGCAATCTACCTGTTAGACGGTGTCGCTGAGGTTGCTGTTGTCGGTGTTTCTCATCCGAAGTGGATTGAAGGCGTGTTAGCAGTGATTAGTGTATCCGACGTATCAAACCTCACCGAAAAAGGTGTAATCCAGCACTGTGCAAGACACTTGGGCGGATTCAAGATCCCTAAAAAGGTGCTTTTTGTAGCTGAGCTGCCGCGCAATCCATCAGGAAAAATCTTAAAGCGTGATTTGCGAGATTGCTATCAGGAAATCTTCTACGACACCTGAATTTTCAATACGCAGCAGCGTCTGCTTGAGTTGTGGGTTAGTTGCCCAGGCCCTTTTTACCGGCTTCGCGAATGATGGGCCTGTGCTCTGCAAAAGCTGGGCCTTCCAAAGTTGCTCCCACCGTAATGCCGGCATCCGTGGTCAGCGTATGACCGGTGGTATAACCTGAATCGTCGCTGGCGAGCCACAGGGCCGCGTTCGCCACGTCCTCCGGAAGGCCTGCACGACCTCTCAGTGGTGACAAGTCCGCAAGCGCTTTACGGGCGCCCGCAAGGTCATTCGGATCACCTGTAAGTTCATTGGCCACCATTTGCGTCGCCATGCCGGCCGCGGCGATAGTGTTTACCCGGATTCCGTGCCCCGCCATTTCCGCAGCAACATTCTTGGTCAGTCCTACCACCGCATGCTTGGCTGCGGTATAGGCGTGAGGACCGAGGCCGCCTATGACGCCAGCGGTACTGGCCATCGTGATGATCGAACCAGAGCCGCGTGGGCGCATCACTCTGGCTGCATGTTTCATCGCGTGAAACGTGCCGGTGAGTAGTACGTCAATAGTAAAGCGCCACTCGTCTGCGGGGGTGGTTTCGATCGGCCCGACAGCGCCGATGATGCCGGCACTGTGAAATACAATGTCCAGCTTACCAAATTGTGCCACTGCAGCATCGATGGCACCGGCGACATCGTCCTCTACAGTGACATCGCAGTGCTGATAAAAGGCTGAATCACCAAACTGTTCGGCAAAAGCCCTACCTGCTTCGTCTTGAATATCACAGATGTAGACTTTGCATCCTTCGCTGATAAAGCGCTCTACCGCCGAAGCGCCGATCCCGCTCGCGCCTCCGGTAATAAGTGCTGATTTGTTGGCCAGTCTCAAGATGGTTCTCCATAAATAAAGAATTGCTAGAAGTGTGGTTTGGTCACTGCAATAGTAGAGCTCAGCAGCGGATTAAATTGATGGGGTTTTGTAGATAAAATCCTCAGGTGCCCTTTGTCCTCGAGTTTCTACGGCAATGTCATTAAAACCTTGTGAACAAGGTGTTTCCAGACGTGTCCAGTCAGTCATGCCGGTCCGATCGGTGATTGCCCAAATGCCATCCCGGCATTCAAAGACATCGATATATCGTCCGCCAACGAAGAAGTCCATCTCTGTATCGTAAGCATTGGGCGAGGCCAGCGGATCACCGATCGCCCGCATTCTATGGTGGGCAGTGAAGTAGGTCTCGCTGTGTGCCAGGCTATTGCCTTCAAGGCGAATGAGGGTGTTGCCCATCTGATGATGAGTACGGGTGTAGGTTCCCAGTGCCTGCATGGCGTAGGCCACAAAGTCTCCGGGGTTGTCATTCGAGGTGGGGAGTGAAAGGTCCGATGACGGACCCTGATAAAAATGCCAATGGATTGATCCTGGATGAAAGACACTGCGTAGCATCGTTTCATCCAGCCGATCTATGGAACGGGCATAGCGGAAAATAACCTCGGTAATCGCCTGTTTTGCTAGTAATTCATCCAGCCGATTATCGGACATGGTTATTGCCTCCGCTGTAGTGGTTGCTGTTTACTGTCCGAAATTATACTGCACTTCGAAGCCGTAGGTGCGCGGTGCACGTGTCGCTGCGTATGACCACAGACCCGCCACGTCGTAACCGTGTGTATAGCCGTCCTCATCAGTCAGGTTACGCCCGAACAGACTAAATTGCAGTCCGTTGTTCATGGCATAGTTCACCGAGGCGGTAACAAGGTGCTGGGCATCGTTTTCCAGCTCGGGGTCGTTGGTCGAGTTGGTAAAGTGCTCCCCGATGAAACGGTACGCGCCCCTGACCCACGCTTGGCCGCCAGCCATGTCCCACTCGTAGGTTGCGTCGATGCTACCGGTGAAGTCTGGCGCTCGGCGAAACTCTAGGCCGGATAGGTCAACATTGTTGCCATCCAGGTCCACGAAACCGAAACCGTCATATTCCGTATCCAAATAGCCTATATTACCCCGCAGACTAAGATTTTCAGTGATAAAAGCCTGTACATCGACCTCTATACCCTGGATCGTAGCGCTCGCAGCGTTCGTCACGATTGTCTTCTGCCCAGTGCCACCTTCATCTGGTAGTTGCAACTCTTCCTGCTTATCCTCGTAATCCATGTAGAACAGGTTGGCGTTTACCCGCAGTCGGTTATCAAACCACTCCGATTTGATGCCCAGTTCATAGTTGTCTACGGTTTCTGGGTCGTAGGCATCACGCGCCTCCTCAAGGTTGTTTACCCGGCCGTTAAAGCCGCCACTACGATAGCCTTTTGAGTAGGTAAAAAATGCCATCAGATCATCGCTGAACGCGTAGCGGGCACCGATCCTTGGTGTAGTTTCACTCCATTCTTCATTGGGATTACGGGTGAAACCCGCAGAGATGGTTTCAACATTGCCTTCCTGTCTAGTGCTTTTTTCATCCTCGGTATAGCGTCCGCCCAAGGTCAGCGTCAGGGCATCTGTTAGGGCATAATCCGCTTCAAAAAATACGGCCCTGGATTCTGTTTCCTGCTCTGTGAACTGATAAATATCTAATATTGACCCGGGGACAGGGAAGCCCACCCAGCTATTGGAGGTGGCAGTGTAACTATTCTCCCAGTAAAACAGGCCACCAACTAAGCTGAGCTTGCCGCTGGCGTCATAGGTCAGGCGCAGTTCATGGCTGTCCTGCTCGTAAGTGCCAGGACGGCTGGTGCCGTACAACAGCTCGGGAGTGCCATCCCAGTTGGATATAGCCTCCTCGTCTGACTCCCAGGAACCATAAAGATAATCGACTGCGTAAGAATCGCTGATATTCCAGCGTGCTTCCAGGGCGTAAGATTCGGTATCGAAGCTGGACTCAAGTGCGATGGGAACCACGTCTGCTGCGGAGGTTACCAGAAACGGGTTCTCTCTGTTGGCCGCGGGTCCGCTTGACTTTAGGCCCCGGTTGGCCGTCTTCAATCTGTCGCCGGTTATCGGCAGGCTATCTGAAGGCGAACAGTAGCCATAGGCGGGGTCAGAGCAGAACGAATGGCGCTGCTGCCCGGTATTTATCAGCTCAGGCGTATCCTGATCGGTTTCTTCATTTTGGTAAGTGAACTCAAATTCCAGAGTGTCTGAGGCCTCCCACAGCAGGTTAATACCATAGCTTCGGTAGTCCTTCGCGCCGCGTCCGTCTTCACCGGTGGTCACGTTGTCGTAAAAGCCATCGCCTTGGTCTCGCTGGGACACGGTGACTTTAGCGGCCAGATCATCAGTGATGCCAACATTAAAGACGCCGTCTACATAGTAGGTGTCGTAGTTCTCAATACCGGCGCGAACCTTGGCACCCAATTCACCTGTGGGCTGGGTGCGTGTGACGTTGATCACCCCACCAATGGTGTTGCGTCCAAACAGCGTGCCCTGTGGCCCGCGAAGCACTTCGACGCCGGCCAGATCGATGCCGGTTAGCAATGAGCCCGCGTTGGCGCCGAGAAAGATGCCGTCGACTACTACGCCTACGGCCGGATCGAAGTTCTTTTCAACATCAGCAGCACCGATGCCGCGAATGAAAATAGCCGCTACGCCGCCAGGACCCTGCCCGGTGTCATCAATAATCAGGTTTGGCGAAATACTGGCTAGATCCATCAAATCGCGAGCGAATGTCCGGTCAAGTTCTGTTTGGCTCATGGCGCTGACCGCCAACCCTACGTCCTGCAAACTCTCGGTTCGTTTACGGGCAGTGACTACGATTTCCTCTAGAGCGAACTCTGTGGCTAGAGCGATAGGCGATACGGTTGCCGCAAGTGAGCTTGTCGCGACAGCCAATGCGGTTATTAAAATTTTCTTTTTCATGTGTAGCCTCCGGGTTTACATCGTTTTTGGATAGAATTTAAATTATTGTGCGTTTATGTGGGTGGTTCCTCTGGCGCCGATAGCACAGCGCCGGGAATTGGGTTGAAGTAATGAATTTGAACGTCTCTTTGTACAATTTTCCAGCCCTCAGCTTCGCGAGCAAAAATGTCGCTATAGCTCGCACCGACAACGGTGCAGATGGACTCACCACTTAGCTTCCCCATGCAATCAACATCGCAAAGAGAGGTTGCGTTGTTTTCGTCTTGAAATTCGATACGCAGGTTGGTGGTCAAGTGATGCGTTTCGTCCCAGGCGGGCCATAACACATTGTGAATGGCCTCATGGATGCCCGCGTGACCCTCGAAGCGACCAAATGGAGGGCCTATCTCCCAAGCACAATTTTTCGACCAGATGCTTAGAAATCGGTCGTAGTCGCGCTTGTCGAAACCGTGGCAATAGTCCGATACCAGATCTCGAATTGCGGTACGGCTCTCAAGTTCAGTCACTCTGCTGAGAATGTCAGCGATGGTGGTAGCGTCTGTTGTCATGTATGCCCTAGCGTATGCAGGTTTTCTGCAGCTTCTATTTTGATGTCTACGAAGCAATCATTTTCTTGGCAAACCTACTTGTTTGCACAAAGCAAGTTTAGAGTAGCTGTTCACTAAGTCAATAGTTCTTGGAAGTATTTGTTGTCACTGCTACTTCCTGTTGCCCATAAAGACGGCAACCATACTAGACGATACTGTTGTCAATTAGTAAATTCTAGGTAGACAAAAGTTGAACAGGGTTCTGAGTGCACCACATCGCAGAAAAAGATCACTTCTGAGCCGACTCGGTCCATGTGTATTTGGCCGGCGATTACCTTACACTCGGTCATCTTTTTGCAATAAGAGTTAAGCGCCATGATAGAACGCATTACGATTAACGATGTAGGTCCCCGCGATGGTATCCAAAATCAGCCCAAGATTTTGACTGTTGCAGAGCGCTTACAGATGATCGCTGCTATTGCAGCCTCTGGCGTTAAACATATTGAAGTGGGTAGCTTTGTCTCTCCTAAGGCGGTCCCTGCCATGGCTGGCACCGATCAGGTGGTCGCCGGTTTGCCCGAGGACGATGTTTGTTATTCGGCGCTCATCCCGAACATGAAAGGCTATGAACTGGCTCGTGCGGCGGGCGTTAAGACCGTCGCAATGGTGATCTACGGTAGCGAGGGCATGGCCCAAGCCAATGTCAAAATGGGCATGCAGCAGACCGAAGACGTGACGGCAGATATTCTCGCACTGGCTAAAAAAGACGGCATTGACGTTCTGGCGACTATCACTACCTGTTTTGAGTGCCCGTTTGATGGGCCCACCGATCCTGCTGTGGTCGAAGATATCGCTGTCCGCTTTTTGGCGATGAATGTTGATGAGTTGATCATCGCGGACACGATCGGCGCCGCCAATCCTCAGCAGGTTCGTCAGTTAACCGCCGCATTGGTCGATCGACATGGTGCCTCACGGCTTGGCTGTCACTTTCACGACACTCGTGCGATGGGCGTGGCCAACGTATTTGCGGCCGTAGAATCGGGGATGCGCAAGTTTGACGCCTCTATTGGCGGCCTGGGTGGCTGTCCTTTTGCGCCGGGTGCAACCGGTAATGTTGCCACTGAAGACGCCGTTATGATGCTTCAACAAATGGGTTTTGAAACCGGCATTGACCTGAATAAACTGATCGCTGCCTCGGACCTTGCCGGGGAAATAACCGGTACCGCGCCTGGCGGGCGCTCGAAGCCGTGGTTGAAGCCCTGGTTAGCTAAACAGGCCGGATAGTCTTTGGTATCAGCAGGGGTTTTCCTATAGATGAGGCCGGCATGGGCGTTTCAATAGACACCGCAACTATTAATGGAGTTCGCTCGGCGTCTCAGCATGAGTATGAGCAGCTGGGTAGAATTACAGCGCAGTCTTTTGCAGAGGACCCCTTTAACTGCTGGTTGTTTAAAAACACGGAAGTCATGGAATTGCTTTATAGTTCGCTGGCCCAGGAAGTCTATCTCCCCGGGCAGTTGTGCTACTTCGCCACATCACAGCAGGCGGGCGCGGATGTTGGGGCAACGATGTGGATGCTATCAACCGATATCAGCGATTTGTCTCTGGCGACTTCGATCAAAATAGCATGGAAAGTGTTGATTTCGCTTGGGCCCGGTGCGGTCTACAAAATCTTCAAATTCGAAAGAGAGTCGAGTAAGCGCAAACCAGCGGAGCCCTACATGTACCTGTTCTCTGTCGGCGTGCTGAAAGATGTCAGGGGAATTGGGTTGGGCCGCAAACTGATGGTACCCATGCTTGACGCTTGCGATCGCGAGAGGCTGCCGGTTTTTTTGGAGTCATCCAACCCTGAGAATCATGGCTACTATGCCTCGCTCGGTTTTCGAACGCAGGAAATCTATCACTTCACCAAGGGCGCCCCGCCTATGGAAGCAATGCTGCGCCACCCGCGGCCGCTAAAACAGGAGTGTCTTAGCTCAAGAGCGGCCGGATTACCTGAAGAACGGCCTTAAAGCACTTTGGATTGCCGCAAACGATATTGCCGGAGTCCATGAAATTGTCAGAGCCGTCGATATCGGCAACCAGCCCGCCAGCTTCCCGAATCAACAATACGCCCGCCGCAATATCCCATTGGGCGAGGCCAATTTCCCAAAATGCGTCCAGCCGCCCCGCGGCTACGTAAGCCAAATCTAGAGAGGCCGCGCCGCCGCGTCGAATTCCGGCGCATTGTCCGGCTAGCTTCGCTACGGTCTGGCTGTAAGGCTCGAGTTTGTCGTCGCAATGGTTCTTGAATGGAATGCCGGTGCCCAGTAGGGCGCCTTCCAGGCTGGGCAGTTGGCTGACGCGGATACGCCTGCCGTTGAGTTGGGCTCCACGGCCTCTGGAAGCAGTAAACTCCTCGCGCCTGACCGGGTCGAGCACAACCGCGTGTTCGAGTTTGCCTTTAAAAGTGCAGGCAATCGAGATCGCGTAATGCGGAATACCGCGCATATAGTTGGTGGTGCCATCCAGGGGGTCAATGATCCACTGATACTCTGCGTCCTCAAGTCCATCCAGACCGGTTTCCTCGCCCAGGATAGCGTGATCGGGGAAAGCCTTGCGCAAGTGGTATGCAATTTGCTGCTCTGCATTAAGGTCCACCTCTGAGACGAAATCATTAACGCTCTTGGCTTTGAATTCCACCTGATCTAGGTCATCCGACGCGCGCACAATCTGTTCTCCGGCCTTACGGGCGGCTCGCAGTGCGATATTTATCATCGGTTCCATGTTGTGTCCTGGTCAGTCTCGGTGGGCGCGCGATTATAGCAGCAGACACAGGGCTTGTGGTAACGCTGAAGCAGTGAAATAACAGGTAAATCTGCTACACTTCGCGGCCCGCGGAGTCGGGGCAAAATCAGTAATGAGATCAACTATGAACTTAGACAATATCCGTATCGTACTGGTTAACACCAGCCACCCGGGAAATATCGGCGGTGCGGCCCGGGCGATGAAGAATATGGGCCTTACAAGGTTAACTCTGGTGGCGCCTAAACAGTTCCCTGACGAGCAGGCGCAATGGCGGGCGGTTTCTGCGGCCGATCTGCTGGAGCAGGCGGTTGTGGTCGACACGGTTGAAGAGGCGGTGGCAGACTGCCAGTTTGTGGTGGGCACCAGCGCCCGTAACCGCAGTATTCCCTGGCCTTTGCTTGATCCGCGGCGCTGTGCAGAACGCATTGGAGCGGCTACACGTGTTGGAGAGCAGGTGGCAATACTGTTTGGCAGGGAAGATCGCGGCCTCACCAACGAGGAATTGCAGTTGTGCAATTTACACCTTAATGTGCCGACTTCAGAGTTCAGCTCACTCAATCTGGCCATGGCGGTGCAGGTTGTGTGTTATGAGCTTCGTATGCTGCTGGTCGCTGACGACCTGCCTGACGATGATAGCAAACAATGGGATACACCCTTCAGCACGGCGAAGAATATGGAGCTTTATTACCAGCATCTGGAAGAAACCCTGGTTGATATTGGATTCCTGGACCCTAAGGCCCCACGACAGTTGATGTCCCGGCTGCGAAGGCTGTTCGGTCGGGTGAGGCTGGACGAGCTGGAGCTCAATATACTGCGCGGAGTACTGAGCGCGAGCCAGAAGTGGGCTCGAAAAGCGAAGAAGGGCAATGAGTAACCTAGGTATTTAGGGTCAACTTGTAAGGCGAAGCACGGAGTAGTAACAAATGCAAAAACCGATTTACTTTGATTATTTGGCCACAACGCCGGCTGACCCGCGGGTAGTCGAAAAGATGATGGATTGCCTGTCTATGGATGGTAATTTCGGCAATCCTGCCTCTCGCTCCCACGTATTTGGTTGGAAAGCGGAAGAGGCGGTGGAAAATGCCCGACGCCAGTTAGCAGACCTTATCCATGCGGACCCCAGAGAAATTGTCTGGACCTCAGGTGCCACTGAGTCAGACAACCTAGCCATTAAAGGTGTTGCTCATTTTCATCAGGCTAAGGGTAAGCATCTCATAACCACCCGCATAGAGCACAAGGCTGTACTCGATACCTGCGAGCAATTGGAGCTCGAGGGGTTTGATGTGACTTATCTCAACCCCGACAGTGATGGACTTATCTCGCCGGAGTCTGTGGCTGGCGCGCTACGCGATGACACTATTTTAGTCAGCGTAATGCACGCCAATAACGAAGTCGGCACCGTCAACGATATCGCCTCAATTGGCGAGGTTACCCGCAACGCCGGCGTTTTTTTTCACGTGGATGCGGCGCAAAGCGTTGGCAAGATTGACGTTAATCTCGAGACCATGAAAGTCGACTTGCTGTCCATGTCGGCTCACAAGATGTATGGCCCCAAAGGCATGGGGGCGCTTTATGTGCGACGCAATCCCCGGGTTCTTCTTGAGGCGCAAATTCACGGTGGCGGTCACGAGCGCGGCATACGTTCAGGCACACTGGCGACTCACCAAATTGTTGGCATGGGAGAGGCGGCACGCATTGCCAGTCAAGATATGGCCACCGATGCTGCCCATTCAATGGTTTTACGGCAGCGCTTTTGGGACGGTATCAAGGTCATAGAAGAGGTTCACGTCAACGGTAATGTGGAGGCACGACTCCCGGGTGCGATGAATATCAGCATAGCCTTCGTGGATGGGGAGTCGCTGATTATGTCACTCAAGGATCTGGCCGTTTCCAGTGGTTCGGCTTGCACTTCAGCCAGTCTGGAGCCTTCTTATGTTCTGCGTGCGTTGGGCCTGAGTGACGAGTTGGCTCACAGTTCGCTGCGCTTTGCGTTTGGCCGGTTTACCACCGAAGAAGATGTAGATTTCGCCATAGAACAGCTATGCGCTGCCGTCGAAAAACTGCGCGCCTTAGCACCCCTCGAGGATCTGTGCAAAGACGGCATTGAACCCGAGCACTTGTCTAAAGGCCACTAACGAGCGCCGTGGGGGAGGAGATTCCAGAGGCTATTTAGACCGCCTGCATTGAGCAGTTGGGCTGAACCGGCCCTCGTGCACCATGTGAAATTTCCCTATTTCCCATAAGAATCTCTAAGTCACTGATTTTAAAATAAAAGAAACTTTCCTCCCTGTGCGGTATAGGATGAAACCCACGCCCAAAATCCGTATAATTACGCCGCTTCTTGCACGCTCGTCACGGCGCCCGGCGAAATTGCCGCGCAACGGAGGCGTGTGCATCTGACTTTTTGTTTTTCTTGGAGATATTTTGATGGCTGTTGAGCGTACCCTTTCCATTATCAAACCCGATGCAGTTGGCAAGAACATTGTCGGTAAAATTTATTCGCGTTTTGAGACCAATGGTCTGCAGATCGTTGGCTCAAAAATGCTGCGCCTCAGTGAGAAAGTGGCCGGCGGTTTTTATGCTGAACACAGCGAGCGGCCCTTTTTCCCTGCGCTGATTGAGTTTATGACTTCAGGCCCTGTCGTAGTGCAGGTACTGGAGGGTGAAGGCGCTGTCGCTAAGAATCGCGACTTGATGGGCGCGACTAACCCGAAGGACGCTGATGAAGGCACTATCCGCGCTGACTTTGCGGAGTCAATCGATGCCAACGCGGTGCACGGTTCTGATTCCACTGAATCAGCAGAGCGAGAAATCGCCTATTTCTTCGCCGCCAGCGAGCTCTGCGATCGCGCCTAGGCCATTATGACTGCAATTCTCGCCACCACGATTGAACAGCCCCGGGTAAACCTGATGGGGCTAACACTTGCACAAATGGAGCAATTCTTTCTCGACCTGGGAGAGAAGAAGTTTCGTGCGCAACAGGTGTTGAAGTGGATTCATCACGGCGGGATCTGCGACATAGAAGAGATGACCAACCTCGGTAAGGTCCTGCGCGAGAAATTGCGGGACATCGCCGAGGTCCGGCCACCCGAAATTATCAGTCAACACGACTCCAGCGACGGCACCCGCAAGTGGTCGGTTCGTGTGGATGGCGGCGGCATGGTGGAAACTGTGCTGATTCCAGACGGTAAACGTGCCACGTTATGCGTGTCCTCTCAGGTCGGTTGTAGCCTTGACTGCAGTTTTTGCAGTACCGGCAAGCAGGGATTCATGCGCGATCTCAGCGCGGCTGAAATTATCGGTCAGGTTTGGCTGGCCATTGACTCCTACGACGCTTTCCAGCCCGGCAATGGACGGATCGTGACTAATGTCGTGATGATGGGCATGGGCGAGCCGCTGCTAAATTTCGATAATGTGGTCGCCTCCATGGATCTGATGATGGAAGACTTGGCTTATGGAATATCCAAGCGCCGGGTCACGCTGAGTACGTCTGGCGTGGTCCCCGCGCTGGACAAGCTGCGTGAGGTTAGCGAAGTGTCTCTGGCAATTTCCCTGCATGCGGCGAATGACGCCCTGCGCAGTCAATTGGTGCCGATCAATCGCAAGTACCCCATCGCGGTGTTGCTTGAGAGCGCCCGCAAGTATATCGATGCGCAGCGGGACAAGAAGCGGGTGGTGACCATAGAGTACACATTGATTGCCGGCGTTAATGACCAGGTTGATCAAGCCCACGAGCTGGCTGTGCTGCTCGTGGATTTTCCCTGCAAGATAAACCTTATCCCGTTCAACAGCTTTCCTCAGTCGGACTACCAGCGCCCCAGTGGTAATGCCGTATCGCGCTTCTGGCAAGTACTGGTCGATGCAGGATATATTGTCACTGTCAGAACAACCCGCGGTGACGATATCGACGCGGCCTGTGGCCAATTGGTCGGACAAGTAGTCGATAAAACACGCCGCAGCCAGCGTTACCGGGAAGCCAACGAAGCTTCAGGAGCGCATGCGCCATGAACAAGGTGAGACCGCTAACCGTCACGCGAGGCATGCTAGCCCTGGGGTTGATGGTTCTTATTAGCGCCTGCGTAACGGAGACCGAAAGCGTGTTCACCGATGACGCGTCCCCGCAGAAGGCTCTGGAAAAGCGAGTGGCCCTTGCCCGGCAGTATATAGGCGAAGGGAACTGGGATGATGCCAAGCGCAATCTGGCCATAGCAGCGGATATCGACGATCAAAACCCGGAAGTTTACGAGGCATTCGCGCTGGTTTATCAAAGTACCGGTGAGAGTGAACTAGCGGAAGAGAGTTTTAAAAAAGCGATCAGTCTGGGTAAAAATTTCTCCAGAGCGCGTAATAACTATGCCGCGTTCTTATTTAGCCAGCAACGATTTAAAGAGGCGGAAATGCAACTTGAGTATGTGATTCAGGACACTCTATACACTGGGCGCCCTCAGGCATTCATCAACTTGGGTTTATGTCGCCTTCAGACTTTCGACCCGCAGGGTGCCGAAGAGTCTTTCGTGCGAGCGCTATCGATGGACCGGAACAATTTAATCGCTCTGCTTGAGCTGTCTCAACTGCGTTTTGAAGCCAAAGACTATGAAACGGCAGAGCAGTACTATGCCACTTATCGCAAACGTGCTGCCAGGCAGTCCGCTCGCAGTCTTTGGTTGGGCGTGCGCATTGCAAGGGCCACTGGTGATCAAGACGCCGAGAGTAGTCACGCACTCGCGCTGCGTAATCTCTATCCCGAGTCCGAAGAGTATCAAGCTTATCGGAGGGCTACAGTCGGTGGTTGAGCCAGCGGTCGAGCAACTCAATCTGGTGTCACTGTCGCCGGGCGCAATGCTGCGTGTCGCCAGAGTGGCACAACAGATGAATGAGCGGGAGGCGGCGGATCGTTTGAATTGGCTGCCACGCTATGTTGCGCAAATTGAAAGTGACAGCTATGAAGCCCTGCATAGTCCTGCTTTTGCACGCGGTTACATCCGGGCCTATGGCAAGATGTTGGCTCTTGATGAAGAGGAATTGATTGCCGCCTTTGAGGTGCTAACCGATGGGGAATTCGAGGGCGGACGTGGCAAACGCGTTGTAACTGAACCTTTACAGCTGCAGCGCACGGGCATTGGGATTGTAGTCGGGCTGGTGGTGCTGGGCTTTTTGATCGTCGGTTTGTGGTGGTGGCAGGCAGGGCAGGATGCCGCCGCGACAATAGCAATAGATGCCTTGGTACCAGTGCCTTTACCTGAAATTGAGCCGCTGTCATCTCTATTACGTCCGAGCGGCCTGGGGGCTTAGCGATGAGTATTGAATCACCTATAAAGCGTCGAGTCAGCCGTCAGATTATGGTGGGCAATGTGCCGGTCGGTGGTAACGCACCCATCTCGGTGCAGAGCATGACGAATACTGAGACTTGCGACGTGGCGGCAACGGTCGCTCAGGTTCAGGCGATAGCGGATGCCGGAGCGGATATTGTTCGTATCTCGGTGCCGAGTATGGAAGCCGCGGAAGCGTTTCGAGATATTCGCGCCCGGGTGACGGTGCCGTTGGTGGCAGATATTCACTTCGATCACAAAATTGCCCTGAAGGTGGCTGAGTACGGTGTCGACTGCCTGCGGATCAACCCCGGTAACATAGGTCGCGATGACAAAGTGCGCGAAGTGATAGACAGCGCTCGCGACAAAGGTATTCCGATTCGTATCGGCGTCAACGCGGGCTCACTCAGCAAAGAATTGCAGCGTAAATATGGTGAGCCTTGCGCCGAGGCACTGGTAGAATCTGCTATGCACCACGTGGATATTCTTGATAAATTCAATTACCCCGATTTCAAGGTTAGTGTCAAAGCGTCAGAAGTGTTTATGGCAGTAAAAGCTTATCGTTTGCTTGCCACTAAAATCGACCAACCCTTGCATCTGGGCATTACCGAGGCCGGCGGCCTACGAGGCGGCACAGTAAAGTCTGCGGTTGGCCTGGGCATGCTACTGATGGACGGTATAGGCGACACCATTCGGGTTTCTCTCGCGGCCGACCCGGTAGAGGAAGTGAAAGTGGGATTTGAGATTCTGAAGAGCCTCAAGCTCCGCGCCAATGGGATCAATTTTATCGCTTGCCCCAGTTGTTCAAGGCAAAATTTTGATGTGATCAGCACCATGAATACGCTGGAGCAACGGCTTGAGGATATTCGAACGCCCATGGACGTGGCAGTCATAGGCTGTATCGTCAATGGTCCCGGAGAGGCCAAAGAGGCGGATGTGGGCCTGACGGGTGCCAGCCCCAGTAATCTGATTTACGTCAACGGTGAGCCCGACCACAAAGTAAGCAATACGGATTTTGTTGATCACCTGGAGCAGGTGATTCGTCAGCGTGCCACCGAATTGGAACAGGAACGAGCAATTCAGGATGAAAAGATCATTCTGAAGTCGCCAGGCTGATGGGCAGCCGGCTGCAGGAGAGTAAGTGAGTAGTATAAGAGCTATCCGGGGGATGAATGATATTCTTCCGGATCAAACCCCGTATTGGCAGATGCTGGAAGAGACTGTGAGTGGCTTGCTGGGAAGCTATGGCTACGGCGAAATTCGACTGCCACTGGTGGAACAAAGCGAGTTGTTTTCCCGCGGTATCGGCGAGGTTACCGATATTGTGGAGAAAGAGATGTACAGCTTTTCAGACCGGAAAGGAGTCAGTCTGAGTCTGCGCCCCGAGGGCACTGCTGGTTGCGTGCGGGCGGTAATTCAGCACGGTATGCTCAACACTCCACAGCGCCTGTGGTACAGCGGACCGATGTTTCGCTACGAGCGGCCCCAGAAAGGTCGGCAGCGTCAGTTCCACCAGATTGGAGTGGAAGCCTTTGGTATTGCCACGCCAGATATCGATGCCGAAATCATCTTGCTCTGTGCACGTCTTTGGCGATTGATGGGGTTGGGAGGCAGCGTCCAGTTGCAGCTAAACTCCATCGGCAGCAGCGGATGTCGAGCACGCTACAAAACGGCTTTGGTTGAATTCTTGGGGCAGCATCGCGACCTGCTTGACGAAGACAGCCAGCGGCGGTTGGAGTCCAACCCCCTTAGGATCCTTGACAGTAAGAGTGCAGATACCCAGACCCTGCTGGATGGTGCTCCTTCTATGGCCGATTATCTCGATGAAGAGTCGAGTGCAGATTTTGCCAGATTGTGTGAACTGTTGAGCGCGGCGGGCGTCCCGTTTACTATTAATCCTCGCCTTGTTCGTGGCCTGGATTATTATAATAAGACGGTGTTCGAGTGGGTCACTGATCGCCTTGGTGCTCAGGGTACGATTTGTGGTGGTGGTCGCTACGATGGTTTGGTAGAGCAATTGGGTGGTAAGGCGACGCCGGCAGCGGGTTTTGCGATGGGTATGGAGCGGCTGGTGCTGTTGCTCATCGAACTGGGTAAGCAGCAAACCTCCCAGGCGAGTGCCGATGTTTATGCAGTCGCGGTAGGCGAAGAATCCTATTCGACAGCATTAGTGTGCATTGAAGGCTTGCGCGATGTACTGCCTGCATTGCGCATTGTCCAGCATGCGGGCGGTGGCAGTTTTAAAAGCCAAATGAAGAAAGCCGACAAGAGCGGTGCCCGGGTAGCGTTGATCTGGGGAGAAGATGAGGTTGCCGCCGGTAGCGTTACCCTGAAAATCCTGCGCGGGCATAGTCAACAGCAGTCGCTGCCGCAGACCGAATTAGCCAGCGCGCTTGCAGCAGCGCTGGCTGTGAATGAATGATAAATTAAGGAACGAAGTCACGTGGAAACATTCCGTACAGAAGAAGAACAAGTCGAGGCCATCAAGCGGTGGTGGGACGAGAATGGTAAATCCACTGTAGCGGCTATTGTGTTGGCGTTGGCTGCCGGATTCGGTTGGCAGGGTTGGAAGGTTTACCAAGTCGATAATCGTCAGGCAGCTTCAGACGTGTATCAAACACTGCTGCAGGCCTTGAGTGGAGCGCAGCTGGGCGAGATAGATCACTCTGAGGCAAGAAAGCTAGCCGGAGAGTTAAAAACAGATTATGTCGGTAGCACCTACGCCGAATTTGCTGCACTGCAATTAGCGCGGATCGCAGTCCAGGACGGTAATCTGGCGAAGGCGGAGGCGGAGCTGCGTTGGGTTCTGAAAAAAGCAGGAAAAGGCGGTGATATTGCGCGCATCGCGGAGTTACGACTTGCACGAGTGTTAGCCTCACGCGGTGATTTTGACCAGGCTATGGCGATTTTGGGCAGTGCCGGAGATAACCCTTACGCCGCCTCATATGAGGCTGCTCGCGGTGACATTTTGCTTGCCCAGGGTCGCGATGCTGATGCACGGGAAGCCTACATCCGAGCGCGGAACCTTGCCACGGCTGGCGCCATTCAGCCTAACATCAATATGCTGGAACAAAAGCTGCAGTCGTTAAGCCCCATTCCTGAACGCGAGCTCACTGTGCCAACTGACACAGATTCAGCTGTTTTAGATTCGGCCCGCGAGCCGGTTACCGACCTTACTAGTGAGGGCTAAGTGATGTACAAAACTTTTCTTGCGCTGTTTGTTGCCGCCTTGGTGTTAAGCCTAGGGGCTTGCAGCACTGTCAGCGGCTGGTTCTCGAGCGATGATGACGATCCTAACGCACCCGTTGAATTGGTAAAGATCGACGAGACTGTCAAAATTAAAAAGCTCTGGTCCACTGGTATTGGTGACGGGCAGGGAAAGGGGCTCTATAAGCTGCAGCCGGTGATCAGTTATGACGTTATCTATGCCGCGTCGGCAGAAGGCGAGATTAAAGCGCTGGATCGCGCTAGCGGTAAAAAGCTATGGGATTCCGAGGTTGAAACCGGTCTCTCGGGTGGTGTCGGGCATTATGATAACTCGCTCTTTGTCGGCGGTAGTGACGGCTGGGTGATGCGTCTGGATG
Organism: Halieaceae bacterium; assembly: GCA_047633055.1. Classification (GTDB taxonomy): domain Bacteria; phylum Pseudomonadota; class Gammaproteobacteria; order Pseudomonadales; family Halieaceae; genus CALJFL01. The sequence goes on along the minus strand of JBLIEI010000030.1, from coordinate 17,155 downwards.
CGAATACGGGCGATATGCTCTGGCGTACCAAGTTAACCGGAGAGGTGTTGTCGCCACCGCAGGGCAACGGCAAAGTTGTAGTGGCACAATCTTATGATGGCAAGTTGCAAGGGTTGGACTATAGCAGTGGTGAAAAGCTCTGGACCTACGATAGCAACGTGCCAGTGTTGACGATTCGCGGCACTGGTGCCCCGATACTGCGCGATGGTGTAGTTTACGCCGGCTTTGCCAACGGTAGGGTGCTGGCGTTTACTGCGGCAACCGGCGCCATTCGCTGGGAGGCGCGGGTAGCCATTTCCCAGGGTCGTTCGGAGATTGAGCGAATTGTTGATATTGACGGGACGATGGCACTGGTTGGTAATGAACTCTACGCGGCCAGCTACCAAGGTAGAGTAGTCGCGATAGACTCCACAGACGGACGTAAAATGTGGCAGCGCAATGTGTCCTCTTTTTCCGGGGTCGGGCAGGGCTTTGGCAATATCTATGTGACCGATGAGGATGGCACGGTGACCGCTTATCTACGTAACGGTCAGGGCGTACGTTGGCAGCAGGACGCCCTGGGCTATCGCGAGTTATCGCGACCTACCCCTGTCAGCAGTTATGTGGCGGTGGCTGATTTCGAAGGTTACGTGCATCTGATGTCGCAAGTAGACGGCAAATTTGTCGGCAGGGTAAAGGTCGACGGCAAAGGCGCCAGAGCCGATATGCTGGCTGATGGCAACATACTTTATGTCTTCGGGAACGGCGGTAAGTTGGTGGCTTATGAAATTATCTCAAATTATTAAGGAGCCGCTAAGCACGTCCGGGCTAATGGACTTGTTTGCCGCCTTTCCGGGCCTTTAGATGATTCCAGTTCTGGCCCTGGTGGGCAGACCAAATGTGGGTAAATCCACCCTCTTCAACCAACTCACCCGCAGTCGGGATGCGCTGGTGGCCGACCATTCCGGTCTCACTCGTGACCGTAAATACGGTGAAACTCGAATCGGGTCTCGCCCCTGCGTGGTTATCGACACGGGTGGCATCAGCGGTGATGAAACCGGTATAGATTCGCAAATGGCAGGGCAGTCGTTGATGGCGATTGAGGAAGCCGATGCAGTACTGATGCTGGTTGATGCCCGAGAGGGACTCAACCCGACTGATGAAGCTCTGGCTAAGCATCTGCGACAGCGTAATAAGGCCTTTCATCTGATCGTCAATAAAACCGATGGCCTCAATGAAGATGTGGCCCAGGGAGATTTTTACGCTCTGGGTGTAGAGTCTATGTTCGCTATTGCCGCGTCACATGGGCGCGGTGTTCGCAGCATGATCGAGACCATAATGGATTCGTTTCCCGAGCCGGAGGCCATTCCTGAACGGCAGTTCCCCAACAGTACCCGGGTAGCGGTGGTCGGTAGACCCAATGTCGGTAAGTCGACACTGGTGAACAGGCTGCTGGGCGAAGAGCGGGTTGTTGTATTTGATCAGCCCGGTACTACTCGCGACAGTATATACATAGATTTTGAACGCGGTGATGTGCAGTACACACTCATTGATACCGCGGGTGTGCGCAGGCGAAAGAACATCAAGGAGACGGTGGAAAAGTTCTCCATTGTGAAAACGCTGAAGGCGATAGATGACGCCCATGTCGTCGTTTTGCTCATGGATGCTCGTGAAGGTCTGGTCGACCAAGACATGCACTTACTGGGTCATTGTATCGAGGCCGGCCGCGGCCTGGTTTTGGCAGTCAACAAATGGGATGGCATCGAAAGCGACCAGCGCGAGCAAATCAAGTCTGATTTGCAGCGGCGTTTGCAGTTCGCCGATTTTGCGGACTCCCATTTTATCTCCGCGTTACACGGAACTGGCGTTGGCCATCTTTACAAATCCATTGATGCGGCCTACCAGTCTGCGACCCGTAAACTGAATACCAATATGTTGACCCGTATCCTTGAAGGCGCGGTATTTGATCACGCGCCACCCATGATCAATAGCCGCCGAATCAAATTGCGCTATGCTCACGCGGGCGGACAGAACCCGCCTATTATCGTTATCCATGGTAACCAGACAGCCAAAGTCCCCAGCAGCTACCAGCGCTATCTTGAGAAGGTGTTTCGCCGCGAATTGAAGCTGCTAGGCACCCCAGTGCGTATCGAGTTTCGCAGCAGTGATAACCCCTTCGATGAAAAGCGTGGTGAACTCACCCAGCGGCAGGCCACGCGTAAACGGCAACTTGCTGCCCACGATAAGAAGCCCCCCAAACGCAAAGGTCGCTAGTCTTGGCCGGCATTTCAGTACCGCAAGACCTGGATACCCGAAAGCGCATTGAACGGTTCGTGGATCTTTTCTACGCGCGCATGTTGCTTGATGAGCAACTGGCGCCAATCTTTGTTGATGTGGCTGAAATCGACTTGAGTCAGCATCTTCCCCATATCAAGAACTACTGGAGCAAGTTGTTGCTAGGCGACCCGTCCTATCAGCGTCATACCATGAATATTCACCGCCAGTTGCACAGTAAGCGAGCGCTAAAACCTTCTGATTTCGACCGCTGGTTGTCGATATTTGTGGCCACTGTGGATTCAAATTTCGCAGGAACGAACGCCGATCGTGCTAAGCGTGTGGCAGCTACCATCGCCGAGAATATGCAGAAGAGCCTCCACGGCACCGACAAAAGCCTCTAAACCACTGATATATATAATAAAAGTGATAAATGAAATTTACGCTTGTCGATTTTAAATTTGGTGTTATAGTCATGTATAACACCATATCACAAAAGGTAAGAGGAAATGATTGTTAAGCGACAAGAGAAAGTACTAGATTTTGGCGACGACCACATTGTCGTCTACGCAGTGCTATTCCTGGTGTGCGCTCTCATAAGCGCCTTGGGTGGTGGCTGGCTGGGGGTGCTGTGTTTTGTCCCTGCTGCGATCGCTCTCGAATTGATCCAGCGCTTCGGCGTTTGGCGCGTGCTTGCCGGCGGTCGCTAAAATGGCTTCTTTAACCGGATTACGGGCGGTAGGTCTGGCCTTAGCGCTAACGATTAGTGGGTTCGCCCATGCCGAGGTCCGCAGGGTGGCGGGGCTCGAATTTAACCGGGTCCAGGTCTTTGGTTCGGTCAAGGTAGAGATATCTCAGGGCGACATGCCTTTGCTGCAGCTCAGAGGCGCGTCCGATGAACTGGATCGTGAACCCTTTTATATGGCTGACGAAGACACTCTGGTGCTGGGTCGCAGTGAGGACAATGATGCCGATGGCCTAGCAGATATCAAGTACAAGCTTTCCGTCAATCAACTGACTCACCTTGAGTTAGTCGGCCCCGGGGAGGTCTATGTTAAACCTTTGAGTGTTGCTGAGTTCTACGCCGCTGTTGAAGGCTCTGGAGACATCAAGTTTTTTGCCCTGCAGGGTGACGATATTACACTACAGGTAACTGGCTCAGGCGATATTCAGGCAGCTGATATAGAGACGACCTATCTGCAGATGATACTGGCGGGTCCCGGTGACATTAACCTAGGGAAACTAAACACAAAAGCGTTGGAGGTATCGCTTAACGGCTCTGGTGACATTGGTGCAGAGAGCGGCGCTACCGGCGATCTGAAAATCCACATTGTGGGCTCTGGAGATGTTGATCTGGGAGAGGTGGATGCGCATAAAAGCGAGATAAATATTATCGGCTCCGGTGCTGTGCAAATTGGCAATACAGACAAGGTGGCTGTGAGAATAATGGGCAGTGGTGACTTTTTCTACCGAGGCACGCCTGAGATCAGTCAGTCTGTTATCGGCGTAGGCGAAATTCACTCCCGGGACTAACCGGGTCACGGAGCAAATATTTTGACTGTGGAGTGGAACGACAACCAACCTATCTATAAACAACTGCGTGAAATGGTCGTGGAGAGAATTATGGACGGCAGTTTTAGTGAGGGGGAAGCGGTACCTTCCGTCAGGCAGGTGGCGGCAGACTATCAGGTCAATCATCTGACTGTGGGCAAGGCCTATCAGGAATTGGTGGAAACCGGCCTACTTGAAAAACGTCGGGGTCTGGGTATGTTCGTGACTGATGGCGCACGCAATTCGCTTACTACTGATGAACAGAGTCGTTTTATTGGTAAAGAGGTGCCGGCCTTTGCCGAGCGAGTCAAACTGCTGGGCCTGGATATGGGAAAAGTTATTGATCACTTGTTGAACATCGGAGGCAAAGACTAGTGCAACAAATTATTAGGGCCAATAACCTGCGCCGCAGTTTCGGCGAGGTGCAGGCTCTTGATGGAGTTGACCTGAGTGTCAATGAGGGCAGTATTATTGGCTTAATCGGGCCTAACGGGGCGGGTAAAACCACGATGCTCCGAGCGCTTTTGGGTCTCACTGGCTGCGAGGGGGAGATGACCGTGCTGGGTTCAGACCCGCGTCGCAATCGAGCGAAGGTGATGGAAGACGTGTGCTTTATTGCCGATACCGCCGTCCTGCCGCGCTGGATGCGGGTGGATCAGTTGTTGGACTACGTTAGCGGCACGCATCCCAAATTTAACCGCCAGCGAGCTGTGGATTTCCTGGCCAGCACTGAGGTCACCCGTGAGCGTAAAGTGCAGGGCTTGTCCAAGGGTATGACCGTGCAACTTCATTTAGCGTTAGTGATGGCGATTGATGCGCGCCTGTTGATTCTGGATGAACCTACGCTTGGTCTGGATATCCTGTTTCGCAAGCGGTTCTTTGAACAACTGTTAAACGACTACTTCGACGAGGAGCGCACTATTATTATTTCAACGCACCAGGTCGAGGAAGTTCAGCATATTTTGACTGATGTTATGTTTATGAACAGAGGTAAAATGGTGTTACAAAGTAATATGCTGACTTTGGAGGATGCGTTTGTAGAGGTTCACACAGTCGGTGAAGCCGCTGCCAGAGCCGAGGCCATCCCCTATGTAGGCAAGCGCAGTATCCTTGGAGGGAAGGCCTTTATCTTTGAAGGCGTGGATCGTGCGCTGCTTGAGCCGCTTGGGGAATTGCGCACGCCCTCTGTGTCTGATTTATTTGTGGCTAAAATTGGGGGAGGGCAGAGCGATGCATGATTCACCATCATCACGCATTTTTTCCCTGGTGCGGCGAGAGTTACAGGAATACAAAACTTCGTTAGTCTGGACGCCGATTATAATTGCCGTCACCTTGACACTGATTATGCTGGCGAGCGTGTTGTTGGCTAATCGCATCAGCGTAATGGGTGACACCTTGTTAAAAGTTGTGCTGCAGGAGCAGTCTACAAAAGGCATGAACATTCGTATTCATATTGACAGCGACGACGAAGAAAGTCAGTCGATACAATACACAATAGAGCAAGAACTTGAGGTTCCGGTTGACGAGGATTGGGATTTCGATCGTGAATGGGCGTTCACGCCAGACAGCAAATCAAAATTAGACAGTGGTCTGGATGATGGGGTGAAAAACCTAAACCCGCTGTTAACGGTCGTACACCTTATATCACTCATGGTGCTGGTCTTTGTTACTGCCAATTACTTACTGGGCGCGCTATTTAGCGACCGCAAAGATCGGAGTATTCTGTTCTGGCGTTCAATGCCGGTATCTGAATGGGAGGAGGTGCTAACCAAGTTGGGCGTTGCCTTGATCGTGGCGCCGTTTATTTTCATTACCATTAGCCTGCTAACCCAATTGATGGTGGTGGCTATGTCTATGTTGTTGGTGTGGCGCATGGAGATGGACCCCTTCCAACTCGTTCTGGGAAATATTGAGTTCGGCACGCTGTTTGTCGATCAGGTTGGCGGTTGGATACTAACCGCACTACTGATTGCCCCGGCCTACGCCTGGCTACTGTTGGCATCTGCCGCGGCAAAGCGTTCGCCATTTATGCTGACTGTCGCTCCGTTGCTGGGCGTTGTGCTGCTTGAACCGATATTTCTCGGCTCCGAATATATTGCGAATGCGGCAAGTCGGCATATTCCCCATATCAGTGAGGTCGGCGCTGTTGGTTTTTACTGGGATGGGCCCAACTGGGCGATGATTGACTACGCCAGCGTGGTCGCTGGATTGATTTTTTGCGCCGCGGTTCTGTGGTTAACTGTTTATCTGCGGAAGTACCGCTGGGAGATTTAATCATCGAGTTCGACCGCACAAGAAAAGACGCCATTACACGTAAAATTCTGCAGTACTTCCAACGGGAGCTGGATCACGAGATCGGCCAGTTTGAGGCGGAGTTCCTGCTGGATTTTTTTGCACACGAGATAGGCGCTGAGTTTTATAATCAGGGCCTCACGGATGCGCAGACGGTTTTATCGTCCCGCATGGACGATATTCAGGACGCAATCAGCGAAATAGAAAAGCCCGTTCCTCTGTGAAAGGCAATTCTGCTTTTTCCGAACAAGCCTATCGCCGCTATTTCCCAGCTTCATGTTTGTCGACGTTGGGCAGCTGGATCGTCCGCTTCTTGTTGGGCTGGAGTGCCTGGGAGTTAACTTACTCGGCATTCTGGGTTGGCGTCACCGCCGCCCTGATGCTTTTACCCACCTTCGTTTTGTCACCCATATTCGGCATTCTTTCAGACCGAATTAACCCGCGCAATGGTTTGTTGGTGTCTATTGGCCTGCATGGGCTGATTTCATTGGTGGCAGGTCTGGCGAGTCTTTACGGTGGGTTTTCCTTAACCGGATTGCTGATACTGGCTTCAGTGCTCGGCGCCGCAAGTGCCGCACATATGCCTATTCGGTTGGCGCTGATGCCCTTGTTGGTGCGTAGGGAAGTCCTGCCCAGTGCTATCGGTATTTCAGCGATTGTATTTAATACTTCTCGAATTCTCGGACCCGCAGTCGGCGCCTGGCTACTCGCCCATTTCTCCCTTGCAACGGCTTTTTTTGTTTCGGCTTTTCTCTTCGCAGCGGCCTTGCCGCTATTGCTGAGCGTGGTAATCGTACCGCGACCAAAACCTACGCAGAAGCTCGCGCTGGCTCGTGAATTCCGCGAGGGTATCGGCTATGTGAAACAGCACCGCGGGATTCAGCTTATCCTGGCCTACACCTTTATGAATGGCTTACTCGCGCGCACTACGCTGGAGCTTTTGCCCGCAATCTCCGGGCGACTGCTTGATGGCGACTCTGCCACCTTGGCAACACTCACTGCCGCCGGTGGCGCCGGATCAATTGTCGGAGGGTTGATCGTGAGTCAGCAAAGCAGCCAGGAGCTTCGACTGTTAAACCTGATTACCGCTGCCCTGGTATTCGGTGCGGCCAGTCTATTTGCGCTCTATTGGCTCACTTCTTTGGTGGCGTTTGCCGGTGTGATTATTGGGCTTAGCATGACGACGACTATAGTTGGGACAGCCACTCAGTCGTTGGCGCAACTCGGCGTTGATGAAGCCTACCGGGGTCGGGTTTTGAGTTTGTGGGCCGTGTTGGCTATGGGTACGCCGGCTATAGGTGCACTCATGATGGGCGCAGTAGCGGACGTGCTTGGATTCCGACTTGTTTTTATTGGCTTTGCCCTGATCGGCTTATTGGGCGTATCGGTGTTGTATCGCAAGCGCGACTGGCTGCTGAATGGGCCCGCATTGAAATCTGCATCAGTCGTGGTCTAGATCAGAGGGAGGCTGTTACCTGTCGTATATTCATACATGTTTTGACGGTGACCGGATTGGGCTGAAATTCTTCGCCTTTTGGGCTTGCATTTCGAACTCAAAGAACTGAGTATATATACAGTAGTTTTACGGTACGGCTAGCAACGCAAAACAGCGTAAAAGCCGACATAACATCCAGGTTATGGGGCAACGGGAGATACATATGGATGCAAGTAAAGGAAGTAAAGCAAATAAAGGCAAAGCACTGGACGCAGCGCTGGGTCAGATAGAGCGGCAATTTGGCAAAGGCACAGTCATGCGTATGGGGGATCGAGAACATGTTGAAATTCCCTCTATCTCCACTGGCTCACTGGGGTTGGATATCGCGCTGGGTATAGGTGGACTTCCCAAGGGGCGCATTTGTGAGATCTACGGCCCTGAGTCCTCGGGTAAGACCACGATGACACTGCAGGTAATCGCCGAGGCCCAGAAGGCTGGTGGTACAGCCGCCTTCATTGACGCCGAGCACGCACTGGATCCTATTTACGCCGAGAAACTGGGCGTCCAAATGGACGAGCTGCTGATGTCTCAACCCGATACTGGCGAACAAGCGCTAGAGGTCGCCGAAATGCTGGTTCGCTCCGGAGCTATCGATGTGCTGGTTATCGACTCAGTGGCGGCACTGACCCCCAAGGCTGAAATTGAAGGTGAAATGGGTGCTTCTCATGTTGGATTACAAGCGAGGCTCCTCAGTCAGGCCATGCGTAAGCTGACCGGGGCGATCAAGCAATCGGGTTGCCTGGTGATCTTTATTAATCAGATCAGGATGAAAATCGGCGTTATGTTTGGTTCGCCGGAAACCACCACCGGTGGCAATGCACTCAAGTTTTACTCCTCTGTCCGCCTTGATATCCGCCGTATTGGTGCCGTAAAAGACGGCGACGAAGTGATCGGTAATGAAACTCGGGTCAAGGTGGTTAAAAACAAAGTATCGCCGCCGTTCAAGCAGGCGGAATTCCAGATTATGTACGGTAAGGGTATTTATCATATGGGTGAGGTTATTGACTGGGGCGTCAAGTTGAACCTCGTTGATAAGTCTGGCGCCTGGTATGCGTATAAAGGTGACAAGATCGGTCAGGGCAAGGCGAATGCCGCAAAGTTCCTGGAAGCTAATCCTGCGGTTGCTAATGAAATAGAGACGATTATCAGGGCGCAAATGCTGACTAGTAATCTCCCGGAGAAGAAAACGGCTCCTGAAGATGTGCCAGAGGAAACTGCTGAGTAGACGAAGCTCGCGGTCATGTTCAGGGTATACGTGATGCGTAGCCCTGAATTCCTTTTCTCTTTCGGCGCCGGGACCCCACTGGCGGTGCTTTTTGTTTACTTCTCTTTTATTTATGCCTAACGATACAGCGACCAAAGACGCTTCTGTCGATGCCATTAATCCGGCCGATATACGATTCTCTGCGATGAATTTCCTGGCGCGTCGAGAACATTCGCTGCGGGAGCTGCGTCAGAAGTTGTCTCGGCGGTACCCCGATACCGAATTAGTGGAGGTGGAGCTGCGGCGGTTAGTCGAAGAAAAGCTGCAAAGCGATCAGCGATTCGCTGAAAATTTTTTACTCCACCGCGCCTATAGAGGCTTTGGTCCTATGAAAATTAAGTCAGACATGCGCCAGCGCGGCCTTTCTGACGAGGATGTTGCGCTATCATTTAAGGAAGCAGATATAGACTGGGCTGTGCGAGCGGAAGAGGTTTACCTGAAAAAGTTTGGTCACTCAGTGGCTACCGAACTAAAAGAAAAAGGTAGGCGAGCCCGATTTATGCAATACCGGGGGTTTGATCAGGATCACTACCTGAGTTTGCTCTAAACCCATTACCGAAGCGTAAAGCAAGGTCCGCTTTTTTTAGCTTGAGACGACCTGGGTCCAGCCAAAAGAATCTTCACTGGTGCCGTACTGAATACCGGTCAGTTTATCGAATAGCGCTTGCGCTATAGGCCCGCTCTCATTGGTGTTCACATAGTAGTCTTTCCCGCGAAAGTGTAGTGCGCCTACAGGGGAAATGACCGCCGCCGTTCCGCAGCCAAAAACCTCGGTTATTTTTCCCGACTCGATGTCAGCCAAAACCTCATGAATATCAAGACGTGCTTCGGTGGTTTCGAATCCCATGGTCGGTGCCAATTTGAGCAGGGAGTCCCGTGTTATACCGGCCAAGATGCTGCCGCTTAATCGGGGTGTAACGATGCTGCCATTGTCGTAGACGAAGCAGATGTTCATTGCACCGACTTCTTCTATGTACCTACCGTGAATAGCGTCCAGCCACAAGACCTGAGTGTATCCAGATTTCGCTACCTTTTCACTCATGTGAAGGCTTGCAGCATAATTGCCACCGGTTTTGGCCTCACCGACACCGCCAATCACCGCGCGCCGGTAGTCGTCGCTCACGTAAACGGAAACCGGGTTGAAGCCACCTTTGAAATAAGGGCCTACGGGTCCGGTGATAATGAAATGCATATATTCGGTGCTAGCGCCGAGCCCCAGTTTTGGGCTAACGGCTATCATGGCGGGACGGATATACAGCGACGATCCGGGCTCTGGCGGTACCCATCGACTATCTTGGCGAAGCAGTGTCTTTAAAGCCTCCAGATGAAAATTCGGATCAACTGTGGGCATCACCAGACGAGTGGCTGACTCGTTGAAGCGCTTGAAATTGGCCTCGGGACGGAACAGGTTGATATCACCGTCAGGTCGGCGGTAAGCCTTCATGCCTTCGAATATTTCCTGCCCGTAGTGCAAAACAGCCGCAGCGGGGTGCAAAGGCAGGTCCGCCAATGGTTTCACACTGGCGTTGTGCCAACCTTCGCTCGGATTGAATGTCTGCACAAACATATGATCAGAAAAAACTGAGCCAAAAACCGGGTCAAGTGGAAGAGGGCGCTGTTCCGCTTGTGCGGCGGCCTGAAGGGTTATTTCGCGTGCCATGTTACGTGCCAATTGCCTATGTCGTAGCTAATCAAAGCGGAGTATTGTAGCTTCTTTTACCCGCTCACTGGGAGGTGGCGGAGTGTAAATATTTGGGCCAGGGTCCCCCAGATCCAATGTGGATAGAGTATCTCCAACACGTTGCCGGTTTGCGCGTCTCAGGTGTCCATGCCATAGCGTTTGATGAGTTGCTTGCCCAACGCCATTTGGTGAACCTGATCGGGGCCGTCAGCCTGGCGGCACCAGCGGGCGTAGTTGAACCCTTCCGCCATACAGTAGTCCTCGGTCAGGCCACCAGCGCCATGCATTTGCATACAGCGATCAATAATATTCTGCACCATGAGCGGTACGCTGATTTTGCTGGCCGCAATGAGATCCATAGAACCCTTGGGGCCGACTTCATCCATTTTGGCGCAGGTTTTCAGCACCAGAAGCCTGGCCATTTCGATCTCCGCGAACGAGGTAGCAATATCTTCTCGTACCGACTGCTGCTCGCCCAAAGTGCGGCCAAATGCGGACCGCGATGTAACCCGTTGGCAGGTCAGTTCAAGTGACCGTTGCGCACAGCCGATTAGGCGCATGCAGTGATGGATACGGCCCGGCCCAAGACGGCCCTGAGCAATCTCAAATCCCCGTCCGGGCCCGAGCAGGATATTTCCAAGCGGCACCCGCACGTTATCGAAGGCAATTTCTGCATGTCCTATCGGCGCATCGTCATAGCCAAGGGTAGTTAAAGGTCTAATAATATTCAGACCGGGTGTACCCGCTGGCACCAGCACCTGCGATTGCTGCAAGTGACGGTTGCTATTGTCCGGGTCGGACTTTCCCATTACGATAAAAATTCCGCAGCGCTCGTACATAGCGCCGGTAATAAACCACTTGCGCCCGTTCAGTACCCATTCATCGCCATCTTGAGTGATGCTCATCTCGATGTTAGTGGCGTCGGAGGAGGCCACCTGTGGCTCGGTCATGGCGAAAGAGGATCGAATGTCCCCATTTAGCAGGGGCCGTAGCCACTGGTCCTGCTGCTCCGGCGTGCCATATTTCATAAACACCTCCATGTTGCCAGTATCAGGGGCATTGCAGTTGAAGACCTCCGGCGACCACAGAACCCGGCCCATAATTTCTGCCAGCGGCGCGTATTCGAAATTGCTTAGCCCCTCGTGCTCGCAAAATTCAGCTAACCCGGGCGGTACAAAGAGGTTCCACAAGCCGGTCGCCTTTGCTTTGTCTTTCAGCTCATCCATGATTGGGAGGTAGCTATTTCGGGATTCGCTCGCGTGCAATTGTGACGCGTATACGGCCTCATTCGGATAAATATGCTCGTCCATGAAGGCGCTGACTTGTGCTTGATAGTTCTGCGATTGCTGGCTGAATGTGTACATGCTGAATACCTTGCGAGATGAAATATAAAAGATAGCAAGCGCAAGTATAGATAGCATCACTACATAAATATAATTTATTATATTTATGTAGTGATATTCATTTAAATAATAGTGGTCAGTGCTTATGCGCCTCGATAAGATCGATCTTAATTTGTTCGTGATATTTGATGCTATCTATCGTGAGCGCAATGTAACCCGTGTGGCCAGACTTTTAAGTGTCTCTCAGCCGGCGGTGAGCAATGCGCTTGCAAGACTGCGTGATACTTTTGACGACCCTCTGTTTGTTCGCTCCTCCGAGGGCATGATCCCGACACCGGCGGCGGATAGCGTGATTGACGATGTGCGACTTGCTATGAGTTTGTTACGGCAAAGTGTTGATCTCAACGCCCGCTTCGATCCCGCCAGTTCCGACCGGGTACTTCGCGTGGGTATGAATGACCTCGCTGAAGCGCTGGTTCTACCTGGGCTGCACGACAGGGTGAGGACCTTGGCGCCTAAGGTCTTTTTAACCAGTTACTACGTTGAGCGAGATGACGCCGCTGAGGAGTTAAAGGATGGCCTGCTAGACATCCTGTTGGATATTGCGATTCCTGCCAGTAAGGAACTACGTTCCATGCCGTTAACGGAATTCCCCTATGTATTGGCGATGCGGCACGGGCACCCGATCGCGGGTACCACGTCGTCACTCGAGGCTTACTTGGAAGCGCAGCATTTACATGTGTCCAGCCGCCGTGAAGGTCTGGGCCATGTGGATATTGCGCTGCGCAAGAAGGGGCTTACCCGATCTATCGCGATGCGAGTGCAGAGTTACCTCGTCGCCGCCCGAATTGTGAGAGAGACTGATCTTTTATGGGCGGTGCCGGGGGTACTGGCCAGACAATTGGACCTGCACGTTGCACCATTGCCGCTGCAGGTGGCTTCCCTGGAGTGGCATCTTTACTGGTCACGTAGTGCGCAAGACGATCCATCCAATATTTGGTTGCGGGGAATAATCACCGAACTGGTCGCAACCGAAATAGGCGCTCCGGTGTGAAGGCGGCGTTTCGATCGCTCCAAAAAGCTGGCCTGGTAGCTTGGGGTTTCTGTTTTGTACTTATTCTGGCTCCCTGCGCCGCCGCTCAGATGACCACCCCCACCATTGTCCCGCAAAAACTGCAGATCGAACCCTGCAGTTCAACTGTCCCATTGAAGCAGCCATTTTTTGGCGATTTACACGTGCATACCCGTTACTCGTTGGACGCCAGTACCCAGGGTACGCGGACTACGCCAGCTCAGGCCTATCGATTCGCGCAGGGCGAGGCCGTTGGTATACAGCCGTGGACCGCCGACGGAGAGCCGCTGCGCTCGTTGCAATTGAGCCGCCCACTGGATTTTGCGATGGTTTCCGATCACGCCGAGTTGATCGGAGAGGTCAACATGTGCTCCAGCCCTGAACTCCAGGGTTACCGTTCATGGCAATGTCGGCTTTACCGTAACTGGCCCCGTGCTGCCTACTACCTGTTCAATTTCACAGCAACAATTCGTAAAACACATCTGGGGTTTTGTGGTCCGGACGGCGACGACTGTCGTGCTGCCACTCTCGAGCCCTGGGTTGAGATGCAGCAAGCCGCGGCGCAGTACAACGACAGTAGTTCAGACTGCAGTTTTACGACATTTGTCGGCTATGAGTGGACCGGCATGCAGGGTCTCAGTGGCGGCAACCTGCACCGTAATGTGGTGTTTCTCAATGAGCGGGTTCCCGAATTACCAGTCAGTTTTATTGATGCACCCTCACCAGAGCGATTGTGGGCGAGTCTCGATAAATACTGTGGTGGCGCCGGACAGGGTTGTGATTCTCTGGTGATTCCACACAACGCTAATCTGAGTGCCGGCTATATGTTTGATTCGGTGCGCGATGACGGTAAGCCTATTGATTCGGTTTACGCGGCTACCCGGGCACGCTATGAGCCTTTGGTCGAGATTATGCAACATAAAGGCGCTTCCGAGTGTTACTTTCAGCAGGGGGTAACGGAAGATGAACTGTGTGCTTTTGAGCAGCTCCCCAGAGACAATATTGTAGGCCGCAATAATCCCCCGAAGCCGGATACGGGGTTTGTGCGTAAAGCGCTCAATGACGGCATGCTGCTGGAAAAATCGCTCGCTACCAATCCGTTTAAATTTGGCTTGATTGCTAGTTCGGATACTCATCTGGGTACGCCCGGTGCTGTCGAGGAGGATCGCTTTCTGGGTCATGGCGGCGCTGGCACGCCAGCCGGTAAAACGATCCCGCCCGGCTTGCCCGATAAGTTGGAATACAACCCGGGCGGTCTGGCCGTGCTGTGGGCTGAGCAGAATAAACGTGCCTCGTTGTTCGACGCGATGCGGCGCAAAGAAGCCTACGCCACCAGCGGTCCGCGAATTATCAGTCGGTTTTTTGGTGGCTGGCACTATGATGACGAGTTGTGTTCATCGCCCGACAGGTTGGAGCAGGCTTATGCTCGCGGTGTTGCTATGGGCGGCACGCTATTGCGCTCTGGCGAAGTGGGAGCGCCGAAATTTTTGGCTGCAGCGAGTCAGGACGCGGGAGTAATCGGCAGGCCGAGTATGCCGTTGCAGCGTATTCAGGTTATCAAAAGTTGGATTGATGAACACGGCGCTAGACAAGAGCAAGTTACCGATGTTGCCGGCACTGCCGATAGTGACGCTACTGTTGACCCCGCAACCTGCGCTACCAGCGGCATTGGTTTTGCCAATTTGTGTGCCGTGTGGACGGATCCGGATTTTGACGCATCACAAGCGGCCTATTATTACTCCCGAGTGTTGGAGAATCCGAGCTGTCGCTGGTCGCAACGTATGTGTGTCGCTGCTGCTGTGGACTGTGATAAACCAGCCAGTATAGGTCTCGGTTACAAGGGGTGCTGTGCCGATGAGCATCGGCCGGTAATACAGGAAAGGGCTTGGTCGTCACCCATCTGGTATACACCCGATGAGTGACCTCCTGTGAAACGGCTTACTGCTTGAGTAGCCCCGCCCGCAGTGCCATAGCCTGTTGTTTCAGCAGCGCTATATTATCTGGCCCCATACGCAGAAGTTGCTTTTGCAATGCCGACAGGCGTTCCAGTTCAGCATCGACGAAAATGTAGACAGACTCCTTCTTGGCAATCGCAATATCACCTTCAATTTCCGGCGTTGAGATGATTTTATCCAGCGAGCGGATCAACGCATTGTCGAAATCATTCTTGGGATAGCCCAGAGTGGCATAAGCCTGTTCCAGCAGGGGTCTGAAGGTGTGAAAGCTTGCCACCAATTGCTCTGTATCTAGTGCCGCGATCGCCGCGGCGTTCGCGTCGTAGCGGTCATAACTGACTGGGTCGATAAGAATCTGGTCGCCCTGCTCGATAGTGCTGAATTTCCCCGTGGGTGGTGCAAGCGGTAGAATCTTGGTCAGTACCAAGCCCCGACTGAATCCGTCAATCAGTCCCGTGCCTCGTTGGATCAGATCGGTATTTGATAACGCCGCACTCAACAGGTCCGATGATCCGGCCTTAGCCAATTCTTTCCGAACGGGTTCATCACTGGTTTCCAATGTTACCGGAGGCCCTTCTGGCTCTGGCTCTGGCTCTGGATCATCGGTCAGTGGCAGTGCGAGCTCTGGCTCTGGCTGCGCCTCAGGAATATCAGGCGCTGGCGGCAGCGCAGGCTCTATCATTGTGGGCGCAGGCAATGGCGGCGTCGGCTCCGTATCTTTGCCGGTCATAAAATATAAGACCGCGATTACACCAATCAGGCCCATCACTCCCAGTATTAACAATGGGTTCAAGCCGCCTTTCTCCGGGCGCTCGGTTAGGCGATCTGTCGGGTCAACCTGCAGTCCATCGTCGCGGCTATCATCATTCAAGGTTTCATCGCGTTCGTTATTCAAGGTCTATCTCCTTCATAGTGCAGTTATATCTCTGTAAGCACTGTGAGTATATAACAACTGACAAAGTTCAACCTGAGATCGTAATTTGCTTAATTATGATCGCACGACATCCGGCGGGCTATCAGCAAAATAAAATCCGCCAGCGGCGTGTCAGTCAGGTTTGCTTACGCTAAGAAAATTGCGAGAAATGGAAAAATCTAATTATTTAGGCGAATACCCAATGGGCGAGGTATAGGCTCTCTCCTGTCCCACGAATTCGGCTTCGTTCGTGAAGCTCGCCTTTCTCGTCCATCCAGCCCTTTACGACTTGGATCCTGTCCAGGTTGGCGCTCTGAGGGTCACGTAACGCTGAAACCAAAAAGCTCGGTGCTTTTTTGCCGTCCACTTTTTTTAGGTCTCCGCCCATTGGAACGCCTTTTTCATACCCCAGTAAGGCAGCATTATTTGCATGCAGGTCTTTCTTACTAAAATCCCATCCGCTAAAAAAACGCACTGTCATTCTCGGGCCAGTTGTCCCGTAGGTTTCCCGTCTTTCCATCGCATCAAACAAGGCGCCTCGAGTATTCTCGTGAGCCCAGATACCTGTATAGCCAAAGGCTACCAGTGTATAACCTTCAAACGTTCCTATTTCGGACGAAACGAACGGGTGGCTAATTCTATCCGCAGAGGACTCAACGCTGGATGACTTGCCGAAAAAGTTATCCTCATCGGCCGTTGCCAGTGATGTATGACTATCCGTGGCACCGCCAAAGCCAAATTTGTAAGGGTCGTAACCTAATTTGGCTGCAAGCGCCAAACCTTGCTTTAGTGCTTCACGTGCGTAGTCACCTCTAAGCATCACTGGCTTTTTCAGCTGAGAAATATCGAGGTTGCCTACATCCCGGTTTTCGTAATCAGCGACCAATTCTGCAGGTAATTTCATTTGTGCAAAATGGCTAATGAGATCGAATGCCGCTGCTCCGGTCTCTTTTCCGCCGTTCACAAATCCCTCGTGCCACTCCTTGCCGTTTGCGCTAGCAACAATGTTGGGTGTGCCGCTCTGTATGTCAGCCGCAAAACCCATTAAGTCGGTGTGATCAGTTAGTACCATCCAGTCGAGAGGGCGAGGCAGTTTGACCGGTATGCCCGTGGAGGATGTTATTTCCTGACCGCGCGCAAAGCGGTAGGCGTCATCAGGAACCAAAGTATTGCCGAACAGGCCCGCATCTAAAGAGAGCCCGGTGTGCGACGGCGAATCACCCCGATAAACATTGGTGGGCTGGGTCGTTCCGGCATAGGGAGATTAATCTTTCGCGGCGTTACTCGTGCCCTCGGCAGAAGCCACCGCAGCCAGGGTAGTTAAGCTCAGTAGGGC
>JBLIEI010000029.1:0-52708 GCA_047633055.1 Halieaceae bacterium | reverse complement strand
GAGGCGGCGATGGTCGGTCGCCATTGGGTCCGGTGATACGCGAATATATAGTCAGCGAGGCCATGCATACTTTGGGCGTGCCGACGACGAGAGCGCTGGCAGCGGTGACAACGGGCGAGCAGGTTGTAAGGCAAGAGTTTGAGCCTGGCGGCGTATTAGCCAGAGTAGCCAGCAGTCATATCCGCATCGGCACTTTTCAGTTTTTTGCTGCGCAAAAGGATACCGAGGCGCTAACTATCCTCACGGATCATGTGCTGGAACGCCATTATCCAGAGCAACTCGACGCCGAGAATCGTCCGCTGGCGCTACTCCGGTCGGTGATTGCAGCACAGGCCAGACTCATCGCCAAATGGCAGTTACTTGGCTTTATTCATGGTGTTATGAATACCGACAACATGCTGGTCTGTGGCGAGACCGTAGACTATGGTCCCTGCGCCTTCATGGACGGATTCCACCCTGACACAGTATTCAGCTCGATCGATCAAGGCAGTCGCTATGCCTACAAAAACCAGCCCGGCATCGGCCACTGGAACCTGAGCTGTCTGGCGCAGTGCTTACTGCCTCTGCTTCATCATAATACTGATACGGCGGTCGAACTGGCTCAGGGAGCAATCGACAGCTATCCCGGTCTGTTCATGGATGCCCACACCGCAGGCCTGGCCAAAAAACTCGGCCTCAGTGAAATAAAAGCTGAGGATACCCATCTTATTGAAGAGCTTTTCGACCTGATGGCGCAGTCCCGAGCTGATTTCACATTAACATTCAGACATCTGGCTGACCTTGCGTATCCCAAATCGAGCAACCCCTCTATCACGGACATCTATCAATTCCCGGATTCCATGCAGACGTGGTTGGCGCGTTGGCAGCAGCGATTGGCGAAAGAAGAATCTGCACCAGCTGCACGACAAACGCAGATGTACGCAGCAAACCCAGTGTATATACCCCGCAATCATCTCGTGGAAGAGATTATTCGTGCCGCTGTTGACCACGCCGACTTCAAGCCTTTTCACGCACTGGTGGAAAGATTATCCCAGCCCTTTGAATTCGAGCCTGCAGACTCCCGCTATGCACAGCCGCCACGCGACGAAGAACGCGTGAGCGCCACATTTTGCGGCACCTGATAAGTGCATTACCCCGGCCTGCAATTGTAGAGCCGGGGGCAACAGCCGTATAATTGCACCATCATTTTTCGGTCTCGCGAGACCTCCAGGCTGGTTCTGAAATTGAATATTGAATTTTTTGGCAAGACCCTCTCGGGGCCCTTCACTATACCTTCGGGTATTGTGACCACCGCTACGCCGATCATCCAACATATCTTTGATCACATGCCGCAAGTTGGGGTGGTGACCACCAAAAGTATCGGACTCAAGCCCAGAGACGGTAATCGCGAACCCGTTCTCAGCCAGTACGCGCCGGGATGTTTCGTTAATGCAGTAGGCCTGACCAACCCGGGGGCTGAAAAATCACTGGAGCTCATGTCGGCATTGAGGGTGCCCGAGGATCGTTTCTTGCTGACCTCCATATTTGGCAGCAGCATTGAGGAATTTGTCGCGGTCGCTCAAATTCTGGCGCCGGTGTCAGATGGACTTGAGCTCAATCTGTCTTGCCCACACGCACAGGGCTACGGTATGGCGATGGGACAGGACCCTGAAATGGTGCGGGCCATCGTGGCAGCGGTCAAAGCGGTTGTCGATATTCCCGTCATTCCCAAGCTCACGCCCAACACCCCCTCCATAGCCGATATTGCCAAAGCCGCAGAGGAAGGTGGTGCCGATGGCTTCTGTGCAATCAACACAGTCGGACCCGGTTTCACTTCTGCCTACGGTGAGCCCGTGCTCAGCAATGGCGAAGGCGGTATGTCGGGTAAAGGCATCCTACCGCTTGCTCTTAAATGCGTGCGTGAAATTGCCGCCGTCAGCGATCTGCCTATCATCGCTAGCGGCGGCGTCAGCAGTGCCGACGATGTGCGTGCCTTCTTCGATGCGGGAGCGTCCGTGATTAGCATCGGCTCGTCTCTGATTGGGCTCACCACTCAGGAGATTTCCGACTACTTTACTGCCTTGGAACAGGACATGGTAAGTCGCCAGAACAAGGCGGAAACCCACATTCGCTACGACGTGGACATGGCATATCGACCGGTAAAGCTGGTGGAAAACAAGCGCGTGTGTGACGACATTACAATTCTGGTCTTCGACCGCAAAATCAACGTACAGGCTGGAGAGTTTGTCTTTCTGTGGCTACCCGGGATTGGCGAGAAGCCCTTCTCGGCACTTACTGACGACCCATTTTCACTCGTGGTCATCGACGTTGGTATCTTCACCCATGCGCTGATGAGTCTGCCAGTGGGCACCGAGGCTTACGTTCGAGGCCCCCACGGCATCCCCATAGCGCCTGGTGAGGATCAGAAAATCATGGCGGTTGCCGGCGGCACAGGGCTAGCGGCGGTTTACCAGGCGGCAAGGGACTTTGGCAACGCCGAGATCTTCACTGGTGCACGTACCGCAGAGCGGCTCTACTACCTGGAGGAATGCCGACAGGTAGCCCAGGTTCATGTGGCCACTGATGACGGTAGCGAGGGCTACCAGGGCTTCGTCACCGAGCTACTGCGCGAGCGGCTACAGCACATGAAGCCAACTGAGCGAGAACAGCTGGTGTTTTACAATTGCGGCCCCGAAGCTATGGTGCACGCGGCAATCGCAGTGCAGCGAGAGTTCTGTGAAGACCGGCAAATCTATAGTGCCATCGACTATTTAACCAAGTGCGGCGTCGGTATCTGTGGTTCCTGCGCAACCCCTGACGGCCGCAGGCTTTGTGTCGACGGCCCTTTTCTGGAAGCCGTGTAAGCAGCCCTAAGTGGGTATCGCTAACGTGGGTATCCCCCATAGCCTTTGGCGGTATTGGCTTCACCATGTCTATCTTCATCGCCGATCTGGGCTCTGCGAATTTACTTGAGAATTTGCTAATGGCCAAGACCCGAACATTGCTGGCCCAGGCGCTCGCCGGCTTCAGCGGCTTTTTTTGGTTAATGGCACACACTGAAGACTCAGACTAACGCTCTTCAGTCGATACATACCTCGGAATTTTGGTCGGTGTGGGAGGATTTGAACCTCCGACCCCTTCGTCCCGAAGGACTGGCTAGAGAAGCAAGGTATAGCGACACAGTCTAAGGCTCCAGTGTTCCCCAACAAGAAGGGTAAGCACATGACCAGCATTAAGACTGCTTGGAATAAACTGGTTAAAGACGCTGGCCTACAGCCTACAGGCTTTCATGGCCTGCGCAGAACCTTTGGCAGTAAGCTCATTAGTAACGGTGTTAACTCCCTGAGAGTCGCGAGGCTTATGGGGCATAGTTCTGTGACGGTCACCGAGAGGCATTACATAGGTTTGTTGCAGGAAGAGAACAGGAAGGCTGTTGCTGACTTAATGGCATAGCGGGTGTTAGCTATCAGCGACGATGCAGACAACGTCCGCTTTCGCCTAACTTGAGACATTAGCCACCCCAAATTTCAGGCATAAAAAAGCCCCCGTCATGTGAGGGCTGTACATCAGGAGTTCTTTACGCTTTCTTGCGCCTTGACCAACCAAGGCCAGCGAGTCCGATGCCGAATAGGGCGAGCGTGGCTTGTCGATATGCCAGTGATCCCCGTGCCTTGCTACCAAGCCGAGATAGGGCACCAAGGGACAGCGGCATAAGATGCCGTGGTTAGACATACCTCATTTACCAGACTGTTCAGCCCTCCTAACAGGATTCTTTTTGGCGCATGTGATAATGTTTTTGAAAAAGACAGCGAAGTAAAAAGATGTACGAATATTGGGCTAATCAAAAAAATATTGAAACTTCTGGGCCTGCTTCTTATTGCTGCGGTGGTAATCAAGCTCGGAATCTTCGGTTATGTTTATTACCAAGAGAAACAGGAAGAAGCCGCAGAATTGGCCTTCGGCGGTGAGGCTGGCTGGGGATGGCATAACGACGAAATGAGGATTCAAAAGAAGACCGGACACATGATAGATGGTTCTCAGAAGACCAGTCTGAGGCGCGTATATATTAAAGAAAACTATCAGGTTGTGGCTGACATTATGAGAGATGGCAGTCTGCGTGCAGAAGCAATATATTTAACAAATTGTCCACCAGACAGTAAGATTGAGACATCTACTGAGTACTCCAGTGGAAGCAAGTATACGCTGCGATGCAATGAGGAGGGTACCGCCCTTTGGACATCTGCAGTGTTTTCAACTTACGAAAACGCTAGCTGGGAGGAGGATTTCGGTGGCTTCAAGGTTGATGAATATCTTAGCTGGTGGACTTTTACAGAGCTACAAAAAGAACAGACGCTGAGGAGAGCAAAGGTGCCAGATTCGGCTGAGTAAATCGCCTCAATCAACTTTCCTAAGGAGGGCAGTCATATACGCAAGATCGGCCAGTAGTGCGCATGCCAATGAAAGCACTATCACTCACGACCATCCCTAATGAGTAAATATCTGAATTAGTGCGATGCTAATTATCGCTCACTAAATAACCAGCAGTGAATGTCTCTAGTGAGGTGAAAGGGGATATCAGGACATAGAACTCTCTGCATGGCTTCATCTCTATTAGGCATTGGATTGACTGGCCTTATAATCACACTAGCCCAATTGGTTTCCGGTTATGAGGGATATACAGATATCTAGAAGAACAGCGGATCTTTAAGGCTGCAAGCCTTGAATCCTGCGAAGCACCTGTAAAAGAACAATATCTAGATTGCTTAAGATCAATTACGCTCTACTCTTTTAGATACTAGGAGCTTAACATCCCTATAGAAGACACGATGAAGAACAAACCAACAGATGCTAAACATCATGAGCTTAAAACAATAAAACTTATGTATTGAGTAAGTTGAATCCTACCTTTCTCGGCAAGCCCATGACGATGTGTATTTGTCCGTTATGCTTGTCGGAGCCCTCAACAAATCCTCTAAGCCGATCTCTGTGCCATTTATAGCCCAGTTCTTAGGGTCTTCCTGAAGCTCTTTGAGACGATAGGTGTCGAGTAAGGCGTCAATCAGGTTTGTTTTTTCTTTATTTGTCAGAATCTCGTGACTGACGCCTTGGTCTTTTTTTTAACAGTTCATTTGCCTTCTTCAAAATATCATGCTACAAGTCGTAACTGGTACACACGCTGCCGCAAGTCTTTAACTTGCTTCTGCAATTGATCATGATCTTCACTTTCATGGCGGTTCTTTTTTTTGGGCATGTTGATTGCGTAAACTCCGAAAGAACCAAACCTCAATAATTCCTCAGAGACCGATATGCAGACGTACGACTTGTTGTTTAAGAAGCTTTGCATTTTCGCATTGCTATCGCCTCTATTGGGAGCTACCGGAGCTTGGGCGCAGCCATTGGCGTACGCTGAATCGAACGGTAATTTATACTCTGTAGATTTAGCTACCGGTGTTGATACGCTGATAGGTGATTTGGGGATTACCGACGAAGATGAATCAGACGTAGAAGCACTGGCGGTTGACCCGACGTCTGGTACGCTGTACTTGGCGGCGGACGACGGTGGGCTCTATACGGTTGATACTGGTTCTGGAGCCGCGACGCTGATTGGACTGCTTGGTCAAGAATCCGGTAATAGCGGGATGGCGATTGATGGCAGTCGGAATATATATCTAGTCACCAGTGACGGTTTGCTCAGCGTTGATAAAACTACGGGGGCTGCCACCGTAATAGCTACTGATTACGATAATCCGGATACTACTGGTGAGGGCCTCAGTGGTGGCGCTTTTGTTGGGTCAACACTTTATGGTTCTCCCGACAACGATGCGGCCCCTAACTTGTACTCCATTGATGTGACGACCGGAAAGGCCACGACTATCGGGCCTCTGGGTCCTGGCATAGGCATAGAAGGTGAACAAACTGGGTTAACCTACGACGCGAACACGGACACGCTCTATCTGCTCGATGAAGATACAAGTAGTTTTTATACTGTTGACTATACGACCGGCGCGGCGACGTTATTGTCAGTATTTTCACGAGGTTTTGAGGGAATAGCACTGGCAAGCGCCGGCAACCCGAACCTGACTGTGCCGGTCCCAACGCTCCCCTGGCTAGCACTAGCCATCCTCTCAGGTCTTATCACGCTAGTTGGATTTAGACGCCTGCGTAACTAGCTAACGGACTGAGTTACCCATGAAGCCCAGTGAAAGCTGGGCTTTTTTGTGCCTACTTTTTTCAAAATGACTTCTCATGTACCTAGGCAGCAACAACCCGATAATTGCAGGGTGTTTACCCCCTCCCGGGGTCCTATCGACGGGGTGTCCTGCAAAGTCTATGCACCTTTATGTACACCAACGCAGGCTGTCGGGGGCTTTCTGGGGACTCTAAGCCCCTCATTTGGTATCCATTCGGTATACAAGTGTGTTTTTGTCTGGTGTAACTATATGTAAAGCAGCACTTCAAACTCTCGCATTACTGGCTATAGCCATTATCGCAAGCGCTCTTATGCTCCTTCTAAATTACGGTCTGCCTACTAGCTTCTTGGGAGAGCTCGCATTAATCGTTATAGCGGAAGCTGCTTTCTATGGCGTACTTGTCTCGAACCATATGTGTTCAAGTTGGTTGCCTAAAGCAAATCCGATGGTTCTCTTTTGGTCTACGACTATGTTGTGCATCTCGACATCGCCCATGATCCTCGAAGCAGAAAGCTTTGTTGACGGACTCCATACAGTGATTAGCATCGTAGTATCTGTCAGTGTCCTCGTCTGGGCATACCGCAACAAACAATCAACTATCATTGCGGAGCATTGAACGTATCGAGCTACATGAGGGGATTCAAGATGCAGACTAATAGTAATCTTTTGATGGGCCATGGCTGCTCTGGGCATCGCGCTATTACCGCTGCCATACGCCTATTACATGTTACTGAGGGTCGTAATGTGCGGGTATCTTGCTTTCCTAGCGTACACAGCATGGCAATCCAAACTGCAGGGTCTTGGGTGGACACTGGGTGCGGCGGCAGTAGTCTATAACCCCATCGAGCCACTGCACCTAGTAAGAGAGGTGTGGTTCCTTATTAATATCGCCACTATCGGCTTGCTCTTTTACGTGCGATCCATGACTCCTTCATCTAGCGAAGATGAATAATAAAAGAACGGGCTCATAAGTTCGTAGACGTGTATTCAAATTCCACTCTTTTTTAAAATACAGAACTCGGATCAAGACGGATATAGACACAGGGGTGTCCGTTCAAGGTAAAGGTGTGGAACTCAAAATCCCACTTTCTCAAGTGGCAGTGGCACCCCCCGCGATGGCCGTCTGTAGTTCCCTCCCCGCCCCCCTAGGCTTTCCTAGACGATTCAATTAGGAAACGAACAGGCAACAAAGAGGTGAAGAACAGGTAGCTGCTTAAGGCATTCTTCAGTCCATATGCAGTCCGGCCAGAAAGGCCGCAGCTACATCAAAGACGTATTGTTTTATAACCTATTGATTAAATTGAAGTTTATTTGGTCGGTGTGGGAGGATTCGAACCTCCGACCCCTTCGTCCCGAACGAAGTGCGCTACCAGGCTGCGCCACACACCGGGTTATTGACGGAGGCGACTCTATAGAAGCACTTAAGCTTCGCCGACGGTCTAGTAAATGCCGCCCCACTTTGCCAGTAACTGACTTAAAATACTGAGTAAAATCACTACTGCTGACAAGATTATTAACAACCGTAAGGGCTTGAAAGACTTACGCTCTACCGAGTTAATGCCGGTGGACACAAACACGTCGACCTTGGCTTGATCTTCGGGATTAAGCCGATTTTCTTCAGCCGGACGCTGACTATCATTTTGCTCAGACATAATAAATAACTGGGAAAAAACCAACTTCTATTCTCGCTCCAGAAGCCGAGAATGTCACCCTTTAAGCGTGATATTCTCGGCCCTCATCCGCTTAGAAATCGAACAGTGCTTCGGGCATTTCCATCAAATTTTCAGCACCGGATTCCAGCGACTTTTTGTGCGCCAGAGTACGCGGCAAAATACGGTCAAAGTAAAAACGCGCGGTCATCAGTTTAGCTTCATAAAAAGACACATCACCGTCTGCCTGAGCGATCTTCTGGCGAGCGAGAACCGCCATTTTTGCCCAAAAGAAAGCCAGAGTGACGTAACCGCTGTACATCATATAATCAACAGCTGCAGCGCCTGCTTCATCGGCATCCTCCATGGCACGTTCGCCGATTTTGAGCGACATTTCCAGCCACTCATCCTTAAAGATCGACAGTTCGCTGATAAATTTGGCATCCGCCTCATCAGGGTTGGCGTCACAGAAATCACCGATCATCTGGGTAAAATTCATCAGCATCTGGCCGCCACTGCCCAACACCTTACGACCGATGAGGTCCATGGCCTGGATACCGGTAGTGCCCTCGTACAACATGGCAATGCGAGCGTCACGGACAATCTGCTCCATGCCCCACTCCTTGATAAAGCCGTGGCCACCATAGACCTGCACTCCGATGTTCGCAGATTCGTAACCAACCTCGGTGATAAAAGCCTTGGCAATCGGTGTCAGCAGCGCCATCAGGTCATCGGCCTTTTTGGCACGCTCTTCGTCGGCCACATCAACGATATCGCCAAGTTGCGCCAGGTAATAGATAAACGCGCGACTGCCTTCGGCAAAGGCTTTTTGGGTCAGCAGCATTCGCCGCACATCGGGGTGGACTATGATCGGATCTGCGGGACCGTCAGGGTTCTTCGGGCCGGTCAAGCTGCGCATGGAGAGGCGTTCGCGGGCGTACTCCAACGCGCCCTGGTAAGACAACTCCGCATGCGCCAGGCCTTGTATTGCCGTGCCAATTCGAGCTGTATTCATAAAGGTAAACATGCAGTTCAGGCCACGATTTTCGGGGCCAATCAAATAGCCTTTGGCGCCGTCAAAGTTCATCACACAGGTCGCTGATGCCTTGATACCCATTTTCTTTTCGATCGAGGCACAGTGAACCGCGTTGCGATCACCCAGACTGCCATCCTCGGCAACATTAAACTTGGGAACAATGAACAAGGAAATTCCCTTGGTTCCCGCCGGCGCGTCCGGTAGGCGGGCCAGAACGATATGGATAATATTCTCCGCCATATCGTGTTCACCGGCACTGATAAAGATTTTCGTACCCGTAAGGGCATAGCTACCATCGGCAAGGGGCTCCGCTTTGGTGCGCAGTAAACCGAGATCACTGCCACAATGGGACTCCGTCAGGCACATGGTGCCAGTCCAGTGACCATCAACCAGTCGTGTCAGGTATTTCTGCTTCTGCGCCTCATCTCCATGCTCTTCAATGGTCTTGAGTGCACCATGACTCAGCCCGGGATACATGAGCCAGGACCAGTTGGCAGTCCCGGCCAGTTCATTATTGACGATACCTACCAGGTTGGGCATTCCCTGACCGCCGTACTCAACGCCCGCAGACAGAGCAGCCCAGCCGTTATCGACATACTGCTTATACGCTTCCGGGAAGCCGGAGGGCGTTTTAACCCCCTTTTCACTCCACGTGCAGCCCTCTTCATCCCCACTTTGATTGAGGGGAGACAGCACATTTTCCGCAAATTTAGCGCCTTCCTCGACGATGGCAGTCATAAGGTCGGCGGTTGCCTCTTCATATCCCGGCAAGGACTGATAGAACGACTCGGCTTCGAGCAGTTCGTGCATAACAAAATTCATATCCCGCAAAGGGGCTTTGTAAGCTAGCATGGGATGGCACCTCGTAATGGCCGTTTCAACTCAGCACGGTCGCTGTGGCTAGGCCTATGTGTTCGGTGCATACATTTTCCGCATAACTACCCCAATGTCAAATATCTTTTAGGGCTTTTTTCCTGTCAGGACAGTTACTGCAGTTATAACCGAGGACATTTAATTCACGATAGTGGGCACTTACTTACACTTAAAGGGATAAAGAAGCCTGACCGCTGTAAGCCCGCTAATGAGCGACATTACCAACGGGGCTTGCATGACTTGAGACGGCGTCGTAAAAGCGTGGGTCTGGGGTTGCCGGCGCCTCTGATACAGCGCATCGCTCCGGCTCGATACCCAGGCGTGAGAACAACGCCATATCCGAGTTAGCCCGAGGGTTAGCTGTGGTCAGTAGTTTTTCGCCATAGAAGATAGAGTTAGCACCGGCGAAATACGCCAGCGCATGCATTTGCTCATTCATCTCTTCACGACCAGCAGACAGCCGAACATGGGAGGCCGGCATCATAATGCGCGCAGCGGCTATGGTGCGAATAAACTCAAACGGATCCAGGTCTTCCTCATGAGCCAGCGGAGTACCTTCGACGCGTACCAACATATTAATCGGCACACTTTCAGGGTGTTGGGGCAAATTGGCCAGCTGCTGCAGCAATCCAGTGCGACCAGCCTCGCCTTCACCCATGCCCACGATGCCGCCGCTACAGACTTTCATACCGGAGCTGCGCACATGGCCGAGTGTATCCAGTCGATCCTTATAGGTGCGGGTGGTGATAATCTCACCGTAGTATTCGGGCGACGTATCGAGATTATGGTTGTAGTAGTCCAGGCCAGCCTCCGCGAGTTCATCCGCTTGCGCTTCCGTAAGCATCCCCAACGTCATGCAACTTTCCAGACCAAGCTCGCGCACCCCCTTCACCATTGCCACGACGTAGGGCATGTCCCGATTTTTCGGTGACCGCCAGGCTGCACCCATACAAAAGCGGCTCGCACCACTGGCTTTGGCCGCATGCGCCTGCTTCAGTACCTGCTCAACCTCCATCAGCTTTTCAACTTCCAAACCTGTGTCAAAGCGATTGCTCTGCGGGCAGTAAGCACAATCCTCTGGGCAGGCGCCGGTTTTGATGGAAAGTAGTGTGCTGATCTGCACCTGGTTTGGGTCAAAATATTGCCTGTGTATCGTTTGTGCCCGAAACAGGAGATCGTTAAAGGGAAGATCATACAATCTTTGAACTTCTGCGCGCGTCCAATCGTGACGGATAGGCTCCGCAGTGGGCATAGGCGAGGTAACGGACGATGTAACGGACATGGCAATTCCATTCGCTGATTCAGGAAAAGACCTATGATAGAGGCAACTCAATACCTGTCAACCTTTAGAAGCAATCGTGGTTAACAGATTTTCAACAGGCGTTCTGGACAATCTCTTCCCACTGCGCTGCCATCTCTGTGGGCTATCCTGCAAAACATCCGTGCCACTGTGCAGTCGTTGCGAACTGGCACTTTCACCCAATCGCTCCCCCTGCGCCCGCTGCGGCCTACCGCTGCCATTTCTTTGCACCACGATCACAGCCCCTGATCAGATCTGCGGCACGTGCCAGCGCTGTCCACCCGTGTTCGATGCAGTAAGAGCACCCTGGCTTTACGAACAGCACATTGGGTACCTGATTGGACAGTGGAAATACCAGCGCAATGCGCGCATGACTGGGCTGATGACACATTTATTTTTAACTGGCTTTACCGCGGCCACACCAGATCTGATTGTCCCAGTGCCACTGAATTGGCGGCGGCAGTTGTGGCGAGGCTTTAACCAGGCCGAGCGACTCGCACAGGGTTTGGTGGACAACCATCCCCGATTAAAGCATCCCCTGGTAAGCGGCACGATCCGCTGTAAGCGAAGCTCAGCCGAAACATCACAGTCGCACCTCGGCGCCAGACAGCGCGCAGCACTCGCACGCGACACCTTTACAGTTGCGGGGCGCTGTGACAATCTCACGATCGCCATCATTGACGATGTGCTGACCACCGGCGCCACCGCCAACGCCTTGGCAACTGCCCTGCGCAAAGCCGGTGCATCCCATGTAGAGGTCTGGTGTATTGCCAGGACGCCGGCCCCGGCAAATAATTTGATGTCCTAAACGGGAGAGATATTCCACAACAATGCAAAAACTTCTACTGTGCCTGCTTGTGATAGCGGCTTCCGCTCACGCTAGTCAAGAAGTCAGAGTAGCCGTGGCAACGAACTTTCGCGTCACACTTGAGCAGTTGAATCCTGCGTTTGAGTCCAGCACTTCTATCAGGGTAATTTTAAGCAGCGGTTCTACTGGCGGGCTCTATCACCAGATTCTTAGTGGTGCCCCCTATGATATTTTCCTTGCCGCGGATCGAATCAGCATTGATAGACTGGTCGAAAAATTATCCGCACAGCCTGCCACAAATTTCTGTTACGCCAGAGGAAAATTGGCGCTGGTAGGAGGCGATCGCTCGCTGCACCAACTCGCTGACCCTTCAATGAGCGTTGCCATCGCTAACCCTGTGACTGCGCCTTACGGCCAGGCAGCAACGGAAGTTCTCGCCTCACCAGAGTTTGCTATGGGATCAGAGCGACAACTGGTAAGAGGCAGCAATGCAATGCAGGCCTACCAGTATTGGTACACTGGCAATGTAGATCTTGCGCTGGTTCCACTTTCGCTAGCGGGAAGCTCCGGCACGCTGATCCCAAAAGACTGGTACAGCGCTATCGAACAGCACGCCTTGTTGCTACCAGCCAGCCAAGCCAAACCGGCCGCTCAGGCGTATATTAATTGGTTGAATAGCCCCGAGACGCGGGCCAAAATCACTGCGGCAGGCTATGATCCCTGCCCATGAACGATTCCATTCTCAGTGCCGTCTGGCTAACTGTTGCTCTTGCAGGAACAACGACAGTAATTTTGCTTTTGCTGGGCACACCCCTCGCTTGGTGGCTCTCGCGACGCCAGGGCACTGTGGTAGCCATGCTGGAAGCAATCGTCGCGCTGCCGCTGATATTGCCCCCCACCGTACTGGGTTTTTACTTGTTAATTATGTTTGCTCCCGATTCATCCCTGGGTCAACTCTGGCAACAGTTGACCGGCACCAGACTGGCATTCAGTTTTAGCGCGCTGGTTATAGGCTCAGTATTTTACTCGCTGCCGTTTGTGGTGCAGCCGCTGCAGCAGGCTTTCGCCCGGGTGCCAGGCGAACTACTGCAGGCAGCGGCAACCCTGGGAGCGACGCCATGGGATCAGTTTCGATCAGTGGTGGTGCCCATGAGCCGGCGCAGTTTTTTGGCGGCGGCAACACTGGGTTTTGCTCACACTGTTGGTGAATTCGGTGTGGTGCTGATGATAGGAGGAAACATCCCTGGCGAGACTCAGGTGCTCTCCATAGCACTCTATGACTACGTTGAATCTCTACGATTTACCGAGGCCCACCAGCTCGCCGGTGGTCTGGTGGCATTCTCAGTGGTGACACTATTCCTGCTCTATAGAAGTAATCCCGAAGCGGGTTGGCGAGTGCGTCTATGACCACTTTGGCACTGGATATTCGCTGTACGCTGAGTGCATTCACGCTGCAACTTGCCTGCGAGCTACCGCTGTCTGGAGCTACCGCCATCTATGGCCCAAGCGGCAGCGGGAAAACCACGCTGCTTGAATGTATCGCCGGGCTGCGTAGAGCACAAAGTGGCAGCAAAATTCTATTTAACCAGCAAGTTTGGCAATCGGGGGACAAGACTTTGCCATGCTGGCAAAGAGACATTGGTTTCGTATTTCAGGACGCTCGCTTATTCCCTCACCTGTCCGTCAAACAAAATCTGCTGTATGCGCAGCAGCGAAGCCGCAAATCGACCCTGACGTTGGCGCGAGTAAGCCAATGGATGGAACTGGAGGAGCTTTTGCAACGCAGTCCCGCAGAACTCTCTGGCGGGCAAAAACAGCGGGTGGCTATCGGTCGTGCACTGCTGAGCGGACCCCAACTGCTGCTGCTTGATGAGCCATTGGCCAATCTGGACTCCGCCGCCCGCAATCGGTGTTTACAAGCGCTCAGGTCCATCCAGGAAGAACTGGCGCTACCCATGTTATACGTAAGCCATGATATCGAGGAAATCTGTCAACTCGCTGAGCACATAATCGTTTTGGATCGAGGCACGCTTCGAGAGCAGGGTCCACTACTGGCAATCACAAGTCGGCTGGACACCCAGCTGGCGCATCAGGAACGGGCAGCAGCCGTGGCTCTGGGATGCATCTCACACCACGATGAAACCTTTGGCCTAACCGCTCTCGATGTCGAAGGGCAGACCTTGTGGGTCAATCACCTGCCCTGTGAGCCGGGCTCAATGCGGCGCATCAGAATACCTGCACGGGATGTTAGCGTCTGCAGGAATCTCCCCGAAGCCTCCAGTATTCTCAACATACTGGCCGTAACGCTGGTGGAAATTGAAACCAGCGGTAACGCCCAGGTCTTGCTTCGACTGCAACTGGGAGAACAGTTTATGCTGGCCCGTATCACACGAAAATCGGCATCAGAGTTGGATCTCAACCTGGGTGATCGCCTATACGCCCAGATTAAAAGCGCAGCTCTACTAACCGAGCCGCAGGATTTGAATTGAATCACCACCCTTATGACAAACTGACACCCGATGCGGTCATTGACGCCGTAGACTCTGGGTTATCTCTGCGACGCCCGCCTGCTGGGCCGAACATATCCTTGAATGGCGCGAGCCACTATCCGCTTTGCAGGAAGAGTCACTACAGCTGATATAAACCCGATAATTACGGTCTGGATGCGGGGTACAGCACCGCAAACAACCATCGCCAAAAACTATTGTCTGCCAGAACCTGTTTATCGACTTCATCGAAGAAATTCTCCAGGCCCACCGGATCAGCATAGTAGTCCATGCGAGTTGTGATCTTTCTGTCTGGATCAAGTTCCTTCACCACTTTGGCCGGATTACCCGCAGCAATCACATTGGCGGGAATATCCCGGGTCACTACTGCCCGAGCAGCAATGACGCTATTTTCACCCACAGTTACCCCTTTGAGCACCGTGGCGTGATCGCCTAACCAAACGTTGTCTTCGATAACCACCGGTGTGGCCCGCTCGTCCCGTTGAGTACGGTCATAAACTGTATGCCAGTCAGAGTCGGTAATGTAGGTGCCATTCGCCATCATGACACCATCGCCAATAGTGATCTTGTCACTTGCACTCAGCCGGGTACCCGGACTCATCAGCACGCCGTTACCTATTGAAATCGCCCCCTCACCCGATGATCTTCCCCAGACCCCGACTTCGACCCGATGCATTGGCTCGCCGATCGCAGTAAAGCACTCCCCGATTTCGATATTGGGGCCGGAAATATGCACGTACCATGGTTTCATTACGTTGTCGTAAGGCCCCATAGACACACACTGAGGCCGTAAGAAAAAGTCGGTGTACCCGCGACGGAGTCTCAGGTAATTTTTTTTCAGCCAATAGGGCCTTAGGTCATCGCGCATAAGTCTTTTGACGTTTCATCGCTAGTAGTAAAAAATTGTTGAGGCCCTTATGATCGCAGGGCTTTCAAATAACATCAAATTTCACCCGGCCCATGCCAGCTTGCTGCAACAGGAGTTTACCATCAGTGCAGGTTGATTCCTTAAAGGTCAGCAGCAACCAAAACCACACCCACCCGGATTTGCCGGCCGTGTTACAACGTCATACTGCCAAATCCTGGAAGCCTCCAATCGCAACATTTAACCAACATGCCTTCAACACAATTGAGGCAAAATTGGCTGAAAGTCGACAGCCGCTGATTCTGGATTCATTTTGCGGTACCGGCCACAGCACCGCCAGACTCGCTGTAATGCACCCCAACCACCTGGTAATTGGCATCGACAAGTCGGCACACCGGTTGGCGCGCCATCCGGGGCAACAAACGTCAAATTACCTGCTACTACAGGCCGAATGCGAACCACTGTGGATGTTGCTGACAGAGCACGGCTTGCGCCTCGACTTTCACTATTTACTTTACCCCAACCCGTGGCCGAAAAAAGCGCACCTCAAACGGCGCATACACGGTCACCCCGCCTTCCCCCTTTTGCTGGCATTAGGCGGGCGGGTGGAACTTCGCTCCAATTGGCAGACCT
Source organism: Halieaceae bacterium (assembly GCA_047633055.1). Lineage (GTDB taxonomy): Bacteria > Pseudomonadota > Gammaproteobacteria > Pseudomonadales > Halieaceae > CALJFL01. The sequence goes on along the minus strand of JBLIEI010000029.1, from coordinate 36,867 downwards.
ATGTAGAAGAGTTCGGACTCGCCATGCTGTTGTCAGGCGTTAGTGGATGCACCCGGCGACTACTTCCCCAAGAGCCGCTGACCTTGTTTGAGCAAAAATACCACAGTAGCGGTCATGACCTTTGGCAATACACCGGAACCTGCTGAGCTCTGATTAACTATCCTTAACTATGCCGAAGTGACGAATTTGCAGCGATAGGCTACAGTGCAGTGCCGACCAAGAGGCACTATTATGTCATCAATGAAAGAAAACAGTGTGTGGGCGCGTATTAGCGCCGAGACCTCACGCAACGCCTCCGAGGAACCGATCTTGGCGAGTTTCCTGCAGGCGACTATCCTCAACCACTCCACGCTTGAGGATGCACTCAGCTTTCATCTAGCGAATCAATTGGACAACGCGACCGCGTCTTCGCTGTTGCTGCGCGAGGTTATGCTCGAAGCGTTCAAAAAAGAACCAGGGATTCTGGAAAAAGTGTGCGCAGACTTATGTGCCGTCATCGACAGAGACTCTGCCTGCCATGAAATGTATATCCCATTCCTTTATTTCAAAGGTTTTCACGCGCTTGAAACTTACCGGGTGGCGAATTGGCTGTGGCGGCAGGGACGCAAGTCATTAGCCTTGTTTTTTCAGAACCGCATGTCCGTAGAATTTGCCGTTGATATCCATCCAGCCGCCCGGTTGGGACAGGGCATTATGCTGGATCACGCGACTGGCCTGGTGATCGGCCAAACCGCTGTAGTAGGTAATAATGTTTCAATATTGCAGTCGGTTACGCTAGGCGGCACCGGTAAAGATGAAGGCGACCGTCACCCGAAAATTGGTGATGGTGTGCTAATCAGCGCCGGAGCAAAGATACTGGGCAACATATGTGTTGGCGAAGGCGCCAAAGTCGGTGCTGGCAGCGTAGTGCTGGATGGAGTGCCGCCGCATACCACAGTCGCCGGAGTACCCGCCAAAATCGTCGGGCGCCCGGCTTCAGACCAGCCGGCATTGGAAATGGAGCACGATTTTTGCTGCGATGAGAATGCGGCCAAGAACCAGCAGCAGAAAGACGAGCAGCAGAAAACAGGCTGACGATTTAACCGCTCTGGTGGTACTGCGGAGACAGCTCCTGCACGGCATCGACAAACGCGGTGACATGATCCGGATTGACCCCTGGGGTAATACCGTGCCCCAGGTTAAACACGTGACCGCTGCCACTACCAAAGCCGGCGAGAATATTGGCCACCTCTTCGCGAATGCGCGCCGGAGAGGCAAACAACATCATAGGGTCCATATTGCCTTGCAGGGCTACCTTGCCTCCCACTTGAGCTCGCGCCTTCGCGATATCGGTAGTCCAGTCAATGCCCAGCGCTTGGGCACCGCAATCCGCAATCGTAGGTAGCCACTGCCCTCCGCCTTTGGTAAAGACGATCACCGGCACGGGTCTACCTTCGGCTTCGCGAGGCAGTTGCGCAATAATTCGCTGCATATAGCTTAGGGAGAATTCCTGGTAAGCCGAGGCACTGAGAGCGCCTCCCCAGGTATCGAAAATCTGCAGAGCCTGAGCGCCAGCCGCAACTTGGGCGCAGAGATAGTCGGCAACTGCATCCGCCAATAGCGTCAGCAACTCATGCATTAGTTCCGGTTGATCATAGGCCATGGTTTTAACCCGACTGAAATCTTTGGAGGAGCCTCCTTCCACCATATACGTTGCGAGGGTCCATGGACTGCCAGTGAAACCTATCAGGGGCACGCTGCCATTCAACTCGCGACGAATAGTTTTCACCGCATCCATGACGTAGCTCAGATCATCTTCTGCGCGGATTTGTTTGAGTCCTGCAAGATCAGCAGCGCTGCGAACGGTCTTGCGAAATCGCGGCCCCTCTCCCTCCTCGAAATACAGGCCCAGGCCCAGCGCATCCGGTATGGTGAGGATATCGGAAAACAGAATCGCTGCATCCATGGGATAACGGCGGAGAGGTTGCATAGTCACTTCACAGGCCAGTTCGGGATTGGTGCATACGTCCATAAACGATCCGGCTTGCTTACGGGTGGCTCGGTATTCCGGAAGATACCGTCCGGCTTGCCGCATCATCCAGATCGGCGTTCGGTCTACTGGCTGGCGCTGCAGCACGCGCAAAAACCGGTCATTCTTAAGTTCGGACATTGCTTCCTCAAACTTCCAGGTAATCGAGAATACCCTCGGCGGCCTGACGGCCTTCCCAGATGGCGGTCACCACCAGATCTGAACCACGCACCATATCGCCGCCGGCAAACACCTTTGGATTGGTTGTCTGGAACTTATACTGTTGCTCTTCAGCGGCAATCACGCCGTCCCAATCGTTAGTCCCAACCTCAACATCGGTAAACCATTTTGGTGGGTTAGGCTGGAAGCCAAATGCGATAATCACTGCGTCAGCCTCCAGCACTTTTTCGCTACCAGCGATCGGTTCTGGTTTGCGACGGCCATCGTCTCCAGGTTCGCTCAATCGTGTCTCTATAGTTTTGATACCGCAAGCCTGACCAAAATATTCAACCACCTCAATCGGCTGACGATTAAACAGGAATTCTACTCCCTCCTCGCGGGCGTTTTTCACCTCGCGTCTGGATCCTGGCATGTTCTCTTCGTCTCGCCTGTAGGCGCAGATTACGTGTTCAGCTTGCTGGCGAATCGCGGTACGAACACAGTCCATCGCTGTATCGCCACCACCCAATACGACCACACGCTTACCCTTTAGATTGACGTAGGCATCAGGCGCCTGCTCAAAGCCGAGATTGTTATTCACGTTGCCCACGAGGTAAGGCAGGGCTTCGTAAACTCCTGGCAAATTTTCACCCGGAAAACTGCCGCGCATGTAGGTGTAGGTACCCATTCCCAGGAACACGGCGTCGTACTCAGCCATAATCTCCCCAATGCCAACGTCCTTCCCTACTTCAGTATTCAGGCGAAATTCGATTCCCATGTCTTCGAAAATCTCCCGGCGACGGGTCATGACTTCCTTTTCCAACTTGAACTCGGGAATTCCGAAAGTCAGTAAGCCGCCTATTTCCGGGTACAAGTCATAGACAACCGCTTTTACGCCACCGCGCGTCAGGATATCCGCACAACCCAAACCAGCCGGGCCGGCGCCGATAATCGCCACCTTTTTGCCTGTTGCAACAACCCCTTTCAGATCAGGACGCCAGCCCATAGCAAGCGCGGTATCAGTAATATATTTTTCAGAAGCGCCTATCGTTACAGCACCGAATCCGTCATTGAGTGTGCAGGCACCCTCACAAAGACGATCCTGGGGACAAACCCGGCCACAGACCTCCGGCAGGGTATTAGTCTGATGACTTAACTCAGCCGCTTCAAACAAATTGCCTTCAGCGACTAGTTTTAGCCAATTGGGAATAAAGTTGTGTACCGGACATTTCCATTCACAATAGGGATTTCCGCACTCCAGGCAACGGTATGATTGATCCGCCACCTGCTCCTGGGTATACGGTTCATAAATTTCCACGTACTCGGTTTTGCGCGACTCGGCTGCTTTAACATCCGGGTCACGGCGACCAACATCGATAAACTGAAAGTCGTTAGACAGACGTTTTGTCATAGCTCTATTCCTGCGTGTACCGGCTTAATCGGTGTTACGTAATCGCGACAGAAGACGATCGAAATCTGCTGCCTTGGGTTTAACCAACCAAAATTTACCCACATAGTCTTCAAAATTATCCAGCAGATGAGCGCCCCATTGCGAGCCGGTTTCCTCGTTAAACTCACGGATATTATTGCGTAGGTGAAACCGATAGGGTTCCATATATTCCGCGCTCACCCGGTGAATTTCGACCAGTTCGCTGTTGTACTTATCGATAAAAGCCCGGTCCAGATCGAGGACATAGGCAAAACCACCAGTCATACCGGCACCAAAGTTGAGGCCAGTCGGACCCAATACTGTGATGTTACCGCCGGTCATGTATTCGCAGCAGTGATCGCCAGCGCCCTCTACAACAGCGTGCGCACCACTATTGCGCACGCCAAAGCGCTCTCCCGCGATTCCCGCCGCAAATAACCGACCGCCAGTTGCGCCGTAGAGGCAGGTATTGCCGATGATCGACGTATCCTGTGATTTGAACTCACTGACCCTGGGGGGATAGATCACCAATTTACCGCCGGCCATACCTTTGCCGACATAATCGTTGGAGTCTCCTTCCAGATACATGTGCAAGCCTCCGGCATTCCAGACCCCGAAGCTCTGTCCGGCCGTGCCGGACAGACGCAACACTATAGGATTTTCCGCCATACCGTTATTGCCATAGCGGCGGGCGATCTCTCCCGACAGGCGAGCACCGATAGAGCGATCACAGTTGGTTAGCGAAAACTCAAACTCTCCACCGGATTTGTTTTCAATAGCCGGGAGTGCTGCTGCCACCATTTTCTCAGCTTTTTCACCCTGATCGAAAGGATCATTGGAGGCCACCTGACAAAATTCAGGCTGACCCTTGGCGTCCGGGTGTTTGAACAAAATGGGTGACAAGTCGAGTTTTGCCTGTTTAGCAGTCTCTCCGGGCAAGCAGGTAAGCAGGTCGGTACGCCCAATCAATGCCTCAAGAGACGGGACGCCGAGACGCGCTAGCCATTCACGCGTTTCAGTGGCAATGAAAGTAAAGAGGTTAATCACCATTTCGACGGTGCCGTTGAAATGGTCCTCGCGAAGTTTCTCATTTTGGGTGGCCACTCCTGTCGCGCAATTATTCAAATGGCAAATCCTCAAATATTTGCAGCCCAGCGCCACCATAGGTGCGGTGCCAAAGCCAAAGCTCTCAGCACCCAATATGGCCGCTTTGATCACGTCCAGGCCCGTCTTCAAGCCACCATCGGTTTGCAGTCGAATAGAGCCGCGAAGACCATTCCCACGCAGAGTTTGTTGGACTTCCGCCAAGCCCAATTCCCAAGGGGAGCCCGCATAACGGATGGAGGTCAACGGACTAGCGGCGGTACCGCCGTCGTAACCACTGATGGTTATAAGATCGGCATAGGCTTTCGCAACGCCGGCGGCAATCGTACCTACACCAGGTTCAGACACAAGCTTTACCGACACCAGTGCCTCAGGGTTAACCTGTTTGAGATCGAAGATCAGCTGCGCTAAATCCTCGATCGAATAAATATCGTGGTGTGGTGGCGGCGAAATCAGAGTCACGCCGGGAACAGAATATCGCAATCGTGCGATCAGTTCATTAACCTTACCGCCGGGCAGCTGGCCTCCCTCTCCGGGCTTCGCTCCCTGAGCCACCTTAATCTGTAGCACTTCAGCATTCACTAGATAGTGAGGCGTTACACCAAAGCGGCCTGAAGCGATTTGCTTGATTTTGGATACCCGCTCAGTGCCAAAGCGCGTCGGGTCTTCCCCACCTTCGCCCGAATTTGAGCGCGCCCCCATTCGATTCATCGCTGCTGCCAAACCTTCATGAGCCTCAGGGCTCAATGCCCCCAGGGACATACCAGCAGAGTCAAAACGACGTAAGATCGCTTCGATAGATTCGACCTGATCAAGCGGTAGCGCCTGCTCAGCTTCAACCGGCTTCATCAGATCGCGTAGCGTTGCAACTGGGCGTTCATTAACCAGACGCGCATAGCGCTTATAGGTACTGTAATCGCCCGTAGCGACCGCTTCTTGCAGCGTGGTGACAACATCGGGGTTAAACGCGTGGTACTCCTGACCGTGCACGTACTTGAGCAAACCACCCTGTTCAATTGTTTTACGGCTGGTCCAAGCGCGCTTGGCGAGTATTTTTTGGTCATCTTCGAGCTCGGCAAAACCCGCTCCCTCTATACGACAGGCAACGCCACAAAAAGCGAGATCCACGACTTCTGTGGACAATCCTATCGCTTCAAACAACTGCGCACCACGATAGGAGCTGACGGCTGAGATGCCCATTTTGGACATGATCTTAAGTAGCCCTTTATTGATACCCTTGCGGTATTTCTTGTAACTCGCGCTAGGTTCACCCAGCAACTCGCCACTTCGAATAAGCTCATCCAGAACACTATAAGCAAGATAGGGGTAAACCGCGGTAGCACCGAAGCCTAACAGGCTGGCAATCTGGTGCGAGTCACGCGCACTGGCAGATTCTATGATGAGGTTGGCACTGCAACGCAGCCCTGTACGGATCAAATGGTGATGCACTGCGCCGGTGGCCATCAGGCTATGAATGGGCAGCCGCCCTTTGGCGATTCCCCGATCTGAGAGAATCAAGATAGTGCTGCCATCGCGCACAGCCGTCTCCGCACGGGCGACAAGCTCTTCCAGAGCGGATTTCAGATCAGTGGAATCAGCATCGTAGGTGCAATCGATATCTTTAGTTTCAAAGCCCGGCCAGTCAATGTTGAGTAAGGTATTGAATTTTCCCTGGGAAAGTACCGGGGAGCTCAAAATAACCCGATTAGCGTGCTCAGGGCCTTCGTGGAAAACATTTTTCTCACTACCCAAATCGGTCTCTAGTGACATCACGATGGTTTCACGCAGCGGGTCGATGGGCGGGTTGGTTACCTGAGCAAACTTCTGCCGGAAATAATCATAGAGCGACCGCTGATGGCGGGACAACACTGCCATCGGGGTATCGTCGCCCATGGATCCCACAGCCTCATTACCGGTCTCTGCTAACGGCCGCAGGACCTGGTCACGCTCCTCGAAGGTGACCTGAAACATCTTCATGAAGCTATCCACCTGCGACGCTTCAATTCCAGGGGTGGCTTCTCCGCCAAATGTTCCCTCTATCCGCTTGGCCTTTTCTTTCAACCATTTCTTGTATGGATGCCGAGACTTGAGCCGATTATCTATCTCCTCAGATTCCAGCAGCTCACCGGTCTCCGTATCAACCATTAATATCTGCCCGGGCCCGACGCGGCCCTTGGCGATGACATCCTCGTTTTTATAACCGTGGGTGCCCACCTCCGAGGCCAGGGTGATAAAGCCATCCTTGGTCGTGACCCAGCGTGCAGGGCGCAGACCATTTCTATCCAGTAGACAGACGGCATAGCGGCCGTCGGTCAAAACGATACCAGCAGGACCATCCCAGGGCTCCATATGCATGGAGTGATATTCATAGAATGCCTTGAGGTCGGGGTCCATGGACTCAATATTCTGCCAGGCAGGCGGCACCAACATACGTAATGCCCGTGCCATATCGACACCGCCGGTCAGTAATACATCTAGCATGTTGTCGAGACTGGAAGAATCCGATCCAGTACGATTTACCAGAGGCGCAATCTCTTTGATGTTGGGCAATTTATCCGTTTCAAAAGCGGCGGTACGCGCGTCTGCCCAATTGCGGTTGCCATCAATGGTATTGATTTCGCCATTATGTGCCAGCAACCGAAACGGCTGGGCCAGAGGCCAACGGGGCATGGTATTGGTAGAAAAACGCTGATGAAATACACAAATCGCAGTGGCCAGTCGCTCATCTCCCAAATCCGAGTAAAAACGGGGTAAATCAACCGGCATGACCAGCCCTTTATAGACGATCACCCGCCCGGAAAGGCTGCAAATATAGAAGTCCTCATCTGCCTCAGTGGCCATTTCAGCCTTTCTTCTGGCGACAAATAGGCGCGTCGTTAGCTCAGCATCAGATAAACCCGGCGCGTCAATAAATACCTGTTCGATGCTCGGCAATGTTGCCAGAGCAATTTCACCACAGATACTCTTGTCTGTGGGTACTGGTCGCCAGCCAACCACCTCAAGCTCCAGATCGGAGAGCACTCGTTCTACCGCCTCGCGCGAGACCTGAGCCTTAGTCGCATCAGTAGACAGAAAAATTTGGCCAACGCCAAAGTGGTCACTGAGCTCTCGGCCAAAATTCTCTTTTGCCAGAGTTCTCATAAAAGGAACTGGCATCTGCATCATTAAACCGCAGCCGTCACCCGTCTTGCCATCCGCCGCAATACCACCACGGTGAGTCATGCAGGTGAGCGACTCAATAGCTGTTTGCAACAGCCGATGACTGGCTTCACCAGATCGATGGGCTATTAGACCGAATCCGCAATTGTCACGAAACTCTTCAGGTCGGTAGAGGCCTGCACTCATAAGTCGTCCAGAATATTAGAAAAAACAATAAGTTACCGCTACGAGCCCGACGCTGTTGAAGCGTCTGAGCAGAAGGGCCGTGTATTCTACACAGATGTCCTGAAGTGGACAAACGGGTCGGGTAATGTCCCAAAAGCCCATAAACTAGGACAATAAGGAGATGAGCTCCGCATCGGAGACATCGTCGACAATAAAGGCCTCGCCGATACCGCGCAACAAAACCAGGCGCACCCGACCATCAATCACTTTCTTGTCACGGCTCATCAGGTCAAGGAACTGATCACAGGACATATCCGCGGGTGGCACCGTGGGCAGCTGCATAGTATGAAGTAATTGCTCTAGCTCACCAACCTGCTCTGTAGTCAACCAACCCCGGGCAGCGGACAATTTCGCCGCTAGCAGCATTCCGGTCGCCACCGCTTCGCCGTGCAGCCAGGTGCCGTAACCCTGGGCAGTTTCAATCGCGTGGCCAAAGGTATGGCCCAGATTCAGAATAGCTCGAATGCCGCCCTCCCGCTCATCCATCGCAACAACGGCAGCTTTATTCGCACAACTGCGCTCTATGGCTTCCGCGAGCACTGCCTCCTCGCGTGCGAGCAGTTTTGCCATATTGGCTTGTAGCCAGTAATAAAAGGGTTGATCACGAATCAACCCGTATTTCAAAACCTCCGCCATGCCGGCCGAAAACTCTCTGGCGGGCAGGGTGTGTAGCGTCTGAGTGTCGATAAGTACTGCCTGAGGCTGGTAAAACGCCCCTATCATGTTTTTACCCTGGGGGTGGTTAACCGCAGTTTTCCCACCAACGGAAGAATCAACCTGGGCCAGCAAAGTGGTCGGGACTTGGATGAAATTTACGCCCCGCTGATAACAGGCGGCGGCAAAACCGGTAATATCGCCCACGACACCCCCGCCAACGGCGATAAATGTCGTACTTCGGTTATGCCGATCTGTCATCACTTGATCAAAAATCTGAGCAAGAGTGGCCAGGGACTTAAATTGCTCTCCGTCCGGGAGAATGATCTCTGTCACTACCCGCTTGTCAGACAGTGCGTGACGAACGCGCTCCAGATACAAGGGCGCTACGGTATCATTGCTTATCAAAACAACTTGCGAGCCATGAACGTGCTGGTCGAGAAGTCTGGAGTCGTCAAACAAATCTCTGCCGATGTACAGCGGATAGCTGCGCTCGGCCAGATCAACGTGAAGTGTGTGCATCAAAAGAGACAAAGGCCGTCCTCAAATATTTTCGGACGATTATCATACCGCTGACAGCGAGGCCTGTCTTTACTGCAGTTCTTTGACCAGTCTCTGTGCGACAGTGCGCGGGCTACAGCCGTCAGTATTGATGATGTGATCCGCTATCTCGCGGTACAGAGGGTCGCGGATAGACATCAATTCCCTCAGAGTTTCCTCGGGGTCATCTGTTTGTAGCAAGGGGCGCCGGCGGTCTCGCTGAGTTCGTCTGGCCTGCTCGTCAACTGTCGCGTGAAGATAAACCACAAATCCACGGCCGGCCAGGGCCGTTCTATTCTCCGATTTAAGTACAACCCCACCCCCTGTTGCCAACACCAGATCGTCCCAGAGTGTCATTTCAGCAACCACCTGCTGCTCACGATCGCGAAAACCCTGCTCACCCTCTACATCAAATATCCACGGAATATCGGCACCGGTGCGTTCTTCGATTTCGGAATCAGTATCGGCAAAATCCAACTTGAGCTCTTGGGCAAGGTATTTACCAATAGTGGTTTTGCCGGCCCCCATGGGACCGACTAGAAAGACTCTGTGAAGGGCTGGCATTACAGTATTTGTAATACCCTAATCAAGTAAGGTATCGGCGAGGATACGTGGAGTGATAAAGATCAGCGTTTCAGTTTTGGTCTTGGAGGTGGAATTATTCTTGAACAATGCACCTACGTAAGGGATATCACCGAAGAACGGGACTTTGCTCACCGACTGAATATCTTCTGTACGGAACACACCGCCCAGCACCACTGTCTCTCCGTTGCCAACCAATACTTGCGTGGTCAGCTCGGTTGTATCAATCGAGGGGATAAAACCGCCCTGGCCACTGGGAACCAGATCACCGACAGAGTCCTGAGTAATCACCAGATCCAGAATGATTCTATCGTCAGGTGTGATATTCGGCGTTACATCCAACTCTAATACCGCTTCCTTAAACGACGTGGTGTTCTGACCACTAAGAGAACCCTCCTGGAAGGGAATCTCGGTTCCGGATTTGATCGTTGCCTGCTGTTTGTCACCAGTAATTACTTTGGGCTGAGACACCACCTCTCCTTGGCCCGACGCTTCCAGCGCTGAAAGCTCTGCCGTCAAAAATAAATCTTCTGAGGTGAAGCCGAGCGCGAAACTGCCAGCCGCGGCACTGACCCCGAGATCTACCAATAGAGCGCCCGGGTAGGCTAGCGCCGACGGAGTGCCAGTAATTGCCGACTGATTCAAACCGGCCACATTGGCAGTATCACCGGAGGCCGATAGAACGTTGCCGTTAAAGTCGTTATCTATAGCGCCACCACCCCACGATATCCCCAGCTCTTTTTCAAGATCCGACTGGGCAATAACGATTCTCGCCTCAATCATGACCTGACGAATGGGTATATCGACCAGATCGATCAGATTTCGAATTTCTGCCAACTTCGCGGCAGTGTCGGTAACAATAATAGAATTGGTTCTGGGATCGACCACCACTGATCCGCGAGATGAAATAAGGCTGCCGCCCTCTTCCGACCCGGCATTGAACAATACCACCAGCTCAGCAGCCGTTGCGTAGCGGATGCGAATAAATTCGGATTGCAAGGGCGCAAGCTCCGCAATCTGCTTGTTGGACTCTATTTCCTGCCGCTCTCGCTCTGCAATTTCAGCGGCGGGGGCTACCATCAAAACATTGCCCACCTGGCGCTTGTCCAAGCCCATGGTTTTTAGCACCAGCTCCAAAGCTTGATCCCATGGTACGTTCTGTAACCGCAGCGTTATGCGGCCAGAGACCGTATCACTCGCGACCAGGTTAAGCTCTGTAAAGTCAGCTATTAACTGCAGTACAGCTCGAACCTCGATATCCTGGAAATTAAGCGATATTCGCTCTCCCACATAGCTGAATTCGTCCAGCCTGGCATCCCGCTCTTTCTTAGAAAGGGGTTTAACACTCAACACGTACTGGTTGTCAGTTTGGTAGGCCAGGTAGTCAAAATCACCAGTAGTCTTAAGCGTTAGCGTGGCGCCGCGCTCAGAAGTATTAACATCGACAGAATCGACCGGCGTTGCAAAATCTGTCACATCGTAACGTCGCAAAAGGCGTTCGGGCACGTCAGTGTCCAAAAACTGCACGGTTACATTGCCACGCTCGCTGAATACATTCACATCAACAGAAGGGTTGGTTAGCTGCAGGGTCAAACGACCTTCGCCATCGCCTGATCGCTGGAACTGCAAATCAGTGATTTCCGACTTAACATCGGTGACAGGCTCAACTTTGGTCGCAAGGCGATTGGGATCTGCTGTTTGTTTGACGTAGTCCTTGCCAGACTCCTGTCCAACTTCCAAATAGAGGCTATTACCCTCCACCCGTGTCTCATAAGGCACCAGTTTTACCAGGTTAACCACCAGACGCGTCCTGTCACCAGACTCCAATACGACCACACCTGAGGCGTTGCCATAAGGCAGCGAGTAGCGCTTTTGATCGAGCTGACTGGTGGTATTTGGGAAGTCGATTGCTATTCTGGCAGGCTTTTCGATAGTGTAGGATTTCAGGTCCGTCGGTGGCGGCTCACTAAAGTCCAGCCTCACTTCAAATTTGCTACCGGGGCGCGAACTGAATTCGATATCCGTTACGGCAGGGGCCGCTTGTACTGCAATAGCGAACAGTGCCAGCGCCCAACCGAGAATCCATTGCTGTGGCAATCGCTTGTACGTATGCCTTCCTTTTTTCACACCCATTATCCCCAGATTACACATTATTCTTGTCATGGCATTACCACTATTTTGCAGCCTAAATGCCGCTTAGTTCGATTGTTCTTGGGCGCTCGACCCAGCCCACTTCGGTGCCATCGCTAACGATTTCGACCACCGCAACATAGCTATCTGTCATTTCAACCACTTTGCCATGACTGCGACCCAAATAATTCCCCACCGATACTCTGTGCACGCCGCCTTCTGGATCCTGCACCAAAGTCCACTCATCACCGTCTCGCTCCAAAGAGCCCACCATGGCGAGAGAGTCAAAGGTAAATTGTTCCAAGAACTCTTTTGCTCGATCGTTGTCTGGCTTAACAGTGCTTACCGCCTGTAGCTGCGTAATTTCTCGCACTTCTATCGGACGATCAAAAGGGCTCCTCAGTGTAGTAGCGCTGTAAGCGAAAGCCTCATAAGCCTTGAAGGTTGGTATAGGAGCAATAATGCCGCCAGGCCGGGCACGTTTTTCAGCCATAAATACATCAAGATCTGAAAAATCACGACCGCCACAACCACTCAAAACCACCGCGCTTATGAACGCAAAAAGTAACCACCTAAACACTGAATTTATCATTCAGGCGCCCTCGTCCTTGTAGCGATAAGTTTTGGCGACAAGGCTCATACTCAACTTATTAGTGTTGGTGCCACGTATAGAAATGTTAAAGTCGTGCAAGGTCACGATCCGTGGCAGACCAGCCATACCGCTGATGAATGCACCCAGATCATGGTATGAGCCCATGGCCTCTATCGCGATAGGCAACTCGACATAAAATTCTTTCGACTGCTCTTTGTTGAGGTTGATACTGCCAATTTCCAGGCCATTTAGCAGCCCTTTGTTCGTTATATCCTCGAGCAGCCCCGGCACCTCGGTATCACTGGGCAGCTGGCTAACCAAGGCGCCAAACGACTCTTCCATTTCAACCATTTGCTGGCGGTAGGCTTCCAGATTCGCCGCCTGAAACGCTTTCATCTCAAAATCTTCTTTGAGTGCGACCTCTTTAGTCTCTGCGTCGGCCAGCTTTATCTGCAGATCATCGATAATATAGTAGTAGCCCCCCAAGGATACCCCAGCCACGATTAGTGCGCAGATGATAAACTTGATGGCCCCAGGCCACGCCCCAACGTTGTCAAAATCAAGGTCATTGACATTAAACTCACGAAGCGAACGGAGTGTGTCTTCCATAGCCATACCCTGTTAGCCTCCCTCTTGGTGTGATTTCGGCAGTTGGACCTTCACCGAAAGCCTAAACGAAGTCGCCTGATCCCCATAAGCAGCAGCTGCGGTCACTCCCGTTAAGTTCGGATTTTCAAGCCAATCAGACGCATCCAACCTGCGCATAAGGCTCGATACCCGATTATTCGACTCAGCTAATCCACTAATAGAGATAGTGCCGGCCTTAGCACCGATATTGGTATAAAACACGCCATCAGGTACCGTTCTCACCAACTGATCCAGCACTCTCACTATAATCGGTCTGTTACCCTGCAGGTCCTGTATCACCCGCATTCTATCAATGAGCTGGTTACGCTTACGCTGCAGATCCTTGATTTCTGCAACCATTTTATCCAATTCTGCAATGTTCTGGGTCAGATGTTGATTGCGGGAATTTTGATTATCGATCTGCCCGTTCACCACTAAATTGGCCAGCAGCACAAGGGCGACACCCAGCGTAAAAATCAGAGCCAAGACTATCAGGAATTCTTTTTTCTGCTCCTGTCGGCGATCATCACGCCAGGGCAGTAAGTTAATCTGCGCCATTAGTCGAAGCTCCTCATGGCCAGCCCGCAGGCAATCATCATCGCGGGCGCGTCGCTACTGAGCGCCACGGCGTTAACCCTGGACGAGATTGTCATTTCTGCAAACGGATTGGCTACAGCTGCCGGGGTACCCAGCTTATTCTCTACCAGTTCAGGGAGTCCGCCCATAGAGGAAACCCCACCGGCGAGAATAATATAATCAACATCGTTGTACTGACTGGAGGAAAAGAAAAACTGTAGCGATCTCGCTACCTGCTGCACCACCGCGTCTTTAAACGGCTCAAGCACTTCTGGTTCGTAGTCATCGGGTAGGCCGCCCTGCTTTTTGGCCAAGCCCGCCTCTTCAAGCGGCAGCCCATACCGGCGCATTATTTCGTCGGTGAGCTGTTTACCACCGAACAACTGCTCTCGTGTATAAATAGTCTGACCATTGTTGAGGACGCTGAGAGTAGTCATCGTTGCGCCGATATCAACCACCGCTACGGTACTGTCTTCCTCCAGGTCCAACTGATGCTGAATCAATGAGTAGGCCCGCTCCATGGCGTAGGCTTCGACATCCATTATCCTGGCGGTAAGTTCTGCGCCCTCTATAGCTTCAACTCGTGAATCTATCGTTTCCCTGCGGCAGGCAGCGAGCAGCACTTCGACCTGATTATCTCTTTCGGCCGAGGGCCCCTGCACTTCGAAATCAATGGCGACTTCTTCCAGCGGGTAAGGAATGTACTGGTCTGCCTCCAGCGTTAACTGGGTTTCCATATCATCATCACTAAGCCCATCGGGCATATCAATTATTTTAGTGATCACTGAAGATCCCGCGACCGCTGCGGCCGCAGTTTTCAGCTTAGTCCGGGATGTGGCCACGACACTCCTAATAGCATTAGACACGCCGTCTATGTCGTTCACGTTCTTTTCGATCACAGCATCGCGGGGCAGAGAACTAACTGCATAGCTCTCTACCCGATACCGATCCCCTGAATAGCTCAACTCCAGTAGTTTCACTGTCGTTGAACTTATATCCAGCCCCAGAACCGCTATTGCTTTTCTCTTTGTTAATATACCAAGCAATTTATTTTCCTATAAGTATCACTAACTTAGCTTTTTTTTATACACCGATACATTAATATTAAGATACAACCTAGGCCCCAATGCAATCAAAAACCCAAAAAAAGTTATAATTACCAAAGGCATGACCCCAGCTCCGACTAAAAGTAATACAAGCCACTGTTTTGTAAAGGGATAAATGAACTTCCTACGAATTATTTTGCGCCTTTGCGTTCTTGGATCACTCGCTGGCACTTGGCTGCTGGCCGGAGTCTATCTGTACCTGAGCCCGGGCCTGCCTGATGTAGAAACGCTTCGCGACGTGCGTTTACAGACACCAATGAGGGTTTACACGCGCGAAGGCGACCTGATCGGACAGTTTGGTGAGCAAAAGCGCACACCCCTGCTTTTCACTGAAATTCCACCGCAATTCGTAGATGCCCTACTTGCAGCAGAGGATGATAGCTTTTTTAGCCACAACGGCATCGACTTGCTCGGCTTGGCCCGAGCAGTCTCGGAACTGGTGTTGACCGGTGAAAAGGGCTCCGGCGGCAGTACGTTAACTATGCAGGTGGCGCGTAATTATTTTCTTTCGCTGGAAAGAACCTTTATGCGCAAGTTCAATGAGATCCTGCTAGCGATCGAAATTGAAAGAGCTCTCGACAAGCAGGAAATATTTGAGCTCTACTTCAACAGGGTATTCTTGGGCCACCGTTCCTACGGCTTTGAGGCTGCCTCTCAAGTCTATTATGGCAAGAGCATTGGAGAGCTGAGCCTGGCGCAGCACGCCATGTTAGCAGGCATCCCTAAAGCGCCCTCAAGAAATAACCCGGTGAGTGGCCCCAGCGCTGGCGAACAGAGGCGCAACTGGATTCTGGGGCGCATGTCGGACCTGAATTATATCGACAGAGATCAATATGCCAACGCGTTGGAGGAGCCCGTAACCGCACGGCACCATGGCGCAAAGCTCAGCTTCGCTGCCCACTATGCGGCCGAAATGGCCCGCCAACAGATGCTGCAGCGCTATGGCATCGATGCCTATAACGACGGTTACAGCGTATACACGACTATCAGCAGCAAGCTACAGCAGCGGGCCCAAAAAAACGTCATCGACGGCCTCATTACTTACGACCAGCGGCATGGGTTCCGTGGGCCAGAGAGACGCCTTCCCATTGCGGGCTTAAACGGTGACGAACCACCGACTGATCAGTGGCTCAAGGCGCTGGGCCAGATGCCTGTTATCGCCGGCCTTTCGCCAGCGATCATTACAGATATCGGTGAGGATAAGGTTAGCTTCCTACTATCTGATGGATCACGTCACGACCTCCTGTGGGAAAATGGTTTGCGTCAGGCAAATCGTTACCTGACCGAGAATTCTCGAGGTGGGAATCCCAAATCCCCCGCGGATGTCGTCTCAGTGGGCGACATGGTGCGCGTGGTGGAGAAGGATCAGGCACAGTGGTCTTTAACGCAGGTACCGGCCGTCCAGGCGGCGCTAGTGTCACTCAATTCAGACGATGGTGCGATCCGCGCGATCGCGGGCGGCATGGGCTTTGAACTCAGTAAATTCAATCGCGCCACTCAAGCTCAACGCCAACCTGGCTCCAATTTCAAACCCTTTCTCTATGCCGCAGCGCTCAACCATGGCTTCACAGCCGCCAGCCTGATAAACGATGCGCCGGTAGTACTGGAAGACAGCTCTCTAGAGGACATCTGGCGGCCAGAGAACGATGGCGGTAAGTTTCATGGGCCAACTCGGCTGCGCTGGGCGCTCACCAAGTCACGCAATCTGGTGTCTATCCGCCTGCTACAGCAGCTGGGTATAGAAAATCTGATCGACTACGCCCAGCGTTTTGGCTTCGACACCGATAACTTTGCCAGAGACCTTTCACTCGCTCTAGGCACCCATGCCATGAGTCCGCTGGATGTTGCTACTGGCTATGCCATGCTGGCCAATGGCGGCTACAAGGTTGAGCCCTACCTGATCAGCCGGATTGACAATATTGACGGTGAGTCGATCTACACTGCAGCACCTGCCACGGTCTGCAGAAATTGTGACGAAGCTGAGTTGATCGATGAATCAGAGTTGAGCATGGCAGAAATTCTAAGGCGTGCGCAGGACTCAACGGCAAACCTGCCAGCCGCGGTACGCATTATGGATGAGCGGGTAAACTTTATTATCAACAGTGTATTGCGGGACGTTATTACTCGCGGCACCGGGCGCCGAGCGCTCGTTCTGGAACGCAACGATATCGCCGGTAAAACAGGTACCACCAACGGACCTATGGACGCTTGGTTTTCAGGATACAACCGCGACGTGGTAACCACCACCTGGGTGGGGTTTGATAACTACACCCCATTGGGGCGCAAAGAATTTGGTGGCACTGCCGCGCTGCCGATCTGGATCGAATTCATGCGCGAAGCCCTCAAAGATAGCCCGCAGTCAGAACCGCCACTACCACCGGGAATTGTCCATGTCAGGATAGACCCAAACTCCGGGTTGCTGGCAGAAGCCGGTCAGAGCAATGCTATTTTGGAGTATTTTCGGGAAGAGCATGTACCCGGCCAAAATGGCGGCGACGGCACTACATCGGCGGGCACCAATGGCACAGATGAACTGGTTAAAGATATATTTTAAAATACCTCGGAGAAGAGCTCATCAAAGCGACGGGTTGTAATTCTCCGGCATTGGCAGCCGCGCCACGCCACTCTCTACAGCTGCCCGCGCAACGGCTGGCGCCAAGCGCGTTAACAGCCTCGGGTCAACCGGCTTGGGAATAATGTAATCCTGGCCAAAGGTCAACGAATCGACCTGACAGGCCAACAAGACCTCCTCAGGTACAGGCTCTTTAGCCAAATCACTCAGCGCTCTGACTGCGGCGATTTTCATCTCTTCATTAATAACGCTGGCACGAACGTCCAGCGCTCCACGGAAGATAAACGGAAACCCCAGTACATTATTTACCTGATTCGGATAATCAGAACGACCTGTGGCCATGATGACGTCGCTTCTGGTCTGCTTCGCCAATTCGGGCTTAATCTCTGGGTCGGGATTTGAACAGGCAAAGACTATTGGGCGAGCGGCCATCGTCGAAAGCATCTCTGCACTGAGCAAATTAGCACCTGACAGGCCGACAAAAACATCTGCGCCATTTACCGCATCACTAAGACTGCGCTTGTCCGTGTGGTTTGCGAACTCTTCTTTGAAGGCGTTGACCCCCTCCCTGCCCGCATAAATCACACCGCGTCGGTCCAGCATAAAAATGTTTTCTCGCCGTACGCCGAGACTGACAAGCAGTCGCATACAAGCTATCGCAGCAGCGCCAGCCCCGAGGCAAGCGATCACGGTCTCTTCAATTTTCTTGCCCTGGATCTCCAACGCATTCAACATGCCAGCAGCAGTGACGATAGCCGTACCGTGCTGATCGTCGTGAAAAATAGGGATGTTGCATCGTTCGCTTAGAGTTGATTCGATTTCAAAACACTCAGGAGCCTTGATATCTTCCAGATTGATGCCACCAAAAGTATCGGCGATACGCGCAACCGTATCAATAAACTCAGCCGCGTCTTCGGTGTCCACCTCTATGTCAATTGAGTTTATGCCAGCAAAGCGCTTGAATAAAAGCGCCTTCCCCTCCATCACCGGTTTACTGGCCAGCGAGCCCAGATTGCCTAGCCCGAGAACCGCGGTGCCATTGCTGATAACCGCCACCAGGTTGCCCTTACCGGTATAACGATAAGCCTCAGCCGGGTCTCGCGCAATTTCCCGACAGGGTTCGGCAACCCCGGGGCTATAAGCCAACGCCAGATCATGCTGCGTCTCTGCAGGCTTACTGAGCTCTATAGATATTTTCCCGGGCACAGGCTCGGCATGATACGCCAGGGCGGCTTTTTTAAGATCAAAAGACATATAGATACACGCTGCGCTTTCTGCGCCTGCCATCAAGAAAATGGGGGTAGAGGATATATAAAAGCCCTGTTTGTAACAAGGCGGAATTTGTCGTTTATCAATGCCACTGCGCAAGCGGTTCACTGCAAGCAGCCAAAAAAAAGCGCCTACCCCATAAGGATCGACGCTGGCATTTAATCCGTGCTGCTAGCGATTGAAGTCTAGCGCTTTGCTCCGCGATTGCCGAAACGCTTGTTAAAGCGATCAACCCGACCACCGCTGTCTACCGTCTTCTGCTTACCGGTAAAAAACGGGTGGCAGTTTGAGCATACGTCGATGTGAATATCTTCGCCCATCGTAGAGCGCGTCTGGATTTGATTGCCACAGCTACAGGTAGCTGTCACGTCCTCATACTTTGGATGTATATCTGCTTTCATTTTTAAATGCTCCTTGGTATTAGCGCCGCCACTCGGTCGTTGCCGAGCACCGCACCTGGATGCTAAATTCGACCACCCAACGCCTGTGGTCAGGTCAAAAAATAGGCGGGCATCTTACCAGACATCTCAACAGACGCAAGCACTCGATTTCTTTTGCTACAATGGGCGATTGTCGTAATTTTTCGCTCACAAGGGGCGCAATGTCCATACTCCGCCTGGCAGTCCCTACGCCGCTACGCCGTCTTTTTGACTACCTGCCGCCTGCAGATCTGTCCGAAGAAAACAAATCTCTATTGGCACCTGGGATGAGATTTTTGGTGCCCTTCGGGCAGCGCCAGCTGGTCGGATATTTGATTAGCGTGGAACCTGAATCTGACCAGCCCCCAGGGAAGATGAAGCGGGCGATAGTCCAACTGGATTCGAGCTCCTTACTTTCCACGCAGATTTTGGAGCTGTGCTCTTGGGCGCGCAATTACTACAAGCACCCACCGGGGGAAGTTTACGCGGTGGCCTTTCCCAATCGATTGCGCCAGGGGAAACTGCCGCCGACCAGTAATTTGACGCACTGGCAGCTAACCGTTAAAGGAAAAGGCTTATCCGAGGGCGCACTAGCACGCTCGCCCAAACAAGCAGCGGCACTGCTTTTACTGCAACAGAACTCCTATGTGAGCAAAGACGCGTTTACCAATGAAGGGATTACCAGCACCGTCCTGCGGTCACTACGCGAAAAAGGGCTGGCCCAAGCGATGGCGGAACCATCCCAAGCCTCTGCTCCCGTGTGCAAGCCCGGCCTGAGGCTAAATCAGGAGCAACAGGCCGCCCTGACATCACTGAAGCCCAGTCTGGGTCGGTTTGAATGTCACCTGCTAGAGGGCGTAACCGGCAGCGGAAAAACAGAGGTCTACTTACAGCTGATAGCCGCTTGCCTGGTTCGATCTGAGCAGGCCCTGGTACTAATACCGGAAATAGGCCTGACCCCACAGACCCTGCGACGCTTTGAGCAGCGTTTCGACGCAAACATTGCGGTATTTCATTCGGGATTAACCGATACAGAGCGGTATCGAGCATGGGAGGCATCGCGAACCGGCCAAGCCCATATTATTCTCGGCACGCGGTCCGCAATTTATACTCCTGTCAAGAAGCTGGGCATGATCATTGTCGATGAAGAACATGACGCCTCTTACAAGCAGCAGGATGGGTTTCGCTACTCCGCGCGGGACGTGGCGGTGAAACGCGCGCAGTTAGAACAGTGTCCAATCGTTTTGGGCAGCGCAACACCGTCGCTTGAGTCTTTGCACAACGCTGACAGCGGGCGTTATGGCCACTTAAAACTGGCCCAGCGCGCGGGCAGCGGTACCCTTCCGGTCATATCGGCAGAGGATGTCAGAGGTCAGTCTTTGCAAGGAGGACTGTCGAATCCTCTTATTGAAGCTTGCCGGCAGGCTCTGGCGAACAACGAGCAGGTGCTACTTTTCCTAAATCGACGCGGCTACGCCCCCAGCCTTTTGTGTCACGATTGTGGCTGGATCGCTGAGTGTGACGATTGCGATGCCCGCCTGACCGTTCACCGCCGACAGAAACAACTGCGCTGCCATCACTGCAATGCCGTGCGACCACTGCCAACACCCTGCCCAGTATGTCGCAGCAATCGCCTACTCACTAACGGCCTGGGTACAGAGCAAACCGAGGAGACTATCAGCAGGCTTTTCCCCGGCATCACCATTCACCGGGTTGACAGTGATTCGATTCAGGGCCGCACCGCCATGGGAGAGCTTGTGGACACTGTTAATGAGGGTAAACCTTGCATCCTCCTGGGCACTCAAATGCTGACCAAGGGGCACCATTTTCCGGCAGTAAGCTTGATTGGCGTCATCGATGCAGACGCTCTGCTGTTCAGCGCCGATTTTCGAGGCGAAGAGCGCATGGCACAATTGCTGACCCAGGTAGCCGGCCGCGCGGGCCGGGCGAACACCCGGGGCACCGTACTGCTGCAAACCCACTACCCGGATCATCCGGCGGTAAGGGCCATGGTGACCGAAACATTTGCCAGCCAGGCGCGCGCACTGATGACCAAGCGCGCTGAAACCGGGATGCCACCCTTTAGCCAGCTTCTAATGCTGCGTGTCGACAGTATCCAGCAAGCCGATGGCGAACGGTTCCTTCAACAGTTGAGGCACCAGGTCACCCGCTTGTTGCCAGCCGATGTTTCTCTCATTGGCCCGTTACCTTCAGCTATGCCGCGCCGTGCCGGAAAATTTCGCAGCCAATTGATGATGCGAGCCCCCGACAGAAAATCAATCCAGTACTGCGCCGGTCAATTGGTCACGGCCGCTGAGTCAATGCGCCGGCCACGCGACCTGAAATGGTCGCTAGATATAGATCCGTCCGAAGTAATGTAACCGCTGCCCTAACTGGCCATTGGCGGCCGATACAGGGATAATAGATGCGGTCGTCGGCCAACTACAGATCAACTCAGGTAAGCCCCCTTATAATGAAACAAGAACTGACCCAGCTGATTCAACAGGCGCTGGACACACTGATCGCTGAAGGGCATTTGCCAGACAGCATCACCCCGAAAATCCAGATAGATCGGACCCGTGACAAAAGTCATGGAGACCTGGCCTCCAATATTGCCTTGACCCTGGCAAAACCCGCTGCAAAAAATCCACGACAGGTGGCGGAATTAATCTGCGAGGCGCTACCAGCAAGCAGCGTTATTGCCAGAACTGAGGTTGCCGGTCCAGGATTTATCAATTTCTACTTGTCCAGTAGTAACAATCAAGCGGTGGTGGCTCGCATTCTGAAGGAGGGGGCAGCCTATGGCACCTCCGACAGCGGCTTGGGCCGCAAGGTACAAGTCGAGTTTGTCTCAGCGAACCCTACCGGGCCATTGCACGTGGGCCACGGGCGCGGCGCGGCGGTAGGCGACAGCCTGTGTCGCCTGCTCACAGCCACTGGCTGGGACGTTACCAGCGAGTTTTACTACAACGATGCTGGGCAGCAAATCACTAACCTGGCGCTGTCGGTGCAGGCGCGCTACAAGGGTTTGGAGCCAGAGGACTCACGCTGGCCGAAAGATGGCTATCGCGGAGACTATATTACCGAAGTAGCCCGTGCCTATAGACGTGGAGACCAGATTGAGGCTGCCGACCAGCAAGTCACTGGCATGGGTGACCCGGAGGATCTGGAAGCTGTGCGCCAGTTTGCGGTCGCCTATCTCCGCCGGGAACAGGATCTGGATCTCAAAGCTTTTGCCGTCGACTTCGATAACTATTTTCTTGAGTCCGCTCTTTACGAGGACGGCTCAGTCGATAGCACTGTAGCCCGTCTGATTGACAACGGTCACACCTATGAGAGTGAGGGTGCGCTGTGGTTACGCACCACAGATTATGGCGATGACAAAGATCGGGTAATGCGCAAATCTGAAGGAGGATATACCTATTTTCTGCCCGACGTAGCCTACCATTTAAATAAGTGGCAACGCGGCTTCGAACGAGTCATCAATGAACAGGGCGCGGATCATCACAGCACTGTCACCCGGGTGCGGGCTGGCCTTCAGGCGCTAGAGCAGGGCATTCCGAAAGACTGGCCCGACTACGTTTTGCACCAGATGGTTACCGTGATGCGCGATGGAGAAGAAGTGAAACTATCCAAGCGCGCCGGCAGCTACCTCACTCTACGAGACTTGATTGAGGAAGTGGGCCGAGATGCGACTCGGTATTTTTTGGTCGCGCGAGCAGCAGGCTCGCAAATTACTTTCGATATAGACTTGGCCTTGTCCCAGAGTAACGACAACCCCGTTTACTATATTCAGTATGCGCACGCCCGAGTGTGTAGTGTCATGCGTAAACTTCCCGAGCTTGGCTGGACCTGGGACGCAGCCAAGGCCGTGACTCAGCTGGACCAATTGCAGCAGGGATCAGAGAAAGCCCTGCTGCGTCGCCTGGATCAATACCCTGAAATAGTCACCAATGCAGCCGCCAACAGCGAGCCACATATTATCGCAGGATACCTGAGGGAGTTAGCGGGCGAATTTCACTCTTACTACAACGCCCATAAGATGTTGATTGACGATCAACCACTGCGTGATGCCCGTCTGGCACTCAGCGAAGCGGTACGCCAAGTGTTGGCTAATGGCCTCGGTTTACTGGGCGTTTCAGCACCCGAGGCTATGTAGGGGTGGCTCGAGATTACGCCAAGCAACGCAAAGCAACGCCGAAACGAGCGCCAGTGCGGAAGTCTCCCCCTGCACGAAAGAAAGAAAGCTTGAACAACTCGGCATCAAGTCCATGGCGCTGGTATGGCTCCGGTCTTCTCAGCGGATTCTTTCTCAGCTTTCTGCTATACATGGGGACGCTACCACAGAGCGTAGATAACACGCCGGAGGCCGTGCCAGCCATCGCGGAGCCGGTAGCGGTAGCTGCAACTCCCCCGAAGCCCCGCTTTGATTTTTATACTCTGTTGCCTGAACAACGGATTGAGGTTGATGTAGACCCGGCGGAGGTTACCCAAAAGCGCCCGAGTACCTCTGCGGAAACCTATGTCCTGCAAGCTGGATCATTCAAACAAAAAGACGATGCCGACCGTCGTCGCGCAGAGTTACTGTTATTGGGACTCACCCCCAATATTGAGGAAACCACCGGCGACAACGGCCACTGGTTTCGCGTATATCTGGGGCCCTTTGTCTCCCGTTCCACAATGGCTAAGGCTCGTGGACTTACTGCCGCCCAGAATATTGACACCCTGTTGCTAAAGCGCGGCACCCCCTGAATTTATAACCCCGACTTGAAAAGGCGGACCTAAGCACCCATATCTGCCCAATCAGGCAGGAGGAATATTTGTGGAACAGTTTAGAGGCACAACGATTTTATCGGTGCGTCGTGGCAACAGCGTCGTTATTGGTGGCGATGGTCAAGTATCCATGGGGAACACCATTATGAAAGGCAATGCACGTAAAGTTCGCCGTCTTTACAAAGATCAGGTTCTAGCGGGCTTTGCGGGTGGCACGGCAGATGCCTTTACGTTGTTTGAGCTGTTTGAAGCCCAATTGGACAAACACCAGGGCAACCTGGTGAAGGCGGCGGTAGAACTTGCCAAGGCCTGGCGTACTGAACGCGCTCTGCGACAGTTGGAAGCCCTTTTAGCTGTAGCCGACAAAGATACTTCACTGGTCATTTCTGGCAACGGAGACGTCATCGAACCGGAAGACAACATGATAGCGATTGGTTCTGGCGGATCCTTCGCCCAAGCCGCCGCTCGCGCTCTGTTAGACAATACCGAGCTCAGCGCGCGTGAAATCGTTGAGCGCGGCCTGTCTATTGCGGGTGACATTTGCATCTATACCAATCACCAGCAAACCATCGAACAACTGGATTTTTAAAGCCCATGTCAAATATGACTCCCCGCGAAATTGTTCACGAACTCGATAAGCACATCATCGGCCAGGAGGATGCCAAGCGAGCGGTCGCAATCGCCCTGCGTAACCGCTGGCGTCGCATGCAACTCAACGAAGAACTGCGAGCAGAAATCACCCCCAAAAATATCCTCATGATTGGACCCACCGGAGTCGGTAAGACCGAAATTGCACGGCGACTAGCCCGCCTGGCTAACGCCCCCTTTATCAAGGTAGAAGCAACCAAGTTTACAGAGGTCGGCTATGTGGGTCGCGACGTAGAATCTATCGTTCGCGACTTGGCCGACGTAGCTGTCAAAATGTATCGCGAACAGGAAATGAGCCGGGTAAAATCTCTAGCGGAAGAGGCGGCGGAAGAGCGCATTTTGGATATCCTGCTGCCCCAGGCTCGAGATACGGAGACGGACAGCAATTCCAGCACCCGGCAACTGCTGCGTAAAAAGCTGCGTGAGGGTGATCTGGACGATAAGGAAATAGAGGTTGAACTGAGCACTAAAGCCCCAGGCGTGGAAATTATGGCGCCTCCTGGAATGGAAGAAATGACCAACCAGTTGCAAGGCATGTTCTCCAACATGTCCCGCCAGCAACAAAAAACCAGCAAGATGACTGTCAAGGCCGCGTTTGAAGCACTGTGTGACGACGAAGCCGCCAAAATGGTTGATGAAGATGATCTGAAGCAAAAAGCCATTTACGCGGCGGAGCAAAATGGCATTGTATTTATCGACGAACTCGACAAAGTTGCCAAGCGCAGCGAGGGTGCAGGCGCCGACGTCTCCCGGGAAGGCGTGCAACGGGACCTGCTACCGTTAATAGAAGGCTCAACAGTATCGACTAAATACGGCATGATCAAAACAGATCACATGCTGTTTATTGCCTCCGGTGCGTTTCACCTGGCCAAACCCTCAGACCTGATTCCTGAACTACAGGGCCGACTACCCATTCGAGTGGAACTGAAGGCCCTCACGCCTGAAGACTTTGAGCGCATCCTTACCGAACCGGATGCCTCTCTCACCGAGCAGTATCAAGCCCTGCTGGCTACTGAAGGCTTGCAAGTAGAATTCACTAAAGATGGCCTAGAGCAGATCGCCAAAACGGCCTGGCAGGTGAACGATACAACCGAAAATATTGGGGCCAGGCGGCTTCATACCGTGATGGAGAGATTATTGGAAGATGTTTCCTTCAGCGCCGCCGACGCAGGCATGAAACAGGACAAAATTAAAGTCGATGCAGCCTATGTCGACCGCGAATTAGGCGAGCTAAGCGGCGATGAAGACCTGTCGCGATTTATCCTTTAAAAGGCCATCGAAGTGAGTTCTGAGAAACGCCCAAGCGCAGTCAATCTTCACGCTAGATCCAGGCAACTGGAACTTGCCTATGGCGATGACGAAAAATACTCTCTGAGCTGTGAGTACTTGCGAGTTTATTCGCCTTCGGCCGAGGTTCGAGGCCACGGCGCAGGGCAGGAAGTGCTGCAAGTTGGCAAGGCAGGTGTCAGTATTTCTGCAATAAAACCCGTGGGCCACTACGCGCTGCAACTGGTTTTCGATGACGGCCACGACACCGGCTTGTATAGCTGGGACTATCTGTACGAGTTGTGTGAACAACAGGATGCTCGCTGGCAGGGTTACTTGTCCCGCCTCGATAAAGCCGGCAAGAGCCGCGACCCGGACGTTCAGGTTATCCAGTTCGACCCTTAAGCTAACGCGTGTTGCCAAAGTTACTCTTGTGCTACGGAAGCGCAAGCTGGCACTGCTTGTGGATAACCTCCGAGGGCGTGGGGCTCCAACAGAAGGTGTATTCACAGGGAGTGACGGCGGATCAATCGCACCAATGCCATTCACGCCTGACCACACCGCCACATCAGGTTACAATATCCCGCTGTAATTATCGCGGAGTACCTATGAGCGAGAAAGAAACCACCCATTTCGGCTATCGAGAAGTCGATCCGAAGGCGAAAGCCGGCCTGGTCGGGGAAGTATTCGACTCCGTCGCCGCCCGGTACGACCTGATGAATGACCTGATGTCGGCAGGCGTCCATCGCATCTGGAAGCGTTTTACCATCGAACTCAGTGGAATACGCAAAGGCAACGCAGTACTTGATATCGCCGGTGGCACCGGTGACCTCGCAGCCCGCTTTGCCGAACTGGTGGGTCCGGAAGGACGCGTGGTGCTGGCGGATATCAATGGCGCCATGCTGGAGGTAGGCAGGGATAAGCTGCTCGATAACGGCCGCTTGGCAAATATTGAATTCGTGCAGGCGGATGCTCAGTATCTGCCTTTCCCCGATGACAGTTTCGATTGCGTCACCATAGCGTTCGGTTTACGCAACGTTACAGACAAAAATATGGCCTTGCGTTCTATGTTAAACGTTCTGAAACCGGGTGGGCGTCTGCTGGTGCTGGAATTTTCCAAACCCGGAAATTCACTACTTAGCAGGGCCTACGACACCTATTCATTCAAGGTTTTGCCGCTGATGGGGAAGCTGATTGCCAACGACAGTGACAGCTACCAGTACCTTGCGGAGTCTATTCGCATGCACCCGGACCAGCAGACTCTGAAAGAGATGATGGAGGATGCCGGGTTTGGTCGCTGCGAGTACCACAATATGACCGGCGGTATTGTGGCTCTGCACCGCGGCGTCAAAACCTGATATGGGTGCGGGCATCAATCCCACTCTCCATACGGCCGGCCTCGCTGGCCTCGAGGCGGTCATTAATCGCGCACTGGAGCTCGCACCTAGAGCCCGCGCAAAGTTATGCGAGCTGGAAAACAACGTCTTCGCGCTGGAATGTACCTCACCCCTACTCAATGTCTATCTGCAGACCGGTACCCGCGGCGTCCGCTTAATGGGGTTTTATGACGGTCCGGTGACTACCCGGGTGCGAGGTGCCGCATCGGACTTCACAGAGCTAGCGAGCTCCAAGGATCCGGCGGCCAGTCTTATTAACGGCCAGCTTGAACTAGAAGGTGACAGCGCCCCCCTGCTAGAGCTGCAAAAGATTCTTGGCTCTGTTGATGTCGACTGGGAGGCGCCATTGACCAACGCACTAGGCGATGTCGCTGGCCATCAGCTGGCGCAAGTATTGCGAGCAAGCTTCGCCTGGGGGCAGCAGGCCTCCACAAGCTTTACCCGCCAGCTCGAAGAGTTCATTCACGAAGAAGCGAGACTCAGCCCACCCCGGCTGGAGTTGGAGGACTTCTATCGTGACGTGCTGGAGCTGGCCCAGCGTACAGAGCGACTGGAGAGCCGCGCCAGACGCCTACGCCAGAAACTCAACGAGCTAAAGGTCTGACCTTCAATGTCAAGACTCGCCCGCCTGCTTAAAATCTCCAGAACTATCGGTCGCTATCGTGTCGATGAGCTGATCGATGTTGATAAGCTCCCACGGCTACCTCGTCTGGCACTGAAGCTGTCGCCTTGGCGCTTACGGCCGGTGCCAGCTATGGGTCGGGGTGAGAGAATTCGCCGCACCCTGGAAGAACTGGGGCCAGTATTTATAAAGTTTGGCCAAATGCTGTCTACCCGGCGAGATTTATTACCGGAGGATATCGCCGATGAACTGGCAAAATTGCAGGACAACGTGCCCCCGTTTCCAGAGCAACAGGCCATCGAGATCATTGAGGCCACACTGGGCAAGCCCATTGATCAGATCTTTGCCACTTTCGATCGAACGCCGATGGCCTCCGCCTCGGTAGCGCAGGTACACAGCGCCACACTTGCCGATGGCAAGCAGGTGGTTGTGAAAGTAGTACGCCCCGATATCGAGCCGATAATACAGCAGGACATTGCACTAATGATGACTCTGGCGCGACTGGCGAAAAGGTATGTCCCTGACGGCCGTCGGTTGCGGCCCGTTGAGGTTGTCAGCGACTATAAATTAACTATCCTCGATGAATTGGACCTTGCCCGCGAGGCTGCCAACGCGTCGCAACTTCGCCGCAACTTTCAAGACAGCAATCTACTTTATATCCCCGAAGTCTACTGGGACTATACCCGCCGCAATGTCTTTGTTATGGAGCGTATTTATGGTCTCCCTGTTACTGACTTGGGCACCTTAAGAGCGAAGGGCACCAACCTCAAAGTGCTGGCTGAACGGGGAGTAGAGATATTCTTCACCCAGGTATTCAGGGACAGTTTTTTCCATGCCGACATGCATCCGGGCAATATTTTTGTCGATGCAAGCGATCCCGAAGATCCAAGTTATATCGCCATCGATTGCGCCATCATCGGCAGCCTGAGCGACGCGGATCAGTATTACCTGGCACGTAACTTACTGGGCATTTTTCAGCGGGATTACCGTGCCGTGGCTCAATTGCACGTGGAATGCGGCTGGGTTCCGCCGCATACCAAAGTGCAGGATTTTGAATCCGCTTTGCGCGCAGTATGTGAACCGGTGTTTGAGCGCCCTATCAGTGAAATCTCCTTTGGGCAGCTGCTGATATATCTTTTTCGTACTGCCAGACGTTTCGATATGGAAGTTCAGCCCTCCCTCGTCCTGCTACAAAAAACCCTACTCAACATTGAGGGCTTGGGTCGCCAGCTCTATCCGCAGCTAAATCTATGGGATACCGCCCAACCCTTTCTGGAGAACTGGGTACAGGAGCGATATTCGCCACAGTCCATTATGCGTCGTCTGCAGCGCCATGTGCCGTCTTGGCTAGAGCAGTTGCCCCAGTTGCCCGACGCGGTTTTAGAAAACCTCCAGCATTCACGCGAAAGTCAAGAGCGCTCCCAGGTTCAGGCCGAGCAAATGCAACAATGGCAGTCCCGGGCGACGGCCCGAGACAGCAGGCGGAAACGACAGCTGCTAGCGGCATTGGCGTGCATCTTGGGTGCTATCGCTGCCTTTCCCGGCGGCTGGCAGCTACTATCGAGCGCACCCGGCGTCAGCTGGGGTCTAGCAGGAATTGCCTTCGTTCTGTTGTGGCCGCGCTCGCCAGAGGCTTAGTGCGATAATGAGGCCCACTGTGCGATACTGCGCCGCCGGCCGGCAGGAATATTATGACTGAGCAGACAGATATCACTAAACTTATCCAATGGAATGACCAGGGCCTGATACCCGCCATCGCACAGGACTGGCAAACCGGTGAGGTTCTTATGCTGGCCTGGATGAATATCGAGGCCTTGCAATTATCGCTGTCTGAGCAGCGAGCTGTCTATTGGTCCCGATCCCGAAAAGCCCTGTGGCGAAAGGGTGAGGAGTCGGGCCATGTACAACAGTTAAAGGAATTGCGTATCGACTGCGATGCCGATACGGTATTGATGAAAGTGGAACAAATCGGCGGTATCGCCTGCCACACCGGCCGCCGCCACTGCTTCTTCCAAAAAATTACGGATGCAGGGATAGAGGTTACCGATAATGTCATGAAAGACCCCGATACTATCTATCAGGATAAAAAAAAATGAGTGATGTACTACAGCAATTAGCACACACTCTGGAGGCGCGAAAATCGGCAGATCCTGAAGACTCTTATGTTGCCAGATTGCATCAGCAGGGTCTCAACAAGATTCTGGAGAAAATCGGCGAGGAAGCGACCGAGGTTATTCTGGCGGCCAAGGACTGTGACCCTGACAAAGGTGACGAAGACTTAATTAATGAGGTAGCAGATTTGTGGTTTCACTGCTTGGTAATGCTATCGCATCTTGATGCTGACGTAACAGACGTGATGACATGTCTCAGCAAGCGTTTTAACATATCGGGCCTGGCTGAAAAAGCCGCGCGCGAACCAGCAAAATAGCGAGGAAAGAATTATGGGCATAGGTGGGATAAGCGTTTGGCAACTACTGATCATACTGGCGATAGTCATTATGCTATTTGGCACCAAACGACTGCGAACTCTGGGCGGCGATTTAGGCAGCGCGGTTAAGGGCTTTCGAAAAAGCATGCAGGACGATGGTGCCGCTGGCGCTGATACGGCGAAGGAAGAGGCGCCTGCCAACGACAGCAGCGACCCTGAGAAGGATAAGTAAGCCAACCCATGTTCGATATAGGTTTCGCCGAGCTCATCATCATTGGTGTGGTGGGTTTGCTCGTCATTGGCCCTGAACGTCTACCTGGTGCTATTCGCACAGCATCTCTTTGGCTGAGACGCATCAAGCGTGGCTTTAACGATATCCGCCAGGAGGTCGAGCAAGAGATTCACAATGACGGGATCATGCAGGAGCTCAAAAAGACCGGTGATAAACTAAAAGAGGACGTTGGAGCAGTAAACCGTGACCTTAAGATGGCAGTGAGTGACGGTGATGTGCTCAGTGATGATTCCGCCAAAATACCGAAAGCGGACCCGACAAAAGCGAGCAACTCTTGAACCACGCCGATGAGGATCAGGACCAGCCGCAGCCGCTTGTTGCTCATCTGACCGAACTCAGAGACAAGCTACTACGAGCGCTGCTGGCGATACTAATCGTGTTTATCGGGCTGTTCCCGTTTGCGAATGAAATTTACACCTTTGTTTCCAAACCACTGCGGGAAATTTTACCGGAAGGCGCGTCAATGATCGCCACGGAAGTTGCCTCGCCGTTTCTAACGCCGTTCAAGTTGACCCTGGTCGCGGCCATCTTTCTGGCCATCCCTTATGTGCTTTATCAGGTATGGAGCTTTATCGCACCGGGCATGTACCGCCATGAGAAACGCTTCGCGATTCCGTTGCTGGTTTCGAGTATTCTCCTATTTTATGGCGGCGCGGCGTTCGCCTATTATGTCGTATTTCCTTTGATCTTCGCCTTTTTTACCAGCGTCGGGCCTGAAGACATCACTATCATGACCGACATCAATCGCTACCTGGACTTTGTACTGAAGCTGTTTTTCGCCTTCGGCCTGGCGTTTGAGATACCCATCGTCGCGGTGTTGTTGATCTGGGCCGGTATAACAACACCCGATGAATTGGCCAAAAAACGCCCTTACATCATTGTCGGCTGCTTCATTTTTGGTATGCTTCTGACACCGCCCGATATTATTTCGCAATCGCTACTGGCGATACCCATGTGGATTTTGTTTGAGCTCGGCGTGTTTTTGAGTCGATTTATTGATCGATCCAAGAGCAATGACAACGAGGCGTCTACCGACTAACGCCAGGCCGGGCAGCCGTGCGATACCCATAATCCCGGTGTACTATTACACTGGCAACGGGCTCTGTGCCCCGATCACGGAACATTGTCGTATGAAATACATTCTTTCACTGAGTTCGTTATTGCGACCCATTCTCTTACTACTTGCCCTTGCTAGTGCAAGCGCCGCGTCGATCGCCCAGGAAAAGACAAACGATGCCTCGATGCGCTACATATTGGAGGCGGAGCAAAAGGCAGAACAGTTAGTCGAAGAAATGGAGCGAGCAGATCCGAATGGTTTTCAGAGTCCAAAAACGCCGCTAACCTCAATACTGGGCCTTCGCGGCGCCGTGCAGGAATCTAACTTCGCCAGGGCCGCCGAATTCCTGGACACCCGATTCCTGCCAGAGGACGTAGCGGAATATGAGCCTGAAGCTTTGATTAAGGCGCTGTCTTACGTCTGGTCACAGCAAAATATTGTCGACTTGGGCACTCTCAGTGACGAACCAGCCGGGCACCTAGACGACGGGCTACCAAGCTACCGTGACCAGATTGGCTCGGTAACTATCAGTACCGGCGAAGTCCCCATCTATATTCAGCGTGTTCCCGATGGTAAGGGCGGCAAGGTGTGGAAGCTTTCCAACGCCACCGTTGCCCGCATCCCGGAAATGTGGGATGAACTCGGGTACAGCCCCATCGCCATAACACTGAGCAAAATCCTTCCCGACTTCAAATTTATGGGAATGGATAACTGGCAGCTAATCGCCACGCTAGCATTCCTCGTCATCGCATGGCCACTCGCCGCGTTGATAAGCGCTACATTAATGCGCATTGCGCTACTCATACCCAACCGCTTCCCACTCGGTATTCAGCGTTTTTTCCGTGTATCCGCTCGGTTTTTCCTCTTCATTATGATCGCAAGATTGCTGATGAACCAGCTGGGGTTATCGCTAACGGCTAGAGTCTATCTCGAATCTTCAGGTGTCGATTATGTCGCTTATACCGCGCTTCTGCTCGGTCTATTATCACTGGGTAGAGATTACCAAATCAGGCGCATGGAACACGCCGGCAACGCTCAGTATGCAGCCCTGTTAAAGCCGCTGACCATTATCGTCAAGGTTCTAGTCATCACCATTTTGGCACTAATCTGGGCTGACCAGGCCGGCTACAACATGTCTACGATCATAGCGGGCCTGGGGGTGGGTAGTTTGGCGGTGGCATTGGCCGCGCAAAAAACCCTGGAAAACGTTATCGGTGCGATTACTTTATATACGGCCCGGCCGGTAAACCCCGGAGATCTTTGTCGCTTTGGCACGGTTACAGGCACGGTAGAGGAAATCGGTTTGCGCTCGACCCTGATCCGAACGCTGAACCGAACCATGCTAGTGGTACCCAATTCGGTATTCTCGGCGGTCGAGATAGAGAACTTTTCCTCCCGGGACCGTATCCGGTATTTCCGTAACGTTGAGTTGCAAATGGCAACTGCAGACCAACTGCGTCTGATTATGGTTGAACTACGGCAGCTCTTTTACTCCCACCCGATGGTATTACAAGAAACAGTGAGCGTGCGGTTTGAGCGCATAGAACAAGCCACTGCTGTACTTCGGCTCGATGCGGGGGTTCCGACCATTAACTACCAGGAATTCCTGGCCGTGGCCGAGGATTTAAATCTGCATATCGTAGAGCTGGTACATGGTGCCGGCGCCATATTCAGCGGGCCAGGCCAAGTATTACAGCTGCGCGAGTTCAAGCAGGCATCAGATGAGGAAATGACCAAAATAAGCGCGATGCTGCAAGACTGGCGGGAGCAAGACAAGCTCCCCTTCCCCGATCACAGCGCCGCGGAGAAAGAAGCCTTTAAAGCCTCTCTCGACTACCCGCCCCAAGGCTCACCTGGCTGATGCAAAAGCCAAAGTCCCGCGGCCTCGCACCTCTGTGGGTCGTATTGGGCTACTTGTGGCCCTACAAGCCGCAAATGCTGGGTGCGGGCGCCGCCCTGCTGTTTACCGCCGCGGCCACACTCACGCTCGGCAAGGGCTTACAGCATCTTATTGACAACGGCTTCGGCGGGGGCACCACAGCAGACCTGAGCCAGGCTGTACTGATCATCGTTGCCATCAGCGCGGTCATCGCTGTCGGTACATTTTTGCGCTTCTACCTGGTTTCCTGGTTAGGCGAGAGAGTAAGCGCGGATATACGCAAAGCTGTTTTCCAGAACATTATTCACCTACACCCGGGCTTTTTCGAAACCAATCGCTCCGGCGAAATCATGTCGCGGCTAACCACCGACACGACTTTGCTACAGACAATCATAGGCTCATCTTTCAGTATGGCGCTTCGCAGCAGCCTAACGCTAACCGGCGCGCTGGTAATGATGTTTATCACCAACTTGAAACTCAGCCTTATTATCGCCGCTACAGTGCCGCTTGTTTTGCTACCCATCATCATCTTCGGTAGGCGTGTACGAACGCTGTCCAACCTGAGTCAGGATAGCATCGCTAGTGTCGGTAGCTACGCTGGTGAAATCATCCAGCAGATCAAGGTGGTACAGAGTTATACCCGTGAGGGATTTGAAATAGATGCTTTTGACACGGAGGTGGAGCGCGCCTTCGACATCGCCAGAAGACGTATTCGACAGCGCGCATTACTTATCTGCGGTGCCATATTATTACTCTTCGGTGGCATGTCTGGAATGCTGTGGAGCGGCGGCCAGGACGTCATAACGGGTAAAATGACAGGCGGAGAACTAGGCGCCTTTGCCTTCTACGCGATTATGGTGGGTTCAGGATTCGCCACGATTTCAGAAGTCTGGGGTGAGTTACAACGAGCCGCCGGGGCTGCCGATAGACTGTTAGAGCTGATTCATACCGAGAGCATTATCGCTGATACTAAGGTGGCCGACATACCGCAGCCTGCGCCGGAGATGGAGCTACGTAATGTCAGCTTCGCCTATCCAGCAAGGCCCGAGCAACTAGCGATCGACGACCTTTCGCTGTACATCGAGGCGGGTAAAAGCCTGGCGCTGGTTGGGCCCTCCGGTGGTGGCAAGTCGACTGTTTTTGAACTGCTACAACGGTTCTATGACCCACAGCAAGGAAACCTGCTGCTGGATGGGACAGATATTAAGGACCTTAGTCTTAAACAACTTCGTTCACAGACCGCATTAGTCCCTCAACAGCCTGCACTGTTCACCGCGGATGTCCGCTATAACATTGCCTATGGAAGTCCGGACGCCACTGATGAAGATATTATCGCGGCCGCAAAAGCTGCCCACGCTCATGACTTCATCAACAATCTGCCAGAGGGATATCAAAGTCATCTGGGAGAACAGGGGGTAAGACTATCAGGCGGTCAGAGACAGCGAATCGCGCTGTCCAGGGCCATTCTTAATAATCCCCGCATTCTGTTACTGGACGAGGCCACCAGCGCCCTGGACTCCGAGAGTGAACACCAGGTACAGCTTGCACTGCAGGAGTTGATGCACCGACGTACCACGGTGATTATCGCCCATCGCCTGTCTACAATCCTTGACGTAGATAAAATTGCCGTTCTCGATCAAGGGAAGGTAGTGGCAACAGGCACCCACATTGAGCTGCTACAGACGAGTCCACTTTATGCGCGACTTGCACAGCTGCAGTTCAGGGAGGGAATAGAGTTGACGACCGAGCCCACTCCACTGCAGATAAGGCCTGTCCGCTAGCGTTGGGGGCTATAAAAATCAACATTGATCGGCTAATACAGGTAGTATTAAAGGCGATTCGAAGCAGACCAAATTGCCTCGCCGCTTATGCTTAGAGGTCCAGTTTAATTTTAGGGAGAAAGCACCGTTGAACCCATGCCCAGGCCACTGTTATGGTCTGGAAATATTACGGTTTGAGGAACCTCGATAATGCCAAAATTTTTTTTAAACTTAGCTGTTTTACTCTTGATGATAGTGCCCACTCTTTCGGCCCACGCTGTCGAGCAGCTGTCAACAAAAGAGCTCGCCCTACATTGTAATCATTTTGCTGATGACCCTGAGGGCAAAGACGCTATTTTCTGCGTCCGTTATGTACAGGGTTTTATTGATGGCGCGGTCGCAACAGATGAAAGAGTCACCATCAATGTGGCAGCGGAATACGAAACAGAGGAAACCTACACTGAGCGCGCCATGCGCACACGAGGCACCAGCCGGCTATCGAAATTCGGACCCACCGTCTACGCGGAATTTTGTCTTGGCGCACCGGTTCCGCTAAAGGAAGTGGTCGAAAAAGTCATCGCTGATATGGATGCGTGGGACAGCTCAAATGAACACGCTTACGCGCGCTCGGCAGTCTACCAGACTCTGCGTGACAACTACCCTTGCGATACGGATGATGATAGTTAAGCTTCCCGCTACTCACACGAGGCGCACCCATTGACCGATTCCAGCAATGATTCAGTCCCGTGGTCGCGCGTATTGCTGTTGCTTGCCGTCCTCGCTGTCATTTGGCTACTTTGGTCCGGCCTATTTTTACCACTCCTGCTAGGCCTGGGCATGTTGTCTTGTGTCTTAACTTGCTACCTGGCATATCGAATGGGGTATTTTGAGAGTGACTTTTATGCTCTTCATCTCAACATCGAATTAATAGGCTACTGGATTTGGCTGAGTCGGGAAATTGTGCGCTCTAGTCTAGACGTAGCTCGTGTAGTACTGACACCCAAGATTGAAATAAGCCCTCGCATTATCGAAATTGATGCAAGTCATCTGCACCCGGTTTATCAAGCTATTCTTGGTAATTCAATCACCTTAACCCCAGGAACGCTGACCCTGGACCTGCACGAAGGCATCATTAGAGTTCATAGCCTCACCAGTGAAGGCGCTGATGAACTGATCGCAAGCGAGATGGCTGCGCGCGTCACTGCACTCAGTAAATCCTGATTATGTACTACGTTGTGACATTTGCGACACTCGTTACCATGGGCCTGGCACTAGCGCGGGCATTATTGGGACCCACCATTTATGATCGTGTTCTGGCGATGAACATGTTCGGCACCAAAACAGTATTACTACTGTCGGTTGTTGCTTTTTTATATGGTCGACCAGACTTCTTGGACCTTGCCCTAGCATATGCCTTAATCAACTTCATCGGCGTTTTCGCGGTTTTGGAATTCATTAGAGGCCGCACCTCCAACCAACCGTTCGATCAGTAAGGTGTACGCAAGTTGAGCGGGTTCCTGGACATCATCAGCTGGATACTACTTTCTCTAGGAGGCATTTTCGTCTTTATAGGTGGACTGGGGGCCCTGCGCCT
>JBLIEI010000028.1:0-53200 GCA_047633055.1 Halieaceae bacterium | reverse complement strand
ATCGGAAGTCACCGTAATCGGCATCCCGCATGACAAGTGGGGCGAAGTCCCTATGGCGCTTGTTATTGCAGCACCTGGCGCGACCCCCGATCTCGACGCCATTGGTGAATGGTCCAATTTACAGCTCGCGAAAACACAGCGTATACAGGCCATGGAGATACGCGATGCATTTCCCCGCAATGCGTTGGGCAAAGTCATCAAGCGTGAGTTGCGTGAGCCTTACTGGAGCAAATCATGAACAACGTCTACGTAATAGGTGCTGTCAGCACGAACTTCGGCAAACGTCCGCAAGATAGCATCAAGGCGCTTACCCGGGAAGTTTACCTCGATGTGCTGCGTGATGCCGGAGCGCTGGATGCGACTGATATCGAGACTTGCTGGTTCGGCAATTGCGGCATGTGGACGGACAATCAGGGCAGTATTCGCGGGCAAGTGGCGCTCACACCACTGGTGCGCGAAGGACTATTTCCTGAGCGAGTACCGGTTATCAACGTCGAAGGGGGTTGTGCTACGGGATCCATGGCATTTAACGGCGCCTGTAAGGACATTATGTCGGGCACAGCCGACGTCAGCCTGGCGTTGGGTGTTGAGAAAACCTATTTTCCAAACGACCCTGAAAAAACATCTCTGTTGTACTGCGGCGGTATTGATCAATACGACCCGCAGGAGTGGGAGGCATATTATCGCAGCGCCGGGGATCAGGCAGGCAAAGCTTTTGAGCCCGCCCCGGACCGCACCATATTCATGGATACTTACGCCATGCAGGCCAGTTATCATATGAAACGCTACGGTACGACCGCCGAGCAGATTGCGATCGCAGCAGCAAAGAATCATTGCTATGGCGCACTGAATCCACGCGCCCAATATCGCTTCGAAATGACGGCCGACGCAGTACTGGCCGACAGGCCCGTAACAGAGCCCCTTACGCGGGCCATGTGTGCACCGGTGGGTGATGGCGCAGCCGCAGCGCTGCTGGTTTCAGAGCGGGCGCTGAAGGGCTTACCGGCAGAAGTACAGGCCAGGGCGCTACGGGTCGCCGCCACCACGCTTTCCGGTGGCAAATACCGCAGACTCGATGAGCCAGGTCTAAGCCAAATTGCAGCTAGTAAAGCCTACAAAATAGCGGGCATTACCCCGGGGGATATCGACGTGGCCGAAGTGCATGACGCGACCTCCTTTTGCGAAATCTACCAAGCCGAGATGCTGGGCTTTTGTGGTGAGGGTGAAGGTGGAGACTTCGTGGGTAGCGGTGCGAGTGGTCCCGGGGGTCGGTTACCGATTAATACCTCAGGCGGGCTGGTATCCAAGGGTCATCCGGTGGGTGCCACCGGGCTGTCAATGTTGGCAGAACTGGCTGAACAACTCCGCTCAGAGGCAGGAAAACGACAGGTAGACGGTGCTCGCTATGCGCTGGCTGAAAACGGCGGCGGCGTGATGGGCTTCGATGAGGCCGCCTGCTCTGTGATTATCCTCGAGGCCCCCTAGGGCTTATCGCCAAATCGTAAACGCACCACCTTCGGCTTGGCGGCCGGCAGAGAGGAGTAGGCGG
Organism: Halieaceae bacterium; assembly: GCA_047633055.1. GTDB lineage: Bacteria > Pseudomonadota > Gammaproteobacteria > Pseudomonadales > Halieaceae > CALJFL01. Next base: position 51,651 of record JBLIEI010000028.1, on the reverse strand, counting down.
TCCAGACATCGCCATTTTTCGGGTCGATCGCAATATGGCGGGTATAGGCGGGTTCCGTTGGCAGTGGGATCCTATCGATGGCTCCCGACTCCGGGTTGTAACGCAACATGCTTGAATCCAACGAACCGCTGATCCAGACCTCACCCGTCTTCTGGTCAACTTCTACGTCGTAAGCACCCAGTGTGGATAAGCCCAGATCGATACGTTTGAAGTCGCCAGTGTCGGGATCGAAGGCGGTCAGGAAGCCAGTATTGAACTCGGGGATCCAGAGCATGCCATCGGGGCCGAGCCCTGGTCGTCTCGGACCGCTATTTTGGTGCGGCATTTCAACGAGCTCCCCCGCGCCACTTACTGTGTCATAAACGGCGAGTGTATTGGCGGCCAACTGCGTACTGTACAAGCGCCCCTCACGGTCGACCTGCAGGCCATAGGGAAGCGGCACCCCCTCAGATTTCGGCCGGTTTGCCGCCGGTATAGGAAGAATCGTCACCTCGCCCGTAGCCGCGCTCACTCGAGCAACACGCTCCTCCTTCGCGAAGTAATCGTTGACCCAGATATTCCCCTGCGGATCCAGGTCGAGGCTATGCGCATACATCTGTACATCATAACTCTCATACTGTCCGGTTACGGTGTCCAGGCGCACAACCGCATTGGTCCCGCCATTCACTATCCAAAGGAAGCCATCGCTATCAAACTTCAGAGCGCGCGGCTGAGCATTAACCTTGGCATCATCGTCGACCGGGTAGATCTGTATGTCTCCGCTAGACGGGTCCATTGCCCAGATCTGGTCATAGAAAAAACCAGTGATCCAAATGCGACCATCCGGACCGACCACCAGGTCGTGAGGTAGAGAGTCGCTATGCGGTAATGGGTACTCCGTGATGGTCAGCTTGCTTACGGCTGCCGGCTCAGGCTGATTCGCGGGAGTCAGTGTGTCGATAGCCTGCTGGTCCAGATGCTCCGCTAGCCAAGCCGCGACAACCTTGTCGTCGAAATCGGGTGGAATAACCTCAAAGGCGTCAATTGCTCTCATCATAGTGATCGCTGCCAGCCAGTAATTCGCGTCGCGGGGCTTGCCGTCCACCAGAACGCGCGACTCGCCGATCTCGTGGCAGGTAAGGCAGTTGATAATGAATTCGCGTTTTAATTCGCCTTCTGGCAACAAGTCCATCCAGTGACTACTAGGAAGGCTGGCTAAAAAGGTGGTGTCCGACTCCAGCCGCACCGTCACCACGCCTTCGGCAGCTTCACGCTCCGGCTTTGCAGCTTTATATCCGGCGGCGCGGATTTGCCAGCCGCTCCCGGCCAATGGCATGACACCCAGGCCCTGAGCATCGGTGAATTGCGTATACTCCAGTCCCCTATCATCGCGCCAGGTCAGCATTGCGCCGTCAATTGGAGTACCCTTCGGGTCAACAACTTTGAAATGTTTTTCCGCCCCATTGGCCGTTGCTACCAACAGGTTAGAACTCAGGAACCAGCAAAGTGTGCACAGGACGGCGGTTAGTTTTCTTTGCATAGAATTTCCACTCACGTGTTTTATTGATCATAGCAGTATATAATTTAGTCTACCAAGCATTTGCTAGAATTATGGGGTACATCTAATGCCATTAACTAATATTCTCGAAAGCATGAACCGCACTAACTACGGTGAAATTGAAAACGTTAACAGCAACCTAATGGCATGGCGCGCGGTGGAGGGCCAGCCCGGGAACTACCTGAAAGTGCTGGTCATAGACGAAGTGCGCAACCGCGTGGATTTTTTGTTTAAGCAGGATCCGCATGCCGAGTTTGCCAAGCACAATCACTGCTGTATCGCCGTAGCTTTCACCCTTGAGGGCCTCTGGGGCTATCGGGAGGGCGAGGAGATGCATTTCAAGGGCACCTATTCCTACGAGCCTCCCGGCAGTGCTCATACGCCGTATGCTTCTGAGCAGGGCATGGTGGTCTATGCCAGTTTTCAGGGCACAGGACCAAGCATGCTGGAGATACTCGACGAGGATGACAACGTCATCGATGTGTTGACTATCGATTTCTTCAAGCAGTACTACGAAGGCTGATATACTGCGCGAAAATAACCGTGAGGTCGACCAATGTCTCCCCCTAGGGTAAAGAAAAAACCCTCCCGCGATAATCGTCGCGAGAAAGTGCTTGAAGTTGCAGCACGCCTGTTCGCCAGTAAGGGGTACGCGGGCACCTCTATCCGTGATATCGCGGCACAGGTCGGAATTCTGTCGGGCTCACTGTATTACCATTTCCCCTCGAAGGAGGCGATGCTAATAGCCGTACACTCAAAGGGTGTAGAGCAGGTCACGAGCAAGGTTATAACGACACTTGAAAAGTGTCCGCAGGCACCCTGGGACAGGTTCACGGCGGCCTGTGTTGCCCATCTAGAAGTGTTACTGAGTGAGAGCCCCTTTAGCCAGGTTGTAACGCCGCAGTTTACCCGCAGCTTCGATGAGCCTCTCAGGTCGGAACTGATCGCGCAGCGCGATGCCTACGAAAAACTGTTTGCCGACTTGATAAAAAAGCTGCCTCTACCGTCGGGTATTGACCGTCGCTATTTGCGACTCGCTGTTCTGGGTAGCTTGAACTGGGCACCGACCTGGTATCATCCAGGGCGTAGTTCACCGCGAGTTATCGCCAGCAAGATGATCAACGTTTATCGTTATCAGCTGGATCCGGAGGCCGGCAATCCGGGCACGCCCTGAAAATCGCCGGCTTCGCAAAGACAAGCCTAGCTAGTCCCCGAAGTTCATTGAGAACGAAAGTCCCCACTCCCTGGGGCGATTGTAATAGGCCTCTACGTAACCCAGCCCCAACACCTCAACACCGTTGGCTACATAGAGCTCATCAGTGATATTGGTAACGAACGCAGCTATTTCCCAGTTCTGCGACGGCGGCGTATAGGTCATTCGGCCGTTCCAAATGGAATAGCTTTCCGCCATTAGCTCAGGCGTATTGACCGCATCGCGGTACTGCTCGTCGCGATAAACCATATCGGCGCGCACGGTAAGATCGCCCTGACCAATGGTGAAAATATACTCCGCCGACAGGTTTGCGCTCAGTTCGGGTGCGTTGATCAATTTGTTATCTTCGGTGATACCCGCACTCGACGCGGACGCGCCAATGTCGTCATACTCACTGTCCAGCAAGCCAATGCCACCAGACATGTTGAACTGCGCTACCGGCGCCCACTGGAATTCCAGTTCACCGCCGATAATTGTCGCTTCACCAGCATTCTCGATCACAGTCTCAACGTTACCGCCGCCCAGGTCCAATACGGCCAACAGTTGAATATCCTGATAGTCGTTATAGAAGATGGCGCCATTGAGAATCAAGGTGTTGTTAAACAGTGTTGACTTAACGCCCGCTTCAAAGGCGTTGATATATTCCGGGTCGTATGCCTTGGGCGCATTGCCTGACAATGCGCGTGAATTGTAGCCTCCCGCCTTGTACCCTCGCGAGGCGTTACCGTACCAGAGCAGGTCGTCAGTCTGCTGGAATTCTATACCCAGCTTGGGCAGAAACTCCGTCCAGTTCTCCTCCAGGGTTTCTGGTGGCAGTGGTACCGCACCGGACTCTGGCCTGCTCAACCCATATATGTACTCTTTGTCATCATGCGTGAAGCGGCCACCCAGTGTAATACCCAGCCGATCTGACAAATGGTAAGTACCTTCTGCGTAAGCGGCAACCGAATATGCCTCGTAGTCAGTGTTGATTAGTGCCGTTAGATCAAGACCGATTTCGTCAAACAGACCGGACAGCAGCGGCGCAAAGAGTTCGCTTTCACCGTCTTCGTAAAGACCATAGAAGCCTGCCACCCAATCCAGGCGGTCGCTCATGGCCTGACCGGTAAACTGAAATTCCTGACTGTACTGGGTGAACAGCTCAGGGTTGTCAACCTGCACGATATCAAACGGGGTGTGCTCGGAGTCACGACGAATATCGATATCGTAGTCGCGAATCGCAGTTATGGACTGGAGCTGCATGCTGCCATAGTCTTTATTAACGGTGAGCGACATGCCCCAGATATCAGCATCATCCCTGGTTTCTACTGTGCCACCGGAGTCAAAAACACAGTCGTCACAATCATCCAGGGTCTTGACGTAGGCTTCCCCATAAACATCAAAGGGTGACTCCAATCCAAGTTCAGCCGCAGTTTTGGGCGCCAAGATACCATTGACAAGCCCATCGGTGCCCTCATCCAGACCACCAAAACGAACCATCGAGCCAGCGGGTCCGGCCTGCTCCTGTGTCATGTAATCTGCGGAGAACAGCACATCCATTGTATCGCTGGGTTGCCAGCGCAGTGCGACACGGAGGTTCAACTCGTCCTCCTCACTAAGATCCTGACCAATTAAATTTTCACCCAGGCCGTCCCGGTTAAAAGAGGCTATAGCAAACTTGGCAGCCACTGTTTCCGACAGTGGCATTTCGTAGTTAACGTAAGCATCAACACGATCATAGTTACCCAACGTTAACCCAACGCGCCCTCCGGTCTCACCAGTAGGCTTGTTAGTCACGATCTTGACCGCACCGCCAATGGTGTTACGGCCGTACAAAGTACCCTGTGGGCCTCGCAGAATCTCGATGCGCTCGATATCCATAAAACCGAAATCCGAGGCAGCGCTGCGAGAGATGTATACGCCGTCGATATAAAGTCCAACCCCAGGCTCGTTGGGAAACGAGTAATCATCCTGACCGACACCGCGAATAAAGATCTGGGTCGCACTGCCACCGCCATTCGGTATACCACCGTTGATTTCGATATTCGGTGCGATTTCACCTATTTGTTTGAAGCTGCTGATAGATCGTGCTTCCAGTGCCATTTCGCTGAAGGCGACCATTGAGACCGGCGTAGACTGCACCGACTCCTCGCGCTTCCGAGCGGTTACGACGACCTCCTCCAGCCCCATAAACTCTGTGTCCGATTGGGCGACAGCTAGGTAGTTAGGAGCTAGTCCAGCGATGGCGATGGCCAGTATAAAAGACGTTTTTCTGGGTGCGGATAATGCCTGTTCACGACTCATTTTTGAGACTCCCTTGCTTATCAGGAACGCCTTACGTGGCGTCTTTTTAATTTTTCTACCCTGCAGATCTTAAATCAGACCTTGCCCAGACGATACCACCACCCCAAAAATTTACCAAGCAATTGTTTGGTAGAACATGGTTTCCGGGTAGAGCTTGGCTGGGCATAGAGACGTCAGTCCCTGACGGACGCGCTGTGAGGGGACGGCCAGGATAGCTAATAGTTACTCAGAAGGTAGGGACTCTAAGCGAGCAAAACAGAAAAAGCGCGCAGAGTCTAAACCTCAGTAAGCCCATCTCCTGCCGCTTGCACCAAATTCATGGTGGCGCATTGATTATGGTGTGGCGTTCGCAAGGAACCCATCAGATAAACGTATCTCGTATTTTTTTGCGGCGGCGTAGGGCCGCTGGTAGCATCCGACCGGCTCTTCTCGCCGTTATAGATCTGGATTATCACTAGCTCACCAGCAGTTCCAGCGCTCTGAAAAGCCAAATTTAAATTGCCCCACAGACTCAGGCGCTCTACTTGGACAGTAAATTTGACAATCTTTCAATTTTACCCTGTAATAAATTTTATATCTAAAATGAGAGAGAGCCATTTATGAAAAGTTTAGCTTTGGTAACCGGGGCTGGAATCGGCATTGGCGCTGAGACTGCTCGACGCCTCAGCCGCGCCGGGCATCATGTCATTGTGACTGACATAATCAATGCAGAGGGTGAGAAGGTTGCGGGAGAAATCGCGGCGGCTGGCGGATCTGCAGAGTATCTTTATATGGACGTCGCTGATACGAAGAACGTCGACGCAGTTGTCGGTGAGGTTATTGGCGCACACGGACAATCCATCGATATTCTAGTCAATAACGCTGGTATCGCAAAGCACATGCCACTATCAGAGCTGAGCGATGACCAATGGGACTGGATTCATGAGGTAGACCTTAAAGGTATGATGCGGGTAACTCGCGCAGTACTACCTGGAATGCGAGATGCTCGCAGGGGATCAATCATTTGCTTGTCTTCTATCGCCGGCCCTACAGTGGGCTGGGGCAACCATGTGCCCTACGCCGCTGCAAAGGCAGGCGTTGGTGGACTTGTGCGAGCCGCAGCGATCGAGACTGCCGAGTATGGAATTCGCGTAAATGGCGTCGCTCCTGGATTAATACGCACAGCGCAAACATTGGACCCCCTTCACTCGCTAGGTGCGGAAGGACTTGAATCTGCCGCGCCGGGAGTGCCCCTGGGACGGATAGGTTCGCCTGAGGACATTGCAAATGTCATCAATTTTTTGAGCTCAGATGAGGCGGCATATATAACGGGTCAAATACTGGTTATTGATGGTGGCTTAACTATATCCCTTTAGCGATAACTCAACTCTCAAGGTTGACTGAGATGGGAACTCTATTTTCAGGACAGGATTTTTCACACAAAGGAGTGGTTACATGAAGTTTGGCGTTTTTCTACCCAATGGCAGTAACGGTTATATCCCATCAGCAGGAAGCCCTCAGTATATTCCCAGCTTTGAACATAACCTCAAGGTCTCTCTTGAGGCAGAGCGCCAAGGGCTTGATTTCGTTCTTTCGATGATGAAATTCCGGGGGTTCGGCGGTGAAACTGGCTACTGGGATAGCTGCCTTGAATCATTCACACTGATGGCCGGAATCGCAGCTGCCACCAAATCGATAGGGTTATTTCCTTCCATTTCCATACTCAGTCAACACCCCGCGGTAGTCGCAAGGATGATTGCGACAATTGATGACATATCCGGCGGGCGCTGCGGGCTGAATATCGTAACCGGCTGGAACCGTCCGGAGTACGCCCAGATGGGGATGTGGCCGGGAGATGAATACTATTCGCGTCGCTATGAGTATGCCGACGAGTACGCAACAATACTCAAGGGTTTGTGGAAAGATGGACGTCTTACGCACAAGGGCGAGTTTTTCGAATTAGACGATTGCGTGGTATATCCTCAACCGAGCAGGAAAATACCGCTGGTCAGTGCAGGACAGTCAGCCAATGGCCGAGCGTTTGTGGCAAAGCATGCCGACCATCAGTTTGTACTTACTGACAAGTCCAGCTTGGCCGCAGGCGTCACAGATATCAGGAAACGAGCAGATGAGCATGGGCGTGAGGTTGGCATTTACGCATTGTTTCATATGATCATCGGTGAGAGCGACGATGATGCCCAGGCGCAGGTTGACCACATCGTTGAGCACGCAGACAAAGGGGCCATCAGCAACATACTTGGCAGTGCAAAGCTCGACACCAATACTGGAGGAACGAGTGACACACTGAGGGCTGCCCTCGAAAAAAGCGTCGAAGAAGGAAACATGGCATTCATGGGGATACCAGTAATACACGGCAGTGAAAAAACAGTAGCCAGAAAAATCGAAGAGGTCGCGGGAGACACTGGTGTAGACGGCCTCCTCTTCAGTTGGCCCGACTTTGAGGCAGGTTTGAAGCGCTTTGGCGAAAAGGTGAAACCCACACTGAGTTTTTAAAGCTTGAGATTATATTTGTAATGTTCTTTTAATGTTCTAACCGATAGAAGTGTTCGGGAAGCGAAAGCTATTTTGGCCAGTTGCATAGGCCTTTAACTGAATCATCACGCGTAAAGAGGAGTTTTTTTCATGGCTGTAGAGCCGATAATCTTTATTAATGGGCAGTATCTACCGTTGGCGAATGCAAGAATATCCCCGCTGGACCAGGGGTTTTTGCTCGGCGACGGCGTATTCGATGTCGTCTCAGCCTGGCGGGGCAAAATTTTTAAACTAGACGCGCACCTCGACCGCTTCTTTGACTCAATTCAGGCGGCGCGCTTAGACCACCACATGAGCCGCGAGCAGTGGAAAGAGGCGATAATCGAAACGGTGCGTCGCAACCAATTAGTCGACGCAACTATTCGTTTTATCGTTACCCGAGGCGAGCCAAATTCAGTGGTTGCCGATCCTCGGGAATTTGAAGCAACATGCATCGTGTGGGCGGCCCCATACGTTTTCCTTGCCAATGAAGAAAAACGCAGTGCTGGCGTACGCCTAATGATCAGCGCCACCAGGGGATTCCCTGCTGATACGCTCGACCCGCGCTACAAGTGCCTCGATAGGCTGCATTCACAGCTAGTCCGACTGGAGGCGCTCGAAGCCGGCTATGACGATGCTATATGGCTGGACCACTCAGGCCATGTTGCGGAGTCGGCCGCCAGCAATATATTCATTGTAAAGAAAGAAGTGCTATACACTCCTGCTGCGGGCGTTCTGCGCGGCATCACCCGAGACACCGTTCTCGAAATAGCAGATGAGCTAAACATTCCCTGGCAGGAACGCCAGTTAAGCGCTTTCGATTTATACGTCGCTGATGAAGTTTTTACCTGCAGCACGGCGGGCGGTACGCTGCCCGTCAGTGAAGTTGCAGGTCGTAGAATCAGAGGCCCGGTACCAGGGCCCATCACAAAAAACATTGAGCGAAGTTATTGGCAGATGAGAGACAGTGAAAAACATGCTACCGAGATCTAGACTAAAGCCGCCGCCAAAATTTTGCTCTCAGCAGCCGGCTTCTCGATGATGTTTTTTTATGGTGGGGTTTGTCGGGCTATTTAGCCGATATTTTGCAGCGGATAACTCCTGGATTCGTTACGTTTCTGAAAGCGTCTATTGGGTATTTATCCTACACTCTGCACTCATGGTCGCTACCGTCATGTTGCGGCATGACGTGCAGATCGCAGCAGATCGAGGATTTATGATTGTGAGCTTAAGCACTTTTACTATTTGATTGCTGACTGACATACTGTGGGCAAGAAACTCGGTAATAGGTCGCTGCTGAAGGTTCGGTGTACGCTGAACCTTCATTCAAGAAAGCGCGGTAACACACCTAACCCGATCTTGTTGGAGTGACCAAAATCCGCGCTCGATTAGCTCATAACTTGCAGTAGACCATTTCCATCGGTAGCCCTTTCGAATCCAGCTCTGGCACTTCGGGAACCGTCGTCCACTGCCCTTTCATCCTCGCTGTAACGGCGCATACCAGCGCATCAAGAACATCATCAGCCGCAACTATTTTCCGAGGGTATTCAGACATCGCCGATTCGACAGCGTTCTCAGCGCCGGGCTGAAATCTGACAAGCAGCTCTAGACGTTCGTCAAATCCCTCTTTCCTTTTCTTGCTGAACTGCATTGGTTTTCCACCGGCAAGTCCGAAGAAACATACTTCAGGGTGAACCTCACGAATCATTCCCCGGGCTCTGTCGCCACTGGTTATCAATTTATCAACTTCACGTATTTTTGGCATGATATTGAACGATTGCTTGCTCAACCCTTTACCACTCAATCGCTTACTGGTGGCGTTCGCCTCCGGGTAGTCGTCAATTGCCAAAATGACTCTTAGCGGCGCATTGAACACCGATGAAGTTCGAAGCGGAGCCAGGAAACGACGAGCCTGCTGATCACACAGCCTGGCATCACCGATTTCATCGCGAAGTCCAATAGGAATGTCTACGAAAATTCTAGACCCCGGTGCGGCTTTATCGAACAGATGTTCAAGTCTTTTCACCGTACCGAAGCTGACAGATTGATCTGAGGCAAGCGCGTATAGCCATCCCCCCCGACATCCGTCGACGCCATAGCAGTGCACGCCATCGTTGCCTTTACTGGAAACTGTCGCAGAATTACTCCAGGCCTGATGAGTCATTTTTTTTCTACAATATTGCGAAAGTAATGCTTAAATTTCAGGATTACCAGTGTACGCCGCGCATAACCTGAGAGAACAACTTCTGAGCTAATTCTAGTCGCGAAGAGGGGATATTTTGCTTCTCCAAAGCGGCCTCCTCTTCGCTTAATCCCCGGGCTGCGGCTGAATCCGGAAAGAGTGCATAGGCCTGACTAAGGAAGGCCTCGGTCACGCTGGGCATAGTAGCCTGCGCGACTGCTCCGACGACACCGAGTCCGGTGGACACGCGCTTCGGCTTACTAATGATCGCCTTGATCACCAAATCCCTGGCCTGCTCAGGGGAAAGCGTCGGGAACGCTTTATACAAACTGGTAGGGGCAATCATCGGGGTGCGTACCAGCGGCATATATACGGTTGTAAAATCAATGTTATCGCCAGCAAATTCCGGCGCAGCACACAGACTGAATGCATCCAGCGCAGCTTTCGACGCAACATAGGCGGAAAACCGTGGCGGGCTGGTCAGCACACCGATTGAGGAGATATTGATAATCTGACCGCCTTGTTGTGCCTCCATCCCAGGCAGAAAGCCTAGTATCAACCGCAGTGCCCCATAGTAATTAAGCTCCATGGTGCGCTCAAAGTCGTGGAAGCGGTCATAGCTATAGCGCACAGAACGACGGATAGAGCGCCCGGCATTGTTGATCAAAATGTCCACACCACCATGGTCTGTGAGCACCTTGGCAACTAATTTTTCGCAATCTTTGGCGCTGGAGACGTCGCAGGAGTAAGCCTGAGCCGTACCCCCCTCCTCAGATATTTCCGTCAGCGTTTCATCAAGTTTCTCCACGGTTCGAGCGACCAGAATTACGGTCGCATTGGCCTTGGCCAGACGCAATGCGCATTCCTTGCCGATTCCGCTGGTTGCGCCGGTAACCACAACAACCTTACCCTTAACCTTGCGGCGCAGAGCTGCCAAAGAAGGTCGTCCGACTATCTGGTTGAACAGACCATCGACTTCACCGATCAAGGATTTGGCATCCGGCCGCAAAAAATGCAGCCAGTAATCCCATATAACCTGCGCATAGGATTCAAAAGGTGGGCAGACGATATCGACTTCAGCTAGCAGCGCACGCGTCTTGCTGGAGTCGAAGTGCGTAGGGTAATTGATATACCCGATTATTTGCGGCGGTATCCCCATCCGCGAAATCAGTTTCTCACCCAGGGATTTGACTGGCGATAAACGACCAATGCCTTTGCCTGCGAGCTTGGTCGCTGAGTCCAGCACCCCAATATTCAGCGCTTTTAGGTGTGGGCCACCGGAAACTTTCATCAAAGTTTTCAGCAGATCACCTACCCGGGTGCCGTCAGGGTCGGTAATGAAAAAACACTCTTGATCGTGGTCTGGTATGTGGGCAAGGTAATCTATCGAGTCAACCACATAATCAACCGGCACGATGTTGAGTAACCCCGCTTTGTTCATCACCAGCGGCAGGCCTTTCGGCACCACAGAACTCAACCCCCTAAGCGTTTCAAAGAAATAATAAGGGCCGTCAATCTTATCCATCTCCCCAGTTTGGGAGTGACCCACCACCATACCCGGCCGGTATATGCGCCAGTTCATATCATTCTCTTTACGAACCAGGCCTTCTGATTCATGTTTGGTAAGAAAATAAGGGTGGTCCATGGCCCCGGCCTCCTCGAACATGTCTTCGGTGAAGGTACCCTCGTAAAGTCCAGCCGCAGCAATGGATGACACCTGATGAAAGCAGCCCGACTTCAGTGACTTGGACAAGGCTACTGCCTGAGCTGTACCATTGACGTTACTGATGCGCTGGCTCTCAGCATCGGCCTTCATGTCATAAATAGCAGCAAGATGAAAAAAGTGGTCTATTTCACCCCCATGTTTCTTGATCCAGGCTGGCTTTACTCCCAGCTTTCTTTTACCGAGGTCGCCCTCTACGGCAATAACCTGTTCCTCATCCGCACCCCACAGCTCGCGCAGAGCAGCCACTTTAGACATTGAACTGGCCCGCACGAGCAAGTACACGGTTCCACCGCGATTCAGTAGCTTGGGCACTAAAAATCGGCCGATAAATCCTGTGCCGCCGGTAACAAAATAATTCATATTCATGTCCTTTAAATTATTAAAATACGGTCGGCAAGCGAAACCAACTCATCTGTGTAGTACTCAAAAAAGTAAGCCCAAAAGTAGACCTACGGGCCGAGAGAAGCGAGCTCTGGACCCCCTAACTTGGGTAGGATCATGTGCAGTCCTGAATTCATAAGGAATGACCCTGCTGAGAATCTCCCGCCCCTTTGAGACACTACTTTTACTCACCGGCAGATGCTCACTGAGACTCTATTTTGTTCTTCCCGATATTTCCAAAATTACCAGCTTTATGCCAACCAGTCACTATGTAGCTGTATAACCTACTCGGAATCAGCGCGCCGGTAGGCATGTCAGGACGGTGTCCATCCGCTTAGCATTTGTGAGTCCGGTTGCAGATGGAGCAGCAGTAGATAACATTGACGATAGCAGATAGCGATCGAGCGGGCCAACTGACGACTCTCAAGGGTTTGTCGTAATAATTTGGGGGACCTTGTGATAACCCTCTCCTCACTGCGAACAGTTGCAGCACCGGGAACCCGCTCCACCAATTGTCCAGAACCGTCGTTCTGTATACTTGCTGCTTCATTCCTATGACGAACTAAAAAAATGAAGCTAATCTTTCTCGCAACCATTGCAGCCTTACTGTTACAGCCGTCAGGCGCTGCTCACGCAGAGTCGTCGCCGCTGGATGCAGCGCGCCACCAGTTCGATACCTATACGCCTGAAAATTTTGACAAAGGTGGTGCCATCAGCCACTACCAGTGGCTCAACTTCAGTGCATTTTACCCGCACACTACCCTTTATCGCACACAGGCTATCCGCCCTCTACGATTAAATCTTAAGGCAGACGTTGCCATATTCAACGTCCACTCAACCGGCGAACAGACAACCTTGGCAAACTACGTAGAAAAAAAACCTCATGTGGACGGCTTACTGGTTTTGCACAAAGGCGAAATCGTATTTGAGGCCTATCCGCGCATGGAGGCGCATGAAAGGCATCTAACGTGGTCCGTAACCAAGGTAGTCGTCGGAACAGCACTTGCTGCCCTGCAAGCAACCGGCCTTGCCGATATGCAGGCACCGGTCGAACAATACCTGCCAGAACTTGCCAATACTGCGTGGGCCGGGACCCGACTGCAGGATATTGCTAATATGGCATCTGGAATTGACTGTCTGGACAGCGATGGCTACCACAATAGTCAAGCCTGCATTTATCGTTACGAAGAAGCCCTGGGCATCACCGCCCGTGTTAACCCCCAGATTTCAACCACTGCGGCCATAAAGGCTATGAAGCGCCGCAGCGAACCCGGGCAACAATTGGAGTATGTGTCAGCAAATACCTTTGTATTGGGCCGGGTAATAGAAAGCATTACCGACAAACCGCTATGGCAGGCTCTGCAGGGTTTAATTTGGGACAAGACAGGAGCGGAAGCCGATGCACTACTAACGGTCAGCTCTGAGGGTCAGGCCTATGCTAGTGGCGGCCTCAGCATGCGCCTACGCGACCTCGCCCGATTCGGCCAAATCTTTACCCCTAACGCTGGGCTGGACGTTGTACCCAGCTCTCATCTTGAGGATTTGAGATCGGGTGATAATGTACCATTCACATCATCAGACCTTGAATCGTTTGATAAACAACTTGAGGGTGATACCCCCTCACACGCCGCCTGGCAATGGGACATGATCTGGGCCGACGGCGATATGTTCAAACAGGGTTATTCGGGCCAGGGCATTTATGTATCGCCTTCGCGAGAGCTGGTGATAGTCCACTTCGGTACCCACGGAAGCGATGACAACGAACACTCGTTGTTGGAAATAGTGCGGCAACTATCGACCTCGAAATTGTTTCGATTGATCTAACTTTGACAGGGTAAGAGCGCACTATTTAGTCACTAGCTTTGGTCAATCGACACGTCTAAATAGCGTTACCAACGAAAACAAGGAGAAATAACAACCATGGAACTCTACGACGTAATGCGCAGCACTTTCGCCTGCAGAGAATTCACCGGTGAGCCCGTTCCACAGGATGTACTACACCGCATAATCGATAATGCCCGTTACGCCCCCAGTGGCGGCAATCGCCAGGGCTGGCGTATTATCAATATCGCTGACACGGTTAAAAAAGAGCAGCTCGCGCAACTATCTTTGACCACTGCCACCCGCTACCTGTTACAGATGCAGGCAGGTGAAAGTCCACTTAACGCCGTACACTCAAGCGCGATTACGGACGATCAGGTGGCCTCAGCTGAGGCCCCCCAATGGCTGATAGCCCACATCCGGAACGCCCCGACGCTGTTAGTTGTGACAGTTGATCTGGCGCTGATCGCGAGTATGGATAAGGATCTTGATCGTATCGGCCTGGTGAGTGGCGGCTCGGTCTACCCGCTGGCCTGGAATATTCTGCTGGCGGCCCGCAATGAAGGCTACGGGGGCACGATGACCACCTGGGGCGTTGCGGAAGAACCTGCGATAAAGATGCTGCTGGATATACCGCCTACTTGGGCTGTGGCAACGATCATGCCTCTTGGCAAACCGGTAAAGCAATTGACCAAGCTGAAGCGTAAGCCGGTCGAGGATATTCTTTTCACCGACTGCTGGAGGGGTGCCAAGACGTAAAACGCGGTAGTGTTAATAGTAGGTCGCCTCGCCGAGTGAATGGATCACTCTACCCCGTAGGCTGGTCCGAAAATAACGTTGCTTTTGACTATCAATATCATAGCAATATGTAATTTTACCTATTGATAAATAGTTACTATATTTAATGCTGTATGGGCATAGATACGACTTAGTTACCGCTGCACAGGCAGCATTAGAATAATTGGAGTTACCATGAAAAATCGTAATTTATTGATGAGCACAACTGTAGCAGCGCTGCTGTCCACAGCGGCGAGCTCATATACCAGCGCCGAAGAGATATCAAAGCCTAAAGGCGCTATGGGTGCCGGTAATATGGCCGCTGGCCAGGCCAAACCCAATCAATTCTGGTGGCCGGACCAACTCGATCTTTCGCCACTACGTGATCACGATACACGCTCAAACCCAATGGGCGAAGATTTCGATTATTCAGAAGCCTTCAGCACATTAGACCTGCAAGCCGTCAAAAACGAAATCGATGCTTTGCTCACCGTCTCCCAGGATTGGTGGCCAGCAGACTTTGGTAACTATGGCCCTTTCTTCATACGCATGTCATGGCATAGCGCGGGCACCTATCGCACACTGGATGGGCGTGGTGGCGCTGATGGTGGACAGCAACGGTTTGAACCTCTAAACAGCTGGCCAGATAACGTCAGCCTGGATAAGGCACGACGTTTGCTGTGGCCGGTCAAACAAAAATATGGCCACAGCCTATCGTGGGCAGACTTAATGATTTTGGCCGGCAACGTATCACTGGAAAATATGGGTTTCGAAACCTATGGTTTTGCCGGTGGTCGTGCCGATGACTGGGAGCCGGATTTGATGTACTGGGGACCAGAAGTTGAAATGCTGGCGAGTGACCGTCAGGAAAAAGACGGCGAGTTGGTACGCCCACTGGGTGCAACGCATATGGGTTTGATTTACGTGAACCCAGAAGGCCCCAAGGGCGTACCAGACCCGGTTGGTTCTGCAAAAAACATCCGCATCTCGTTCGGTCGTATGGCAATGAATGACGAAGAAACGGTCGCGCTGATTGCCGGCGGACACACTTTTGGCAAGATGCATGGCGCACACAAGCCTGCCGATTGTGTTGGCGCTGAGCCTGCTGCCGCCCCTATGGAGCAACAGGGTCTGGGCTGGAAAAACAAATGTGGCAAAGGTCATTCCGAGGATACTGTCAGTAGCGGGCTGGAAGGCGCCTGGACGCAGGCTCCGACAAAATGGACAACCCTATATCTGCAGAACCTGCTTAACTTCGAATGGCAGCAAACACGCAGTCCTGCGGGCGCGATCCAGTGGATACCAACCGATGAATCTTTACATACTTCAGTTCCTGATGCCCACGTGGAAGGCAAGTTTAATCCCCCCGTGATGACCACGGCTGATCTGGCACTTAAATTTGATCCGGAGTATAGGAAAGTCACTGAACGCTTCCTGGCTAACCCCGATGAATACCAAAAAGCCTTTGCCAAAGCCTGGTACAAGCTGACCCATCGAGATATGGGACCGCGTGCGCTTTACTTGGGCGAAGATGTACCTGCTGAAGAGCTTATTTGGCAGGATCCTGTTCCGGCATCATCAGCAAAACCCCTTAGCCGCCGAGCGATCAAAGGGCTGAAAAAAGACATCCTTGACTCCGGTTTAACCGTGTCTGAACTGGTAAGTGCAGCTTGGGCTTCAGCTTCAAGCTTTCGAGCCAGTGATAAGCGTGGTGGTGCCAATGGCGCGCGCGCAGCGCTTGCGCCGCAGAAAGACTGGGCAGCCAATAACCCACAGGACCTTGCTAAAGTAATAGGTTCGCTGACGGCAATTCAGGAAGATTTTGGTAGAGATAAAGTTTCATTAGCTGATCTGATCGTCCTCGGTGGCGCTGCGGGGATTGAGAAGGCGGCAGAAGAAGCCGGCCTGAATATTGAAGTACCGTTCGTATCCGGGCGAGGTGACGCAACACAGGCGCAGACCGATGTAACGACGTTCGCGCTACTTGAGCCAAAGGCTGATGCATTTCGCAATTACTTTAATGCACTGGACGGATATCGCTCACCCACAGAAATGCTGATTGATAAGGCTGATCAGTTGAATTTGACTGTGCCGGAAATGACAGCGCTACTAGGCGGTATGCGCGTGCTTGACACCAATACCGACGGATCCAGTAACGGTGTCTTTACCGCTAAGCCTGGTACTTTAAGTAACGACTATTTTGTCAACTTATTGGACATGTCTACGCAGTGGCAGAAGTCGAGCACCGATGGCTTGTATGAAGGAGCAGACAGAAAGACGGGCGAAGTAAAATACACCGCTACCTCCGTCGATCTGATCTTTGGCTCAAACTCCGAACTGCGTGCCATTGCTGAAAGTTACGCGTACGCCGATTCCGAAGAGAGATTTGCCAATGATTTTGTTCAAGCATGGATAAAAGTGATGCAAGCCGACAGGTTTGACCTGAAGTAAACGCTCACGCTTTCTTCGTTTAAGCCGTGATGGATTTCTATCACGGCTTTTTTGTCAGCGCTGGTCAGCCGCAGCGGGCACAATCCGCCAAGGCATGCCGTTACACGTCAGGTAGTTAGAACAATCGCTGGTGCAACCCCGACACGGCAATCGGCGATGATATTGCTCAGGGCCGGCATCGGACGTCGTTCCTTTACTACTTGCTTCGGTTTTCATCGCAATTCCTCGTAGGTCATTGATAAACCTTACGTCAAACTGGCCAAACACGATCACTGGAAATGGTCTGCAAGGCCTAAACTCGCGTATTTGATGCATAACGTTAGGAGTCATTATGCTATTCACTTCTCAGGATCTCACCGCGATGCCAAGCCGAAAGCGCGCCGCCTTCGTGAATTCACTCAGCGGCTTCAAATCGGCCAATCTCATCGGTACAGCTAACGCCACCGGCCATACCAATCTCGCCATAATGAGTTCGGTGGTGCATCTGGGTTCTAACCCACCGCTGCTGGCGTTGATCATCCGGCCTGGCGGTGAAGAGCGTCACACCCTGGCAAACATCCTCGATACGGGCAGCTTTAGTATCAACCATATCACCTCACCACTGGTAGAGGCCGCACACCAGACAGCTGCACGTTATGAACAGAGCGAGTCAGAGTTCGACGCGACTGGGCTTACCCCTTACTGGATTGACGGTTTTGCCGCTCCTATGGTCCGCGAGGCCGAGGTTAAACTGGGTATGCGTCTGCGCGAGCATCAGCTACTGCAATGCAATCAAACCCATTTGGTAATCGGCGAGGTTGTGATTGCCGAGTTCCCAGAACACAGTCTGATGGCCGAAGGCTCACTGGATCTTGTGCGTTGCGGTACGGTGGCACTCTCCGGACTGGACACGTATCATCAACCCCTCGCTTTAAAGCGTATGGCCTACGCCAAGACCGCCCTGCCGCCGCGAGAGATACCGATGGCAGGGTAGCCGCCGATAACACTGAGGGTCTTGCGCGCCGAGCAGCGGTTGATTGGCGTCACGCAGAAGAGCGTCCACCCTATGTCCACCTGCAATGCCCGCTCACCACATCAATTTCGAACTGACCACGCCCGACCTGCGTACTATTCAACACACTACATCGTAAATTTTAAACTGTCGGAGAATCGCTTGAAAAGCGCCAATATTGCAATTATTTTATTCACAGGTTTTGCCTTCGGCCTTCCTATCTGGGCAATGCAAGCTAATGACTATGATGGCCTTGATACCAATGGCTGTTCGGGGGAATGTTACGAGCAGTGGAAGACTAAAACTGGCGGTGTAATCGCCCTGGCTGATGCGAAAACGGCGGCCAAAGCGGCGGCTTCACCGGCCGAATTAGGTAAAATGGCGTACACTTCGTGCATTGCCTGTCACGGCGCAGGGGGCCAAGGGGGTGTCGGGCCGCAGCTTGTCGGTCAGGCGGCTGCAGTTATCTCTGAAAAGCTTTATAAATACAAAGCTGGCGAGACGATAGGCCCGCAGAGTGCGCTAATGTGGGGGCAGTCGGCACAATTAAGCGACACCGATGTTGAAAATCTGGCAGCGTACATAGCGTCTCTATAGCGCCAAGTATTTAGACGAGGTGGGTCGAACTATCAGTTTGAACTCACCTCTCACCTCTCACCTCTGCAGCGATTCACCACTCAATACTGGTTCCATCCCAGGCTAGATAGGACAGTTCCTTGTCGGGCTCTAGTTCATCGAGAAGCGACGTCAGCTTTTGTGCAACAAACTCGGGTGTAAACAGTGCCTCGGGGGCAACCCCACGCTGAAACGGTTTCGACAGTTCCGTGTCGGTCGTGCCCGGGTGAAAAGCGACCAACTTCACTTGCGGCAACTTTCGTGAATACTCGATGGCAGCCGACTTCAGCACCATATTGAGCGCCGCCTTCGATGCGCGATAACTATACCAGCCACCCAGCCTGTTATCAGAGATACTGCCGACGCGAGCACTCAATACCGCAATGAAGCAGGTGGAGCCGCCTCGTAATGCTTTCGACAAGGCTGCCAGCCATAACGCGGGGACTACAGTATTTGCGTGTAAAACCTCAGTCATCGCTGCCGCACTCAGACTCAGTAGCGATTTTTCAGGGGCAATAGTGTCACTATGCAGAATCCCATTGCAGATAACAACTCTGGTAATCCGCTGGCGAGCTGGGTCAGCGGTTGGCAGGACTTCAGCAATCGCTGCTTCTGAATAATCGCAGACCTGCCAGCGCAAGCGCTCACCATACGTCTCGTATTGCGCAGGCTGTTGCGAACGACTGACCGCGATCACCAGCTCAATCTTCGAGTCTGTGAGATAGTGGTCTACGACCGCACGCCCTATGCCGCCGGACGCACCGACTACAAGCACAGTGTTCGCTGTTTCAGACGCTTCAATCATAATGCTTTTCCTCAATTAATGAACCAGATACGTGCGATCGATCACAGCGGACTTATATGACTGTAGCGCGAGCCAACATACATTGACCAGACTTTGTCGCGATGTTATCCGGACAACACAACGGGTTTTACAGCCCGAAGAGGCTTATCCCGCGTATATCCATCAGTAATCAAGAAAAGGAACGAGACTTTGAAAAACACTGCCACATATAGTGACGACAAGGATCTGGAACGGCTGTTCGCAGAAGCACGTAAATATACACTGCTAAGTGCTACCCAGGAAACCGAGATCGATGGCAAGAAATGGGCCGCGGTTAGGGAACTCGAAGAGCTGATGATACAAGACCAAGCCAGCAGAGACTTTCTACAACGCTGGTGCGAACATTGCACGAACACTCCGCCCGAACTGGGAGATACCATCAATAGAGAACTGCATTTTATTCTCCGCCGCGAAATTACGGCGTACATGGCTGGTGGTAAGCTAAACCCTGAGGTGCAAGCGCTGCAGGTTAGTCTGTCGAGCGGCTACGACTTCGACGAACAATTAAGTCTACTTAGGTCGGTCAATCTACCGGCCAGTCTTGCGGTAGGTTTAACTATAAGCCTTCTTCGGAACAGTGAACTGGACATCCCCTGTAATGTTTCAGACGCATTAGAACAGTGGCAAAAACAATGGTCTGATAGCCACAAGTCGTCTTCACCGGTAGCGGCGCGCAGGCGCCGTGCCATGGTGGCTGTACTTGAACAGTATAACGATGCCCGGGACACATTAACGCTACACAACCTGAGGTTGGTTTACACCATTGCGGGGCGCTTCCGCCGTAAAGGGATCAATTTTTTGGACATGGTCCAGGAGGGAACCTTAGGGCTGATGCGTGCCGCTGAAAAATTTGACCATCGCAAGGGCTACCGTTTTAGTACGTATTGTTACAACTGGATTACGCAGCCAATACGACAGTACGTCAGCGATAACGCAGGTCTAATCCGATATCCGACAGAGGTACATGAGCGAGTTGGCAAAATCTATTGGGCACGACTTGCCGCCGTCTCGCGCAGTGGCAAGGAGCCTGGAGACGCCGAGCTGGCCAAAGCTACCGGACTGTCCCTTGAGAAAACACGGGCGTTGAAGCAGTTGCGAAACCTGGGTATTTCGTTGGACCAGCCCATTTATGACGATAGTGAGGAGTCGATGGTCGATACGATGCCTGGGGAAGCCTTTGCTCGTACACCCGAAGTCGCAGAGTCGGCGTCACTGAGGCGCTGTCTGTTGGACGAAATGGCGAGTCTGGAACCCGCTGAGCGGGAGGTCGTTATAGCGCGCTGGGGCCTACATGAGGGTCCGCCGCTTTCCCGTGCCGAAATCGCGGATCGTATGGCGGTAAGTGGCGAGTGGGTAAGGCAGCTAGAATCATCGGCGCTTAAAAAGCTAAAAGGGAGCGATACCATCAAGAACACCTACCAGGATTACGGTGGAGCTCCTTCCTGGTAGTGAATAGCTAGACCACCTGGTCTAGCTAAGGATGTCCTTCAACGCATCGTCAATGGTCGGAAAGAGAAAGGGAAACCCTTCGGCTTGCAAGCGAGCCGGCACCACACGCTGTCCGGTTATCAATAGCTCGTCGGCCATTTCGCCGACGAGTAGCCGCATTACCCGAGCGGGCATAGCCAATGTGATTAAAGTTCGGGTACGGCACTTCATGGCTTCACAGAAACCCCTACTAGTGACAGGCGCAGGAGCGGTGACATTAATTACACCCGACACCCCGGGTGCATGCAATAACCAATCGATAGCTGCAACAGCATCTGCCCGGTGTACCCAGCTTAACCACTGTCGCCCGGTACCTATCCAATTGGCGATGCCAAAGCGAAAAGGCCTTGCCATTTCTGTCATGGCCCCGCCATCTGCGTCTAGCACCACGCCAAAGCGTAAAAGGCATACACGTACACCCAGCCCCTCAGCCGCAATCGCCTCGCTTTCCCAACCGGCACATAAGTTCGATGCAAAACCACTACCTGCAGAAAACGTTTCGTCTATTTTTTCGTCGTTCCCCGGACCGTAATACCCGATTGCACTGGCGCTTAGCAGCACAGAGGGAGGGTCCTCAAGGCGAGCACAGAGCGCAACTACTGCGCCGGTCGTCGTCATACGGCTGGCAATAATCTCCGCTTTGTACTCAGGACTCCAGCGGCGCCCAGCCAAGGACGCCCCAGCCAGGTTGACAACGGCATCCAGTCGTTCTGAGTCAGGTATCTGGTCAAGACTGCAAATGTAGCGATTTCCATCACCCGGTGGGCCAGGCTGACGGCTGAGTATGATGAGTGAGTAGCCCTTGATTCGCAGAGCGCACTGCAGTGCCGAGCCAATAAAACCAGTGCCGCCGGTAATAAGAATATTCATAGTCGTTATCTTGTTTGTCTTAGAGCAATGTACGGCGCGGCGGCAGTTCAGATCATTTCAATTTGACTGTGTGTGAAGTAATAGCACTCGTTAAAACCAATTTCTCCTGCCGAGTCAGTGGGAATAATCTGGTTGACCGCCACATCCAGGCGATCGGTATCCACTGTCGCGAGATTGATGTAGACACGTATGCCTTTGCAAAAGCGGCGTAAGCGCCTGCATAAGGACTATAAGCGCTGGTCGCACCTTCTTTGAGTATCACAACTCGTTCTCCAGTGCGGCCACTGAAACGGCGCTCGTATCAGCAAATACGCCGCCGTCATTGGTAATATAGGCGCTATGCCGCGCTATGTCTAAATGTATCCGCACTCAAAATTCACAGTGCTTAGCGACCCGATATGAGGCAAATCAGGCTACGATACAAATCCATGGAGAGTTCATACTACCTCCTTGCTAACAAAAAATAAGGAATAACTATGCTGGAGCTCCCCCGCCCATTTGAAAGACTTAGTTTGCTTAGCGGCAGAACTTTGCTCGGCCTGTATTTCATTCTGCCCGGCATTTTAAAGATCACCGACTTCTCGCAGACCAATGAGTATATGGCGGCTCACGGTGTACCGTTGATACCCTTATTACTGCCGCTTACCATCATTATTCAGATCGCTGGTGGCCTGGCCCTCATATTTGGCTTCAGGACCCGGCTTGTCGCCTTTTGTTTAGCTTCGCTCATCCTGGTTATCAACGTGTTTATGCACAATTTCTGGGCAATGCCGGAGGGCCTTGGCCGCGGTCATGAGCTACAAAACTTCATTAAAAATCTCGCCATTATGGCCGGGTTACTCTATGTGGCGGGTGCACGCCTGCAAGGGCCAACAGAGAAGTCCGGTTAGCGAAGCCACCCCACTAGTGAAGACCAACCCTACATTACTGAGAAAGCCCAGGGCGCAGGCACCGTCAAGTTGCGAGAAACGGCTGCCAGAGAGAGACACGCTTTTGTTAGCGTTTTGTCATCTCTGTCAGCATGGAGGGCATGACACGCAAGTCGCCGTGGCCATGAATAAACGATTGTTCTAGATGAAACTTGGCTAGAACTTGCCGCAGCCGCTCGTTCTTGGCCCGAATAAAGCGCCAGTCATAAAGCGGGTAGAGCTTGGCTTTGCTGTCGGGTTTTAGTACTCGTAAAAACTCGCTGAGAATGTCAGCCAGCACAGACTCATCCCTTACCCACACGAACAGCAGAAAGCTGCATAATATCTCGTCAACACTGTCGTTCTCGAACGGCAGGTCCTGGCCGGTGGTCGCCAGCGCTTTTTCGATACCCGGTGGATTAGAGCTGAACACGCCTTTACCGCCGGTTGCGCGCGCCAGCGCTCGTTCCCTTAAGCCGAAGGAAATATCTTGGCCGATCACCGGATCGACGCCATAAAACTCAATGCCGGACCGGTGGCAAGCGCGAAACATAGAGTCGTCTGCATAAGGTGTATAGCCGCATCCAATATCGACAATTCGTTTGCCCTGCAGCTCCGTCAAAATCGCTTGCTCAGACTCCCCGTTGTAAAACACCCTACGGTATAAGGAAAAGGGCCGAGCCGTATGCATCATGTTGACGCCGCGCCTTTGGGCCGAACAAATGTAACTTCGCATCATCGCAAATGAGACGTTCGCTATCGGTCGCCCCAAAGTTTGTTGAAGAACTCTCCGAGTGGCGGTCACACGCTGGCCAGCTTGCGGGCAACAATTTTGAAGACTTCAGGACATATTCCCAGACCAAAATGGGTAGTATTTACCTCGACGTGGTCAGCGCCCGCAGTGTATTTGTCGATACTGGCTTGCCAACCGACGATACCGTCTCTCTTCGAATAAATTGAAGTTACCGGTACGCTAATCGGGTTACTTTCCCGTGCCGTAATCGTCGCCGCAATTGCATCCACGTCAATACCTCTGCGGGCATACAGCGCGCCCATACTGGTATATTTTGGTCCACCAACGATAGGGCTGCCCATGGTCACCACTTGGCTAACCATGTCCGGATTGTCCCTGGCGACTTCCCTCGCCAGGATCCCGCCTAGGCTCCAGCCCACGACATTGACCTTGCTGGCACTGTCGTTGCGAAAGCTGCTGAGTTCCTTTGCGACCTTAGGCAGCAGCTCGGCCACACCCCCGTGATTTCGGCCCTGCTGCCAACCTCTCACGTTATAACCTAACCATGTCAAATACCCGCGCAGCAGTACGGTTGATCGATTACTGGCGCCATGGCCAGGTAATACCAACACTGGCTCACCGTTGCCCCGAGCCTGCATTGCAAGAAAGGGGGAGGCCGCCACGAGCCTGGGCAACTCAAAGAATGTTAGACCTTCTCCCGCCATTGTCAGTAGTGATGGAGCTCTGAATTCAATCATTTTGAGTCCTCCTGGACTCGTCGCGTAGACGCTTGCTTAGAGGGTTTGGCTGCTACTGCTCGGCCAAGCGAACGAATCATGACTTCTGCAAGTTCGTCTATGCCACGCCCAAGATGCAATTTGTCAGACAGATGTAGAGAGACAATCCCGTGCAAGCCTGCCCAGAGTATGTGGGCAATATTGCCTGGATCGCCATGCAGCGAACCTTTCGCCAACGCTTCATCGACAACAGTTTTCATCGGTTGCTGTGCTCTCTTAATCTGCTTGACCAGCTCAGGATAGCGCTGCTCATCCTTCTGGCTTACTGAAAACATGACCCGGTATGCGTCGGGATTGGCCATAGCAAAACTTACATAGCTTCTGGCCAGCGCTGTCAGACGCCTGTCTGGATCGTCCTCCTTTAACGCCGCCGCTTCATTTTCCTCCGCCATCCTTTGAAATTGCGCTTGGCGGACCGCGGCAAGGATATCAGCCTTGTTTTTAAAATATCGGTAGGGCGTGGTGCGACTGCAGCCGGCGGCTGCCGCCAATCCCCTCAAACTCATACCTTCTAACCCCTGCTCTGCAAAAGCCTTTAGTGCAAGATCGCAGAGCCGCTGCCGAAACTGCAGCACGTCATTCGGGGTTAATATTTTTGGCATGCGTTATTCTGACAGTGTAAATTGACGGCGTCAATTAATAAAAATTGCCTCAATCACCGCTGCCGACATCCAATACACGGGCTCAGACAACCGCTCTTCCAGTTGAAGTTCGACGCGAGACCTGACATCGAAAAAATCTTCCATGCGTGCGAACCCGGCGTTTCTTACTCATTTTAATGTCAGCCAGCAGTTGAGTCTGGAATAGTCTGAGCGGATAATGCGTTGCTTATCGGAATTTCCTGTTGCTCGCTATTTCCGATGCTTTAAATCGTAATCATAGAATTGTTGCGGAAGCCCTATCAAGTATAGTGCGCCCGCACTCACGTTTGAATCATCACAGGCAAGGTATGACTACACTGACAGACCAAGGCCCTACCTCAAAAGGCATAATTGGCCGCCTTGGTATTATCGGCGGTGGCCAGCTGGGTATGTATTTGTGCCAAGCGGCACGAGAGCTCGGAATCACAAGTTCCGTGTTTACGCCAAGCCAGCATGGACCTGCTGAGCATGCAGCCGACACCACTGTCGTCGCAGATCTTGATAATGGCTCTGCCTTGGCTCAGCTCATTGAATTGTCTGACGTAATTACCTTTGAACTGGAGGCAATTCCGGATGATGCGCTGCGCACCCTACAGGAAGCGGTTGAACGCTACGAGGTTGTCGTCTACCCGCGACCTGAGACTCTCCTTCTACTAAAAGATAAAGGTGCCCAAAAGGCCTGGATGGTAGCTCAGGGCTTACCTACCTTGCCTTACCTGGCCGCCACTCCCGGTCCGGAATTCTCCTTCAGCGAACAGCAACAGCTCAGCTTGCCGGTAGTCCAAAAAGCCTGCAGAGGTGGATACGACGGCAAGGGTGTTCAAATGATTCAGACGGTGGAGGATCTAGCGAATGTTTGGCCCATAGAAAGCGTCTTTGAGCCCTTACTGGAGTCCCGCGTTGAAGTGGCCGTAATCGTAGCCCGCACAGCCGACGGCGAACTCGCCTCCTACCCCACAGTGTCAATGGAGTTCGATGGGCGCTTTAATGCCGTAGACACTGTCACCAGTCCTGCCGAGATCTCTGCAAAACTAAGAGATGATTGCGAGGCTCTGGCCAGAAGCGCAGTGATCAGCTTGGATGGAGTCGGTGTTTTTGCGGTAGAGTTTTTCATTGCCGAAGACAACTCTATTTATATCAACGAGATATCGCCTCGAGTGCATAATTCCGGGCATCTAACCATTGAAGCCTTCGGCGCATCACAGTTTGAACAGCACGTTAGAGCGGTCATGGGTCTGTCACTCGCGCAAATATCCAGCCATGTGAATGCTGCTGTTATGCGCAATATTCTATACGACCAAAGCTGGGAAGGTTGTTCCCCACTGCGACCAAACTCAATAAAAATTTCAGCAGACTTTCATACTCAGGTACACTGGTACGGTAAAACTGGCTCTAGCGATGGACGTAAGATGGGCCATGTGACCGCACTAGGAAAAACAGCCACCGATGCTGCGGAAAATGCAGCGCAGGCACTTTTTAACCTGCGCGCGCCTGAGAGCAACCAATCCACATCAGCGAACCTGGTCGAGGAACCTACATGCCGATGACCCCCCGCGTGGGAATCATTATGGGCAGCGACTCTGATCTACCGATCATGCGGCGTGCTGCTGAAACTTTGACCGATCTGGATGTCGACTGGGAGCTAACCATTGTCAGCGCCCACAGGACGCCCGATCGGCTTTACGAATATGCGCGCGACGCCGAGGGACGAGGCCTCAGAGTCATCATTGCCGGTGCCGGCGGTGCTGCGCATTTACCCGGGATGGCAGCGGCTCTGTCTGTGTTGCCAGTTATCGGTGTGCCCGTCAGCGCCACCTGCCTTGCTGGAGAGGACGCGTTACTATCGATCGTACAGATGCCTGCGGGAGTACCCGTTGCCACTGTAGCCATCGACAACGCGGTCAATGCAGGCATCCTTGCAGCACAGATGCTCTCTACCGGAGATGACGCCTTGCGCGGTAGATTGCATCATTACAAAAATACACTGAAAGACAAGGTAATGGCGAAAGTGGCAACGCTTGACGCCAAGAGCAGCGGCACTTAGAACCCGTGTTTCTCGATAACCTCAGCTCACCCCCGCTGCTGTTTTTCTTTCTTGGGGTATTGGCCGTCGTGGTCCGCTCCGATCTGGACATTCCAGGTCAAATCGCCAAGTTTATGTCCCTTTATCTGCTGTTTGCGATCGGCTTTAAAGGGGGCGTAGCGCTCGCCGAATCTGATTTGGACAGTACGGTCTGGTTGTCACTTGGTGCCGCAGTGCTGCTGTCAGCGGCAATCCCTGTTTACAGCTTTCTGATATTGCGCAGGCGATTATCAGTTGCTGATGCGGCGGCAACTGCTGCCACCTATGGTTCGGTCAGTGCGGTCACTTTTATAACCGCCACCAGCTATTTGACCCAACAGGGTGAGCCCTGGAACGGTTACATGGTGGCGGCGATGGCCTTAATGGAGTCTCCGGCAATTATCCTGGGACTTCTGCTTTACAGCCGCTACCGCGAAGGCGGTGAAGACGCAGAAACGTCCGTTGGCTGGTCAGAGCTACTGCGTGAGGCCTGCCTCAATGGTTCAGTGTTTCTGATTCTGGGCAGCATGATTATTGGCTGGATCACCGGACCTGCTGGTATGGAACAACTGTACCCTGTCGTTAGCGATCTATTTCTCGGCATATTGTGCCTGTTTCTGCTCGACATGGGCATCGTTGCAGCCCGGCGCCTGCGTGATCTTGGTCGGAGTGGCGACAGGCACACCGGTGGCGCTGCGCCCCTGGCATACATGGTAACGATGGCGCTTATTTTCCCTGTGATCAATGCAACACTGGGCTTGCTCACAGGAACGCTGCTGGAGCTTGGCGTAGGCGATATGGTGCTGCTCACTGTTCTCGCCGCCAGTGCTTCCTACATTGCAGTACCGGCCGCTATGCGCCTGGCTTTACCCGAAGCAAATCCCAGCGTCTACTTACCCATGTCGCTGGCAATCACTTTCCCCTTCAATCTACTTATCGGGATCCCGGTATACCACTACCTGGCTGGCTACCTGGTATCTATCTGACCTGATTATCCGTTGAGGCTGTTATGAAACCCTGCAAACGTGTTGAAATTGTAATTGAAGAGCCAATGGTACCGAGGCTAATTAAGGTGCTGCGTGAAATTGGTGTGCCTGGCTACACCGCTATTCCTAACATGGGTGGCGCGGGAGACAGAGGGGTGAGGCGCGGGGACGAGTTAGCAGGAGACTCAAGCAACACTTTGTTTATCATTGCCTGTGATGACGACGCTCTGGTGGACAGCATTATCGAGGGGGTGCGCCCGCTCCTTCGGCGCTCTGGCGGCATTTGCCTGGTGTCAGATGCGCTCTGGTTGCGTCACTAACCCCAGATACTCGCTCTCTAACACCGCTTGGCTCAATCAACAGACGGCATCATGCAACCTGCGAATACTCTTTTTCCACGCCGTCGCGCAACTGCCCGGCAAATTCGGCGGGAATTTCCAGACGATGAGCTAGCGCCTCCAGATACAGCTGGGATTCAATACGATTCTGATCCAGAACGAGTACGGAGCAAAGATAGACTTCTGCCGCCAGTTCAGGGCAATTCACCTCTTGAACCAGTTCAGACAATGAGAGAGGGCTGTCCAGCACGTCAAACAACATTGCCTTCTCATCCGCCGGCAGCGACATTTTTACCACCCTATCCATAATCCGATCTCTTTCACCGCGGTCGAGATTGCCGTCTGAGCTCGCGGCAGCAACCATTGCATGAATCAATACTATACCCGGTGATGTGGCCTCTTCAGTCGACGCTTCGACTGCGAAGCCCTCTTGGGTCAGTCCCTGCCATTTGGCATTAGCGTTTACCGGCTGTGGCCGAATCGGTACCGCGCTTTGTACAGTGCGCTCAGCATCGGGCACCTGTTGTAACTGATTAGCGGTATAGCCCTGATAAGCTTTCCAAGCCACTCCACCCAACGCTGCAATGCCGCCAACCTTCAGCAGAGTGCCCGTGTGCTTGCGAACTTTCTTGTTACTCATCAAGGCGCCACCCAAGGCGCCACCGGCAAAGCCGCCAAGCACTCCGCTACTGCCTAATCCCGACATAATTTTGTTAAGGTCCATAATCTCTCCTCCTTCCTTCCTTCCTTCCTTCCTTCCTTACTGACAGACTAGGCCCGCACTAAAGTTCGTACAATACGATTTTTTATTATTATTGAATCGAAGTTTACGAACTAATACTGGCGCTTTATCCATCATTGAAAAGCTGAGTACGCGCACGCTTGATAATCTCCAGCACAGCGGGATGCTTCAACTTACGCTCGGGAGAGATCACTACAAAATTCTCACGAACGTTGTCTACAATACCAAGAGTACGAGCGTTATACATACGCGCCACTTCAGGTGCGATAACCTGTGGCGCTGGGAAGATACCGGCGCCAGCCTCTCCAAACGCTTTCAGCAGCGCGCTGTCGCCGATTTCGGCGACGATATTGGGGCGCACGCTGACTCGCTCAAACCATTCATCCAGGTCACGGCGTAATGCTGAAGTGTGCAGTGGCAATAAGAAGGGCGCACCATCAAGTGATTGTGGAAAATTTCGTTGGTACCGCTTGGCGATACGCTTGGCGGAAAACAAGCCTATAGCGCTATCTCCCATCGGATGATTATAAGCCTTAACGCTCATTCCCACCGGAATAGGCCGATCTGAAAACACCACATCCAGACGGTGAACAGCCAGATCAGCAAGCAGTTGCTCAAAGCCTGCTTCATGGCAGACTATTTTTACCGGATTCTGCGCTGACAATGCCGGTTCTAACACCCGATAAGCGATCAGCTTGGCAATCGAACTGACGACTCCTACGTTCAGCACCGTCTGAATCAGAGGCTCACGATTTCGTACGAACAGGCTGAGCTCAGCACCTACGCTGAAGATATCATCGGCATATCGCTTTACGGTCTTGCCCATTTCGGTAAGGATAAGACCGCGACCCGCTCGCTGAAAAAGAGGCTCCCCCACCACTTCGTCCAGTAATTTGAGTTGGCCGCTGATTGTCTGCGGGGTGAGATGGAGTATCTCGGCTGCGCGAGCGATGCTGCCCTCATTGGCGACAGCCCAGAAGTAGTGCAGATGATTGTAGTTGAGGTGGCGCATTGTGGGTTCCTAAAGAGAGCTGAAGCAGGAGCAGGATCCCATTATTCGAAAAAACCGAATATAATGCAACTAATGATCGGTTAATTGTTCATCATCGAATTATGCTAGGCCTGTACACGACTATATGGCACACAGAACTGGCGGAATACAGCAGTTTATCTAGCGTTGATCGCTAAGCTAGCAGCCGCTGGTAGGTCAGGGCGACGAACCAAAAGCCATCAGCGCATTCCCAGGTCCAGCAAACCAGGTTGGGTCGCGACCGAAAGTGGTGTAACCAGAATTAATATAAAGCATACCCCCTGCGACGACCGGGCCACCCGAGTCTATGGTGCCGCCATTGCCACTCTCTCCGTTAACGCCCTCTACCGAGATAGTGGTGTCGAGTTCGCGCAGCAGAGCACCGCTAACACTATCGTATATTCGCACGATCCCATCCAGGCCGGCGGTATACAGTAAATTATTGGCTAAGGTGACGGCGGCCGAAAGTATCACCGGTCGCTGCTCGCTTAACGGAGTCATACGAACCGGCTGGGTAAACCACTCTGTAACACCCGTATCCAGGTTGAGTGCATAAAGACCTGGCTCAGCGCCGTCTGGCTGAAAAATGGTCGCCGCGTTGTCGAGATCGGCAATATCGGCCAATGTTAGCTCGCGCGATTGAATATCTGAGATTGGTACATAAACATTATTTTCATCCGTGGCCACCCCCCAGTGCACGCCACCCAGGTTACCGCCAGATCCCAGGTTACGCTGCCACAAGATTGCTCCGCTATCCGGGACCAGCGCGTAAATGGCACCGGATTTTTGCGCCGCAAGCAGAATATCCGCCTTGCCCTCGCGTACAACCAGCACGGGGGCGGCGCCAAAGTCTAGATCCGGACCTGGATCTGGCGGGCAGTTGCCATTGAAGGGCGCTGGCAGCAAGCAGGAAATATTCCATACATCATTCTCTGTGCCTTGCAACTTCCAGCGTTCTTCACCGGTGCTCAGATCTATCGCGATGATGGCGTCGGAAGTATCGGTGGACGGCTGCGAGTAGTTTTCGCCAGTGCCTATGTAGACCAGGTTACGCACTACATCAACAGTAGGCGCAGCCCAGACCGGTGCACCGGAAGGGCCCAACTTGCCAGTCGCGGGGTTAAGCACCGCTGCCTCTTTAATCGTTCGATACCGCCAGTTTTCTTGCCCCGTGGCAGCGTCCAGTGACACCACGCCGCCGCGAAAGCTACAGCAGACATAACCCGGGTTGGCTGCGGTGCGAACCTCAAGTGAGGAAATAGGGACCAGTAATTGTTGGTCTATAAGTTGTGGTGAACCGGTAATAATAGCGTCAGGATGCTGATCAACTTGTTGCTGCCAGACCGGAGAACCGCTTTCAGCATCAATGGCGTAAACATTGGCCAGCGTATCTCCAAAATACAGTAGACGACCGTCGCTGGCGGGGTCATCACCGAGTACCGCAGCGGTTCTAACCTGGGCCTCAGCCTGAAAGCTCCAGATATCGCAGCCAGTACTGCGCCCCAATGCACGTACCGTGCCCGCTGGACTGCCCAAAATGACAGCTTCAGTGGTAACCACAGGATGTCCTCTACGCTCCTCATCGCCAACAAAAACAAAGCTCCACTGCAATTCCAGTTCGCCGACTGTCGATGCGTTCAGCATTGCCTTCGATGCTTCTTGATGGCGCGTGCTATTTGAGTTCAAAGTCCAACCATTGGCCAATATAGTGCTCTGCGCAGTCAGTAAGTGGCTGTCGCAGGCAGCGAGTTCCGCTTGCACATCAATGCCTGGATCAGACACCTGGGCAGCACGGTTGGAACTTTCGCTACATCCAGCAAGGAAGGAAACACAGAGGAGGATTTTCAGAGCGTTAGAAATATTAACCACCAATGACTGTAGGGATGATTGTCGTTTGCCGATTTAGAGAGGATGGCGACTTAGCTCACTAATTACTAGCCAAAGCTTGATAAGTGCGCGTTGGGCGTTGTGGATATCAAGAAGACTTATGAAGGATAACCGCGACATCACACCCCGCTGGATTATCGGCATCAAGCGTTAGCAGTCTGCGTATACGACATACGCTCTAGCAAGCCGTCGAGGCAATCGGCACTGACTTCGTCTATCTTATCGCAAGTATAAACCATAGGCGCTAAAAAACCGATTCCCTTCGGGCGCCTGGCCGGTGACCGCCCATGCACGGACGTCAGTCAGTGCCAACCTCCAAGACCGGCAATGACGATGATTCTATTTCTATCATCACTTCATTACGCCTCAAAAATGGCAATGTCCATGGCGGGTTGTATTGGTTGAGCATGGGATCGCCGACGGTCGTGATGCTCTCGTCATTAAGAAGTGTTTCCAGTTCCAACCACTTCTTCTCGGCTTTAGCATCGCTAGCTCTGCCACTAAAAACTATCACCGCCATAGTACGTTCCGGTACGGGTCGCAGGGTCACACTTCCGTCTTTAGGGTCTGGAAGATCATCCATTGAGTATTCACTGGGCATGGTGAAAGCCATTTCCCCGTTAGCGCCTCCCATGGTTTCCTGAACGGGCGCAGTCATAGCGATGGACTGATCGCCTTCATTGCCTCCAAAAATATAGCCTGCAAGGCGTCTGAATCCGCCGCCGCTGCGGTCCGGCGTTACCGTCACGGCCTGAATAGTAGGCGCATACTGGCGAATTTCTACAATGCCAACTTTCGTCAGCAATTCAAATTTGGGCTCCTCGGTACTATGAGCCACAGGCGTAAGCAAAAAAAACAGTGTTAAGAATAGCCAGCGGTTCGGCTGTGTAGAGTAAGTCATGTGCATATCCATCTCTGCGTAACATAACGCTGTTTACGCTGAGCTGCGTGTGGCAGATCACTGACTACCATTTGCGGATGCGGATGGCCTCAAGCCTGCAGTCCAGCAGTTTGCGCCGCTGTCTGTAGATGCTCGCCCGCCTGAGCAAAGTCATATATGTCCAGCGCATCCCTTATCGAGGCTAGCTCGCCGGCTTCGGCGGCATCCTCCGGAATACCGGCAAGAAGTCTTTCTACCAGCTCGAGAGCCTCGGGATTCGATTCAGTAATGGCTTTCGACAAATCGGGGAAATCCCCTGTCACTGCCCGCGACCTGGCGGAGGTCGCAAGGCCTAGCCACCTTGCATGAGCCAAGTGCGAATTGATTGACTATACTGTCAAACATTGGGGTAGCGCGACAGCCTATTTTTAGATGCCGTATTTTCTATGTCTCACAAGGATACTTACCGTGTTGAAAAGAACTTTAGTTGTGCTCATTGTGCTGTCGGTGCTTTTACTGACAGCATGCTACCGTCCGATGACCGATGCAGCGTCGATCAAAGCTGGGCAGGCCAATACTGTATCGGTTGAAACGTCTGAGATAGAATTGGCCTCAGGGGAAGATAAGCCACCCACAATCCTGGTGACAGGGGCCACTGGCACTCAGGGCGGTGCCGTTGCTCGAAATCTGCTCAGGCGCGGATACACTGTACGCGCACTTACTCGAGACACTGAAGGCGCAGGGGCAAAAGCACTGGCCAACCTTGGTGCTGAACTCGTCCAGGGTGATTTTGATGACGTCGGGTCAATCGCCGCTGCAATGAAGGGCGTCGATGGCGTGTTCGCAGTAACGCTATTCTGGACAGGCGGCTTCGATGGCGAAGTGGAACAGGGCAGACGCCTAGTCGACGAGGCGGCCAAGGCGGGCGTAGGACACTTTATTCTGACCTCGGTAGCCAGCGCCGACCAATCCACTAACATTCCGCACTTTGACAGTAAGTGGGAAGTCGAACAGTACCTTCAGGAATCGACGCTTAATTGGACCATCATCCGCCCCGTCGAATTCATGGACAACTGGAATGGGTCAGCAGAGGATTACAGGCACGGCAAGTTGGTCGATCCGCGAGCTGCGAACTCCAGCCACCAATGGATCGCCGCCAGCGACATTGGCTTTATCGTCGCCGAAGCCTTCGAAAGCCCGAGTGAATGGCTAGGAGTGACTCTCGAGATCGCTGGAGACGAGATGACTGTTGGCAAGTTTTGCGCACAGCTCGCCAAGGCACTTGGCATTGATGTAGTGCACGATCAGGTGAGCTGGGAAGAGTTCGCGTCGCAAGCCGGTGAAGAAGTCGCCTTGATGTATCGGTGGTTCGAGAACGACGGTTATGCGGTGGACGTAGTGACATTGCGGGAGCGTTATCCCAACCTTATTTCGATCAAAGAATTTCTGGCTGATAGTGATTGGAACAACAGCATACTAACGGAGTAGCCCATGTGTGATGAATTTACTGAGAGAGACAACGCCAACTATTTAAGCAAGAGCGGAATAACACGCCGCGGCATGAATAAACTAGGCATGGCAACTGCGCTTGCGATGCTGTTGCCACCTGCAGCCAATGCGCTGGGCATCATCGAAGAAGATGTTCTCGTTAAAACGCCTGATGGCATGGCGGATTGTTACTTCGTCCGTCCTGCGGATGGAGCTCACGCTGCCGTCCTTATCTGGCCCGACATTATGGGCATTCGCACCTCATTTCGAATGATGGGTAAACGGCTGGCTGAGTCGGGTTATTCAGTGTTAGTCGTAAACCCTTACTACCGCTCGGTAAAGGGCGCGGTTATTGAAGACGGCGAATCCTTCAGCACGCCCGAAGTGCGCGAACGTCTTATGCCTTATGCCCGGTCTTTATCGCCAGAAACCTGTGTGACAGATGGAACCGCATTCGTGACCTATCTCGACAAGCAACCATCAGTTGATACGGCCAGGCAAGTCGGCACCACGGGTTACTGCATGACCGGCTCTTACCCTATGCGGCTGGCCGCAGCCCTACCTGACCGGATCGGCGCCGGCGCTTCATTCCACGGCGGCGGCTTGGCTGACGATTCCGATAGCAGCCCACATCTACTTGCAGCGCATATGAAGGCTGGATTCCTGATTGCCATTGCGGCCAACGACGACGAAAAAAATCCTGACGCGAAAATGATATTGCGTGAGGCATTCGACCAAGCGGATATTAAAGCCGAGATAGAGGTCTATCCAGACACTCTTCATGGCTGGTGCCCCCCAGATTCAGTGGTGTACAACGCAGCCCAGGCAGAACGCGCATGGGGCCGGCTACTGGCACTATTCGATCGTGAGTTAGCCTAAAAGCCTGATTCTATGAGACCCCTACCGGCGACCAAAAGACAATAGGAAAAAGTTGCGTAATCCGTATTAGTCACAGCGACAGGATCAACAGACTCTTGTCCATATTAACAATAAGGTATTAATCAATGAGCAACAAACGACCCGTTAGCCACGCAATCTGCGCAGCGATGGTACTTACACTGGCGGCAGCTCCAGCTGCTGCGGATGAGTGGCAGTTTTCGGTCGCGCCAATGTACTTGTGGGCCAAGAATATTGAAGGCTCAAGCTTCATAGGCGGCAAAGAAACGCCACTGGATCTGGATTTCAAGGACGACATCCTCGACAACCTGGACTCGGCTTTTTCTGGCCACTTCGAGGCAAAAAAGGGCGACCTGACGTTATACGCCGAGTACAACTACGCGGTGTTGGATCCAACAGTATCCAACACAATTGGGCCTGTCCAGATCGACGCCACTGTCGAATTCACCGATATCATGTGGGAAGCCGGGGCGACCTGGACCTTTGCAGAATCGAGAAGTGCCAGCTGGGAACTCGTGGGTGGCATAAGGTATATGGACCAGGATATAGATGTAAAAATATCCACAGTGGGCGGCGTCGGCATTGTACCGCTGCCAGAGCGAATCAAGGGTGGTGACGATTGGTGGCAGGGGATTGCAGGTTTGCGCTATACCGCATCTATTACCGACACCTGGAGCTTCAGGGTCCGGGCCGATCTAGGCTATGGCGACAGTGACAACAAAACGTTGCACGGTATCGCCTTTCTCGATAATCGCTTCCATGATTGGGGTTCTTTCTTCGTCGGTTATCGCTACCTGGGCACCGATTATGACAATGGCCGCAGCGGCGACAGCGGCTATGCATACGATGCTGATCAGCAAGGGCCGGTTATAGGGCTGAACTTTCACTTCTGATGATTGATATTGTGCGGCGGCTCCTCACCCGCCGTGCACTAGAAGAGTCAAACCCAGCTATTCCTGCATACCGTGGTACAGCAATCGGATAAGCAGCCTCACGCCGTCGTTGTCTTTTAACTCCGGATAGCGTGGCGCCTCGCGTTTACCGATATCGCGAATGTCAGCCATAAGCTCTGGATGGAACTGGCAGGTAAAGGAGCGCCTGATGGTATGGGTCTCCCAGTCCTTGTAGTAGATGCAGGTTGTTGACGCCTCGGTCCAATTGCTGTCATCGACCTGAGTCTGGCAGAGAATTTCGATCGCGTACGGCAGGTTAAGTAACCAGGACAGCGGACTGACAGCAATCTGGTAGCGCAGCGGAACAATCGTATCGTGCAGTAACTTGTAAGCCCAGTTGGCAAACAGGGCGGCCTCTTCATTCACCTCATCACCGTGGAACATTTCGATGCTCAGTTCCCGCTCCATCTTGAGCATGGTATCGATAACGCCCTCCAACTCATCCGCCACCAGCGCGTGTGCATCATGCAGCTCGCCCGGGATATGATTGCCGGATTCGCGCCGCTTATAGGGCAATAGCTGACGGGTACCTACTTCAAACTGTTCGTTAGGCGCCACGGCGAAACGCGAGTCATGCCAACCCTCGGCGATGGTATCTCCATCCTTGATCACCGGCAGACTTTCACCGACTTCCGCGATTTTTAGACAAACACGCTGCAAGGAAGCCAATCCCAGCCCTTGGGGGTCTATCGGCAACTGCGCCAGGTTACCAATCTCGCGCACCGCCCGCTTGATCAGGCGGATGTGAGAGGCAGCGGCCAACTGGTGGCCCAGGCAAATGAATATAGCCGGGCCACTGCCAGTAGATCGGCGCATCAACAATTCATCGGTCAAAGCCAAAATGTCGTCCAGACTCGCACTGGCCCCGTCAAAACTGGCGGCTTCGTACACAGAGGGATTACCGCCCTGCACTACTGTAGCGATACCGGCACTTAACACATTGGCAAGCCGCTTTGGATTGTCGATGCCACTGTGCCACACCGGGTAAAGTATGGTGTCGGCATCGGCAACCTGCTGCAGGATATAGGCGATGTTTTTAGAAGCACGTACGCCCTCGCCCTGTAGGTTAATACCTACGTTTTGCCAGGGTTCTATGACCGATACGCTATTGAGAAAAATTTCCGGCAGGCCCATCAACAGATCCAGCTCACAGCGGGAAGCTATGACCTTCTCCAGTGGCGGTGCCACGCCCCACTCGAACAGCTGATGGTCGACCAGTACGTCACGACCCGGGAAGGGCGTGGGTGAACTGCGATCATTGAGAAAGTATCCCAACAGAGCATGCACCGATTGCGGGCTGCTATCGTGCTGCCCGAGAATCCCCGGGCGCAGGCGCCAGCCGATGTTCTCCAACGTGGGCGGGGATTTTTTCGCACGCCCAGCAACTGGGCTTAGCGTCATGCCGCTATTTCCAGAGAGCTTGCCGCCCCGCGGTTCAAACACCGCGCCTTAAGCTACAAACATTTCAGAGGACCTGGACTGGTCGCGGCCAATCGAACTTCGATCAACAACACCTCTTTCCGAAGACCAGAACGCACCGCTGACCGCATCGAGACCTTGTTGCCGCGCCCGTAGCGCCATTTGCCTGGCCATTTCCTCTCCATAAGTGTTAACACCAAAAAGTAC
The DNA here is from genome assembly GCA_047633055.1 of Halieaceae bacterium. Taxonomy (GTDB): domain Bacteria; phylum Pseudomonadota; class Gammaproteobacteria; order Pseudomonadales; family Halieaceae; genus CALJFL01. Next base: position 13,993 of record JBLIEI010000028.1, on the reverse strand, counting down.
TTTGGTCGCGTGGCCTCGCTCGTCCGGCCAACTCGCCTCCCAATACCAATTTTCTTTAATGCTTCCATCACGGCGTTGATAGCGCTTCGCATAGGTGCATACCCCCGTCACCCCGGACTTGTTATTTGACCGACGCACCTTGCAAACGTCCTTACGACTAATAGGTGGGTGCTCCGCAATAAAGACATCACGATATTGTTCCGCTCTAACTAAAGCCTGGCAGTGACTGCCAAACCGTCGATCAGTAAAATTCTTTACATACCTGCGACCATGTCTGGTCAAGCTAACACGCCATGCATGCGTATGATTGGCGTCGTCGTCTATTCGCGAAATACCGTAACTGTCGATTGGCTTACTAATAACTGCTTTCATATACCGCCTCGTCTAAATTTTAACGTCCATGTCAGCTCTTCAATGCATGAAATACTGCTGCCTCGTCTGGAGACAATCAAGATTCGTGCCATCTGCATTAAGTACTGTATTTGCTGCAACCGAGCAAGGTGTCGCCAGGCCATAGAGTGCCTGATGGCACCAAAACAGGGTACGAGTGCACTAGATCTGATCATAAGTTATCGAAATAGCCAGCCACAGGGGCTGGCGAAACATGTGTTGAAAGTCGCCAACTCAACGGGAAGCCACTACATCCAACGCCATACGTTGCTCAAGCGCCCGCATGTTACGTTCAGAAGTATTTGCATAACGCCCGCCCTTTCGAACAGCGATTTCCAAACACTCCTGCGCCTCCAATAGATTCCCATTCAACGCGTGGTGCACGCCTAAGTTGTTCAAGGCCAAAGCCTCTTTATCCCTCGAGTTCAAGCCGCCAATGTATGAATCGAGAGGGCTGTCATTTTGGCGCCGACTGGAACTTTTTGCGGCCTGGCAGTATCCCTCAGCGGCAGAAAATTCGCCTTGCATCGTCAAGGCAACGCACAAGTTGGTGCCCTTGGCATACTTCGAATCGAGTGTCATTCTGCCGTTAAGTGCCTCTATTGCAGCACTATAGTCACCTGCTACGATTTCTTTTCCGCCTACACTATATTCGATGACTTGCATCTCAAATTTCTCCTTCGTGACTTGCTCACCGAACGCGAAGCTGCTAACTACAGGCCCCAGCATTCCAGTAATACAAAACCCAATCCCGGTCACTATTCCCCTACGTCCTAAAATCTTGCTCATGCCCCTGCCCCTGATAATCGAATAAATTGTTGTAACGGCCGCACTCAATGTCCGGCATAGATCCCAATTTACTGTTCTAACGAAGCCTTAACAAACGCGTATAACTTGGCGGTCACATGAAGTTATTTCATGCGGTTTGACCGAACTCTTGTAATATCCAGGCCCGGAATGACTGAACCTCAGCACGCACAGCATCCTTCTCCCGGACCACCATAAAATAGCAATCGGCCGTATCCAGTTCGTGATCTGATAACCTGACGAGGCTGCCGCTCTGAAACCAACTTTCACTCAGGGGCAGCGGCACCAGAGCAACACCGAGGCCCTGCTCTGCAGCACGCGCCACTGATATCATCGTTTCCATGCGTATGGCTCCAGAATGCTCGCCCAGTTCTACGCCCGCTTTGCGCGCCCAATCGCGCCATGCGTTGGCGCGCTTTGAGTGAATGATTAGCGGCAAATTCTCCAGAGATTGACCTTCGTCCCAGCACAATTTTTCCCGCAGTGATGGCGAGCAAGCTGGCACCAGCCGCAGCGGAAACAGTTGGTTCGCCAGCAGATTCTCTGGCGGCTTCCGGAACAATCGAATGGAGATGTCAGCCTGCGCTGGATGTTTTTCCGATGACTGGTCCTCGGTGTCAATGTTGATCGCGATATCGGGATGCTCGTCGACAAAACTCGCCAACCTGGGGACCAGCAGCTCGGTCGCAAAAAAGGGTTGTAACGTGACTCGCAGCGGGCGCTGCCCAAAACGAGCTTGAAAAGTACTCGCTACCTTATCCAATTTCGCAATGAGTGGCGCAGCCTCGGAAAAAAGCGAATCACCAGCCTCTGTCAAACTCACACCACGGGAACCGCGATCAAACAGCTTTACGTCCAACTCGTCTTCAAGGCCTTTGATTTGGTGGCTAATCGCAGAGGGCGTCAGGAACAGATCTTCGGCGGCAAGGATAAAGCTATTGTGCTGCGCTACAATACAAAATGTCCGAATACCTCTAAGGGATACTCGGCTTTTCTCTCGTTTCATGTTGTCTAACTCGGAGGAAATGCGGTGTGGCTATTAGAGCCTTGCCACGTTTTTCTGAACTGCGACTCTAATGTCTAGGGAATGACCGATGGAGTCACCGAAGTCTCATGGTCACTGCACCGAGCAGTAACTATGAGATGGTATTTTGATCGTTGCTGGAAGGCTGCGCTATTTCAGAAACAGCATCTCTCGATACTTCGGCAACGGCCATAATTCGTCAGCAACCTCCTGCTCAAGCGCGTCAGCATGGGAACGAACCGCCAACATTAAAGGACAGATCCCCTTAGCACAGAACTGCAGATGATCTTCAACGCTGGCAAACTCTTCCTTCTCCAGGGCTGCGCTGAGCTCTTTAACACCGGCCATCATGGCGCTGACTGCCGTTGCGATGAACTGTGCTACTGAGCTGTCGGTCTCGATATTCATTGCCGCCATTCTCGAACTGGAAAGGCCAATATCGCTCAAGTATTGCGTGGCAACTGGGTAGATCATCGTTTTAGCCATTTCGATCACCAGTTTGGCTTCGACCTCAATCGACAATATGTACTGCTCGGCGTAAACCTCGAAGCGACTTTCCAACTCCACCGGAGACAATACCCCGGTACGCTCGAATAGTTTCTTTACCGACTCTTCACGTAGCGCTGGAAGTGCATCAGCGGTGGTAGGAATATTCTTCAGGCCGCGTTCCTCTACCGCCATCTTGTGCCACTCCGGGGAATAACCGTCGCCGCCGAATACCACATTACCATGCAGTTCCATAAGCTCCTTGAGCACAGTAACAACGGCTTGCAGCTGCGTTGCTCCGCTATCAAGTTGCGGCTGCAATTTATCCGCGATCCAATCCAGCGAGTCTGCCATCATGGTATTCATAGCAACAAGCGGGCCGGACACAGATTGTGACGAACCCACGGCACGAAATTCGAAGCGATTGCCGGTAAACGCGAACGGCGATGTTCGATTGCGATCACCAGGGTCGCGCTCAAACGTGAGAATCTGGGATAAACCAAGGTCCATCACGCCGCCGTTTTCCGATTTGACAAGCTTGCCGGCTTTGATATCTTCGAATACTTGCTCCAGTTGATCGCCCAGGTATACAGAAAGAATAGCAGGTGGCGCTTCGTTAGCGCCGAGTCGGTGATCGTTGGCCGCCGAGGCAATGACTGCGCGCAGCAAAGGCCCGTACAGGTGCACACCACGAATGACAGCACCGCAGAATAATAGAAAATTCAGGTTGTCGTGTGGCGTGCTACCTGGATCGAGCAGGTTTCCCTGAGTTGAATTACCGACAGACCAGTTAACATGTTTGCCGGAACCGTTGACACCGGCGAACGGCTTTTCGTGCAGCAGCGCTACGAAACCATGCTTTGCCGCAGTACTTTTCAATACCGTCATCAGCAACTGCTGATGGTCAGCGGCCACATTGGCAGCTTCGTAGTAAGGCGCGAGTTCAAACTGGCCTGGCGCGACTTCGTTATGGTGGGTTTTGGCTGGAATTCCAAGGCGATAGAGCTGGTCCTCAAAATCCTGCATGAAGACCTGAACTCGCTCGGGTATCGCGCCAAAGTAGTGGTCATCAAACTCCTGGCCTTTAGCGGGTGGCGCCCCAAACAGAGACCGACCCGTCAATAGCAGGTCTGGGCGACTGGCGGCGAAGTTGGCATCGACCAGAAAATACTCTTGCTCGGCACCACAACTTGAGTTGACGGGTGCTATTTCAGTTTCCCCCATCATGGAGAGGACTTTTCGCGCAGATGTATTGAGCGCGTCATTAGAGCGCAGCAGCGGAATCTTTTTGTCGAGCGCTTCCCCGGTCCAGGACATGAACACACTGGGAATCATCAAGGTCGAACCATTAGGAGTGTGCTTGACAAAAGCTGGGCTGGTCGGATCCCATGCAGTATAACCGCGCGCAGCGTTAGTCATGCGAATGCTGCCATTAGGAAATGAAGACCCGTCGGGCTCACCTTTGATCAGCAGACTACCCGTGAACTCGGTGATTGCGTTGCCGTCGGCATTGGTGATAATAAATCCATCATGCTTTTCAGCGGTGATGTTGGTCAGCGGGTAAAAGACATGCGAAAAGAATTTAACGCCTTTAGCCAATGCCCAATGCTTCATTGCTGCTGCTACGACATCGGCCGTCGCGGGATCCAGAGGCGCACCGGTTTGTACTGTTTTCTTCATCGCCTTAAAAACGTTTTTGGACAATGTTTCTTCCATCGTCGCTAGGGAAAAAACATCGCAGGCCCATATCTTCGATAGCGGCTCTGTTTCTAACACGTCAGTCGGGGTACGATTGACGATATTATTTATCGCCTGCTTTCGGCTTGTGTTCCCGTTCATTTACAGCTTCCTTCTCTCAAGTTAGGTCGATGCGGACCGCAAGTAGCGTCCCATCAAGCAATATGTAAGCCAACTTCTTCAACGGCGTGTAAAATTTCCCTGCGCGCTTAATTCCAGTTTTAGGATGAGGGAAACGGGCAGCCTGATGCTCAGTCCAGGGGCACCGCTGCGAGATTTAGAGCAGAGTCGCTTTGGCAGCAACGAACATAATGACGCTGCTTCAATCACTAACCAGATCGAGTATGATAGCCAGGCAGCCCCATTTTGGTGCACCGAATGCGCAGACCCAGTGCACGGCTCTCTACGCAAATGTTGGAGATATTCGCTGCGCGCGACGCAATTCGGTTACATCACGAGCCAGAACCGCATCAATCACCAGACAAAAAAACGGAACGCAAGGTATTTCCGAAGTTCTATCCCGTTTTTTACATCACGTAAGAGGATTGGCGAACTATCTGTAGATATCTCCAGAAACAGATAGAAGTCGCCTCCAAAGTCGCATTCAATACAACCTCATCACTGTATTTTTAATGTTGGCGGAGCACGACAATGGGTAAGACAAAGACTAGCGATATTATTCATGCTACTTGCAAGCGGGTCTTTATTGGCGCGTCACTCGTCGTATTAGCAAGCTGCCGTCTGGTGATAACCACTGACGAAACCGGTCATATCGTCTCTGCTTCCGGTCTAATGAATTGCGTTGAAGCGTCCTGCGAGGTCTCCATCGACGAAACAGTTTCGGAGACATTCACCGCAGTGCCGGCCGAGGGTTATCGGTTCGTTAGTTGGAACGGTGTCTGCATCCCATCTCCCAGCGAAATCTGTCAAGCAACAGTTATGCCACTGCCCGAGGTGCTTCAGGCATATGACGGTGATGTGTACCTCTCAGCTGTGTTCGAATCATCCTCCGAGATGAGGCCGTGGTACCGCGACAACGACGGGGACATGTTCGGCTCTTCCACCGAGAGCGTTATGGCCTATGAGCGCCCGCAAGGCTTCGTCATTAACGACCAAGACTGCGCTGATGAAGAAAGCACCATTTATCCTCGCGCCAGGGAAGTAGCCGACGGCCGCGACAACAACTGCAATGACAGGATCGATGAAGGCTTTGTCGATATCAAATTTTATCTGGACAGCGACCGAGACGGTTTTGGAGACCCAGCATTAAGTCTGCTGCAGTCCTATTCGCCAGAAGGCTATGTGCGGAACAATCTGGACTGCGACGATAGCACTGCGCTGGACCACCCTGAAGCGGAAGAAATAGCAGACAACAAGGATAACAACTGCAACGGGGAGATTGACGAAGGGGGCACTACCTATTTTAGGGATGTCGATGGCGATGGCTACGGCACGTTCCGCGAGACCATAGAGTCATTTGAGCCAATTGATGGCTTTGTAAGTCAAGACGGGGACTGCGATGACAACAACGACAGCATCTTCCCCGCCGCTGAAGAATTATTTGACGCAGCTGATAACGATTGTGACGGATCAATCGACGAAGGATTTACTACTAGCGAGTACTATCTTGATATCGACAGTGACAGTTTTGGTGTGGCGTCAGACACTGTCATCGACATCGAAAGACCAGCAGGCTATGCAGGTAGAGCCGGCGATAACTGCCCCAACATTTATAACCCACTGCAGGCAGACATCGATGCCGATGGTATCGGCAACGCCTGCGACACATTTACTGATGTAGACGATGATGGCGTTCAAGACAGCGCGGACAATTGCCATTCGGTGTACAACCCAAGTCAAACCGATGCTGATGAGGATGGTCTGGGTGACGCGTGTGATAACGACGACGAGAACAGCCTCGATTTCGATAACGACGACATCAACAACAACAGCGACAATTGCCCTGAAGTGAGCAACCCCAGCCAGGCAGACAGTGATAGCGACGGCTTGGGAGATGCCTGTGACAGTCAGAACAATCTCGATCTCGACAACGATGACAGGAACAACGATATAGATAATTGCCCGGAGGACTATAATCCTTCTCAAAGTGATACGGATGGAGACGGGCTGGGTGACGCCTGCGACGCAGTGGATAACTCTAGCGGCGGCGGTGGCGGCAATAGTTCCTGTTCAATATCCTCCGAAGACCAGTCCATGCTCAACGCTGTCAATGAGTTCAGGTCACAGCCACGGACTTGTGGCTCTTACGGAAGTCGTCCAGCCGCGCAGCAATTGGCTTGGGACTGCAAAGCGGGTGCCGCCGCATTACGACACTCGATGGACATGGCGAACAACAACTTCTTTGATCATGAGGGCTCTGACGGCTCCAGCGGCGGTAATCGCCTCACGCAGGCCGGCTACTCCTGGTCCAGCTGGGGTGAGAATATTGCCGCGGGAACCTCGTTCAGCTCTGTTAGTGCGGTAATGAACGCTTGGATAAACAGCGATGGGCACTGCGTCAATCTCATGGGCTCAAGCTTCACGCATTTTGGTGCAGCTAAATTCAGCAACGCCTCCAGCACGTACAACGTCTACTGGACTCAGGTGTTTGCGCGGTAACAGGAAAGAGCAGGAAAGGGCTACAGCGGCAATGCGCCCTGACTTCAGGCTATGGACAAGTCTTCGTTGGGACCACCTATGTCATGACCGCGCACTCATGGCAGATATTGGTAAGCGCTGCCAAGCCACGGCCATAGTCGTTACTATTTCGCCTGCACCCTCGCGACCAGGAAATCAACGGCGACCTTCACTTTTGGTACCAGGTAGCGCTGCTTTTGATACAGAAGATAGACCGCTAGCTCGGCATTTTGGCTGACCCGTAGTACCTGATCGAAGAACAGCTCCTGTAACTCTCCACGTTCTATGTATGGCGCGAGCATCCACCGGGGCGCCATCACTATGCCCTTACCTTGAACTGACTTATCCGCTAACCATTTGCCATTATTGGACACCCCCACCTGGGGCGGGGAGACGTCCACCCACTGACTCTTAATCTCGCACAACCAGGGACTCGGTCCATTAGGTGTACGAAAGTACAACCCCATATGCTGTTGTAACTCACGGACACTTTCGGGGGTTCCCATTCTTTCCAGGTAGACTGGCGCTGCCGCCGGAATAAATTCATTGCTCATCAACCTGATCGCCTGCACTCGTTCATTGGGTGCATACCCCCCCCGAATGGCAATATCAACGTCATCACGGCCCAATGCCGATAGCTCATCACTCAGACTCACATCGAGGATGATCTCGGGATAGAGTTCACCGAACTCGTCTAACAGGTCCAGTAGAATTCTCTCGCCAAACCCCACCATAGAGCTGATACGCAATTGGCCCATTGGCCTGGCGTGATAACTGCGTACCGCCTCGTTGCTTTGTTCAAGTTGAATGAGAATATCCTGTATCTGGCCATGGTAGATTTGCCCAATCTCGGTCACTTTTACCACACGCGTCGAGCGCTTCAGCAGGCTCGCCCCCAAGCTTTTCTCGAGGTCGGCAACCCTCCGTGACAATGATGATGGTGGGACGGAAAAACATTTGGCCGCTTTGGTGAAGCTCCCGGTCTCGACCACCTTGCTGAAATACCGCAGCGCGCGCAGCTCGTCCATTACGTGTTCCTTACTTTAACCAGACCGACAGAAACTCTCTATTAATGTCTTTATAACAATAATGATACGCTTTTTCACCTATATATCTCACTGTTAAACAATTTAATAATGCACACGCCACCTAACCAGACGTAACAACGGAGCCTCAAAAATGACCACGTATACCGCAATCAACCTTATCGCCCGCCCCAAGCCCGGCCCCATCAGCCGTGACCTGTTTGAAGTCGTTAAAAACGAAATCCCCAGCCCTGGTCCTGGCCAAATCCTTGTTAAGCAAACCCATATGTCGCTGGACCCGGCCATGATTGGCTGGATGAGCTCCGACCCCGAAAGCTATATCCCGCCAGTTGCCTTGGGCGATGTGATGCGCGCCTCCGGTTTGGGAGAAGTCATAGAGAGTAATCACCCGGACTTCGCGGTAGGTGACATGGTGCGTGGTATGACCGGCTGGGCAGAATATATTTTGAGCGCCGGCGAAGGGCTAAGCGCGATACCGCCGGGCATGGACGCTGAAACCGTGTTGTCAGTCTTCGCCCTGCCCGGCCTCACAGCCACTCAGGGCCTTTACGGATTTGGCAAGCCCAAAGCGGGCGAGACTATTGTGGTTAGCGGTGCCGCCGGCTCGGTAGGCTCTATTGTGGGACAGTTGGCCAAAGCCGATGGCTTGACTGTCATTGGCGTTGCCGGCGATGACGAGAAGTGCAACTGGATCGTTAATGATCTGGGTTTCGACGGAGCGATCAATTATAAAACCGATGACATAGCCGCAAAACTGGCAGGGCTCGCCCCCAAGGGTGTCGACATTTATTTCGAAAATACCGGCGGACCCATCCAGAGCCACGTGTTTGACAACATGAACGCCCACGGTCGAATCGTGGTGTGCGGAATGATCGCAGACTACGGCTCGGCTAACCCCGGCGCTGGACCCAACTGGATTCCCATCATCAAGAAACGCATTACGATTCAGGGGTTCGCAATGCCTGATCACTTTGGCGATGTGCCGGAACTGCTGGCCAAACTGACTCCCTATGTAATGAGCGGCAAGATCAAATACCGCACCCATACCCTCGAAGGATTAGAGTCTGCTATCGACGGTCTAAACTTGTTTTTCACAGGTGGCAACAAAGGCAAACTGATCGTTAAGCTGTAAGCCGGCAAAGGAAAGACTCAACAGAGTAGCGACTTAATAAAGAAAACGATCGATGAAGGACCTGACCCGTTAAGCGGCCAGGTCCTTTTAGTGTCAAAACTCCAGTGGCAGTACGAGGTGCTCTGCAAATATTCTGTCGCGCTGCTCGATAATTTTAGGGTCGTATCCTGAAATCGACTTGGCCATCACACCCCACACACCACGTAACCCATCTGAGACCGGGCACTGTTGTGGTGGCAATGTCTCAAGCATATTCGAAAAATAGGCCCAGTAAACGTCGGCGGCGCTGAACCGGCCACCAACCAGGAAATGCGACCCCTGCTCTTGCTGTGCTTCAATATGTGAAGCCAGATAGCCCAGAAACTCCTCAATTTTTGAGACACTCAACTCAATAGCCGCCGCGTCATACTGATACTCTGCATACATAGGATTGTCTGCGGCATCAGGTCCGAGTATCTGGATACTGGCATGAAACATTAATATACGCGCATTCCAGGCCAGCCCGGTCTCACCTGCTATTTCGTTGATCAAACCGACCATGAATATACGCTCTTCACGGTCGTCAGGGACAAGCGATTCACCGGAGCCAAGCCTCTCAGCAAGATCCAACAATTCCAGCCAGCGGACTCTAGGGGCCTCATCGTTGTAAAGCGCAATAGGCGCGTTCCTGTGCCCAGTCCAGTCGACTAATTCGACATTGAGGTCTCCGGCCAACTGCTGCACGGGCAGGTAGTCGACGCCACGAAGTACAAACAAGGCTTTTGCCGCTTCGCTCCAGGGGCCAGGCACACCGCGTGTCAGTGCAAGCCGCAAACCTGACCGGCTGCGCGCCTCCTCTACCGAGAGATACTCCATGCTCTTACTCCTTAATCAAGAATAGTGTGGTGTTTACTGCCGCGTTTGTTTTGCATCAACAGCATAGAGAAGGCTTTTCGCTCCATCGGAAATCTGTCCTGGCGTGGGCACTATATCAGCACCAACCGCGAGGGCGCGCTGAACCGCGGGACGACGACTCATTCGGTCAAACCAGGCACTTAGGTTGGGCGTGACATCAAGATTCTGTCTTTGAAAGTCATGCAGACTAACCCATCCCCAGCACGCCATATCCGCAAGCGAGTATTCATCATTTGCGATCCACTGCCTACTCTCCAGTTGCTTGTCCAGGACCTTCCATAGTCGAGCCACCTCGTTGGTAAATCGGGATTTTGCCAGAGGCAGGTCCTCCGGACAATAAGCATTGAAATAGTTTGCCTGACCGCCTATGGGCCCCATACCGGCCATTTGCCACATCAACCACTGGAGCACCTCAGCCCGCTTGTGGGTATCGCTAGGCAAAAAATGACCCGTCTTTTCGGCAAGATAAATAAGAATGGCACCAGACTCCATGAGGTGTAATGGCTTACCATCTGGCCCCTGCAACGAATGATCAACGATGGCAGGCACCCTACCATTCGGGCTAACCTTCAGGAACTCCGGTGACAACTGATCCCCCTCCAGAATATTCACCGGTAAAACCCGATATTCCAGTTCAGTCTCTTCCAGAAATATCGTGATCTTCCAGGTGTTGGGTGTAGGAAAATAATAAAGGTCTATCATTCTATCGCGCTCGATTAGTGTGGAAAATCCACGCTATGACATTGGTTAATTGTTAAGTTCCCGGCCTCGACGCTCAGACTTCTCCCACAAACGAAGATAGCCCTCCGCCGATTTGAACAGTGGCTCCAACTCCTCATCGCTCACCCCGTCACGGCGAACGTCCTCAATGAGCTCTGCGACCAGCCCCAGGTGCACCATGCCCTCGGTATTGAAATCCAAGGAACGGTTGCCCACCACAGGCTGCTCCAGAGTGATATCACCGGCGTAAGAATCAAACGGATAGGTTATTCCTTCATCAGTTTGTAAATCAGTGCAGTTACTGCGCGCGCCGAAGCGAGGTCCCGGCGAGCCGGCGAACCCATTTAGATCAAAACCAAAACCCTCGACTGGGAATGCTCCGCTGTCTCGCATAAGCTGTATACGATCCTGAAAACCGTCATCCATGGTGGCCAGTGTATCTGCCGCACGGCACCGTCCAAGGTCCGATTTGGACATGCCGCCAAGTTGATACAGTATGCCGTTGTTGTTGCGGCCGTGGGTCCCGACAGCCGGATAGTCGAATTCAGCCAACATCTCATAGGCACGCGCATAACTTTTTCGCGGAAAGTGATCAACCTCGATTACCATGCCCCGCTTCATCATTTCCGTCATCAGGAATTCGCCTAGTGCTGTAACACCATGATTTTGGCAGTACTCACCTTCCAGAGGGCCCCCAGTGAGCAGCCCCAGGTTGCCAAACAGAAAACCGACCGGGTCATCTTCAAACGCGCTGATGTCTATGGGCGGCGGAGAATCGTAGATTTCACGAGGTTGATTGAGCGCGGCGAAAGTTACTCCACCCTTATCGAAGCCACCAGGGAAGGTGAGAAATTCTGCCGGGCACTGAACAAAATTGGAGTAGTGCCCGGTGTGAGCGAAGTTACCAATATCACTCACCCTGCGATCACCGTCGCCGGCTGAAAAAGCGTTATCCATTTTGTGAACCGGGAACAGCACACGCACCCCCTGAGCGTAATAGTCGTCAAGCTTGGTGATAACATCAGCCTCGGTACACTTGCTTAAGCCCTCAAGGGGTACCAGGTAGCAATCAAAAAGATCTGATGCCTCAATGCCCAGCACCACCGCCAGCTTGCCTGCCTTGATTTGTTGTCGGGCCTCCTCAGGCGAAAAAACAATTCGGAACCAGCCTTGGCCCGGGCCACCGGACAAGGCGTCGATATACCTTTCCAGCGCATATGTTTCTTCAAGAATCCTGTCCACAGCGACCATATCACTGCAGTCATAGCGTTTCGGCTGTGCGCCAATGCCCACCACAATCTGACAGAGAGTCTCCTGGCTAGTGGCATGCTGTACCAGCAACCTCAAGCCCGATTTATAAGCCCGCTCCAACCACTTGTAATACTGGACCTGGTGAGTTGAACTGCGCGGTGCATCCGGCCAGGATGTGAATGTGGGGTAGCCATCGGTGTCATGTGTTTTTTCAGGTAGCTCCCCAGCGATAATCGCGGGAAGGAGGCCGACAACTCCGCCGTCGGAAAAACCCGAGCCCAGGAAGTCTTTGCGGCCGTCTACCCCGTGCGACAAATCACAGTCGGCTAGCGCGTGCTCCACCCCCAGAGGATGAAAAGGCGCACCATGAAATACTCCGCCTCCGCCAAAAGCCATGTTGGTAAAGAGATGCGAATGGGTTTCGACAAAACCAAACACAGAACCGTCATCGAACTCGGTGACCGTCACTTCCCCGGATGCATCCAAACTCAACTCTGGAAATTCAGCGCAGCCCTGCTGCTCGCTCAGCACGAGGTCCGAGGCCTCTTCTTCATCACCAAGATTGCCTAGCTCATCAATAAACGAGCCTGATTGAATATGCTGCATCTTGAAACGACCATTGGCAGCGGCTAGCAGCTGCCACTCGCCTTCTGACTGCCGCCTGTCCTGGATAATCACCTCGCCATCAACCATGGCTGTATCGCTGGCTAATGCAGTCTGTCGCAACAGGCTTTCACCATCAGCAACGAGGTACCCCTTTTTCTCGTCGTAGACAAGATATTGGCCCAGATCAGAGGGCCTGAACAAGAAGCGGCTGGCATCCTGAGAGCTCCCGGACGATATCTCAATCTGGTTTTCAACTTCATTTACGGCCAGGAAACTCTCTTCGCCATCGGGCGATATCGCGAAGCAGCCATTGGCGACGGCGAAAACAGTACTCTGATCAGGAGGTACATCGTCGGGAACAAAATCTTCGGCAAGAGCCGACGACCGATCACTGAGGTCACTGCCGCAGCCATGAAGCGCAAAAGTGAGCAAACATAAGCCCAGTAACTGAATTGTTCTGGTATGCATAAAGATAATAATTCCTGTTCTACCTATTAACGGAGAGAGTTGATGCACACACTTTTAAGTATGCTCATCCGACTGAACTCTGGAGCGGTAATAAACTTTTTCGATGCCAGTGAATCTAGCATTTAATGGCGAAAATAGCGCTAGATCCACACGCAAGAGCCTGGCTCAATGTTCACAAACAACTGGTTTTTAGTGGACATCAAGACACTTTCAAAGGCAAACGGTAATCCGTTCAATAACTTGAACCATCGATATCCTGGTCGCCTACATTCCTTGCCTATCGGATCGCAAGACATTCTGCTTGCACAGGCATAAGGTCAGATCTTTCTTCGGGACCCATTCTTTGCATCCAACGCCCCTACATGGATTGTACCAACCTACGTTATTTGACGATTGGCGCTCTATGACCGTTGCCATTTACATGGCTTTAGTAGGGTATGGCGTAATGGTCGGGATCCCGGTTATTAGCACGGCTTGGGTATCGCTGCTGGGTTTCAGCGAAGTTCAGGTTGGGCGCGTGGCGGGCGCCGATCTGGGTGGTTTTTCTCTCGGGGCGATTCTGGTATCTCGGTATGTCGCGCGAGTAAACCGCCGCTATTTGGTTCTGGGGGCGGCGTTTGTCGCCGTCGTCGCCAATGCCCTGTGCACCGTCTTGCAAACTTATGAGCAGACTCTGGTTTTGCGCGTTATCGCCGGTATTGGCAGCGGAGCGTACACTGCGGTGGCAGTTGCCACTCTCGCTGGCACAGTCAGACCTGCTCGCGCCTTCAACATTTTGCTGTTCGCCTTCGCTTT
>JBLIEI010000027.1:0-53755 GCA_047633055.1 Halieaceae bacterium | reverse complement strand
CCTCACCGCTCTCACTGGCGGGTACCGCAAAACACCGGTGATGCAGATTGGCGCGGATATCTACTGCGATACCCAGCGTATAGCGCGTGAACTGGAGCGGCGCTTCCCGCAGCCCACTTTATTTCCAGATGACAGTCGCGCCCTGAGTATAGCCTTCAGCCAATGGAGTGACGCGGCATTCTTTCAACCGGGTTCAGGCTTATCACTGGGCACCAATGAAGGTCTTCCTGACGACATTATGAAAGACCGCAGCGCGTTCTTCAGCTACCTCGACTTCGACACTCTGCAGCAAGAGCTTCCCCACTTCTACTCCCAGTTCTGCGGGCACTTGTACTTACTTGAAGACATGCTTGCAGACGGACGACAATTTCTGAGCGGCGAAGCACCGGGGTGGATGGATATTCTTGCTTATTTCCCCGTCTGGATGGGTCGCGGCAATATTGCCAACGCTGGAAACCTGTTAAAACCGCTCGGTAATCTTCTCGAATGGGAAGCCAAAACAGCAGCGATCGGGCACGGCCACAGATCTGAACTAGGTTCTAATGAAGCACTGAAAATCGCCAGTGACAGTATCAGTACAGCCGAGGCATGCATCCTCGACGACGCTTGGCCCAGCCTGAAGGAAGGCGATCCGGTAACCGTGACTCCCACCGACTACGGCGATGTCGCTGTCGCTGGTACGTTACTACAACTCAGTCACGAAGATATAGCCATTCGACGAACAGACGTGCGTGCCGGCGAACTTGTCATACATTTCCCGAGAATCGGTTATCGCCTGGAGAAACAATAATGAACCGTCTTTTTAACTTAGTCATGGCCGGGCTTTTTTTAGCCTCGCCATTATCGGTAAACGCAGCGACTTCAGCTGCGACAGATTCCCCAGATGCTGCCCAGACTGCCTCTCCCGGAGAAGCGCTCTACCAAGAGCATTGTGAGCAGTGTCATGGTGGCGCCGTACTGAAAGCACCGGAACTGACTTTACTTAACATCATGTCTGCAGGTTCGGTATTGCGCGCAATGGACAGCGGCGTGATGAAGAATCAGTCTGCAGACATGTCCGACAGTGAACGCAGGACGCTGGCAGAACACATTACCGGTCAGAGCCTAGCTGACGCCCAGATACTGCCCGCCCCCGCCTGCAAAGGCTCCACGGCAAAATTCGATTTTAGTGCACAACCCGATGCAACGGGCTGGGGTGTTACCAAGGGCAACCAAAGATTCTTTGATGATACAAAAACTGCAATCAATGCAAAAAATATAGCGACTCTGGAATTAAAATGGGCGTTCGCCTTTCCCGAAGCGATTCGCGCCCGATCCCAGCCAGCGACCGCAGGCGGCTCCGTGTTTGTCGGTAGCCAACGCGGTGACGTGTACTCATTAGATCAGAAAACAGGTTGCGTGCGCTGGACCTTTAGCACTGTAGGCGAGGTGCGGACCGCGATTGTGGTTGAGCCATGGGAAAAAGGTCGCAACAGGAACCCACGTCTGTACTTTGGTGATGTGGTCGGTAATGTTTACGCTATAGATGCTATCACCGGCGCTCTTATCTGGCGCGACCGACCGGACGATCATCCCAGTCTGACGCTCACTGGCACACCCGCACTTCATGAGAATAAGCTGTACGTGCCCATGTCTGCTCTGGAAGTCACCTCCGCCGCCGATCCCGAGTACGCATGCTGCACCTTCCGCGGTGGTGTGGCCGCCTATGATGTGGAAAGCGGCTCCAAATTATGGGTCGGTTACACCATCGAAGAGCAGCCGAAAGTCGTGGGTCAAAACTCAGTGGGAACCGACCGAATTGCGCCCTCTGGAGCCCCGGTATGGAACTCGCCGTCACTCGATCCAGATCGCGGCGTAATGTATGTCGGAACTGGCACAAATTATTCTTCCCCCGCCAACGGCACCAGCGACGCCATTCTTGCAATCAGTCTTAAGGACGGCAGTATCGTCTGGCAACAGCAGGCGACCGCTGGTGACGCCTGGAACATGGGCTGCGAGACCAAGGAGAAAATCAATTGCCCACCAGAAAACGGACCGGATTATGATTTTGGAGCTGGCACTATTCTGGCCACCACCTCTAATGGGAAAGATGTTATCGTCGCCGGCCAAAAATCCGGTGACGTCTACGGGCTCGATCCCGACGATGGCGGCAACATTCTATGGCACAAAAAACTCGGACGTGGCGGCATTCAAGGCGGAGTGCATTTCGGTATGGCAGTGGATGGCGACACTGTCTATGTACCCATGTCGGACTTTGATGGCGGCCCGCGCTGGCCTGGCATTGCGAAACCGGGGATGTTTGGTATAGATCTGGAAAGCGGCGAGATGAACTGGTTTACCCCTGCAGTCGATTTATGCGATGGCCGTGAATTCTGTCAGCCAGGTTTATCAGCCGCATCTACGGCTATACCGGGTGCAATTGTGGCAGGCGCAATGGACGGCCACCTGCGCGCTTACGATAAAGCGTCTGGTAAAGTGTTATGGGATATTGATACCGCCATTGAATACGACACTACAAATGGTGCCACGGCTCGGGGCGGTTCACTGGGCGGTGGCTCAGGCGCGATATTCAAGGATAGCATGATGTTCGTCAACTCAGGCTACGGGATCTACTTCCACATGCCGGGAAACGTGCTGCTGGGTTTCGGTTTACCCGATAAGTAATGTGAGCTCTACACGCTGACTATTTGAGCGGGAGAACCTGGCTTTGTTTGGTCGCCATTAAACTGAAGTTTGACTCCATATTTTTCACGCCGGGAAACTTCAGGATGCGTTGCATGGACAACTCGGAAAAATGGTCCATGCTGTAGGCTACGACTTTCAACAGAAAATCGTGGGAGCCACTCATAGCATGGCATTCCACGATATGTTCCTCAGCTTCAACCCGCATTAAAAAACCCCGCTGACTGCTGTCGTCTTTCTCTAACGACACCTGCACAAAAGCGGTTACCTGCAGTCCTAATTCGCGCTGATCGAGCCTGGCAGTATAGCCCTGAATCAGACCACTCTCTTCCAGTCGCTTAACGCGCCGAAAACACGGCGATTCCGACAAACTCACCCGCTCTGCCAGATCGACATTGGATATGCGCCCCTCGGATTGCAGAATAGCCAATATTTCACGTTCCTTACGGTCCAAGCTCATTGCAGGGCTCCTTTCTTTGTCTAATAAATATAGGCCATTCGCTCTAATTTAGACAGGTGAGCACACAGATTTTACTGACATCGCCGATAACAAATGAGCTATGCTTTTTCTAGCGCCTACAGGAGCACACCATGACACCACATTTTGACGCCTTTGACCGCTGGATAAGAACCGGTTTTAAGCAAATGAACACCGAACTGGAAGAATTGTATTTCGCCCAGGACGATCGCGATTTAGTGGCCGGCGTGGGTGATGATATCAAGGAGGCCCTCACCGAGGAAGGGCGCCAGTTTATCTGCCAACTTCTGGCCGAGGGCAATACAGACGAAGGCTTTGAAAACGGCTTTGATCTTCTGGGCAATGTCGGCCTCTACATGGGGGCGTGCCGGCGCCACGAAATTACCGAGCCCTCCCGCGAGACTAAATCACCGCTGGCAGAGGCCTCTGCGTTATCCATGCAGCTGGGCGCAACTCTAGGTGTGATCCCACGCTTTGCCTCCAGCCACCTTGAGACTCACAACAAGGCCGTAAACGGACTCTACAAGAGTTTCACCAGCCTTCCGGATGAGTTGCTGTTTCTCGATTACAACACCCGGGGAGTATTCTCCTTTATACGAGCGGCCGAGTCGCTCCTTCACACCTTGCCCCTGGGCGTCTCTCATCCCGTCACTTTTGATTTACTGGTCGCTGCAAAAAGTGCGCTGGAAGATGTAGTGAAGACCAATCAGGTATTGTTTGAGGAACTGGACACTGATCGATTTTTCCATTGCGTTAGACCCTACTACAAACCCCATAGGGTTGGCCTGCACGAGTATCGTGGAGCCAACGCCGGGGACTTCGCGGGCATCAATGTTATCGACTTACTGCTCGGGCTCTGCACCGCGGATGACTCCTACTATTCGCAGTTACTGATAGACAAGTTTCTGTTCATGCGCCCCGAAGACCAACTTGTACTGCGTGACTGCATGCGTCGCGAGAGTCTGCTCGACGGTTTCCTGAAAGTCCGAGAAGATAGCTGCGACGAACCGTGGTTTAAAAAGAATGCAGATATGTTTCTACAGGTCTGTAACGCCCACGGCCAGACAGCGATTCAACATCACGAACAATTGGTGAATAAGTTTATCGAGCATCCCGCCAAAGATGCGGGCGCTATGGATAAACCGGGCCTTACCGCTAGCGGGCCACCTCTGCCTGTGTTGTTGAAAGCGCTAAGGAAACTCTGCGACCTACGCAGCGCCGCAGCGCGCGACGACATTCCCTCGCGTTACCGAGAAATGCAACTGTTGCGCGATAGCCTCAATTCGCCTTGATCAGACCTTGTCTACTCCCTTGTTTACTTTGACACCTAAGTGCGCCTGTACCGCGCCTGTACCGCGCTGATCATGTAGTGGCCAAATAGGTCATATACCCTATTACCCCAGTGGTGCTGACTGGCGACTCTTGCTAAGGTGAATCATGCTAGAAAATGAATCCCCCATGCAAAGTTCTGCCCAGACGCCCACCTTTTCGTCGTTCTTGACGACCGTTCTAACACTGCTTGGCGTCGCTGTTGGACTCGGCAATGTCTGGCGTTTCCCCTATATGATGGGCATCTATGGCGGCAGTGCGTTTCTGCTGCTATTTGTAGTTTTGATGTGCCTCGTGGGTATTCCCGCACTGATGTGTGAACTGGCTCTGGCGCGCGCTCATCGCGGTGCTACCATTACCGTGCTGAGCAAAAGCTTTGGGCCCTTCGGCAGAATTTTGGGCTATATAATGGTGCTTGGCATCCTCTGTTCAGGCTCCTACTACACCCTGGTCGTTGGCAATGTATTCTATAGTGCCTGGTATTCCATGGTGCACGGCTTTACTTCACAAACCCTGGGTGACTTTAGTACCGACCTGAGCAATTCCGGCCTACAGTATACGATCAGCCTGGTAGTGTTATGGGCGGGGCTTTACGTGATTGGTCGAGGCCTGAAACGCGGCATCGAGCGGGTCAGCGAAATATGCGTCCCGTTCTTTTTTGTAGTGGCAATTTATTTAGTCTATGTCGCGACGAACCTGCCGGGGGCAACTGCCGCGGTCACTGAATTCTTCAAACCAGATTTTTCCCAGATTGGCATTACCGAATTGTTTGCTGCCCTGGGCCAGGTTTTTTTCTCGGTCGGTCTAGGTGCAACCTTCGTACTCGTTTACGGCAAGTACATCAGCGACGAAACCAAACTTGGCCGCGTTGCTATACTCTCCGCAAGTGGCGACACTCTGGCATCGATTCTCGCCACGCTGTTTATCGTACCGACTGTCATTGTATTTGGCATGGAGCTCAACGGCGGCCCCACACTCTTGTTTGAAACTGTGCCAGCCCTTCTGAGCGAAATGCCTACGGGGCGTGTTGTGGGCAGTTTTATGCTGGGCGCCTTATCATTGGTCTCGTTTCTGTCTGCTGTAGCGGTATTCCAGGTTGTCTTTGTATCTCTGAGTGAAGAGCCTGTCGGCCAGTGGCTAGGTAAAAAATATTTGTTGCTGAGCATCGGTTTGGTCGAATCTTTGGCAATGATTTATCCAGGCTGGCACCCTGAGATTATCGGTATTCTTGACCTGATTATCGGCTCCGGATTTATGGTAACTGGCGGCTTGTTAGCAGTGCTGGCCATGACCTGGTGTTATGGTCGCGCAGGGGCTATGCAGCAAATATTTACTGCCGAAAATCCAGGACCTGTTTACGGATTGGTCTTTATCTGGATGCGCTACGTAATACCAGTAGCACTTTTTGGAATTCTGATGGCAACGATCGTCGGCACCATAGTCGGCGAGTAAGGGAAGTAAATATGACAATGTCTTCAACGAGGATACGCGAGCAATTTCCAATTCTTGCAAATAAGGCCTACTTTAACGGTTGCTCCTACGGACCAATCTCCCTGAAAGTAAAAGCTGCCATCGAGCAGTACGTGCAGATTCGTCTGGACGAAGGTGCTCGCTGGGATATCTACTGCAATAAAATCGAGAGCATTCGCGAACTACTGGCTCGTTTACTAGAGTGTCCTTCTGATGATGTCTGCGTATCGACGTCGGTCAGTGAATCTTTAAACAGTTTAATGACCGCCTTCAATTTCGACGGTGAACGCAACAAGATTGTGTCAACGGATTTCGACTTCCCCACTACGGCGCAAATAATGCTAGCGCAGGAACCCCGCGGTGCCAAAGTAGTGCGCGCCAAGGCAGACGCTGCCGGCACCTGCATTCCACTGAGCGAATACGAGCGGTTGATTGACGACAAGACTAAGCTGGTCGCTATACCTCTGGTTTGCTACCGCAATGGCGTCTGGGTTGACATTGAGCCCATCGTGGAACTGGCCCACGCGCGCGGCGCTATGGTATTGATTGATGCCTATCAAGGTATAGGAACCCGCCCCTTCAACGTCGCCGACTCTGGCGCCGACTTTCTACTAGGCGGTTGCACCAAATATCTTATAGGCACTAGCGGCGTGGCATATATGTATGTGCGTGGCAGCAGAACTAATGGTTTGCAGCCAACCACCACGGGGTGGTTTGCCCAGGAAGACCCTTCCGCGATGGACATACATCACCACCTCCCACACGCCACTGCCAGACGTTTTGAAGCAGGCACACCTAATGCCTGCGGCCTGTTCGCAGCCGAAGCGGGTCTGGAGCTGTTGCTGGACGTTGGCTTGGACTGCGTTGAAAAACAGATAGCGGTAGTGACCGATATGATCAAGGCCGCCGTCGACAAGCACGGCTGGAATCTGATAACCCCCCGGGATCGCCATGGCGCGATGCTCGCGATTAAATCTACAGATGCCCCTCTACTAGTCAATCGTCTGGCTGACAGGGACATTATACTCTCCGGCAGAGACGGGAATATTCGCATTGCGCCGCATTTTTACAACAGTGCAGAAGACGTCGATAAACTCGCGGCGGCGTTGTTGGCAGAATCTGAATTAATGGCCTGAAGAACTCACCAACTTCAAATTGTTGCTGTTTTAAGTCTCAGCATTGGCCTTGTTGGTCAGCTTCTCTCGCTTTCTGAAATTTTCATCTGCTTGATTGCCGACGACTGCCATCCAGTTCAAATGCTGACGCCAAATATCCTCTTTGACCTGGGCAGGTTTCTTGAGTTTGTCGTAATCCATGGTATCCAACTCTCTCTATCTTTAACCGTACTAAGCGTGACAATGCTACAGTTTTTATCGGCACCATGCACGGACAATAGAGGCCTGGACGAGTTGCCGTACGCCAAGTATCACTACTTTTTCTTGATATTTATGATGCACCACTAAAACTCCACTGCCCTAACCAATCTCGGCAAGACTGCGTTTTCGATACACACACTACGTCAGAGATAGTGGGCTGTGCAACCTTGCACTCAATTCGGTGACCTCTCCAATGACGGCGCTGTGAAGATAGCCAGCATCCCGCAGAGCTGCACAAAGAGACTCTGCTTGCTCAGGAGAGATGCCGATCAATAACCCACCGCTGGTTTGAGGATCTACCAACAATGCAATCGCATGAGAATCCATTGTGTCTGTATTACCGCCCAAGGCAGACAGCGCCGCTGCGTTCGAGGCGTGCATGGTACTGCGCACTCCTTGCTGAATACACTCTAAAGCGCCTTCCAGTTGAGGAACGCTAGACAGGTTCAGAGTTGCCCCACTTTGCTCGTTCAGCATCTCTAACAAATGCCCCAGCAAGCCGAAGCCGGTAACGTCCGTACATGCGTTTGCGCCAAACTCACTCGCCAGCCCGGCGGCTAGTGCGTTGCTCTGGAGCATGCATTCGATGGCGGCCTGAACGTGACGGCCATCGGCCTTGAGTTGCATATGGCCGGCGAACAGTGCGCCTGAACCTATAGGTTTGGTCAATACCAATAAATCGCCAATCTGCAGGCCAGTCTTGGACATGTATCCACGGTCCTGGGAAATAGGATGGCCATTCACAACAAATCCGATATTTAGTTCCTGCCCTTGCAGGCTATGCCCGCCTTGCAACGGACATGCTACTGACTTGAACTCGTGCAAGGCTCCCGCCAGCAGTTGCTCAAGATCTCGTTCCTGTATAGACGGCGATGCGAACGGCAAGGTCACTGTAGCAAGCGCGGATAACGGGCGAGCGCCGCTGGCATACAGGTCGCTTAGTGCATGGTTGGCTGCGATTCGACCCATCAACCAAGGGTCGGCTACGATTTCTCTCAGCACGTCAATGCTTTGCACGACGTCTTGACCACCAGCGCCGGGTATTATCGCGGTGTCGTCTGCGCGTAAACCATTTGAAGCCTGCTCAGGATAAGCGATCGCAAGCCTGCTTAGCACTGCCGATAAACTGCTCGCACCTACCTTGGCACCACAGCCCCCGCAGGGCATTTGTTGTAGCTGATCGGTCATGTGGCTAGGTAAATCAATAAACCGGAGCATGAACTTTCTGTCAATTCGATCTTTCCAACGCCATATCCACTTGCCTGTGACACTCAAAAAACTGCGATCTGCGGTAGCACTCTTTCCTCCCAGTGCAACCAGAGACAAGAAACGGTGCTGTGGAATATGCGATTTCAGTGGTTTACCCAATAACACGTTGCGTAGGTTCTCGGCCAATACCGGGCCTTGCCGCACGGCGTACACTCCAGCCTTCGCCCGGGGATGATTGACCTGAGTGGCAACATCGCCGGCGGCAAAAATATTGTCATAATTTACCGATTGCAGCGTATCCTCTATGGCGAGAAATCCAGAGTCATCGGTCGCTAAATCGCAGGCTGAAATCCAGGGCACTGCAGACGCCCCGGTACACCAAAATAGATCGTCAAAGTTGTGACTGGATTTATCACTAAGAAACAAGACCCCGTCGGTAACAGATACAACGCGCGCACCGAGGTGTACTCCAATACCCAATTCCTGCAACGCCATTTCTACAGACTGGCGTGCGCGCCGGTTGTAGCCTTGTAGTATGGAGTCTCCACCGCAAAACAATTCAAAACTTACAGTGCAATCTGAGAAACGCTGCGCCATCGCCATAATCAATTCAACACTGCCAGCGCCACCTCCCACTACGGCGATCCCGTGCGGGGCAACACTCGACTTGTCATCCACGCGCGCTGACAGATTTAACCAACGCTGCCAGAGACTGGCTACCGGCTTGATCGGGATGCTCCATTGTCTGGCCCCGGGAACCGAGTCCAGTTCAGGTTCAGATCCAATATCGAGACTCAATATTTCATACTGAATAGCGGGGCGGTCCCGCAAGGTCAAGACACGCTGCCGTGGCTCTATGGCTGTGACTTCTGCACGTAGAAACCGAACCCCGGCCCATTGGCACAAGCGGGAGAGGTCGATGTGCGTCTCGTCAAACGAATAATGACCCGCGATCAAGCCGGGGAGCATGCCAGAATAGGGCGTATGCGTTGCCGGTGATATCAGGGTGATACGCACACCGGGAATCGGTTGCATAGCCAGGATCCGCAGTGCGATAACGTGCGCGTGGCCGCCACCCACCAGAATCAGATCCTGAGTTATTTCTGTGGATGATTGCACAGGATATCCAAATTTGGCCGTAACGGAATAAGGCTTCTCATTAGACGGTAAGCGCCTCGGACATTGCTTTAACCGCGCGTTCACAATCGCGCCGCTCCACCAACATGCTGGTAACAAAGCGCAAGCGCGGACCCAGGTTCCACACTTGCACACCCTGCTTCTGCAAGGTCGCAACCAGTTCTATCGCATGGTTAACGCCAGCGTCCACATCGACGTAGACCATATTGGTCTGGACACTATCAAGATCAGTACTTAAGCCACTAAGCTCCGCCAGTTCGCGTGCCAGAAATTGCGCGTTGTCATGATCGACCAGTAAGCGTTCCACGTTATGTTGCATTCCATATAGGGCTGCAGCTGCCATAAAGCCGGCCTGGCGCAGCATACCACCCAGCAGTGAACGCACTCGCTCCGCTTCGGCGATAAACTCGGCGCTACCAATTAACGCAGCGCCCATAGGCGCACCCAGGCCCTTGGAAAAACAGATTGACATTGAACCGTGTGCCGGCAGTAGGGAAGACGGCAGGATGCCAGGATCAGTCTGCCTATAATATTGCAGTGCATTAAAAATACGCGCACCATCAATATGCACAGGAAGGTTGTGATCAACCGCAACTTTATAGTTCTCGGTCAGCGTTTTTCGGGGATAGACGGTCCCACCGCCAAAGTTCGAAGTATTCTCTAATACAATCAGTGCTGTGCGTATAAAGGATTTTTCAGTGGGTATAACCGCCGCTGCCAGTTGCTCAGGCTCGAGTATCCCATGCCGTCCAACTAGCGGTCGCGCCTGAGTTGCCGAGATCATCGCCATCGAGCCGGCTTCAAAGTGATAGTTGTGGCCGTATTCTTCTATAATCACCTGTTCGGCAGGCTGACACCATACGGCGATCGCCGCTTGCCCTGCCATGGTCGCCGAGGGAAAGAACAATGCTGCCTCTCGATCAAAATAATCCGCCGTGGCCTCTTCCAAAGCACGTACGCTAGGATCTTCACCGTAGGCAGAATTACCCACCTCAGCCTCGTAGATAACCTTACGCATGGCGTCGTCGGGCAGGGTAAATGTATCGGAGCGAAATTCAGAAATGACAGTCATAGCAGCACTTTACAATATGGCGAAGATTTGAGCGAGGCCAAAAAAAACCCCGGGATTCCGAGGTTCTGTCTTAGTGCAGCCAACCGATAGCGACTATAGGTGCCAGCGCAGAGTGGCACCATAAGTACGAGGCCGCGCCGCTACAATCGCCTGGGGGTCCTGGAAAGTTGCGATTCCATCCTGCACTGCCAACTCATTGGTAATATTCTTCGCATACAGCCCCACGGTGACCGAGTCTGAAACTTCAAGGTTGAAGAACACATTTACCAGAGTATAGGAGTCTAAAGTGAAGTTGAAAGGACTGCTGTCACGAAACTCCGTATTACTGTCATCACGATAGGTCACATCAGCAATCAAGTTTAACGGCATGCCGGCAACTTCCGCATTGTAGGTCGCCGCGAAATACAACTGCATGTCTGGCACATTGGGGATTTCATCCCCGCTGAGGCCTGTTATCACTGCGGGCGAAGCGCCAGGCAATACGGGCTGATCCTCCGACAACTCATGGGTGAAATAGTAGGTTCCGGTAAAGTCTAAACGAAGTATCTCAAAAGGCAGATAGGCGACCGACCATTCAACGCCACTGATTTCGGCAGCACCACCATTGGTGGTAAACGGAATGTTCCCAGCCGGATCACGCGGCTCCACCTGGATGTCTTCCCAATCAATCCAGAACACCGACGTGTTGAGCTGGAGGCTGTCATCCATGAAGCGCGACTTCAATCCCGCCTCGTAGTTTTGCAACTCGTCTGATTCAAACGTATTGGGAATACCCGGGGCAAACGGCTGGTTACCGTTATTGATGCCGCCAACCCTGAAACCCTCGGAGTACAATCCATAAATCATCACGTCGTCACTAACATCATAGGACAGGCTGATTTTAGGCACTACGGTATCATCGGATTGTTTTAACAAACCGATATCGTTGCCGTTGAGGGTTTGACCAATAATCTTGCCAGCAACCTCAGAAGGCGCGCCACCAAAGGCGTGGGTTGTTGCCTGTACGGATTCAATGTCCGCGTCAAACCACCGTAAACCCACCAGTAAACGCAGGTTATCGGTGAACTCGTAGGTCGCCTCACCGAACACCGCCTGCTGCTCCACGGTGTCTTCACGGAAGCGACCGAAGAACGCAGTACCACCGCCAAAGAAATCATTGGAATTGAGCTCGTCCCAGGGCACAGCGTTGCCCTGACCATCAGTAGTGGTTACCAGAGATTCAAACTCGTTTTCATCTTCCTGGTAGTACACACCCGCCACAAAGTTGAATGGGCCATCGTAGTTTGAGGCGAATCGCGCCTCAAACATGGTGGTTTCGAAAGTTTGCGGCTGAGAAGTGACCCCAGCAGTCGGCACGCCAAAAAACGATAGAATAGGGGTACTGTCGAATGTGGCATCTACTTCATGTTCGTAATAGCTCGATGCCAGCGAAAAGGTACCGAAATCGGCCGTGTATTGCAGAGTGCCACCAATCAGGGTGACATCGTCATCACGTGGCGTGCCGGTGATATTCGTGTTGATATAATCGTCACTGGTAGTGATTTCGGGCAAGCCTGGCAATTCGGCATAGGAGAATCCGAATTCTGCTATTTCAGGGGTCTGCTGGGTCCAGGCCGGCGTACCTTTAGCGGTAAAGCGGGACTCACCACCTATCTCCATATTTTGGAACATTGCCACACCATCGAACAACCAGCGGTCGTTAGGCGTCCAGCGAATGCCCACGCGAATACCATCGGTCTCTTCGGTGTTGATATCTTCGTCGTTGCCACCGTATTGTTCCGGTGCAGTTTCACGGCGGGGCTGATCGACCCAACCGTCGTTATCGGTGTACCAACCCACCAGGCGGGCCGCCAGTACATCGTCCACCAGCGGGATGTTTATCATGCCAGATACGTTGTAGTTACTACCGCCCTCGTCGGTCTCCGAAATATCGCCACTGACAAAGGCGTCAAATTCGCCGGTATCGGCTTTGTTGGAAATGTATCGCAGGTTTCCAGCCATGGAGTTGGCACCGTATAAAGTACCCTGAGGCCCATTCAAAACCTCCACCCGCGCAAGGTCGATCAACTTGATTGGCGCATTTTTACCGCCACCGTCCTGCTGGTCGGTGGCAGTAATCACGTATTCGTCAAAATACGCACCGACTACAGCAGGGCCGTTGCCGTTGATACCGCGGATAATAAACTCTTTATCACCGGGGCCGAGATCCTGAAACTGCAACCCGGGAATGCTGCCGGCGATATCCTCGAAATCGAGTTGGTTTTTGGCGCGCAGACTACTGCTGTCGACGGCGTAAACCGCCTCCGCCAGGTTCTGTATGTTGAGCTCACCACGCTTGGTGGCGGTTACGATAACTTCCTCAAGCTCCGCGGCGCAAGCCACGTTGAGGGGAGAACTGGCTATCAGAGCAGTGATAGCCGCCGATATAAGGGTGCGACGCATGGTTAATTTCCTCTGTCATTTATTTTTTTTTAGGAAAAACTACCGGGTCGAATCCGTTGCTTGCGGCAACGTCATCAGCTCGAAGCAATGTCAACTTACCACTAATGCGGTCGCACCGTCCTTGTTCAAAAGTCACTCAAATGGCACATATTTAGGCCATGCGACCTAAAGAGAGAATTATTCCGAGGCTAATAACCATTGCTTATGCGGTATTCAGGCAAGATCAGAATCTACGGTGAAAATTCGGAAGGAGTCCGGGATATCCTGTCTGGCTTGCTCTGACAGCAAGGGCATAAACAATTGCAGAGTCAGCCGAAAGCCGTCCTGCATGGTTTTATCATCGATCACCTTGTCTTCAATGGCGATAAAAGACATCCAATGCTCGGTGACGATCCAGGCTATTTGCAGCAGACTCTCCAGAGCGCTTTCTTCATCGGGTAGCACGAGAACACCGTTCTCGACCAGAGCAAGAAAAAAGCGCCTGACACTGCCTTCACGGTTTTTCCGAATCTGGATAAAGCGATGCTTTAACAGGGGGTCGCGATCCAACAATGTGGTGAGTTCGCGATAGAAGAATCGATAGCGCCACATCAAATTGAATTGTCGCTGGGTGATCTCCGCCATATGCGTAATGGTAGGAATGGGGGCATCTTCTCCCCAACTTTGTTCTATCTCCTGAGACACTCTGCCCCAGATACCGAAGATGATTTCTTCCTTATTCTTATAGTGATAATGCAGATTACCTTTGCTTATCTCGCACTCTTGAGCAATGCGATTACAGGACACGCGGGCAGTGCCCTCTGCATTAAAAAGGGTAATCGCCGTATCGAGAATTTTGGTTTGGGTTTCGCGTGATGCCATGGTCAGTAATTCTGCCAACAATGGAATGCCGCTTTCAATACTAGCAGATTTGGCACTTATTTATCACGACCGGCCCGCGCAGTAATGCAGAACTGGCTCAGTAGTTAATTGATGGATTGTCTCCAGGGTAAATTATCCCCGCTAACATCATTCCCTCAGGGTCAGTGCATTGCAGCGAGTGAATTTGCTTGCGTGGCAGAAAAATCACATCCCCCGCCTTAACCAGTGTCTTTCGCTTCTCGGTCCACATACAACCAGAACCGCGCAGGATCACCAATGACTCTTCATACAAATGACGATGCAAAGCCGCCTTAGACAATGGTACGTCGCCTATAAACTGGGTGACTACCGTCGAGCCAATATCTTTATCGACCAGCATCTGAAAAAATCGGTCCGCCATGCTCTGGCGATTGTCGGTATCGATTCCCACTACCCGCCTACCGTAGTCATCGTCAAAATTAACGGGCATGACGGACAACACGCTCGGCTCCACCGCCAGCGGGCAGACAGAAATATAGAGTTTGACCACCGCCTCCCCGCTGTTGGTCACCGAGAATGCCTCACCGGACCTTACGTAGATGCCCGTCTCAGGCTCAAGCTCGAACTCTCGTCCAGAAATATTGATACTGCCGAAACCCTCACCCACGAGGATGATAACTTCCCTCTCCGGGTAACTGACTATCGATGAAGTACCCGCCCCCAATTCCCCGTAGAATTGCGACTGGTGGTGGGCACCCGTATCAGCGGATA
Organism: Halieaceae bacterium; assembly: GCA_047633055.1. Classification (GTDB taxonomy): domain Bacteria; phylum Pseudomonadota; class Gammaproteobacteria; order Pseudomonadales; family Halieaceae; genus CALJFL01. Next base: position 38,949 of record JBLIEI010000027.1, on the reverse strand, counting down.
TCAACGTGGCCAGTGTTAACGCCCCATAGGACGTGCGTGCAAGCTTATCTACCTTGGCAACATAGCAACCGCCATCAAGCATCGCTAGCCCGTTCTCGCCAGCTGCAACCTCCGGAATTTTTTTATTCTCATCCGAGTCAGGATCGTCTTCATCGTAAACGTCTCTCAGATTGTTGTGCGAGCCGTCACAAAAGGGCTGATCGCTACTGTGCTTACAAGTACAAAACAAGACTTCTTGGCCGTCTTCCTTCGCGATATAGCGTACCGGCTTGAAGTCAGTGCCTCGGTGAGACTGATCGCAAAAAGGCTGGGTCCTACTCAAACCACAGCTACACCACAGATAGCTTTTATCTTTCTCCAGCTCCCAATATTGTGGTTTGTACGCGGCGATACGCGGTAGTTCGTAAGGCTTGTCACTCATCGACTTTCGGACTCCTACCCGAGACTATTCTCTCTATGGTAACGCTACTCTAGACGGTCCGCGTGTCTATTTTAGGGGGAGCGGTCTAAACTAAACACGGCCAACCGTCATTGCCGTTAGGAAGACGAAGTGCACTAGGCTTCAATCCGCTGATCCAGTACTCTTCGAAAATGCGCCAGTGTCGCATCGTCCTGAATGCCGACCCACCAAGTGCAGTCCACAGCCGGATTACAGTCCGCGAAAAGGCGACACAGAGGTCGTGAATCTGCTGATTAGCGACTAGAGCACCTCCTAAAACCCTCATAGAAATATTACTCATACTGCTGGCAATCTCCAAAGTTTGCCTGTATGGTGCTACCAGCTAGAAAAAAAGTGTATTATTTATTACCACCATTTCGTTTTTATTCGTAAATTTCGTCCTGCTGTTTTTAAGTACAAGCCCTTATTTCCATGCTATTGAAGCCTCTTGCAGGCACAAATACATTTAAATTTCAGGAAATTGTTAATGTCTAACAAAGTAAAAGGAACCGTTAAGTGGTTCAACGAATCTAAAGGTTTTGGTTTTATTGAGCAGCCTTCTGGCCCAGACGTCTTTGCACACTTCAGTGCCATTGTTGGCGACGGCTTCAAGACCCTCACAGACGGCCAAGAAGTTGAGTTTGTTGTCACTCAAGGCCAAAAAGGCCCACAGGCTGAGAACATCACAGCCGTGTAGCATCAGATAGTAAATACAAAGGGCAGGTCTTCGCAGACCTGCCCTTTTTTTTGACCTACGCCCCGACCTGGGTTCGGGCACAATTGTCTGCTCTGTCCATAGCTATACATCTAGAGCGAGAGGGCATACCATCCGGCCTCGGTTTCATTAGACCTATTAGCGGCAAGTGGGTAAATCTAGTCTATGAGCACAAGTAAATATGCAGTCCTGGCAACCTTGGCCTTTGGTCTGGCAGGCTGCCAGACTGCGCCCCCCATTGCCACACCGGAACCGCAAATTTGTCCGGTGATTGAGGCTGTTTCCTGCCCAGCGTGCGAGGTACAGCAATGCCCTGAACCAGAGGTTATTGTAGATATCACGACCGAGTGCAAACCAGCGCCCCCCACTGCCTGTGTTATTACTCAGACGGAGTCCAAGTACATCAGTATCGGCGAACGTGAATGGGCCCTTGTGGAGCCCAGCGATTTAGTCCTTGAGGCACGCATAGATACCGGGGCAGCAACATCCTCCCTTCACGCTGAAGACATTCAACTGATTGAGAAAGACGGTAAACGCTGGGTTCGGTTCAACCTGATCGATCCCGATACAGCTGCCAAAATACCGATTGAGCGTCGCCTGCACCGGCGCATCCGAGTAAAACACAATGCCGACAACATAAAAGACCGACGTTATGTCGTGCGAATGTGGGTCACGCTCGGGGAAACTCGCGTATGGCTAGACGTGAGTCTGACCGACCGCGACAATTTCGAGTTCCCGGTGTTAATCGGCCGCAATATGTTGGTAGATAATTTTACTGTGGATGTCAGCACGCACCATACTTTGCCGAAGCCAAAACCAGAGACTGAAGAGCAATAGGCATGGTCGGGTCGAGGGCAAAGATCGGAATAATTGCAGGTTCGCTAATTATATTTGGACTTGGGCTCACGATTTATAAGTCGATTGCGCTAGGACTGCCTCTGATTCCCTCGCAATATCAAGACGTATGGACCATTGAGGCAAAAGCCAGCTTTCAACCCACCGAGGGCCCGGTGGATGTCTCCCTCACCCTGCCCGAAAACCATAACGGCTGGGTTGTCCTGAATGAAAACTACTCATCCTCAGGGTTTGGATTCACCGTAGCCGAAGACGATCTTGGAAGTCACGCACGATGGACCAAGCAGACGGTGCAAGATCGCACATCGATCTACTACAAATCTCAGGTTTACGAGGATTCGAGCCTGTTAATTCCACCAGGGCTCTCCACGAAGCTACCCAAAATGCAGAAGCTTGCAAAGGACCAAGAAAAAGCCTTCGTGCTTTTTGTAAGTCGCCTGCGCGAGAAATCCACTGATGATGAGAACTTTACCAGCCTGCTGCTGCAAGAATTCATCAACGGTGAAGACAACCAGGAAATACAATTTATTCTGCGCACTGCCCATCAAGGTAAGATCGACGCCATTCAACAATTACTTACCTTTGCCGGCATTCCCGCCCATTCGGTGAAGGGCATCCAACTGGAGGATGGACGCAGACGCCAAACGCTAAGCGTGTTACTGGAAGTTTATAACGGTGACAGCTGGGTGATGTTTAACCCCACTGATGCTACCTCGGGGCTGCCCAAAGACTTTTTCCTTTGGAGACGTGGAGACAATTCGGTGCTGACGGTTATCGGAGGAGAAAATTCCAGCCTGGATTTTGCACTGGTAAAAAACAGCGTACCTTTGAGAACCGTAGTGAGCATGGAGCAAAAATCCAATAATTTCGCCCTGCTGGATTTCTCCATTTACGCACTACCTGTTGAACAACAAGGCATTTTCAAGGGATTACTATTGATCCCAGTGGCAGCACTGGTAGTGGTCCTGATGCGGGTGGTGGTAGGCCTTTCAACCTCGGGCACTTTTATGCCGATCCTGATTGCGCTGGCCCTGATTCAAACAACCTTGATGGTCGGTCTGGCGATGTTCTTACTGGTGGTCGGGGTGGGTCTATGGATACGCTCTTATTTGAGTCATTTGAACTTGTTACTGGTCTCCCGGGTCGCCTCTGTGGTGATCGTGGTTATTCTGATAATGGCAGTGGTGGCTGTCTTTAGCTATAAATTGGGTATGGACCAAGCTTTGACGGTGACATTTTTTCCCACTGTAATTTTAGCCTGGACCATAGAGCGCATGTCCATCATATGGGAGGAGGACGGCGGCCACGAGGTGCTAGTGCAGGGGGGCGGCAGCTTGATCGTGGCAGTGCTCGCCTACCTCGTCATGTCCAATCAATATGTTGAGCACCTGACCTTCAACTTCCCGGAACTGCTCTTCACTCTGCTCGGAGTCATTCTACTGTTGGGTAAATACACGGGCTATCGCCTCTCCGAACTTTATCGCTTCAGAGAGATGAAAAAGCAGCTATGATTGACCTGATCTCTCCCAAATCCCTGCGCTCACTTGGGATTGTTGGTATGAACCAGCGCAATATCAGCTTTATCGGCAAACACAATAAGCGCAGTCATTATCGCCTGGTAGATGACAAACTACTGACCAAGAAAGTTGCTCTGGAAAAAGGCGGTATACCCGTCCCCGAACTCATCGGGGTCGTGGAATACCTGTTCGAGATCGAAGGTTTTCTGGAAGATATTCAAAAACGAGAATCCTTTGTCATCAAACCCGCACAAGGCAGCGGCGGCAGAGGTATTCTGGTCGTTACCGGCCGCGATGGTAAAGATTTCATAAAATCCAGCGGCGTAAAAATTGACAGCTCGGATCTACGCCATCACATCACCAATGCGTTAGCCGGGCTTTATAGTCTTGGCGGGAGAAACGATCGGGCTATGGTGGAGGGATTGATCGATTTCGACCCGAGCCTCAAAAACTACAGCTATGAAGGCGTTCCGGACGTTCGAGTGATCGTCTTCGAGGGCATACCGTTAATGGCGATGATGCGCTGCGCCACAGAAGAATCGGACGGCAAGGCCAACCTTCATCAGGGCGCTGTTGGGGTCGGTCTGGACATCGCCACCGGGCGAAGCTCGTGCGCGGTGCAACATGGAATTTTCATCACTGAGCATCCGGATACTGGCGCCATATTCACCGACCTGCGAGTACCTCATTGGGACAGAATAATTGAACTTGCTTCTAGTTGTAACGCGTTAACGGGGCTGGGTTATATAGGCGCGGACATTGTGCTCGACAAGAATTTGGGGCCAATGTTGCTGGAGTTGAACGCGCGCCCCGGCTTGACGATACAGGTCGCTAATCAGGCAGGGCTGATGCACCGTATGGCCATAGCACGAGAAATTATCAGCAGCACCGATGACCCTGCCTTACGTATTCAGTACGCCAAGGAACGTTTCGCCGTGACCACGTCTGCTGATAGTATTCCGACTGCCGTATCGACCTGATTCTCACAGCAACCAAACTCATCACCCGATACTGTAGATGCACGCCATCCGAGACTTTGACTATGAGCGCCCTACCCCTCTGCCCCAAGTGCAACTCAGAATACACCTATAGAGATGTCAACCTGTTGATCTGCCCGGAATGCGCTCACGAATGGTCTGCAGCTGGAGACGATGGGGACAATACCGAGCGCACTATCAAGGATGCCAACGGCAATAACCTGGCAGACGGCGATACGGTCTCCGTGATTAAGGACTTAAAGGTGAAGGGTTCTTCCTCGGTGGTAAAAGTCGGAACCAAAGTGAAGAACATCAGGTTGGTTGACGGTGATCACGACATCGATTGTAAGATCGATGGCATTGGCGCTATGAAGCTTAAATCCCAGTTTATAAAAAAGGTCTGAATCAATAGGCTACTGAGCCAACTCAAAGCTCTTAACAAACCGTAGCTCTATCACGACTTCATAGTGAAGCTACTTAGATATCCTGTATGTGCAATACTATCTTGCCGCGGGTGCGCCCCGCTTCAGATTGATGATGTGCCTCTACCGCATCGTCCAACTGCATTATATTTATTTCCGGCACCTTCAGTACGCCCTGCTCAAACAGGGCAACCAGTTCAGTTAGCATTGCCCCATCAGGCCGGTGGTGGATGAACTCGGCCTTAATATTGCGTTGGTCAATCTCTGCCATTTCCGGGGGCTCATTATTCATATAAGCAACCGCACCACCGTCTTTCGCCAGGCGTATCGCATCTTCGGCGATACCTCCACCCAGTAGAGACTCCAGCACCAGGTCAACGCCATCAGGTTCATGGCTGCGCACCACCTCCCGGTAATCTTCAACGGTGTAGTCAATCAACACATCGGCTCCCAGCGATTTTACATATGAAAAATTTACTTGACGCGTGGTGGTGTAGACCCTTGCCCCCAAATGCTTGGCAATGGCAATGGCAATGCTGCCTAAGCCGCCGGCACCGGCTTGAATCAAAACACTCTGACCGGGCTTGAGCTCACCGAATTCAATGAGCGCCTGCCAGGCGGTAAGGCTCACCAGAGGTAACGCACTGGCTTCCTCGAAGCTCAGCTGCACGGGCTTTCGAGTAATGGCACTCACATCGATGGGCGCGTATTCGGCGTAACTGCCGTGTTGAATCGACCAGGTGAACGCGAGACCCAGGATGTCATCTCCCACTTGCCAGTCGGTCACATTTACACCCAACTTGACGATGCGTCCCGCCATATCCCAGCCCGGAACAACCGGATAAGTCCTGGTGATGTACTCGGTAAGCTCACCAGCACGCAGGCGGCGGTCTATGGGGTTTATCGAGGTTGCGCCGATTTTCACCAGCACCTGATCAGGACCGGGCTCAGGAATATCCAGTTCACCTACCTGAAGAACCTCAGCGGGGCCGTGTTCCTGATAAAAAACTGCTTTCATAATTATTGGTCATCCTCGGAAACATTTTAGACGTAAAATAAATATAGACTAAACAGATATTCCCTGCATTAGTTTATTACAGCAATTGAGCCTAGTATCGCCAGCGTGACTCCAGCCCGGCAACCTACCAAACAATTCGGTATGTAACCAGAACTGATATAACAGGCTGATCGACATCATGGTGAAGATCATCAGCGGGTCAAAACCCAATGACGGCAGAGGAATCCAAAAAACATATTTGTGTAGCCGCTCCATTACGCCCTGCCTCAACGCCGTAGCGAAATTCATTTTAGTCGCTGAGCGATGTGACACATAACCAGCCCAAAATATGCGCACCTCATGATTTGCCCGGTGCATAAAGTAATACGCAATATTGTCTAAAAAAAGAACAACAGTATCCAGGCCCACCATTGGCGCTGCACAATATCGGCAGGAAGAAATAGATCAGATCGTCTTTGGCGAACTCATCCAGGTAAAACTGTATGTTGTTCATGGCTATGCTTTTCGGAAATGCATAAATGGCCGTCTAAGGCCGATTGGCATCTATCCTGAGCACTAATCTTTTTGCTGACAAAAAAATGACAGCACACGAAGTACCCCCGCGGCGGAAATAGACTTATAGTTAACGCTAAATAATCCAGATCCTACAGGAATCACGACTATGCCAAGAATCCCGATACTGCACTTATCCGCGTTGATGGTTGTCATCAGCGTCGCCAGCCTCGCTAGCGCCCAGGTCGAGGACCCAATTTTCAAGCTGCAGCAAAATGAGAGTCTGCTGCACATATCCGCCACCGAGCGACGGGAAGTTGACCAGGATCTATTATTGGCTGACCTTCGCATCGAGATCGAAGACAGCAGTAATCAGCTAGCACAGAATAAGGTCAACACGGCAATGGCAAAAGCGCTGGAATTGGCCGAGACCTATAGTAATGTAAAAGCGCGTACCCACAGTTACAACGTCCATCAGTACGACCAGAATGGCGGACGCAAGGATATGCCTCGAAATATGATCTGGAAGGGTCAGCAATCGCTCAAGCTCAAATCTACTGACGCTGAAGAGCTTTTAGAACTCGCCGGAAAAATACAGGCGCACGGGTTTTTGATGGCAGGATTAAACTATGCGCTTTCGCCGGAGGCTGCCGCCAAAGTGCAGAATGAGATGCTGGAAGCCGCACTGCTAAAATTGCAAAACCGAGCGCAACGGGCAGCAGTAGCACTGGGCAAGAAAACTGCGGAGTTAAAAGAAATAAACACGCAGGACAACAATATGCCTCGGCAGCCGTCCTACCAACGTGGCGCGGTCATGGCGATGGCGGGTGAAAGCGCCGATATGGCGGCACCAGCAGCCTCTCCCGGAGAAACAACAATTAGCATGACGGTAAGCGCAAAAGCGCTGCTGCGTTAACCTAATCGTTGCTGAGAGATTTACTGTAAGCAGCAGCGCTTGATCATCTTAAGCATTCGATCCAGTCGATAGGCGTATAGTGCGCCGAACTTGATACTCCATGGAGGCGTCGCCTCTCGGCTGACGGAGATACCGCGCTCAGCGAGTAGATCTTCAATATCTCGGTGACTTAGGTTAAATCGGAAGTAAAACCAGATCGCGTAATGTTAACGGTGCTATTTCACCTCAAATGATGAGCTTCTGCCAGGGCGAGTTCGTCCAGCAAGAATACGCCCCCATGATGGCGGAACAAATGGGGTTCAGACACCTGACTGACTGTACGTCGTCAGACCATTTGGGACCGTTTAACCCATTGTCTAAGAGACGCTTTTCTGCCGGATCTTTGTCCAGTTTAGCCTGCTAATCGCAGGTTGTGTACTTTTCGTTTGTTCAGGGTGCGCATTTTTACTAAAGCACGCTGATCCAGTATTTCATTTCTTCTACCTTCGTATACATCAGCTGGCGTCCAAGGTCACACCCTGCAGATAAAGCGCTGCCACGGCTCGCTTCAGCCATACTAGAGATTGGCATTGATGCCTTCTTGGCGGCATAGCTCAGCAATGGAGCACTCGCCTCGCAAGCCATCCAGGACAATGCGAATCTTTTCCTCACTGGAAAACTTACGGCGGATGTTGCGGCGAATATCCTTGACGGCATTTTCTGTGTTTGACATGCTCATGTTGGTACGCCTCTACATCAGTTTAAATGTAGCAGGCGCGCGGTAGCAGGCGCGCGGTAGCAGGCGCGCGGTAGCAGGCGCGCGGTAGCAGGCGCGCGGTAGCAGGCGCGCGGTAGCAGAAGTACCTCTTAGTGAATCAGGTCATTTGATACCATGGTGGATGACGCCACACAATTGATACTATCGACGAGCGATAGCCCCTCCGGACGAAACCACAATCAGTATCGCTTGATTAGCGCAAATTCCTCCGTCAGGGCGATAGAGATCCAGCCGTTCAATCGCTTCATCTGCGATCAGCTCTTTACTGGTAAGTTGCCCACAATGGGGTTCAGTGACACGCCACCGTGCCTTACTCAACAGTGCGTGGGTCGCCATTGCCGGATCGACGGCACCGTCGCTCGCAGACAAAGCTGCATTCGTTGCATCCCCATGTCACCGGAATACCCGGGGTCTGCTGTAATTGGTGCCAGTTCGATAAACTGTCCTGATGCAATCCATGATAAGACTGTAACAATAAATCCGCATTATGCCATCCTTGCTGGCATAAGCTTTGCTAGCTCTTAATGGCAGACGGTACACACAGTCCCGAATCACACTTTTTGACGGGGCAGAGCACAGATTGCCGCACCAAGCTGGAACAAGGCGCACCAATTGAAAGCGGTATATGCCGAATTCAGAGAGTTATTAACATGAACATCGAACAAGCAGGTTCAGGAAAAGCGCGTCGCATACTTGGCGATATCGTCATGGGGGAGTTATTTCTGATACAGGCTACCATTGAAAGCGCAACCGCCATCGGCAGCGGACTCAGTACACTGGGTAAGCAATTTGGCAGCAGCAATGACGACGCAGAAACCAGCGAAACGTTCGGCTCGATCATTCAGCGTACCGCCGACGAAGCCGTAGAGCCGTATATCACCCGCTTCAAGTACCTGCGGCAACTAATGAGCACAGACAGCTGAGCCGCGCTCTTCTATAATGGCGCCAGCCAAAGGAGAGCCACCATGTCTATAAGATCCTGGGATCCCGATGCCAGTACCGCTGCAAAGCAGCCCACGCTGGAACCTGAAACCCTGCAACGATTTATTGAGTTCAGCCAGAACGACCAACTAACTGAATTGGAAACGCTGATCGACAGCAGTGAAAGCCAGGTATTAGCCGGCTTGATGAAGGCCGACCACAGCCAGTGGATAGCCGCAGTGAAGCCTTTGGCGGATGTTGAGATTATCCACCTGATTCGATTTTTCACGATAGCCGAAAGTTTACCTGGCTGGGAAGCTGGCGCCGAGTCTCCGGTGATTCCACTGGCAAAGACATTGCGCAAACGCGGTCAGCGACTCGATAAAGACTTACTATTATGGCTGCGAGACGTTAGCGATAACCGCTATCTGCCTTACGGTCCGCTCTAGGGTGAGCGAGGTCGCCTAGGCTTTTTTACCACCTGCCTCAAAGGCCACCTGCTGTTCAGCGGTGGCCTCGATTTGGTATTGCGCCTTCCACTGCGCGTAAGGCATACCGTAAACCCGTTCCCTGGCGCTGTCGTAGTCGACCTCCTCTCCCTGCTCTTCAGCAGCAGTCATATACCACTTTGACAAGCAATTGCGGCAGAAACTGGCCAGGTTCATCAGCTCGATATTCTGAACGTCTTTGCGACTGTCCAGATGCTCCAAAAGCCGCCTGAAAACGGCCGCTTCTATTTCGGTTGTAGTGCTCACCCAAAGCTCCTCAATAATATTTTGTTGATCTCAAGCGCGCTGCAACGCGCAATGTATTTAGCCACTAGACCGGCATGTACTGGCCACCGTTAACGTCAAGGGCGGCACCGGTGACGACACTGGCATAGTCCGACGCAAAAAACAGGGCCGCTTTCGCACACTCGCCATCGTCGGGAATCAATCCCAGCGGAATATCGCTGGTCACCTCGGCTATCAAATCTTCTTTTGATTGACCTGTAGTCGCCGCCTGCCAATCAAAGTAGGCTTCCACATTGGGGCCCCACATCCAGCCCATGTGGCAGCTGTTGACGCGAATATTGTATTGCCCCAACTCCAGTGCCAGATGTTTGGTCGCCGAGCGCAATGCTGATTTGGATGCCCCGTAGCCTGCCTGGGTTGCCAACGGCTTGTGTTCAACCATGGTGCCTATCATCACGATGGAACCTCCACCGCTGTGCTTCATCGTCTTTACGCAGGCCTGAGTGAGGTGCATGGTGCCGAAAAAATTGACGTTCATTGCCCTGTGCCAATCTTCCATATTGGCATCCTCGATCGGACCAAAACTGCCCGGATCGTAGGCGCTGTTGAACAGGACGTCAATGCGTCCAAAAGCGGCCACGGTTTGATCAGCCAATGCCTGACACTGAGCCTTGTCAGCGATGTCGGTGCTCACCTTTAGAATTTCGGTACCCAGGCCCAGTGCTTCAATCTCCGCTGCTGCAATATCAAGCTTGCTGCCTGTTCGAGCAGCCAGCACTACCGCCCGGGCGCCCTCCTTTGCAGCCAGCGTGGAAAGTTCCTGCCCCAAGCCCGGACCAATCCCGGAAACGATAACCACTTTATCTTCTAGCAACATCCGTTTGCGCTCCTGTATTTTTCAGACTGTTAATTTTTGCCCAGTAGATCAACCATACTGCAAGGACACCTTGTCATTGCCGACACAGCTGCGCAGGGCCTCGATAAGCTCGTCGCTTGGTACAACCTGCCAGCGTTCACCTAGGCGCACCCGGGCGCGATTGTGAGGCTGGTTATAGACCAGTGCGACGGGACAAGTGCCTCCACTAGCGTCACTGAGGGCCTTCTCCAACTCGGCAGTAAAACTGTCACTGAGCATGTCCCGATTAAGTTCTATGATTAGCTCTGCAGCGTAATTTTGACGCGCCTGTAACAGACTGCGCACTTCCTTTGCTCGCACGCCGAGGCCACCAGAATAGTCGTCGTGGGCCACACTACCTTCAACAATCACGATGTTGTCTTTACTCAGCAGATCCCGGTGTTCATTATAGGTTTCTCCATAAACCGTCACTTCAATACGTGCGCTGCGGTCGTCCAACTGCAAGATAGCGATAGTATCCCCGCGTTTTGTTTTCATGGTGCGTATGCCCACTACCAGTCCAGCTAATACCTGAGTGCCGGGCTTGTCGCCACGCAGATCGGCGATGCGCGTGGGCGCGAATTTGCGCACCTCTTTTTCGTATTCGTCGATAGGGTGCCCGGTCACGTATAGCCCCAGAGTGTCTTTTTCGCCGCCCAAGCGCTGCTTGTCAGACCAGGGACGCGCCTGCCGAAACTGGGCATATACGTCCTCAGTACCCCCACTCTTGCTGGGCACCACCTCGCCAAACATATCGGCAATACCACTGTCGCGATTACTGGCACTTTGCTCCGCGGTTTTTAGTGCGTCCTCCATGCTGGCTATCAATATCCAACGCTCAACGCCCAGGGAGTCGAATGCACCTGAGCGAATCAGCGCCTCTATCGCCTTACGATTGACGCGCCTGGGATCAGTACGGGCACAAAAATCAAACAGGTCGGTAAACGGTTGATCGGCTTCGCGGGTTATCAGGATATTTTCGATGGGACCTTCACCCAAACCTTTGATTGCGCCTAGGCCATAAATAACTTCATTGGCGGGGTTCACCGTGAACATATACTGGCCTTCGTTCACATCCGGCAATTTCAGACTCAATTTGAGGGCACGGCATTCTTCAACCAACACCACAACCTTGTCAGTGTTTTGTAGTTCCGAGCTCATAACTGCGGCCATGAAGTGCGCCGGATAGTGTGTCTTTAGCCAAGCGGTCTGGTAGGACACCAGAGCGTAGGCTGCGGAGTGGGATTTATTAAAACCGTAGCCAGCGAATTTCTCCACCAGGTCAAAGATCTTGATCGCCAGTATACCGTCCACACCCTTGGACCTGGCGCCCTCCTCGAACACCTCGCGCTGCTTGGCCATCTCCTCGGGCTTTTTCTTACCCATGGCACGGCGCAACATATCAGCGCCACCCAAAGTGTAGCCAGCAAGCTCCTGAGCAATTTGCATTACCTGTTCCTGATACAGGATAACGCCATAGGTAGGTTCCAGGATGGGTTGCAACCATTCGTGCTGATATTTGATATCAGGGTAGGAAATGGCCTCGCGGCCGTGTTTGCGATTGATAAAGTTGTCAACCATTCCCGATTGCAGCGGCCCGGGTCGAAACAGCGCCACCAGCGCGATAATATCTTCAAAGCAATCGGGCCGCAGACGCTTGATCAGATCTTTCATACCCCGGGATTCGAGCTGAAAAACGGCAGTAGTTTCCGCTGACTGCAACAGGTCAAAACTGGCGGAGTCGTCCAGCGGGATCTGCATAATTTCCAGCGGCAACTCGCCCTGTTGCGCTCGCACACCGTTGATCATCTTCACCGCCCAGTCGATGATCGTGAGGGTGCGCAAACCGAGGAAGTCAAACTTGACCAGCCCCGCGTCCTCAACGTCGCCCTTGTCGTACTGGGTGACCAGGCCTCCGCCGCTTTCATCACAATACAGGGGCGAAAAGTCAGTTAACTTGGAGGGGGCGATAACCACACCGCCGGCATGCTTACCCACGTTGCGAGTAATGCCCTCAAGCTGCACCGCCATGTCCCAAATTTCCTGAGCTTGGGGATCATCACCAAGAAATTCCCGCAGCGGCTGTTCCTGCTCCACCGCTTTAGCAAGGGTCATGCCCACTTCAAAAGGAATCATCTTGGACAGACGGTCGGCGAGACCATAAGACTTACCCTGAACCCGGGCGACATCGCGTACGACCGCTTTGGCCGCCATGGTGCCAAAGGTAATAATTTGAGAAACCGCCTCTCGCCCATAGGTGTCGGCAACATATTCGATCACCCGGTCGCGCCCATCCATGCAGAAATCGACGTCAAAATCCGGCATGGATACACGCTCGGGATTAAGAAAGCGCTCAAACAGCAGGTCGTACTGAATGGGATCCAGATCAGTAATATCGAGTGCGTAAGCCACCAAAGAACCCGCGCCGGAACCTCGCCCCGGGCCCACTGGAATATCTTGTTTTTTGGCCCAGCCAATAAAGTCCATAACAATCAAAAAGTAGCCTGGGAAGCCCATCTGAACAATGGTATCGAGTTCAAAATCCAGCCTGTCGCGGTACAGGGTCTGGCTAGCGACAAAGTCGGCAGCAGTGGTATCAAATAAAGTCGCCAGACGATCATCAAGACCATCGTGGGAAAGCTGACGAAAAAACTCATCCATAGTCAGACCAGCCGGCACCGGGTAATCCGGTAAATAGGGCTTGCCCAATTCCAACACCAGACTGCAACGCCTGGCTATCTCAACCGTATTGGCCAGTGCCTCGGGGATATCGGCAAACAACTCTGCCATCTCTGCGGGTGAGCGTAGATATTGCTGATCCGTGTAAGACCTGGCCCGCCTGGGATCATCCAGAGCGCGGCCCTCACCGATACAGACTCTGGTCTCATGGGCCTCAAATTCGGATGCTACTAAAAAGCGGACGTCGTTGGTGGCGACTACCGGACATTGCAATTGCTCTGCCAACGCCACCGCAGCGTGCAAATGGCTTTCGTCTCCTTCTCTGGCGGTCCTATGCAACTCCAAGTAATAGCGACCCGGGTAAAGCTGCATCCAATATTGTGCTCGCTCCTGAGCCAGTTCGATCTTTTCGGAGACCAATGCCTGTCCCACGTCTCCTGAAGCCCCGCAGGACAGAGCGATCAGGCCATCAGCGTGCTGTTCAAGCCACTCTCGTTGTATATAGGGTATGCCCAGATACTGGCCTTCGGTGAAGGCACGGGAAATCAACACAGTCAGATTTTTATAGCCGGCCTGATCCATAGCCAATAGACAAATTGGATGTGAACGTTCGGGGTCACCGGCCTCGACCACTCTTAGATCGGCACCAAAAATTGGCTTCACACCGGCGTCGAATGCGGCTTTGTGGAACTTGACCAAGCCATAGAAATTACAGACATCGGTAACCGCAACAGCGGCCATGCCCAGTTCCTCTACGCGGCGTATCAGTGGCTTTATACGCACTAATCCGTCGACGACAGAGTATTCGGTATGCAAGCGGAGGTGGACGAAGTCAGTCATCAGGAGATTCTACTCTGCTGACTTCAGTGCTAACAGATTTTTCACCGGTGCAAAGGTTTTTCTATGCACCGGGGTCACACCCAGTGTACGCAAAGCCTGCAAATGCATTGCCGTGGGATACCCTTTGTGACGTTCGAAGCCGTAACCTGGATACTCCTGAGCCAGCTCCACGAGTTCGCTGTCACGCTGCACCTTGGCGAGTATAGAGGCTGCAGCGATAGCGGGAACGCGGTCGTCCCCCTTCACTACCGGCTCCGAGGCATATTGCCAGCGAGGCAGTTTGTTACCGTCAACAAATACATAGCCTGGCTGCGGCTGCAGTGCCTCGACTGCTCGATGCATTGCCAGCAACGAGGCCTGCAGGATATTGAGTTCATCAATTTCAGCGACAGAGGCTCGCGCCACCGACCAGGCCAGTGCCTGCTCCCGAATTCTAGCCGCCAGCGCCCCGCGCCGTTTTGGCGAGAGCTTTTTTGAATCTCTAAGACCCTCTATAGGATTCATGGGATCCAGGATGACCGCTGCGGTCACCACATCTCCGGCCAACGGACCGCGGCCCACCTCATCTACGCCGGCAATCAGTTGCCCTACTATGTCGGGGCGCTCGTAATCTATAACGAAGAGATCATTCATGGGGAAGCGCAAGGTCTGCCAGGGCGGCTGCAGCAAGCGATGCATAACCTAATGCCAAGTCGCGGTGAAAACCTTCGAACGCAGCGACCTGAGCGGCTGCAACCTGTGGCTGGGTAAGTAGGGGGCATAGGGCGTCAACCATGGCCTGCGGCGTGGCCGCATCCTGCAATAGCTCAGGCACTACACACTCAGCTGCGAGCACGTTAGGCAGGCTGACAAACCGTGTAGTGGCAAGTCGGGACGACAGAAACCAGGAAAAGGCACCCATGCGATAGGCCACTACCATCGGCCGTTTCAATAGCATTGCTTCGAGCGTGGCTGTCCCAGAGGCCAGTAAAACGGCATCCGCAGCGAGCATAGCGGTGCGCGATTGCCCAGCTACCACAGTGATGGGGAGGTCGCTGTAGTCGCTCAGGTAGCCCTGTATTTGCTCTGCTCTGGCCTCACTGGCTGCCGGCAGCACAAACTTTACTGCGGGGTTTTGCTGCAGCAACAATCGAGCTGCCTGTAAGAATAGCGGCGCCAGCATTTTAACCTCACCGCCGCGACTACCGGGCAGCAAAGCCACCCACTTGCCCTGATCCGAGAGTCCCAAATCTCGTCTGGCCTGCAACGAGTCCATCGGTTCCAGCAGCTCATCCGCGAGAGGGTGCCCGACAAACACCGCCGACATCTGGTGCGCACGATAAATGGGCAATTCAAACGGAAAAAGGCACAGCATCAGGTCGACAGCACGCTTTATTTTCTTAATTCTGCCCGCGCGCCAGGCCCAGATCGTAGGGCTAACCAAATGTGCTGTTTTGATCCCCTGGCCACGCAGTTTTTGCTCCAGGTGAAGATTGAAATCCGGGGAATCGATACCCAAAAAGACGTCCGGGGGATTATCACGAAAATGCTTATACAAGGCACCCCGAATACGCAGTAACTCTGGCAATCTCTTCAGCGGTTCGACAAAGCCCATCACCGACAGCCGTTCCATCGGGTACATACTCTTGAGGCCCTGCGCCTCCATCAGCGGACCGCCAATCCCCTCTGCTTCTAAATTTGGAAATTGCCGACGCAAAGCTGACAGCACACGCGAACCCAGGATGTCGCCTGAGGCCTCACCAGCCAGAATTCCGATTCGCAGGCCTCGAGGCCCCATTTAACGGACGATACCGCGCTCCGAAGCGCGCAGAGAGTCGATAAATACCTGGAGTTCGGGCGTATCTACCAGCATCGATTCCAGCCGCTGCAGGGCGATATCGATTGTCAGTCCCTGGCGATAGACAATCTTGAACGCCCGACGTAGTTGACTGATGGCATCAGAGGAGAACCCCCGCCTGCGCAGGCCTTCGGTATTAATTGTTTTAGCTTCGGCGGGCGAGCCGCTAACCGTCACGTAAGCTGGCACATCCTTGCCAATGCCCGTAGCCATGCCGCTAAAGCTATGCTCACCAATCTTGCAGAACTGGTGCACCAGGGTATAACCGCTGAGTATCGCCCAGTCACCCACTCGCACATGACCGGCCAGCGCGGCGTTATTAACCAGTATTGTATGATTGCCGATGACACTGTCGTGGCCCACATGCACATAGGCCATCAGCAAATTGTGGTCGCCGATAATGGTCTCAGACTTATCCTGCACCGTACCCCGATGGATAGTAACGTTCTCTCGTATGACGTTGTTGTCACCGATGATAAGCCGGGTGGGCTCGTCCCGGTATTTCAGGTCGGGGGTGGCTTCGCCGACGGTGGAAAACTGATAGATATGATTGTCACGCCCAATGATGGTGGGCCCTTTAATCACCACATGCGATTCAACCGTACAGCCGGGTCCGATTTCCACATCCGGGCCAATCAAAGTCCATGGTCCGATAATGACGTCATCGGCGATCTTCGCTGAGGGGTCAACAATGGCCTGTGGATGTATCACTAGCGGTCAGCGCATAAAATGATAGCGGAGGCGCAGAGCTTACCGTCGACATCGGAACTCACTTGGAAGCGCCATATGCCTCGTTTTTGGCCTAAAATGGAGGCTCTCAACATAACTCGATCTCCCGGCACGCAGGGCCGCTTGAAGCGCAGCTTATCGGCGCCAACAAAATAGTAGATTGAACCATCTTCCGGCGTTTTACCCATAGTCTTGAAACCCAGGATGCCCGCTGCTTGAGCCATCGCTTCAACTAGTAAAACACCAGGGAAAACAGGTTCTTGGGGGAAATGGCCATCAAAAAATTGCTCGTTAATCGACAGATTTTTATACGCGACGATAGAGTCACCGGGAGTCAGTTCTACTACGCGGTCAACCAGCAAGAACGGGTAGCGGTGCGGCAGGTGTCGGCGAATTTCACTGATGTCCATCATCGGACCAATCACTCCCTGGTTTTAAGTATCCTAGGCCTCACGCCTATGGTTTTTGTTCCAACGCTTTCAGACGCTTTTGTATTTTATCGAGCTGTAAAAATCGGGCGGCATTACGGGCCCACTCCCGCGAAAGAGCTAAGGGCGTGCCCGACGAGTAAGTCCCGGGCTCAGTGACCGATTTGGTAATACGAGCCTGACCCGTAAAATGCGCATCGTCACAGATGGTGATATGACCAGATATGCCCACTTGGCCGGCAAAGGAGCAGTTCGCTCCAATAGTGGAGCTTCCAGCGATACCCACGCAACCGGCGATCGCGGTATTTTTCCCGATGCGAACATTGTGGGCGATATGCACCTGATTATCGATGATTACGCCGTCGGCAATTTCCGTATTGTCCAGGGCACCCCTGTCGATCGCACAGCTTGCGCCAATATTGACCCGGTCGCCAATAATCACAGTGCCAAGTTGGTAAATCTTCTCCCAGCCATCCGGTCGCGGCGCCCAGCCGAAGCCATCCGAGCCTATCACCGTCTGGCTGTGTACAGCGCAATCACTACCCAGGATCACACCGTGATAAATCACTGCGTTGGGATAAATCTTGCAGCGGGCACCAATGACGGCACCTTCGCCTACACGCGCGCCGGCACCAATAATTACGCCCTCCCCCAACACAGCACCAGCGGCAACCGACGCCAGCGGGCCAATCGAAACATTGCAGCCCACGATGGCATCATCAGCCACTACCGCGCTGGGGTGTATACCGAGTGTCGGCCTGGGGCCGGTATCCAACAATTGGCTGGCTCTGGCATAACTAAGATAAGGGTTATTCGAAATCAGATAGGCAACCGGACATGCAGCAGCTAGCTCTTCAGGCAGGATAACTGCGCCAGCACATGACTGACGCAGCGCTTCAATGTATTTGGAGCCAGTGACGAAAGTCAGCTGATCCGCAGCGGCGCGGTCTAAGGGTGCCAAACCAACAATAGGCAGATCTGCATCCCCGGAGAAGCTCAGTTCCAGCCTATCAGCGACTTCCCCCAGGGTATACAGCATATCTAATTACTGAGCTGCCAACTGGTTCAGTTTGTCGGTCACCTTGGCAGTAATACTGTACCCGGCGTCTGCGTGTATGACTGTGGAGCGCTGCAGTAACAAACCAATACCTTCAGTAGCGATCAGTTCACGCAGCACATCCTGTACTTTCGGAGACATTTCCTGCAACAGAACCTGGCCAGCTGCCTGCTCCACTTTCTGTAGTTTGCCAGTTACGTGTTCCAGGTCAGCCTGCTTACTGCCCAGCTTCTGACGGGCAGCGACCTGTTGTTCCTGGCTCATCACCGCAGCGTCTTTCTGGAACTCCTGCACCAGTTCGTCAAATTCGTCTTTCAGGCGGTCGAACTCTGCCTTGTCTGATTTGTAATCCTCTTCATCACGAACGCCAGCCAGACGTTTCAGCGCTCCATCCGACTGCATGATGGCAGCCTGCAGATCAACGACGGCAATCTTGCCCTGAGCCCAGCCCAAGGTGGGTAGCGAAAGCGCTACAACAACAAGTGTAATTTTCAACAGTTTAGACACAGTATTCTCCAAAATATGGTTCGAAAAAAATGGTTCAAAAAAAATAGTGTAATTGACGGTCATCACAATAACCGGATGCCCCGGGACACATTAGAAACCTCTACCAAGCGTGAACTGGAAGGCCTCTTCCCGGTCTTCTTCGCCAGCATTCAGCGGCTTGGCGAGACTGAAGGTCATCGGACCGAAGCCAGTGATCCAAGTCACACCAATGCCAAAAGAGTAGCGAATTTCGTCAGCATCAACGTCGAAGCAATTGACCTGCGATGGCGAACAATTGGTATTGAAGACATTGCCAGCATCGACGAAAAACGCGGATCGGATCTTACTCCTGTCCTTGATAAAAGGAAGTGGAAATAATACCTCTGCGCTGGCCTCTATCAGCACGTTGCCGCCAAAAGGGTCAGGACGACGGTTCTGTATTTCAGTCGAGCTGAGTTTTCCGGTCAGCGGATTCACGAAGTAAGCTGGCCTGGGGTCAAAAGCTGCAGCCTCACCGTTTTCGTCAAGCTCTGCCACGGCATTGCTCACGTCATACAGTTCTGCAGGCGTACTGCGGGGTCCCAGGGTATTGGCCTCGAAACCCCTCACTGAGCCAAAGCCACCAGCGAAGAAGTGCTCGTAGAAAGGCAGCTCCGTGGTGTCGCCCCAACCGTCGCCATAACCCAGTTCAGTGCG
This sequence comes from Halieaceae bacterium, assembly GCA_047633055.1. Lineage (GTDB taxonomy): Bacteria > Pseudomonadota > Gammaproteobacteria > Pseudomonadales > Halieaceae > CALJFL01. The sequence continues at coordinate 19,539 of JBLIEI010000027.1, read as the reverse complement.
TAGATGAAGCACCCAGGAAGACGGCAATAACGGCACGGGATAGAAAACCTCACCTCGATAGGTGAGCTTGTAGAATTCAAGATCGGAGCCCGGCATGGACACTTCAAGAGACACATTGTTAGACGCGCCACGGGTCGCCATTCGCCCCCGGTTCAAGGTGGACTGGGTCCAGCTTGTAGTGATCGTCCAGTTGAGATAATTATCGCCATTTTCATCAAGGAAACCCAGTGCACTTGGAACGACGACTAACTCCGGTGGCACCTCAGACAAGGGCAGCAGAGTTTCCACATCTGAGTAACTACCATCGGCCTGCCGGGTACTCTCAAAGTAATTATCTATGCCCACATCAAACCGGGGACTGGCCAAGATTTCCTGCACGGCGAAACGGCCGGCGGTAATTTCCGTATCCGACACACCGAAACTGAAACCCAGTCGCTGTGTTTCCTTGATCGGATAACCGAAGTTGATGGCGCCGCCCAAGGTGTCAGTGGTGTAGCTGGCCACGTTCACTTGGGCCAAGTCCGTCGCGCGAAAGAAAACATTGAAGCCCCGACTGACACCGTCTTCCGTGTAATACGGGTTGGTATAGCTGAAATTATAGAGGTCCTGAAATCTGGAGGAATTCAGCCCCAGACCAATGCGCTTGCCGGTCCCCAGGAAATTATCCTGCTGCAGGTTGAGTCCCAGAATCAGGCCAGCCTCTTGTGCAAAGCCAAAACTGGCACCGATACTGCCTGAAGACTGCTCTTCCACCTCAAATTGAACATCGATCAAGTCGTCATGACCAGGCACCTGAGGGGTTTCCACCATGGCCCGACTGAAGAAACCCAGCCTTTCCAGGCGAACACGGGATTGCTCAATCGCAGAAGCAGAGGCCGGCGCGCTTTCCATCTGACGCATTTCGCGGCGCAATACGTCATCCGATGTTTTCAAGTTGCCTTTGAAGCTGATGCGCCGGACGTAAGTACGCTTGCCCGGGTCGACAAAAAATTTCATTGCCACGGTGTGTTCTTCTTCATTGAGCTCGGGGATCCCAGTCACTTTAGCAAAATTATACCCCTCATTGCCCAAACGGCGGGTCAGGTATTCCTCGGTCGAGGTAACCATCTGCTGAGAAAAGGTTTGCCCCTGGGTCACTAGCAGGAAGCGGCGCAGATCCTCTTCTGGCAGTACCAAATCGCCGGACAGACCAACTTCACTGACGGTAAACTTTTCGCCCTCTGTGACATTGGCGGTAATGTAGACCTCTTTCTTACTGGGAGATACTGACACTTGCGTCGAATCTATAGAGAACTGCAGATAACCTGTGTCCATGTAATAAGAAGTCAGGGTTTCAATATCGCCGGTCAGTTTTTCCCGCGAATATTTGTCGTCGCTGGTGAAAAAAGAAAGCCAACCGGTTGTTTTGAGCTCAAACAAATCGCCCAGTTCTTCGTCGTCGTACACTTCATTACCAACCACGTTAATGTGCTTGATCGCGGCAACCGTACCTTCATCTACTTCGATATTGATCGATACCCGATTGCGAGGCTCAGGCAACACCTCGGCTTCGATATTGGCGTCGTAGCGGCCTTGCATTACATACTGGCGCTGCAATTCAAGCTGCATACCCTCTAAAGTGGAGCGCTGGAAAACCTGGCCTACCGCCAGTCCTGAGCCCTTGAGTCCATCAAGTAGCGCTTCTGTCTCGATCGCTTTATTGCCGTCGATATTGATCTCGCTGATACTGGGACGCTCAGTCACCATGACGACCAATACACTGCCATCGCGACCTATACGAATATCGTCAAAATTGCCGGTTCCAAACAAACTCCGAGAAGCGGCGCGGATACTGAGACTGTCTGCGGTATCACCAACCGCAAGAGGCATAGCGGCGAAGACGCTGCCTGCGGATATCCGCTGCAAACCCTCAACCCGTATATCAGACACAGTAAAGCTCTCAGATTGTGCCATTGCCAAGGGCGCCGTCAGCAACAACACCACAAGCCATCTTTGGATTCGCTTACTCAAATTAGTCTCAACCACCCGGTAGCACCTGTCACTCAGGCTTTATCATTATTTTCAATTTAGCAACACATCAGGTCATAGACGAGCAAAGTCGTTAAACAAAGCCAATCCCATAATGCCCAACACCATAAATAAACCCAGTTGGTAACCCACGGCCTGCACTCTTTCGGGCACCGGTCGACCGGCCAACAACTCCACGATGTAATACATCAGGTGGCCGCCATCAAGAACCGGGATTGGCAGCAAGTTCAGCACCCCTAAGCTCACGCTCAACAGAGCCAGAAAACTGATATAGGATTCCAAACCGGACTTTGCCGATGCGGACGCCACTTTAGCAATCGTAATCGGCCCACTCAAGTTTTTTGGTGATATCAGGCCTTTTAACATTTTACCGATTGAATTCAGTGTAAAAAGGCTGATCTCGCCGGTTCGATTAACCCCGGCAACGAGCGACTCCAAGGGCCCGCGATCAAACGTTCGAATCATATCGGCGGGCATTACCGGTGGCAAAACTCCCATACCCACTCTACCGAACGGCTCTTGACCCGCTTCGTCAACAACTTCCGGCACCAACTCAGTATTCACCAAGCGGCCATCGCGCTCTAATTCCACCGCAATAGCGACGCCAGGCCGAGCTCTTACGTAATCCACCCAATCTTTCCACAACGGCATCGTAATGCCGTCAGCATTGAGCACTTTGTCACCCGATTCGATTCCGGCTTTCGCCGCCGGACTGCCCGCCACTATATCACTGGCCACAGGCAGGATATCGGGGGTATACATGGCTATCCCGAGGCCACCAAACAGGTCCGGCTGTTCCTGATCGGCCATCCAGCGCTCCAAAACGCCCTGAGACTCGTAAACGACATCAGAATTCGGATATTTGACCGAAAAACTTATTGCTCCGCTATCACCAATACGGTCGAGCAGTCTAAAACTCAAAGCCTGCCATGTTTCGGTCTCCTCACCGTCAACCGCAATAATTTCTTGCCCGGCTTCCAGCCCTGCTATTTCCGCAATAGAACCCGCTTCGACGTTGCCGATTATCGGTGCGTAGCCTGTCTCTCCCGCGAAAAATAGAGCCCAATAGGCGACGATTGCCAACGCAAAATTAGCCATTGGCCCTGCAGCAACCACGGCGATACGCTGAAGAACCGGTTTACGGTTAAAGGCGCCATCAATGTCTTCCGCAGCAACCTCACCCTCGCGTTCATCCAGCATTTTTACGTAACCACCCAGTGGTATACTGGCGATCACATATTCAGTGTCCTGTTGATCTCGCCAGCTGTATAGCGGCCGACCAAATCCGATCGAAAATCGCAGCACTTTAACGCCACAGCGACGCGCTACCCAAAAATGGCCATATTCGTGAACTGTGACCAAGACCACAAGGGTCACCACAGTAATTGCAATGGTATAAATTAAATCCACTAAATCTTCCCCTGAGTCTTAATTTGCTTGCTATATCCCCTGATCATTTCCATCGCTACCGCCCTTGCCTCTCCATCTGCTGATTCGACCACAGCCATTGAGTGTGGTTCCACAATAGATACCCGCTCCAGCGTCGACTCAACCACCCGCGGAATATCACCAAAACGTATACTTTCCTCCAGAAACGCGGCGACAGCCACCTCATTGGCAGCATTACACGTTGCCATCGCCGTTCCGCCCGCCGCTACGGCTTCCCGGGCCAGGCGCAAACAGGGGAACCGGCTCTCATCCGGAGTCTCAAAATCCAATTTACCCACCGCAATCAAATCCAGCGGAGCCACACCGGAATCAATGCGTTCCGGCCACGCCAAGCCGTAGGCTATGGGGGTACGCATATCTGGATTACCCAGCTGTGCCAATACTGAGCCATCTCGATACTGCACCATGGAGTGAATGATGCTCTGTGGGTGGACCACCACATCGACCTGATCCGCCGACAAATCAAATAGCCAACAGGCCTCGGCAAATTCCAGCCCCTTGTTCATCAACGTGGCTGAGTCCACCGAAATCTTGCGCCCCATGGACCAGTTAGGGTGAGCACAGGCCTGTTCCGGGCTGGCATTTTCGATATCCTGAGACGACCAGGTTCGAAAAGGGCCTCCCGAGGCCGTCAATAAGACCTTACTCACGCCCGCGGAACCCGGCACTCCATCGACATTGGTCGGCAGGCACTGAAAAATAGCGTTATGCTCACTGTCGATAGGCATTAACACGGCACCGGCCTCGCGCACGGCCTGCATCAACAGTTGACCGGACATCACCAGGGCCTCCTTGTTGGCCAACAACAAGCGCTTGCCAGCCCGCGCCGCAGCCAGAGTCGAGGGCAAGCCCGCCGCACCGACAATCGCCGCCATTACAACATCGACTTCCCGATCGGTGACAACCTGCGCCAGAGACGCTTCTCCGTGTAAAACCTCGGTATCCAGCTCAGCAGGCAGTTGTGCCGCAAGTTGCTCTGCGGCATCCATATCTGCCATCACAGCAAATCGGGGGTTATGCTGCAGGCACTGGCTCAGCATCGCCGTCACCGACCGGTTCGCTGCCAGCGCATAGACCCGGTAGCGATCGGGATGGCGAGAAATAACATCCAGGGTACTGACTCCAATCGAGCCTGTTGAGCCCAGTACGCTGACAAATTGTAGTGCGAGAGTCATTAATTAGTAACCCGCCAACAGCAAGCCGAGGGTGAAAACCGGGGCTGCGCCGCAAATACTGTCGAGTCGATCCAACAATCCGCCGTGGCCAGGCAGGATGGACCCTGCGTCTTTAATGTCGCTCTGACGCTTCACCATACTGACCGTAAGATCTCCAACCACCGAAGACAATGCCGTTACCAGTACAATCACTATCATCGCGACAAAGTTCATTGGAACGCTCTGCACTGGCAGCCAGTAATGCAAAGCCAGGGCAAGAATCAGTACCGAGGCCATACCACCCCAGAACCCTTCCCAGGTTTTTGCCGGGCTAACTTTCACCGCCAGAGAGTGGCGCCCGAAAGACTTGCCCGTGAAGTAAGCCCCGACATCGGCAGTCACCACAATTAGAATCATCGCTATCATCAACAATCCGCCTCGGGGGAAACTCAGAAGATATACTGCAGCCAGCCACGCAGGTGCGAGTATCAGCACTCCCATCAGACTGCGCATGGTGACAGTACCCCACAGGCCGGCGCTGGCCGGATAGCTTTTAATCCAGAGCAAGGCGAAACTCCACCATAAACAGGCCAGACCGAGAAAGGGTTGTACTTGATCTTTTGAAGGCGAACCACCCAGTTCACAATGGAAATATAGCCCCACCATAGCCAGCACCACGGTAGCGGTGTAGACACTGCGAGACAGCGGTGATGTCCACCCCGCCAGTCGGGCCCATTCCCAGGCACCCAGACTCACAATGACGGCAAAGACCGCAGCCAGTGCCTGCACCGGCAAAAACACGACCGCGGCGACAAAGGATGATGCCAGCGCTACCCCGGTCATTACACGTTGCCTAAGCATCGAGATCTCCCCTCGAAACAAGGCCATCGGGCTCACGCAAACCGAACCGTCGCTCTCGTCGGCCGTAATCCGCCAATGCCCTGGCAAATTCCAGCTCACCGAAATCGGGCCACAAAGTAGAGGTAAAATACAACTCACTGTAGGCAAACTGCCACAGCATAAAATTACTGATACGCGCATCTCCACCGGTTCTAATACACAGATCGGGGTGAGGTAACTCACAGGATTGCAGGCAGCTCTCAAGCCGCGCCGGGGTAATGTCCGAGGGCTCTATTATCCCCGCTTTCACCTGCATGGCCAGTTGCTGCGCCGCCTGGGCAATATCCCAACGACCGCCGTAATCCACCGCAATAACAACGGTGGCAGTGGTGTTCTCCGCTGTCAGCCGCTCACATTGCAGCATCAAACGCTGCAAGCGCGCGCTGAATTTGCCGCGCTCGCCAATAAACCGCAAACGAACACCATCATCGTGTAACTGTCGCACCTCGCGACGCAAATAGCGCGACAACAGCGCCAGAAGTGCCCGCACTTCTGGCTGAGGTCGACCCCAGTTTTCACTGCTAAAAGCAAATAAGGTGAGCACTTGAACGCCCTGACTGCGGCAGGCTCGAAGCACCCCCCGCACCGCCTCAACGCCGGCACGATGGCCAGCAGAACCCACGACACCCTCGCGCTTGGCCCAACGATTGTTGCCATCCATAATGATGGCAACATGATGAGGCACAACCATGTCGCTGCCGCTAGCCCCTGTCGTGTTATTGTTATTGGGCATGTTCGGGTCGTTCAGATTTCCATCAAGTCAGCTTCCTTTTCGCCGAGCCGCCTTTCCACTCGTGCGATGAAACCATCAGTTAACTTTTGCACATCGTCCTGTGCACGCCGTTCCTCGTCTTCACTGATATCTTTTTCTTTTACCAGTTCTTTCAACATGGCATTGGCATCTCGCCGGCCATTACGAATCGAGACTCGTGCTGATTCAGCCTCCTGGCGTGCCTGCCGACTGAAAACCTTACGAGTCTCCTCAGTGAGGGCAGGCATGGCGATGCGAATGACTTCACCTGCAGTGGCGGGGTTCAAACCTAGATTGGACTTCATAATGGCACGCTCGATATCAGGAATCATCGATTTATCCCAGGCCGTTAACGCCAGAGTCCTACCGTCCTCTACATTGATATTGGCCACCTGATTCAAAGGTGTAATGGCGCCATAATACTCAATTTTCAAGCCGTCGAGCAGGCTAGGATGCGCACGACCCGTGCGAATTTTGTTGAAGTTGTGAGCCAGCGCTTCCATGCTATTTTCCATGCGCTCGGTGGCTTCCGCCTTAATATCCTCTATCACTTCTTTTCTCCTGGGTACAGATTCGCGGTCATTCGATCAAGGTGCCCTCTTCGCCACCGCGAACGATTTTAAGCAGGGCACCCTGCTTCTCCATCTCGAAGACTCTCACCGGCATGCCGTGTTCACGGCACAGTAATATTGCCGTCAGATCCATGACTTCCAGTTTTTTATCCAGTACTTCGTCATAGGTTAAACGATCGTACTTGATGGCATCCTTGTCTTTCATAGGATCGGCGGAATAGACACCATCTACTTTGGTTGCCTTCAGCACCAGCTCCGCCTCTACTTCGATACCGCGCAAGCAAGCGGAGGAATCGGTGGTGAAAAACGGGTTGCCGGTACCCGCTGCAAATATCACCACATCACCATTGCTCAATGCGCGAATGGCTTTGCGTCTATCATAATGATCAACTACGCCGCTCATCGGAATGGACGACATAACCTGAGTGGCTATATTCGAGCGCTCTAATGCATCGCGGAGGGCCAGAGCATTCATCACCGTCGCCAGCATACCCATATGGTCACCCGTAACACGATCGAGGCCCGCAGTCTGCAGAGCTGCACCGCGGAACAAATTGCCGCCACCGACCACCAACCCTACCTGCACGCCGATACCGATCAGCTGGCCAATTTCCAAAGCCATGAGATCCAATACCTTGGGATCAATACCATAGTTTTCCGAGCCGGTAAGCGCCTCACCACTGAGTTTGAGCAGGATGCGCTTATACTTCTTATCCGCCGCCGTTTGGTGCATAAATCTGTTCTCCTAAACTGGGAGATATCTTACAGGACAATGGCCGAGCACCCTAGGGCTGGGCGCGAGAATTTAGCCCATGTTTAAGCGGTTGTGAGGGAGCACAAAAAAGAGGCCGAAGCCCCTTTAGAAATACAATGTGTGTCGATATCAGCCTTTCAGCTGCGCAGCGACCTCAGCAGCAAAGTCGACTACCTCAACCTCGATACCTTCGCCCACTTCATAACGCTCGAAAGAAATCACTTCCGCACCAGCAGCTGCGACCAGCTTGCCAACAGTAACGTCAGGATCTTTTACAAAGGATTGCTCTAACAGACTATTTTCAGCCAAGAACTTCTTGATTCGACCGCCGATCATTTTTTCAACAATCTCCGGAGGCTTGCCGGAATCCAGCGCCTGGGCTGTGTAAATTTCCTTCTCTTTCGCTACTAGCTCCTCAGGCATATCAGATGAAGATACAACCTGCGGATTGACTGCGGCCACGTGCATCGCAACGTCCTTGGCCAGATCCTGATCACCACCCTTGAGCTGAACCAGAACAGCAATACGCTTATTACCGTGCACATAGGCGCCGACCACACCGTCGTTGGCAGAGGCCATAACGGCGCGACGAACGCTGATATTCTCACCAATTTTTTGCACCAGAGCCTCACGGGCTGATTCCAGATCACCGGCCATCAGTGCGGCAATGTCTGTCAGCTTATTAGTGAAGGCGCTATCGACAACACTGCTCACAAATCCCAGAAAGTTTTCATCGCGCGCCACGAAATCAGTTTCGCTGTTAACCTCTAGCAAAACACCGTAGCTGCCATCTTCAGCTATACGAGTTGTCACAATACCGTCAGCTGCAGTACGACCGGCTTTTTTTGCCGCCTTCATACCACTGGACTTCCGCAACTCTTCAATCGCCTTTTCGATGTTGCCATCAGCGCTCTTAAGCGCCCTCTTACATTCCAGCAAACCCAACCCAGTGCGTTCGCGTAATTCTTTAACCTGCGCTGCAGACATTAGTAAACCTCCCAGCTACAACAGATGCCCGTAGAGCATCATAAAAATAGACAATCCCGGACCGCAGAGCCGCGGCCGGAAAACAATCGTTTCAGCTCGCCGTCAGCGACAGCGAGCTGCCAAGGCCTAGGCCTTATCGGCAGGAGCCGGCGCCGCAGCGTCTTCAGTCGGAGCTTCTACTACGGCCTCAACTGCGGCTTCTGCCACAGCCTCAACTTCAACCGGAGCGACCGATTCAGCGTCAGGTTCTGCTTTTACTGCGCCATCTACGGCTTCGATAAACTCATCACTAACGGCGACTGCTTCACCCGCTTCCACCTTACCGGCGATGCAGGCATCCGCGACCGCAGAAACGTACAGCTTAATAGCGCGAATAGCGTCGTCGTTACCCGGGATGATGTAATCGACACCATCAGGGTTACTATTAGTGTCGACAATGCCGATCACAGGAATTCCAAGCTTGTTGGCCTCGGTGATGGCGATACGCTCGTGGTCTACGTCAACCACAAACAGTGCGTCGGGAAGACCGCCCATTTCCTTGATACCACCAATACTGCGTTCAAGCTTTTCCATTTGCCGAGAACGCATCAGCGCTTCTTTCTTGGTCAGTTTGTCAAACGTACCGTCGCCCTGCTGAGCTTCAAGCTCACGCAGGCGCTTAATTGACGCGCGTATGGTTTTGTAGTTGGTGAGCATGCCACCCAGCCAGCGATGACTGACATAAGGCATTCCGGCGCGATCGGCCTGCTCTTTCATGATTTTGCCGGCTGCACGCTTGGTGCCAACAAACAAAATCTTGTTTTTGTTACTAGCAAGACGCTCGATCAATCCCAGCGCTTCGTTGAAAGCCGGAACCGTGTGCTCGAGATTGATGATGTGAATCTTGTTGCGGGCCCCAAAAATGTACTGATCCATTTTAGGATTCCAGTAACGGGTCTGGTGACCAAAGTGTGCGCCTGCCTGGAGCAGGTCGCGCATGCTTACTTCCACTTGCGACATGTGTATATACCTTTTTTGTTTGGGTTAAACCTCCACATACCCCGTGCTCCAAACCCGCTTACGCAGGCACCCTGGACCAGGTGCTGATATGTGTGTGTCGTTTAATTTCTCTTGCTCGAACCAGCCGAAAACCAGCTACAGTCCCGAAAGAGGCGCGCTTTATACCACAGCGGAAACCCGGAGGAAAGTTTTTCGCCCTGCCAAAGTCACACCGGACGGGTCACCAAATTACTCATTTCAGCCGTCATTGCGGTAGAATGACCGACTCGTTAGACTGGCCATTTATTTTTAGGCAGATCAGCTAACTATCTTTTTTTATATTTTTCAATAGGTTACAGATGGCAGTTTCAATCAAATCAGCGTCAGACGTAGACAAAATGCGGGTGGCCGGCAAGCTCGCCGCTGAGGTATTGGAGATGATTGCGCCGAAAGTTGAGGTGGGTATCACCACCGGCGAGCTGGACCATATCTGTCATCAGCACATTACAGAGGTGCAGGGCGCTGTTCCAGCACCCCTAAATTACAACGGCTTCCCACGCTCCATTTGCACCTCTATCAACGACGTTGTCTGCCATGGCATCCCATCTGACTCAAAAAAGCTGAAAAATGGCGACATTGTGAATATCGACGTTACGGTGATTAAGAATGGGTTTCACGGCGACACCAGTATCATGGTGGAGGTTGGCGAGGCGGCACCTCATGCCAGCCGCTTGATCAAAATTACTCAGGAATGCCTGTACAGGGCCATAGAGATTGTTAAGCCCGGCGTGACTCTGGGCGACATTGGTCATATTATTCAGCAGCATGCCGAGAAAAATTACTATTCGGTGGTGCGCGAATACTGCGGCCACGGGATTGGTGAGGTATTCCATGAAGACCCACAAATACTGCACTACGGCCGCAAGGGCACCGGTCTAACCCTCGAACCGGGCATGACGTTTACTATTGAGCCAATGATCAATGCCGGCAAGCGCCAGACCAAACTCAACCAAAAAGACGGCTGGACGGTGACCACACGCGACGGTCGGCTGTCCGCACAGTGGGAACACACATTGGGCGTAACAGAAGACGGTTGCGAGGTATTTACCCGACGCAGCAACGAGAATTTCTAACGGTATTACATGGTTGCAATAGACGTAGCACTTCCGAAAGATTTATTTGACGTAGACGCCCTGGCGGCTGAGATCGTGGCCGGGAATCTTATCGCCTGCTGCAAACAAGCACTGGCGAAGTGCACCGATTACCTGCACCAACGGTTCAGGGAAGGTGCAGAAGCCCGAGATCTGATCAAGCACAGAGCGGCTTACATCGACCAGCTGTTAAGCTTGCTGTGGCAGCGCCAATCATGGGGCGACAGCGCGCTGGCGCTCGTTGCCGTGGGCGGCTATGGTCGCGGTGAACTGCACCCCCACTCAGATATCGATCTACTGATCCTGCTCGGCCCAGACTGTAAAGGCGTAGAAGAAGAGGTCTCGGAATTTCTAACTCTGCTTTGGGATATTGGCCTGAACGTTGGTCACAGTGTGCGCAACCTCAAAGAATGCGAAGATCGAGCCAGAGAAGACATTACCGTAGTCACAAATTTGATGGAGTCCAGGGTAATTCAAGGCTCTGCTGGACTTATGGCCGAAGTCAGAGCAGCCATTTCCACCGATAAGATGTGGGCCAGTGCGGATTTTTTTAAAGCCAAACTTACCGAACAGCAGCACCGCCATACCAAGTTCGCTGATACTGAATACAATCTCGAGCCCAACGTAAAGAGCTCGCCAGGCGGACTGCGGGATATACAGATAATTCGCTGGATCGCCGAGCGACATTTTGGCGTTAAGAATCTGCAGGAGTTACAGGACGAAGAATTCCTCAACGCTGACGAGCTAGAGATACTGTCCCGCGGTCGCGATTTCATGTGGCAGGTGCGCTATGCCCTGCATATGATCACTGGCCGCGAGGAGGATCGCCTATTGTTCGACCACCAGCGCGAGCTCGCTGCCATGTGGGGTTTTACTGATGGTGACAGACTGGCGGTTGAGCAGTTTATGCAAACCTATTACCGCTGGGCATTGTCGCTGGGGCAGCTGAACGAGGTGCTGGTGCAATATTTTGATCAAGCCATTCTACGGGCAGACAGCGTGGACGAAATTGGCGAACTCAACGAGCGCTTTGAAATACGCAATGGTTACATAGAAGCACGCAATGAGAGTCTATTCGCCAGCGAACCGTCTTCATTGCTAGAGGTTTTTTTACTCTGCGCAACCCACGAAAACATTATTGGTATCGGTGCCAAAACGATTCGTCTGATTCGTGATCATCGCCACCTGATCGATGAGGCGTTCAGGGCGCGGCCGAAGAATCACGCGCTGTTTCTGGACATACTGCGGGCACCTTACAAAATGACCCTAACCCTGCGCCGCATGAACCGTTATGGCGTGCTGGGCATGTATATCCCTGAATTTGGTCGCATTGTCGGCCAGATGCAACACGACCTTTTTCATACCTACACGGTGGACGCTCACACCCTGCAGGTTATTCAGAATATGCGCCGGTTCAATATCACTGCCTATGAAGAGAATTTCCCTGTGTCCAGCCGGGTTGCCAGGCGGCTACCAAAAATTGAGTTATTGTATCTCGCGGGCCTGTTTCACGATGTTGGTAAGGGGCGCGGTGGCGACCACTCCGAATTAGGCGCTGTTGACAGCAGAATATTTTGTCAGACCCACGGCCTGTCGCAGCAAGACACTAGTCTGGTGGTTTGGCTGGTAGAGAGTCATCTGACCATGTCTGCGGTATCCCAACGCAAGGACATTTCAGATCCGGATGTCATCCTGCAGTTCGCCCAGCATGTGGGCGATCAGGAACGGCTGGACTACCTTTTCACTCTAACTGTAGCGGATATTAATGGCACTAACCCCACTCTTTGGAACGCCTGGCGCGGTAGCCTGCTGAGGCAGCTCTACACGGAAACCAAGAGGGCTCTGCGACGCGGGCTGGAAAACCCGGTGGACAAGCAAGTGTGGATTGATGAAACGCGCAACGCCGCTATCGATATCCTAGAGTACCGCGGTTTTACGGTCGCAGAACTGGATGCACTCTGGCAGGAACGAGGCGAAGACTACTTTCTGCGTGAGCGGGCTGAGGACATTGCTTGGCACACCGAAGCCGTCGCCGGCCATTACGAGCCCGACAAACCATTGGTATTGATACGCAATACGATAGATTCAAGCGTCGCCAATACAACCCAAATCTTTATCCACGCTCGCAGCAGAGCGCAGCTTTTTTCGAGTATTTGCGCGCTGCTGGAACAACTGGACCTTAGCGTTCACGACGCCCGCATCTATAACGACAACCACGGCATGAGCCTGGATACATTTTTTGTGCTCGACCCCAGCGGCCAATCCATCGCCGAGGACGGCCAGCGCTTGCGCGATATCGCGGAGCAGCTGACCATAGGCCTGAGTGCGGCAGAAGACTACCCCAATATCGTGGAACGCCGGACGCCCCGGCAAATGAAGTCCTTCACTATACCCACTGAAACACGCATGAGTATCGATGAGATCAAGAACGTTTCTGTGCTGGAAGTGGCTACACCCGACCGTCCCGGTTTATTGGCGCGCATAGGCAGGATTTTCGTCGAGTTCAATGTCACTCTGCAGGCTGCGAAAATTCAAACTCTGGGCGAGCGCGTCGAAGACGTATTCTTCATCACCGATGAAAATCAGCAGGCAATCACCGACGGCGATTTATGCGCTGCAATACAGGCCGCAGTTCGAGAGGAACTGGACCAACAATTGGCTGCCTGAATGCTATGAATTCCAACCTGGATCAGCTACACCCCTACCCTTTCGAAAAGCTCAGGCTGCTATTTGACGGGCTAACACCGCCCGCCGAAAAATCCGCCATCCGTCTCTCGGTCGGTGAGCCTGGACATCCAGCGCCCGAGTTTGTACGTCAGACTCTCATCGACAATCTCAATCTACTCTCCAACTATCCAGTCTCTCGAGGCATGGTCGAGCTTAGGGAGGCCATCGCCGTTTGGCTACAACGCCGCTTCAAACTGGCAGCGGTGAATCCCGAGACTCAGGTACTCCCTGTGAGCGGTACTCGCGAGGCGCTGTTCGCCATCGCCCAGGCCACCGTGAGTACAAATTCAAACGCGACCGTACTATGCCCCAACCCCTTTTATCAGATCTATGAGGGAGCGGCGCTATTGGCAGGTGCCAAGCCAGAGTTTATCAATTGCAGCCAGGAGACAGACTTCCTTCCTGACTTCGATTCGGTAACGGCGGATCAATGGCAGCGCTGCCAGTTACTCTACCTGTGTAACCCGGGAAACCCCTCAGGCGCCGTCATTCCACTGACGCAACTGCATGCACTGATACTGTTGGCCCGTGAGCACGATTTCGTTATTGCATCCGACGAGTGTTATGCGGAAATTTACGCCGATGAAGCCGCACCTCCACCGGGACTGCTAGAAGCCTGCGAGGCACTGGAAGAAGGCAATTTCCGTAACTGCCTGGTGTTTCACAGCCTGTCAAAGCGCTCCAACTTACCGGGACTACGTTCAGGGTTTGTTGCCGGCGATGCACAGCTAATAAATCGATTTTTGCTCTACCGCACCTACCAAGGCTGCGCCATGCCGCCCCATCACCAAATGGCAAGCATCGCCGCCTGGAACGATGAGCAGCACGTGATAGAAAATCGCCGCCTTTACCGGGAAAAATTTGCGCAGGTGATTGCTGAACTCAAAGACGATATGGACGTGAGCGCACCACCTGCCAGCTTCTACCTATGGCCGAAAACACCTATCGCGGATACAGAATTCGCCAAAGCATTATTCGCCCAGGAACATGTCACAGTGTTACCCGGGCGCTATCTGGCACGGGACGCCGGCGGCATAAACCCCGGAGAGAATCGGATTCGCATCGCACTGGTTGCTGAATTGGCAGACTGTGTGGAAGCCGCCCAAAGAATAAAACACTTCCTGCAGCAGTTATAGCCGGCTCATGCTCAAGCAACAGCGTGTCGAATTTGTGCTGCAGCGGCTACAAGAGTTGTATCCTAAAACGCCCACGCCCTTGGATCACAGCGATCCCTTCACCCTGTTAATTGCCGTGCTACTCAGCGCGCAATGTACTGACGAGCGTGTCAATACAGTAACCCCGGCACTGTTTAATGCTGCCGATAACCCGGCTGATATGGCGCAGCTGTCGGTGGAATTTATCCGCTCAATTATTCGCCCTTGTGGTTTGTCGCCGCAAAAGTCTAAAGCGATACAAAGGCTGAGCGAGATATTGGTGGAGGATTACGACAGCGTGGTACCACAGGATATGGACGCGCTGGAAACCTTACCGGGCGTGGGCCACAAGACCGCCTCTGTGGTGATGTCGCAGGCCTTTGGGGTGCCCGCATTTCCAGTGGATACCCACATCCATCGGTTGGCACAGCGTTGGGGTTTAACCGCCGGTAAGAATGTGGTGCAAACCGAGCGAGATTTGAAGCGGCTGTTCGATGAGGAACATTGGAACAAGCTGCATTTACAGATTATTTTTTATGGTCGAGAGTACTGCTCGGCACGTGGGTGTGACGGCAGAGTCTGTGAGATTTGTCGTACCTGTTATCCCAAGCGCAAGCACCCAAAGAAGACACGCAAAGCCTGAAGGCAAAAAAAGGCCGGGAAAACCCGGCCTTGAATATCGCTACCTGAACACGGCGCTACGAACGCCGTGACTCGTGTCGAACCGAGGTCGGCAACTGATCAGAAGTTATAACGTGCCTGCAAAGCAACATTGAACGGCGCCTCATAGAAGCCGTAGTAGGCCGTTGCGACACCCGGTGCTCCGACCTGCGCGTTGAACGCACCAGACAGCGTGGTAGAGGTCGGTGCCTGGTTGCCAAAGGTCAAGATCTCTTCGTCGGTGATGTTCTCCAACAAGATGGACACCTGCCAGGCTCCATCAAGCGATAGCAATGCGATACGACCACCCAGCTTGGTATAAGCATCCTGCTCAAGGTTGGGATCAAGCGTCGGTGAAACGAAATAATCATCGCTGTAAGACAGATCCAGGCCGAACGCCAGCTCCATACTATCCCCAACAGGAAGGAAGTAGTCTGCGCTAAGGTTGAAGGTCAACTCAGGGGCAAACTCACGGGTATCACCGCCACGGTCACACAGGTCAGCGCCATCAATATTGATAGTGGGTGTTTCACCAAAGAAGCACTGCGAGTTAGGAAACTCATCAAACTCGAAGTCCAACCAACCCATGGAGCCACTAAGCAGCAGGTTTTCCGTGGCCTGCCAGCGACCATCCAACTCAATGCCCTGAGTGGTAGCCTCACCGGCGTTGGTGACATTAAAGCCCAATACGCCGTCGAACTGACTGGTCTGCAGATCACTGTACTCGGTGCGATAAAGAGCCACGTTCAACTCCGCTGCGCCATCAAGCAATGACATCTTCGCGCCCAGCTCATAAGCGATAGCGTTCTCGCCCTCAAACTCGAAAGACGAAGTACCGTTTGAGCGAGCATCAAAACCGCCGGCCTTGAAACCATCGGTTACCGCTACATATAGCATCGTCTCGCCCGTGACATCCCACTGCACGTTAATGGCAGGGGTAAATTCAGTCTCGTCTCGACTACCGCTCAGGTTATGTCCGCCAGCCTGCTCGTTCGCGATAAGAAAACCACCAGCATAAACAAAGGGGGCAACAGGGCTAGCCGTAAGGGGTTGTCCTGAAATATCTGTCACCGGGCTAGGATCGGTGACATCAACGATCTCTATTTTGCGGGCACCGGTTTTTTGTTCATCCGAATAGCGGCCACCTAAAGTCACCCTCCATTCATCATTAACGTTCCAGGTGAATTGCGCGAAGACTGACCACAAGTCACTCTCAGTCTCATAGCCTCGACGGGCCGCAGTAGCCAACAAAGACGAGCTGAGATTGCCCAGCAAGCTGTCACCGGGCACGATCGTCATATCATCTAATGTTACGTCGTATTCTTGGTAAAACCCACCAACGATATAGTCGATGGTCTCTCCGCCTGGCGACGCCAGTCGAAATTCCTGGCTGAGTTGCTCAAAGCTCTCAAAACCCGAGGTATCGATCAGAGAGGCGCTAGTGAAATCGCAATCACATTGCTGATAGTAATCGTATTCCAGCCAGCCGGTAACGGCCGTGAGCGTATGGTCGCCCAATGCGTAGTCGACTTTGAAAGTGACGTTGTCAACCTCAGTCTGTTCCTCATCGCCATTCGCCTGACGCTTGAAATCCTGCTCAGTATCTAGAGCAACGGCACCGCCAGTCAATGCGCCAAGAACTGTTGCGAAGGATGGTGAGCCATCTATCTCTACTGGGTTGATGATTTCCAGGAAGCGCCCTTCAGTATCGAAGTTGGAGTTTTCATACTTTAAATCCATCGCCAGACTATCCGAGGGTTCCCAGTGCATATTCACGCGGAACACGGATTGCTCCAACACGGCTTCATCCCGGTCAAGATTAGTATTCTCGTAGTAGCCATCCTGCTCCCGGGTCAAACCCGCCAGCCGAATGGCGAAGGTGTCGCTAATGGGTATGTTAACCGCGCCGGTAACGTCATAGCCTTCCTGATCGAAATTATATTCCGCCTGCACAAAACCCTCGAGCTCATCGAGGCTGGCCTGCTTGGTAATCATACTGATCGCACCAGCAATCGCGTTTTTACCAAACAATATAGGCTGAGGCCCACGCAGTACCTCGACGCGGTCAATATCGAGATAAGGCACACGTGCGAGCTGCGCGCGGCCATAATAGACGTCATCTACATACAGCCCCACGGATTGTTCAAACGCAGGATTGATACCTGAACTGATACCCCGGATGGTAATGTTGGTGCCTATGCCGGTTTGGTTCATGCTGAGGTTAGGCACAAAATCAGCCAGGTCATTGAGGTTGGTGATGCCCGCGTCAGCAATTTTGTCGCCTGACATGACGTTGACCGAAATGGGGACGTCACCCAGACTCTCCACTCGTTTCTGTGCGGTAACGACGACCTCCTCAAGCATGAGTTGGGCTTGAGCCGCGCCGGATAATAATATCGACGCGGCGGAGACTGCGGAAAAAATGGCGGTGTGCATTGTTTTGGCCAAGAGCGGATTATTCATTTTATATGTCCTGTTGACGTTGCTAATTTTTATGTGATGGTCGGAACCTTAGTAACAACTAATGTATTCGCTGACAACACTCACAGCATACCGCAATGGCAAATAGATTAATTGCAGTCGCTGCACTAATTAGTGTTCATTTTTCACACAAAAATGATCCGGTTGGTATAGCGCTGGGGTTTGACCGGCGGCAAACTTGAGGTGCAGACCGAGCGAGATTTGAAGTGAATATTTACAAAAAGGAGGGCTGCCAGGTTCATAGGTGTGATGGCCGCATCGGTAGGATTTACCGCACTTGGTGTTCCCGGCGGAAACAGACAAAAAAAACCGGGATATACCCCGCCTTTTCGACGTTCTTCCTTAGTACAAATTAGAAAAATTTATACGCCAAAATTCTCCATGTCGTAAAGACCGCGGGCATCCGTATAGCTTTGACGCTAATCGAAAATATTGGTGACGGTGCCGTCACCGAAACCCATATGAATATTGTACTCAGCTGCAAGGAAATCTGAATCGACATTATCACAACCTTCTTCGTCCGCAGAGCAAGTAAATTACACGTGACTGGCCATCATTGGGTTTCATTTTTCTCAGCTAACTGCAGGGCATGCCAAAGCCCATTTTTACACTGGGCGAGCAAAAAATAATAGGCCAGCAGGCTCTCCTTGCACTCGGACTCCTCCGCATCATCGACTATACGCAGCAGGACACCGCGGTTGTTATCGAGCAGTTTGAAATATAGGTTTACGGTTAGGGCCTGGGAGAACCGCATCTTACGATTGCGGGAGCTGGAATATTGCTTCCAGATATAGCCACCCACGGCACCAAAACCAGCCAGCAAGACCAATCGTCCACCCCGGTCCAGAGTGACCGGCTCACTGTGCGCACCTAACCAGAACCCCGGCAGTGAGCCCATTGGTACGAGTGTCGCCCCGAGTTTAGTGGTGAAAACGATGCCGCCGCTGATCAGCGCGGGGACATCTATAAGCAGTTTATCCCTCAGTCGCATGCCCACGCGGGTGTTTGGAAACAGCATTTCCAAATCGGCATCAGGAACATTCTGAAACAATTTGAGCATGGTACTACCGGGGCGGCGACCGCTAGTAGTTTCCTCCGAGCTTGAGTGATCATTGAACCTCAGAAACAACGCCACCCGATCATAATTGGTAAAACGGATGGTTTTCTTGCCGAGGCCAAGCCAGGTTTTGACCCGTTCCTCACGCAGGTTGGCACCCCGGATAAAGAGCAGCACCTCATCGAACGCGTCCAAATCCACATGCAACTTAATATGAAACATTGATGCTGCAGCAAAAGCTGACTGCAGCGCCTGCTCGCTCACTCTCTCGTAATTACCCCTCTCAAACACAGTTTCGATAGTTGCTGACGGATGGTATGAAACTCACCGCTGTAAACAGACTCAATCTGCTTCTGGGCGCGCTTGAAGCATTCTGTTCCAGCGGCATCCAGACGATTGTCCGCAAGGCACATCTTAATTACATCACTGCGCCGAAATGGAATAGACCGCAACGGCGCGAGGGTGGCCTCACTTAAATTATCCAATCATCTCTCCTGGTACGTTCAACTTTAGTGTTTGCGGTTCACTGTAGTGCTCCGGTAGCGCTTGTCACACTGTGTATAAGTTAGGTAGCATGCTAGCTCCTATAAAATAATAATTTCAAGGAAAGAGCTATGTCCGAGTATTTCGCAATACCTCCGATTCTGGGCCTTGGCGGTCTTTTGATTGCCTTTGTCATTTACCGAATCATGACTAGCCACGATCCCGGCGACGGCGTGGTTAAGAAAATTGGGGA
>JBLIEI010000026.1:0-54163 GCA_047633055.1 Halieaceae bacterium | reverse complement strand
CCATAATCACCAAATTCGACCCCAAATCCAGACTGTTTAACGCCACCAAAAGGAGTGTGTGGGTGCAGCACTGCGTGATCGTTGATCCACACCGTGCCACATTCCAGCCGGGAGGCCAAAGCAGCTGCCACTTCCGGGTCACCGGACCAGATGGAGCCCCCAAGACCGGAATCTGAATTATTAGCGCGATCGATAACGTCATCTAAGTCGGAGTACTTGATCACCGGCACGATAGGTCCGAAGGGCTCTTCATCCACCAGACGGCAGCCGTCGGTGAGCCCTGTAACCACGGTAGGCTCAAAGAAGTAGCCCGCTCCGGCGCGCGCTTCACCGCCGGCCAGAAAGATACCGCCATGGGCTTTGGCATCCTCGGCGAGAGATTTGACAATATTCAGTTGTGCCTGATTCTGCACGGGGCCAAGCTGCGTCGCCTCGTCCATGCCATCACCGACGACGACCTCCCGCGCCAGTTGGGCCAGCGCTTCAGCCACTTCATCATAAATATCTTCATGAACATACAAGCGTTTCAACGCCGCACAGGTCTGGCCATTGTTGTGAAAACAAGCTTGAAACAATTTAGGTGCGATCGCCTGCACATCAACGTCAGCCATGATAATACCGGCATCGTTACCACCGAGTTCCAGCGTCAAACGTTTCAAATTACCGGCGGCGCTTTCCATGATTCGCTTGCCAGTGCGAGTCGAACCCGTAAAGACAACCTTATTGATGTCAGAGTGACTGCTTATTGCAGCACCTACATCACCGCCACCGGTGACCAGGTTGAGAACGCCAGGCGGCAGTATTTCGTTTGCCAGCTCGACAAACTTGCTCACCGCGACCGGGGTGTACTCGGAAGGCTTTATCACAACAGTATTACCGACTCGCAGCGCAGGGATAACGTGCCAGATAGAAATCATCAGCGGCCAGTTCCAGGGCGTGATAGAACCAACAACTCCGAGAGGGCGCCTATGCACTTCGATCCGTGCTTCGTCGTCATCCTGCAAGGTATCGACAGGAATCTTCAATGCGGCAGTCGCACCAATCCAGGCCATGGCACCGCCTACTTCCATACCGGAGCCAGTGCCGTTAAGACCACCCATGGGCTTACCCGACTCGAGGGTAAGAATTTCCATGAATTCCGGCATGCGCGCTTCCAGCGCAGGTATTAGCTCCAGCAGTTTCGCGACGCGGTCGGCGTCAGCCATACCACTCCAGGCCGGGAAAGCGGCGCGCGCAGCAGCCACCGCTTGATCAACGTGACTGGCATCGCCCTGCTGGCACTCAGCAAAAGCTTCACCATTAGCGGGGTTTATAACCTGAAAAGTTTGGCCAGACGTTACCGACTGACCATTGATTACCATTGAGTACTGGAACATGGAGTTCTCCTAGAAGTAATAGCCGGCGGTAAGACCGTAGGTCATGGGCATAGCGTAAGTAGTGGTCGCACCTAGGATACCGAGGTCCAGAGCATAGTTCTTATACTCCTCATCGGTTAGGTTCCTCACCCACGCACTTATGCGTACAGTGCTTTCTGCACTCTCCCAGCTTACGCGGGCATTATGCACGTCATACCCGTCTTGTAATGCACCCGCCGCGTTGGACACTTCCAGGTATTGGTCGTCGACGAAAAGACCATCGACCTGAAACGCGATATTTCCGCCCAAGGCGTCCGTGTTATAGCGCACCAGATAATTGATGCTGTAATCAGGCGTATTGGGCAGTACATTGCCGTCGAGGAAATCAATAGGCCAGTCGACAGAGAACCCTACCGGAGTCACCTGCTGCTGAGGGGTTTCAACCCCATCAACTTCCGAATCCTGGAAAGACGCACCCAGAATCATGTCCCAGTTCTCGGTAGGCGTGAAAACAAACTCTAGCTCTGCACCCACGTTAGTCGCTTGGGCATTGGCGATGCTCGGCGTGCCATCAGAAAAAGTAAAAGCCTGGTAATCTTCGTAGTCATAATAAAAGATGGCGCCGTTAAAGCGGGCTTTGCCATCCATAAACTCGGTCTTCAACCCAAGCTCAAAGGCATGCAGCTTTTCTTCGTCGTGGCGAATATTCTCCAGCGTAACGTTCGCCGACGGTGCAAAGTTGCCACCCTTGATACCGCGGTTATAGGAAACGTAGGCCAAGGTGTAATCATTCATGCGCCAATCGAGTTGGAGACGTCCAGCCCAGTCTCCATAATCGACCTGATCATTATCGGCGCCAGCAGCGTTAGCGGCATCCTGCAGATCAAACAGATTGGGGACAAAAATTCCGTCTGCTTCCGCAACAAAGCTCTGGGTAAAGTCCATATCCTTGTCATCTTGTGACCAGCGTAAACCGACAATAACAGTGAAGGCATCATTAAGATCCCATTCGCCCTGTCCGAATACGGACCAGTTAGTCGAATCCAGTGTATAGTCTTGAACAACTCCCGGATTAGTCAATGCCGAGGGGTCAAAACCTAAATCCACCGCAACACTGGCTACTGGCGCACCGCGAGTCGTCACATCGCCCTTTGTTTCCATATCAAGATAAAAACCGCCTACAACCCAACGGAAGTCATCACTCTCACCGGACAAACGCAATTCCTGAGAAAATTGGGTGAAATCCGCGACCGTCGTGAATTCGATGATAGGGGCAGGAATGCCATCACCATCCTCGGTGTAGAACTTATCCAAAGCGAAGTAATTCGTGATAGAAATCAAATCCATGCCATCGTTCAGCTCCCAGTCAACCTGCGCGGTGGCATTATCAGTATCGCGGTCCATAAAACCGGCATAGTTAGAATAGTGTTCGAAAGGCTCAGGCGCATCGCCCTCAAATATCGTCCTACCCGCCTCATCGACAGGTGTAAAACACTCTAACTGGCTGGGACAGAAGAATATGTCCGCTGTAGCCTCAGCCGGGGCGCCAATAACATCCGTTACAAAGTCGACAAATTCTGGCGGTATATAGGCATCTGCTGAATCCCCATAGGGAAGAAAGTTATAACCGCCGGTTGGCACCTCATCATCTTTCGTCGTTTTATACTGCAGCGTCAGCAAAACGCTATCGGACACATCGAGTTGCAGTTCGCCGCGCAAGGCATAGCCATCGACACCACCTATGTCGACACCACTAGGCTCCAGTCCTGGAGGATTTCCGCCTGGACCAAACTCAGGAAAGGGCTTGGATTCAATATAGCCATCCATTTCAGCGGTACGTCCAGCGAGGCGACCACGCACTGTATCGCTAATGGCACCACCAATGGCAAATTCAAATTCCTGACGATCATAGTTACCGTAATTGCCCTCGATGTAACCATTTAACTCTTCATCATCCGCACCCTTGGTGAGGTAGTGAACCACTCCACCGGTTGCGTTGCGGCCAAATAGGGTGCCCTGCGGGCCACGCAGCACTTCCACCCGATCGATGTCAAACAGCTGGGCATTGATGCCGTTCATGCTCGCCATGTAAGCGCCGTCGACATAGACCGCGACAGGTGCTTCAAGGTTATCGGTGAAGTTGTTCTGAGAAACACCGCGAATGTTAAACACGGTCAGATTAGGTGAAAAAGCGATCATGGATAGGCCGGGAACCTGATCGCTGATCTCAACGGTATTGGTGACGCCCAACGCCTTCATCTGATCGCCAGAGTAAGCGGTGACGGAAATGCCGACATCCTGCAAATTCTGTTCACGTTTCTGCGCCGTCACGATTACTTCTTCGAGTAAATTGGCCTGAGCCAACCCACTGGCAATCGTCATGGCGGTGGCGGCGGTTACCGCCTGGGTGATTCTATTCAACTTGAACATATCGGTACCTCTCAGTTTGGAGTTATAATTTTGCTTTCGAGTAATGTAGTTGTTGTGTTAAGTATTACACCAAACTACTGGATGGATAACTTGGATAGGAGCGAAATCGAAAATTGACCAACAGCGCATGGGGAAATGCGAACTATCTACACTCCTAACGGTATGGCTGGCCTCCCGAGCCTATTCAATCCCCAGATAGTCACGAGCCAAGGCACAACACTTGCTAACCAACATAGGCGTGAGTTCCTTGGCCGTCTGGGTTTCACTGCGGGTATGCACCCAGCCCAAATAGGTAAAAGAGCGGGCGAGGAAGAACAGTGGCATTTGTGCCACTTGGTCATCCGGCAGGTCGCGGTGCTGCCTGTAGCCTGCAATCATTGCGTCAAAGGCTCTGGGATAGAAATCCTCCTCCATCTCGAAATACAGCGCAGTGGCCAGCTCAAACAAATGCCAACCAAAGCCGGCGTCATCAAAATCGATCAAACGGACGGCACTGCCATCTACCAATAGGTTTTCAACCACAAAATCGGCGTGGATCATGCTGTATCGCTTTGCATTTTCAGGCTGTGCCGCGTAGGCCGCCAAGTCTTCACGCACTTGGTTGCGGGCGTTGATTAGCAACACTCGCTGTTCATTCGTGAGGGCTTCCAGCTCCCAAAACTCAGCCCAGAATGGGTGATCACCCACCAGACCCTCCGCATCCCAGGCGTGACGAACAAAGCCGGGCGGCGACTGCCAATCCACGGCCTGGTTGTGCACTCTGGCGGCCAGCGTACCGATGGTGTAATAATTGTTTTCGGTGCCCACCCCCTGATCGTCTATACCCTCCTCCAGAGACCCAAGCTGGTCGCCCTCAAGCCAGACCAGTAAATCTACCTGGCGGGGCTCGGGCACCGGGTCAACTTTTACATGGGTGAAGAACTCTCCGGTGATGGTAGGCAAGGCCTCAGGCACTGCGATACCGGCTTCGTCCAGGGCGACCAACCACTGCAGTTCAGAGCGTAATTCCTCGTCACTGTGATAGCCGTAGCGGTGAATCCGTAGCGCATAGCGAGTGCCATCAGCAGTGACTATTTTGAAAACAGCGTTCTCCCGATACTTGATCAGCTCGACTTTACTGCCCTGTAAACTCCACTGCTCCAACGCAGCGGTAGCCAAAACACCCATGGCCTGAGCCTGACCTGCGTCGTCCAACTGATAAAACCCAGTCGCCATAGTCACAACGCCTGCAAGCATTCATCGAGCGCTGAGATCAGCAGATCGGCGTGCTCCGGTTGGAACGGCATGGGCGGACGCATCTTCAGTATGTTGCCATATTGACCTATGCGACTGATCAACACGCCGCGCTTACACATGGCATTGATAAGCGCATTAGCCTGTTCCTCGGCCGGCGCTTTGGTTACTCTGTCTGTGACCAGTTCAGCGGCGAAGAACATACCCTTTTGCCGAACATCACCAATAATGTCGTGCCTTTCCTGCAGCGCTCGCAGCCCGTCGGCGACATAGGCACCGGTGGTGACCGCGTTGGCAAGCAAGTTCTCCTGCTCCAGCACATCCAGTACCGCGAGGCCGATAGCGCAGGATACCGGGGTACCAGCGAAGGTATTGAAGTACATGGCCCACTCACTGAAATCATTAACAAGATCAGCCGTGGCGACGACTCCAGCCAGTGGATGGCCATTACCCATCGGTTTCCCAAGAGTGACAATATCCGGCACACAGTCGTAGGCCTGATGAGACCACCAGTGGTCTCCCGTACGGCCGAAACCTCCCTGCACTTCATCGGCTATGTACAGCCCGCCAGCTGCGCGAACTCTGGCGATGGCCTGTTCAATAAATCCAGCCGGCGCATTGAGGAGGCCCTCATTGGCAAACTCCGGGCAGATCAAAATACCTGCAGTACCGATCCCCCTCTCTGCAAAGGTGTCAATAGCCTGCTGCACACGGTCTACATAGGCCGAGGAAAGGCCTTCTGCACTGACTCCCGGCAAGCCTCGATATGAATCGGGCGGCGGCACGCCGATCACCCGTTGACTGATTGCCGCCTCTGGCATGAAGCCCGTACCGAGCTCACCCACCGCTTCCGTATTTCCATGATAGGCCGCATCAGTGACGATAATGCCTTGAGCATTCGTCGCGTGACGGGCCATGCGCAGCGCCAGCTCATTCGCCTCGCTGCCGGTACAGGTCAGCATCGCCATAGACAGGCTGTCGTCGAAAAGGCCAGTAAGGCGCTCCACGTAACTGACAACATTTTTGTGCAGGTAGCGGGTGTGGATATTGAGGGTCGCCGCCTGAGTGCTCATCGCCTCTACAATTTTTGGATGACTGTGACCACAGCAGGGCACGTTGTTATAAACATCAAGATAACGTTTGCCTTGTGCGTCATAGAGCCAAACCCCCTCCCCGCGAACCAGTTCGAGAGGCTCTTCATAAAATAGAGGTGCATTTTTACCAATAACATTAAACCGCCGCTGAAGAAGTTCGCTATTCATCGTAAAAGCCATCCATTACGACCTGACTTTCAGGTAGCGTGGAGCCACCGTCGACCACGATAGTCTGCCCGGTGAGGTAAGAGGCCTCATCGGTTGCCAAAAAGAGCATGGTATAGGCAATATCTTCAGGCACCCCCAATTTCCCCAGTGGAATACACTGGGACATCGCCTTCAGTTCCTCCTCACCCCCCAATGCTGACATTGCCGCGGTGAGAATGTAGCCCGGCTCTACCCCGTTTATGGTGATATTTTCGCGGGCATACTCCAGCGCTGCGGTGCGAATAAAACCATTCATACCACCCTTGGACATAGCGTAGTGAGAGGTTCCTGGCATCGCGACCCGAGGACCCGTCACTGAGGAAGTGAAAATCATACGGCCACCGCCCTGGTTGCGAAAATGAGGAACACAGGCCTGGGTCAGCCAGACCGCTGCTTTCATATTTACCGACAAAGTCTGGTCGATCACCTCATCGGTAAGGTCATCGATAGTGTGCAGAGGGTAGATCGCCGCGTTATGGATACCAATATCAACACGCCCATACGCTGCCACCGCCGCGGCAACGACTGAGTCCACCTGCTTATGCAAACCCACATCGCACTGCACAAGCATGGCTTCGCCACGAGCAGCAACGATGTCATCCACCGTTTCCTGACCATTGCCCACACTGCGTGTAGCGACGACAACCTTCGCCCCGTGCTGGGCAAAAACCTTGGCAATTCCTTCACCAATCCCCTGGCCCGCGCCAGTCACAATGGCGACTTTACCGGTTAAATCTCCAAACATTGCTTATCCACCTACGTGTTATCTGTTGGGAAAGCATAGTTCATAGCGTAGGGAATAAACCATCAGGCAAAAGGATGAGGCCCGCGCGAGATTGCCAAATCAGGATTAATTAACCAGCTCACCGAGTATTTGCGCACTCAGAGCGGTGCGCGAGGGCACTTCAACTTTCTGAAAAATATGCTGAACATGCGTTTTAACCGTCGCCAGCCCAAGATCGAGTTCTCGGGCAATCACTTTGTTACTGGCACCCGCTACGATGAGTTCAAGCACGTCCAATTCGCGATCGGTGAGCTTGTAATGCTGCTGCACCGTTTCCCGCTGCCGATAACGCTTGGGCATATACACCGCGTTCAGCGTGTACTCCAGGAAAGGCTGCACCTGCCGCAGTAACGTCAGTTCTTGATCACTAAACGGGCCGGCCGATTCATCGCGCAACATGGTTAATACAGCAATAATATCGCTGCCGTGACGAAAAAACATATCAGCTACATGACGCTGTTTCGCGGGTTTCATAAACTTCAGGTAGTAATCTGAGGCGAGCAACTCGGGCTCACTCACCTGCGCGTCGATACAGGCAACCGTGACATCGGTGTGACTAAAGAGCGCCGGATTTAGCGGATCGATGTCGCCATATTTGGTCGCGTAATCGCGCTCTGTCTCCGGATCTAAATTTCTCAATACCACGCCACGGTGACGCATGTCCGCCCCCACGAGGTAAAAGCCCGAATAGGACAAGGGCAATAGACCATGAATAAGATCAAGACTCTCGCGCTGAAAGCGATTGGGATAGTTCTCTGTCAACTCTACTGCGGTCATACTTTCGGCGGATGGTTTCTCGATGAGTGCTGTCGCATACTAACTCGAATAACAATAGCAGGAAAAGCGCATGTCTCAGTCCGCCAGTGACCAAATCGATGTAAACAGCCGCGCCTCTCTTTTCGCCGCCATCTACCTGAGCGTGATCGGTGCCTCGGTATTCATTGTGCAACCGGGTTTCGTTCAGGGCCTGGTAGAGTTCTATGGCTTTAATGAACAGCAGGCAGGATACATCGCCTCGATTGAAATCTGGGGCCTGGCCCTGACCACCGTCGCGTTGGCTCTGGGTGGGCACAACACCAGCTGGCAACGCATATTTCGCCTCTCTATTGCCTTGTTTGTATTGGGTAACCTCGCCTCTACCTTAACCGACGACATGGTCGTCTTCGCTAGTCTCCGTTTTATCAGTGGACTGGGTTCAGGCGGCTTAGTGTCGCTCACGTTTACGATTATCGGCCTGACCCGATTATCGGACCGCAATTTTGGCTATCTGATCATGGGTGTTCTTACCTATGGCGCTCTGGGCTTGTGGGTGTTTCCGGTCGCGCTAGCACTCATTGGAATGAAGGGCATCCTGATATTTTTCGCGATATTTGGCGCCACGGGCTGGCTAGTCCTATCGAAAATACCGAACTCCGGCGCAGAGCACCTGCAAATCGAAGAAGACGCCGTTGACCTGACTACGCCTTTTCGAGTGCTGGCGATCCTCGCCATGTTCACCTACTTCTTCGCCCAGGGCGTTGTCTGGGCCTATCTGTTTCTCATTGGCCTTAACGGTGGCGTGAGCGAACAGGGCGTGGCAAACGGCCTGATGATCTCGCAGTTTCTAGGTATAGCAGGCGCATTTCTCGCCGCCATGGCGGGCCGCCGTTTCGGTCGCGCATGGCCATTGGCGTTCGGCATTGTCGGTGGCGCAATAGTGTTGTTTGCACTGTTCGGGCAGTTCACCGCAATCGTCTACGCCATCACCGTGGGTATTTATAACTTCGCCTGGAATATGACACATCCGTTCCTGTTGGGCGCGATGGCCAGCTTCGATCGTCACGGCAGAGTCGTGGTTTACGCGGTGGCGGCGCAGATGCTGGGCCTGGCAGTGGGGCCCGCTTTCGCTGCAACGATACTAGGCGATGGCAATTACGATGCGGTGATCTGTGCAGGTATTTCGTTATTCGCGCTGTCCTATTTGTTGATATTAATACCTCTGATAAACCACTATCAGGCAATAAAGCGGGCGAAGTAGCACGGCCATAAAAATCTGCGGTTTCGGGTAGAAAAATATCATATTCCAGCGGCCGCGGGCGGGAGAGTGCTTCTTACCAAGCGAATTCGTTGGTCCGGCATCCCGGGAGCGACTGAAAAGATTTTGCTCGTCCGACACCGGCAGCGAACCGCAACCGACCATAGCCCGGCTAGTGTCTCGTCTAACAGATTCGCTTATGCCGGCTTCCAGCGTGGTGCAATCATGCGCCGCTTACCGTCAATCGTTTTAGCAATACCTGGCTCATCCAGATCGACTCGATCCCACAGCTCACACGTGACCTGCTTGTGCTTTTGATCAAGGCCCTCGCAATAATTACTGTAGCGGCAGATTATTACCTCTGGCCCATAACCGGTCTTAACCTTCTCAAACCAATCGGGGTCAGCGAGGGCCTGCCGAGCGAGGCCAATAATATCTGCCTTGTCGGCCTGAAGCACTTCCTCCGCACGGGCGAAACCGTAAATTCCACCCGCCATTACGATCGGCGTTGCCAAATCGTGACTACGTAAACTTTCGCGAATCGCAGCGGCGGGTTCTATATTGCGGCCAAAAGGGCCCTGCTCATCTGAAATATAGCCCGGCATACACTCGTAACCACTTTGGCCGGTGTAGGGGTAAGCCGCCCAGCCCACTTTTGGCTGCTTCGCATCGTCGAACTTGCCGCCCCGGGACAAGGACAGAAAATCCATTCCCGCTTCTGCGAAGGCCCGGCCAAAGAAACAGGCATCATCGACATTGTTGCCCTGGGAGATAATTTCATCACTGAGAAAGCGACAGCCCACGGCAAAGTCGGGCCCTGTGGCATCTCGGACTGCCTGGTATACCTCTAGGGGCAACCTGACACGATTCTCCCGGGCACCGCCGTAGCCATCCTCACGCGTATTAGTGGCCGACAGGAATGAAGCCATGGTGTAGGCATGTGCGTAGTGCAGCTCTACCCCATCGAAGCCGGCTTGCTCGGCGCGCGATGCGGCGCTGGCAAAAAGTACCGGCAGGGTTTGTGGCAACTCGGCGATGGCGGGTATCTGCACATCAGTGACTCGCTCTCGATAGCCCAGCTGCATGTCTTCCCATTCTTTGATGGTCAATACGTTCTCTTGCTCTTCCGCTGACATTGCCTGCAACGCATCTCGCACCTGTTGCTCATCGGCGTCTGACAGGCCCAAGGCCTCTCTGTGTTGCGCGGTAATCGGCAAAAATCGCTGTAAAAACTTTTCTGGATCAGGGCGTCTGCGTATATTGAGAAAATCAATAATCTGAATCAGTAGGCGGGTCTCGCCGCCGCTGGCTTCGCGTACCACATCGGCCAGTCTTTTCAAGCCGGGAATGTAACGATCATCGCCGATACGCAATAGCGGCCCGCTGGCAATATTTCTTACGCCAGTGGCCTCAACCACAATCACACCCGGCTTACCTTCTGCAAACCGCCGGTACCACTGCAGTACATCGTCGGTGACCTCTCCCTCCTCATTAGAACGCCAAGGCACCATGGCCGGCACCCAGGTCCGTTGGGACAGGGTCATAGGGCCTACTTCAAAGGGGCTGAACAGTTTGCTGGCGAGTGCCTCGCTGGCGCTGGGCCACTCATCTTCAACAGCGGTGTACTTGATACGTTCTGCGGGTTTCCACATGGTTATTGCTTCCTCTCAATGAGGGAAACATTTTAAGCTTAAAATGTGGGTTTTGGCAAGGTCTGATCAATCTTCAGTAAGAGCGCGCTGCTTGACTCGCGCCAGTAACGTCATCAGCTGATCGACCTCATCGAGCTCAAGATGCCCCAACATACCAATCACCCATCCTTCATGCTCTTCCGCCATTTTCCGGAAGGTACGTTTCCCTTTGGGCGTAAGTTTCACAATAAACGTCCGCCGGTTATCGGGTACCGGACTCCTATCCACCAAGCCCTCTTTAACCAGTTGGGTGGCAATGCCGGAGACATTACCTCCGGATACCATCATCCGCTGCGACAAGGCCCCCATAGTTAAACCGTCAGGCACACGCTCCAACTGTGCAAGAAAATCAAAGCGCGGGAGTGTGGTATTGAAGGTCTCCCGCAGCGCACTGCGCAACTCAGTCTCAATCAGACTGGAGCAGGTCAGCAAGCGCAGCCAGAGCTTTAGCGAGTGGTGATCGTCCTCGTGCAAGCGGGTTTCATGGTCTAACGCAACACTCTTAGGATTACTTGCCATAGTCGGCCTTCAAAGATATTTTATATTTAAAATGTTTGCGCTATAATTCTTTCGCTTTAAGCTTAAACTAATGCGTGTGGCATGGCGAACTCGATTTTGCCGTGTGCCCGCATAACGGAGATCTAAATGAAAATTGTCTGTCTTGGCGGTGGCCCCGCCGGTTTATACCTTGCCATATCCATGAAACTCAAGGATGCCAACCACGATGTCTCGGTTTACGAGCGCAACAAACCCGACGACACCTTCGGCTGGGGCGTGGTGTTTTCTGACCAAACTCTGGTAAATCTGATTGCCAATGACCCAGTGAGCGGCCAAGCCATCTCCAAGGAGTTTATCCACTGGGACATGATCGATTGTTTCGTCAACGGCGAACTGGAACGCTCTGATGGTCACGGCTTTATCGGCCTGGGCCGCAAGCGCATGTTACAGCTATTACACCAACGCTGTCGGGAAGTGGGCGTCAACCTGGTGTTCGAGCACGAGTTTAATATTGAAGACATCGACACAACATTTGGGGATGCGGACGTGGTCGTAGCCGCTGACGGCCTCAACTCAAGAGTCCGCAACTCTGATCTGGAAACCTTCGACTGCAGTATTGATCTTCGGCCCAACAAGTTCGTCTGGCTGGGAACCAAGCAGACTTTCCACGACGCCTTCACCTTTATCTTCGAGGAAACCGAACACGGCTGGATCTGGGCCCACGCCTATCAATTCGATAACGAAACATCGACCTTTATTATTGAGTGCAATCCAGACGTCTACGACGCTATTGGCTTTGACAATATGAGCCATGAGGAGAGTGCTGAGACCTGCCGTAAAATCTTCGAGAAATATCTCGGCGACAACACACTGATGACCAATTCAGCCCACGTCCGTGGTTCTGCGTGGATTAATTTCCCCCACGTTCTGTGCCGCAACTGGGTAAAAGATGATCGCGTAGTACTCATTGGGGATGCCGCACACACGGCTCACTTTTCTATTGGCTCAGGCACCAAGCTGGGGCTGGAGGATGCAATTTCTCTGGCCAATCACCTTGATGCAGACGCCACCATCGCCACAGCACTGCAATCGTATCAGAAAGAGCGGGAAGTCGATGCCCTGCGCCTGCAAAGTGCTGCCCGCAACGCCATGATCTGGTTTGAGGATGTCCCCCGCTACGTCAGCGCCTTTGACCTCAAGCAATTTAACTACTCGATGCTTACCCGCAGCCAGCGCGTTAGCCATGAAAATCTGCGCCTGCGCGACGCGCCCTGGCTGGAAGGCATGGAAAAGCACCTAGCGAAAAAAGTACTGGGGGATGACTTTGACGAAGCGGTGCCGCCCATGTTTCTACCCTACCAACTGGGCAACATGTCATTGATCAACCGTGTAGTGGTGTCACCCATGTCAATGTATAGCGCCACCGACGGCATGCCCGATGACTGGCACCTGGTGCACTACGGCCAGATGGCCAAAGGCGGCGCAGGCCTGGTGTATACCGAGATGACTGACATATCGCCCGAAGCGCGCATTACTCCGGGATGTACGGGGATTTGGAACGACGAGCAGGAAGCAAGCTGGACGCGTATTGTTGACTTTGTCCACGGCCACACCCAAGCCAAGTTTGCCATCCAGTTAGCTCATGCCGGCCCCAAGGGCGCCACCAAGGAACCCTGGAACTGGGATCCGGCAATTCTCGATGAGCCCTTACCGGCGGGTGAGGACTGGCCTCTGGTTTCGCCCAGCGCGGTTCCTTTTGATGCACACATGCAGGTCCCCATCGAGATGACTCGCGAGCAAATGGATGAAGTGCGTGATCAATTCGTCGCCGCGACCAAGCGTGCGAGCAACGCCGGTTTCGATATGGTCGAGTTCCACGCAGGCCACGGCTATCTGATATCTGCATTCATTACTCCGGTACTCAACAAGCGCAATGATGAATACGGCGGCAGTCTGGAAAATCGCCTGCGCTATCCTCTGGAGGTGTTCACGGCAATGCGCGAGGCCTGGCCACAAGACAAGCCTATGTCGGTGCGCATCTCAGCGGTCGATTGGATGGGTGACGACGGCAACACGGCAGAAGACGCGGTAGCCATCGCCAAGGCTTTTTCTGACGCAGGTGCCGATATCATCGATGTGTCCAGTGGTCAGACTTCTCACCAGGCCTCTCCACAGCCAGGTCGCATGTTCCAGACACCGCTGTCTGACAGAATCCGCAATGAAGGCCGGATCGCGACCATGGCGGTCGGTAACATTTACGAAGTAGATCACGTCAACAGTATCATTGCTGCCGGGCGAGCAGACCTGGTCTGCTTGGCACGGCCTCATTTGGCAGACTCAAACTGGACCCTGCGGGCCTCAGCGGAGCTGGGCCATAGGGGACAAGGCGTTGCTGAGCAGAAGCAGTACTTTATGGGCTACCGTCAGTTGCACATCAATTTACAACGGGCGGCAGAAATGGCTGTGACAAAATGAATCACGCCCTGATCACCGGTGCCGGCAGTGGTATCGGTGCCCTGATCGCGACCCATCTTGCACAGGCTGGGTATAGTGTGAGTTTACTGGGCAGGCGTATGCAGCCGCTTGAGCAGACGGCAGCCCGAATGAATGGCGTGCCCAGTCAGGCAATCCGTTGTGACGTGGCGGAAGAAGCTGATGTCGCCCGCGCGTTTGCTGAGGCGAGCTGCGCACTCGGTCCGATAGACGTGCTGGTTAACTGCGCTGGCATGGCACCCACTGCACCTTTTCATAAGCTCGACTCAAACCAGTGGCAGGCAGTACTCAACACTAATCTCAACGGCGTATTCAACTGCACCTCGCAGGTCATTGGTGGCATGCGCGAGCGGCAGAGCGGTCGTATTATTAATATCGCCAGCACCGCTGCTCTCAAAGGATATGCCTACGTCAGCGCGTATTGCGCTGCCAAGCATGGGGTTCTGGGTTTAACCCGGGCCCTGGCTCTGGAGACCGCCAAACTCGGAATTACCGTGAATGCGATTTGTCCAGGCTATACTGATACTGAAATTATTCGAGGATCGGTTGCTCAGATCGTCGAAAAAACCGGCCGCAGCGAAGAACAGGCGCTAGCCCAATTCACCAACACCAATCCGCAAGGACGGCTGATCCAGCCGGACGAGATTGCCAGCATGGTCTTATGGCTGTGCTCCGAGGCAGCGCGTTCGGTTACCGGGCAAGCCATTTCTATTAGCGGTGGAGAAACAATGTAATGCAGTTAACATCAATGACTGACTATCAGGCCGAGCATTTCCTCTGGGAAGCCAGCGGCGGCGTCGCCAACATCACCCTCAATCGACCCGAGCGCAAGAACCCGTTGACGTTTGATTCCTACGCAGAGCTGCGCGACCTGTTTCGATCTCTGGTCTATGCCGATGATATCCACGCAGTTGTAATCAGCGGTGCCGGCGGCAATTTTTGCTCTGGCGGCGATGTACACGAAATCATCGGCCCGCTGACTAAAATGAATATGAAAGAGCTGATGGCCTTTACCCGGATGACCGGTGACCTGGTGAAAGCCATGCGAGCCTGTCCGCAGCCTATCATCAGTGCCATCGAAGGCGTTTGTGCCGGCGCTGGCGCCATCATCGCGATGAGTAGCGATTTACGCTATGCCGGTGAAGATGCCGGGGTGGCGTTTCTCTTTAACCGCGTCGGTTTGGCGGGCTGTGATATGGGCGCCTGCGCCATATTGCCGCGCATCATCGGCCAGGGTCGCGCCAGCGATCTGCTTTACTCAGGCCGTTCACTACGTGCTGAAGAAGGTGAACGCTGGGGCTTCTTTAACAAGATCAGTGACGACCCTCATGCGGATGCTAATGCGACTGCAGCGCGAATTGCTAACGGACCTACCTTTGCCAACGGCATCACAAAGAACCAGCTACAGTATGAATGGAACATGTCGGTAGATCAGGCCATTGAAGCTGAGGCGCAGGCTCAGGCCATCTGCATGCAAACCGAAGATTTTGTCCGCGCGTACAACGCCTTCGTCAACAAAGAATCACCGGTTTTCCAGGGAGATTGACCATGGCCGATAACAGCTTTTTACAATGGCCTTTTCTCGAGGATAGCCATCGCCAACTGGCCGCCGAGCTCGACAGCTGGGCAACCGCAAATATCGAAGCTCTGGTTGCCAATGAGCACGGAGATCTGGACGGCACCTGTATCGGCCTCGTTCGAGCACTTGGCGCAGCAGGCTTTACCAGCTATGCGGTTCCTGCCAGTGCCGGAGGAGCCACAGAGAAACTTGACGTGCGCAGCCTGTGCATTATTCGTGAAACACTGGGCCGCCATCACGCCCTGGCTGATTTCGCTTTCGCCATGCAGGGCCTGGGTAGTGGGCCCATTTCACTATTTGGTACTGCCGCCCAGCAAGAGGAATATCTACGCCCGGTCGCCGCCGGTGAGAAGCTCTCAGCCTTTGCACTGTCGGAACCGGAAGCCGGCTCTGACGTAGCCGCCATGGCCATGACCGCTGTTCTCGACGGCGATGACTACGTACTTAACGGCCAAAAGACCTGGATCTCAAACGCCGGGATTGCCGATTTCTACACCATATTCGCCCGTACTGGTGAGGCACCCGGATCTAAGGGCATCAGTTGCTTTATTGTCGATGCCGGCAACTCCGGGTTTGAAGTCACGGAGCGTATCGAATTGATTGCGCCCCACCCACTAGGCACCCTGACTCTCACCGACTGTCGTATTCCAAAGTCCAGCCTGGTCGGCGAATCAGGTCGTGGGTTTGGTATCGCCATGGCGACCCTGGATGTTTTCCGCTCGACCGTTGCCGCCGCCGCACTGGGGATGGCAAGACGCGCGATGAACGAAACACTGGCCCATGTCAGCACCCGTGAGCTATTCGGCGGCACCCTCTCCGACTTACAGCTGGTCCAGGGCAAGTTGTCGGATATGGCGGTAGCAGTGGATACCAGTGCCCTGCTTGTCTATCGTTCTGCTTGGACCAAAGACTGTGTCGCCGATCGGGTAACCCGCGAGGCTGCGATGGCAAAATTGCATGCCACTGAAGCCGCCCAGCTAGTCATCGACGCTGCGGTGCAGCTACATGGAGGTAAGGGTGTTACCAAAGGTAATATTGTCGAGTCTCTGTACCGCGACATTCGCGCTCTGCGAATATACGAGGGCGCTTCTGAGGTACAACAAACAATCATCGCCAAGCAATCCCTCGCAGCTCTGTAATATTTAAGCACCCGGGATTATCCACTAAACCACAGGCTTGCGTCTCGACGCGGCAACCGCCATCATCCCGTGTCCAAACTCTTGCGGATAATAAAATGGCACTCTACTGGCAAGATTTGCAGGTTGGTGACAGCTTCACCACCACCAAATGTCTAACGCTGACACGGGAAGATATTCTCGCGTTCGCAGCGGAGTTTGATCCCCAACCGTACCATATGGATAAGGAGGCGGCAGAATCCTCAATTTTCGGTGGTCTCTGCGCCAGCGGCTGGCAGGTGTCTGCATTAATGATGCGCCTGTTAACCGACACTTTTCACGCTAAAGGCATCGCTATTCTCGGCGTTGCTTCAGTGCAGGAGGTGCGCTGGAAGTTACCCGTATTCGCCGACGACAGCCTGAATGCGCAGGTCAGCATTACTGACCGGACAGCCGAGTCTGGACTGGCTGGCGTAGGCACTGTCGATGTCGCGGTACAGGTCAGCAACCAGAACAATAAGCCGGTAATCACTGTGCAGAATCGATTGTTAATTGCGCACGAGAAGGTGGAGGTTAGCCATGCAGAATAATCCATTCATCCGTAGCCGCTGGTTCGATGATATTCCAGTCGGAGAGTTTCACGTGTTCGGCTCGCACACTTTTAGCGAACTGGAAATAATCGAGTTTGGCAAAAAGTATGCGCCAGAAATTTACCACACTGACCCAGTAGCCG
The DNA here is from genome assembly GCA_047633055.1 of Halieaceae bacterium. GTDB lineage: Bacteria > Pseudomonadota > Gammaproteobacteria > Pseudomonadales > Halieaceae > CALJFL01. The sequence continues at coordinate 36,937 of JBLIEI010000026.1, read as the reverse complement.
CGCTGGACACCTACCACCGGGGACTTATTGCCTCGGGCTGGCATCTCACCGCAATGTGGATGCGTATGATGGTCGACTACATGGAACATTTTGCCCGTGGCGTACAGGATGGCAGACGCAATGGCGCTGGTTTAGGACTACAGAATCTGGAATGGTACGAGACGGTGCGCCCAGGCCATACGCTGACCTACACCTACGAGATTATCGAGAAGTCAGACAAGGTGGTCCGTGATAAGTGGGGCATTATCAAAAGTCGGAATGAGGCGTTCAATCAATACAACAATAAGGTGATGAGTTTCACCATTGATATTCTGGCGGAGCGCGATCCGGAGTCGCGAGGCTAGGCTGCTATAGCCTGGCCGAAGGCATCACCCGAATCGTCTTCCATTGCAGTGGTGCGCCAATCCTCGACACGTTCGGCTGTCACCGATTCCTGAGCTTCAACACGAGAAAGAATCTCAATCATCTGCGAAGTAGTCCGCGCTCTGGTATCGCCATAACCTTTGACAAGTCGTCCGCACTCTGCCAATTCGTAAGCCAACGCTGGATCACTTTCGGCCGCGGTGCGTATAGCCTGAAGCCAGCGCGCTATCATCGCGTGCTCGTGTTGAAAACCCAACATACCCCGACGAAAGCGCTTCAGACTGGCCATAAAACGCAGCATGAGAAAAATGGTCACTGTATTGGTGCGGAGTTGTTTGCCGCCGGTGAACAGGTTTAAAAACCGGCGCGCTATTGCAGAGTTGAGCATCCAGTTGCCCATTGCAGGTGGCATCATCGCCGACATTTCTTCCACCCTGGGGCGGAAAAACTCGGTCACATCAAAGAACTGATCCTCTTCGGCCTTTACCTCTTCACGGACTTTGTCCATACGAACTGCGCGAGTCTTGAACTGAGCCACTCTGGGGATATCCTCAAAGCACATCCACAGCGCCAAATAGCGAGCCGTTTCTTGTGTTAGTCGATACTCTTGATCTCCCGAATCCAGCGTCGATACGGTTTGCACCTCATCAAGATACTGATGGGCATAGGCATAATCCTGGTAGTCGACACATTTTTCTACGCCGTGATAGAGATTCTTGCGGCAGGGCTGCGGAAATGCCTGCAAACGCTCCAGCAGTTTCTCTCCCGCCGGGGTACTGGCTTCAGGCAGAACATCTTCGGGCTTGGGCGCTGGTTCGAACTGCTCTACTCCGCGGGAAATTGCCCGCTGATAACTTGCCTCGAATGCGGCCAAGTTCGTTACCACAGCCTTACCTGTGTCGGTGATAACCGCCTCGAAAGTCGCCTTGGCGAACGGCATCACTTCAGAGCCTGCCAGCGCACCCAACATAACGGAGGAGATCACTGAATTATGCTTGTTTGCCAACGCGAGCATATCGTAATGGATATAGTCCTTGGCGTATCGACCCGCAATTTCTTGCAACGCGAGTGGATCAGTCGTGCCGTCACCGAGCTGTGATTTCTCGGAGATGCTAAAAACCCGATGATCCGAGGCAATTAATGTAGTTCGCTCTGCTGATACGAAACCCCGTTGCACCATACGCGCCGCTTCTGCCACTTCAGAGGCAACAGCGATATCAATGTCGCCCTGCGCTGGAAACAGAGACATCACCGGCATTTGTTCGCCGAGTTGCTCTCGCGGAAAAAACTCCAGATAGTAGATTGTTGCACCGGTGCGCTGGGCCACGCCGGCTAAGGAGGTGGTCTGACACAACCAGCCCTCGCGCTCAGCAACATCAATCACCCAGTTGGTAAATACACCACCGCCCTCTCCACCAAGCGCAGCGGCAATCATATTGATGGTATTCAGTTTGCTCACAGTGCGCTCGCCTCCCGCTTGCGCTCGTCCCGCTGCTGCAACCAGCCTATAACTGAAAGACGAAATCCTCCTATGAAGCGATCCCAACTGCTGGGGTTATACACCAGGTCAACCCGAGAAAAAGAGGGGCACAAAATAGCCGCATGCGCGTTAGTACCGCAAACGCCACAACCGACGCAGCTATTGTCGACGTAAGACACTGGGTCCTTCCGCAACGGATCGGGATTCGGCTTTATGGTCAACGAGGGACAGCCGGAAATTCTAATGCAGGCGTGATCGCCGGTACAGGTTTCGCTGTCGACCATAAACCGGGCGCGCGTGGTCCGCTTACCATCACTGATCGACTTCTTCAGCAGCGGCTTGATTCGCCGCTGTCGATTCAACATGCACTCGCCCTCAGCGATGATCACTTTCAGACCGGGCTCAGAGGTGGTCAGGGCGTCTCGAAGCGTGTCCTTCATCGTGTCGATACTGTAGGTACTCACGGTGCGAATCCACTTCACCCCCGCGCCACGGCAGGCTTCATCGATAGGTTGCTGATCCTCCCGGTCGGCTGCATCAGAATCTATTGTGGTGGCAATAATTTTATTGGGCTGCACCACAGACGGAACATCCTGTCCGCCTGTGGCCGCCGCATACCCGTTATCCACTACAATTAAAATGCCATCGTGCTTGTTAAATACGGCACTAGTAACGCCACTGGTCAGGCCGTTATGCCAAAATCCGCCGTCACCCATAATGCTGATGGCCTTGTGCGGCAGTGCATGGCGAATAGCGGATGAACTGGCCAGGGACAGGCCGTAACCCATAATGGTATTGCCCAGGTTAAAGGGTGCGAGGGTGGCAAAAGAATGGCAGCCAATATCTGAACTGATATGAAAAGGCCCAAGCTCTTGCTGAACTTGTTTGAGCGCGGAAAAAAGTGGCCGCTCTGGACAACCTGTACACAAACCCGAGGGGCGCGGTGGCACATTATCCAGTAAGGCATTGTGATCATCATCGCTAAGCGTGGACTGCAGACTCACTACCTGGTCGAGGCTCAAAGGGAGAGTGATCCCAGCAAACCCTGCACTCTCGACGAAGCGGGTAATGCCCAGCAGCATTGCCTGGCCGGTATACTCGCCCGCCATAGGCATCACATCCTTACCAAATATGCGGGTCTGCACGTCCGCTCTACGCAGAACTGTGTTAATGCCCTGTTCTACATATTCGGGCTGGCCTTCTTCCAAAACCAGCACCTGTTTTTTGCCAACGCAAAAGTCCACCAACTCATCGGGTATCAGCGGATAGGCGACGTTCATGACATAAATCGGAATATCTGCGTTGCCGAAGACATCAGACAAACCCTGCCGCTGCAGTGCCCGGATGACCGTGTTGTAGCAGCCGCCCTGAACAATAATACCCAGATCAGAATGCCGCCCGTCGAAGAACTCGTTGAGCTTATTCTGCTTGATAAACTCGATGGCAGCTGGCAATCGCTCAGCGATTTTATCCTGCTCATGCTGGTAGACGTTCGGCGGAAGAATTATTTTTTCGGCCTGTCTGTTGGGCGTGACTGGATTGCGATTGCTAAATTGCGGCGCGAGATTATCTCGGGCAATAAACTCACCGGTAACATGACAACCCCGTATACGCATCATGTAAAAGAGCGGCGTGTTACTGGCTTCCGAGAGCTGAAAAGCCTTTTCCACCATGTCGACTATGCTAGTAAGATTTGGCCGCGGATCCAATAACCACATTTGCGCTTTCATGGCAAAAGCGTAGGTGCGCTCCTGCATAATACTGGAACCTTCACCATAATCTTCGCCCACGATAACTATTGCACCGCCGGTGACGCCGCAGGAAGCCAAGTTCGACAAGGCATCGGAGGCGACGTTAGTACCAACTACGGACTTCCAGGTCACCGCGCCGCGTAGTGGGTAATTAATAGAAGCGCTAAGCATGGCAGCCGCCGTTGCTTCGCTGCCACTGGCCTCATAATGTACCCCTAACTCTCCCAGAATTTCCTGAGCGTCATTGAGCACATCCATGAGATGCGAAATAGGAGAGCCCTGATAACCGCCTACATATGACACCCCGGACTGCAACAGGGCTTTGGTGATGGCCAAAATCCCTTCGCCTTTGAATACATCTCCTTCTCCGGCCCTGAGTTTTAGTACCTCTCGGGCAAACGATCGCTCTGCCATTTACATTCAGCTCCCTGGGACCAGTGCCAGCACTCGCACTGGGCTACCAGAGCCCTCGCGAATTTTTAACGGCGCCGCAATCAACACAGCGCCCGTGGCCGGAAGTTGATCGAGATTACATAGGCTTGCCAGACCGCACTTGTTGGCACCGTGCATCAGGTTATGGCAGGGAAACATCGGGTCCTGACCCGAAGCTTGCCCGGAGTCTGTACCCACTGTTTCAGTACCGACACCGATTACATTGCGCTCTTGGGCAAGGTAGGTGACCGCTTCAGGCTCCCAACCAGGATTGTGAGGGCCATCTTCGCGCGCGTTCATGTATTCCTCCGGGTCGGTCCTTTTCGACCAATCAGTGCGATATAGGACCCAAGAGCCCTCAGGAATCTGACCGTGCTCCGCTTCCCAAGTCTTTATGAAGTCCAGTGTCAGCAGATAATCTGGATTGGCTGCGACCTCAGCGGTCGCATCGAGAACCACGGCCGGTCCGACAAATCGCTCTGGCGGCAGCGTGTCAGTGGCGTGATTTTCGTGGTCTTTGCCCGTCACCCAGTGGATAGGTGCGTCAAAATGCGTGCCCGTATGCTCACTGCACTTAAAGTTATTCCAATACCAGGCCGGACCTTTCTCGTCGTACCTAGAGATCAACTCACTGCTGAACGCCCAGGCCTGTCCCCAACCGAACTCCTCGGGCAGTTTCAGCACCGGGGTATTGGGGTCCAAGGTCACCGTTAGATCCACGACCTTAATTGAGCCAGCTGACAGAGCAGTGGCGAATGACATCAGTGCTTCAGTACTCATGTGCGTTTCCTCGTTTATTGTCGCCAGATAAGATTTATCTACAACGCGCTTGAAGTCAAATTTACAATTGGCTGGAATATATTTTAAGTTTAAAATATAATGCCGTAAATCGCAAACACTTACAGGCCATTTCGCATGCACAAACATCTTTTACCTGAGGGCTGGCCGCGACCCAAAGGTTACACCAACGGCATTCAGGCCACAGCGTCTAACCGGATCTACATTGGCGGACAAATCGGCTGGAATTCAGATTGTGTTTTCGAGACAACAGATTTCGTCGAGCAGGTTCGTCAAGCATTGATCAATGTCAAAGACGTCCTGGCCGCGGCAAATGCCGGCCCGGAGCACATGGTACGGATGACCTGGTACATCACTGATAAGCCGGCTTATACCAGCGGCCTGCGCGAGATTGGCGCAGCCTATCGCGAAGTAATGGGTAAGAACTTCCCGGCAATGTCGGTCGTTCAAGTCGTCGCACTGATCGAAGATGACGCCAAGGTGGAGATCGAAGTCACTGCCGAGCTCTAGTTATCCGAATATTCCAATAGCGATATAATAAGATAAAAAATATGATATCAGAAGATCAAATACAGACCAACGCACCGTCAGTGGACAATACTCCGGTCAGCGTTTATCAGGCTTTTACAGCCAGTTGCGCCTCTTGGGCCGATCGCCCATTTTTACATATTCCCGCCACCGCCACTAACTCCTATACCAGCAGCGCCATTGACTTCACCTATCGCGAAGCGCTTGCTCAAGTGCAATTAAGAGTCGAGGCATACCGCGCGAAAGGCTATCGCAGTCCGCTGCGGATTGGCCTTTTGCTGGAAAATCGCGCGGATTTCTTCTTTCACTGGCTAGCTCTGAACAGCCTTGGCTGTAGCGTTATTCCGTTACACCCCGACATGCCTAGCCAGGAAATGGGTTACTTTCTTGAACACGGCGAAGCCGCTTTGGCTGTGGCCTTACCCGAGGCATTACAACGCCTGCACAGCGCCTGCGCAGAGCTGACTTCACCACCAGCCGTTGTAGCCAGCAACAATTTAGAAAAGCTTCCAACGGCACCGAGCACAGCTCCAGCCGAAATATGCACTGGCGCCACCGAATGCGCACTTCTGTACACCTCGGGAAGCACGGGCCGCCCCAAAGCCTGCATGCTGAACAATGACTACTTTTTATGCGCGGGCCACTGGTATAACACTATCGGCGGAATGGTAGAGGTTACTCCCGGTCAAGAGCGGCTTCTGACACCCTTGCCCCTCAACCATATGAACGCGATGGCCTGCTCTACGATGGCTATGATTATGAGTGGCGGCTGCATCGTTCAGCTGGATCGTTTTCACCCCCGTTCCTGGTGGCACAGTGTTCGCGACTCTGGTGCCACCATCGTCCACTACCTGGGCGTGTTGCCGGCGATCCTGCTCGAAATGCCCGCTGCGCCAACGGATGACTTTCGTGGGCAGATAAAGTTTGGCTTTGGCGCTGGTGTTAACCCCAAACATCATGCCGTGTTCGAGAAGCGTTTCGGTTTTCCGTTACTGGAGGCCTGGGCAATGACCGAGTCGGGAACTGGCGGCAGCATTATCGCCAATTCAGAACCGCGTTATGTGGGCACAAGCTGCTTCGGCAAACCGGAAGATTGGCTGGAGATCCAACTGGTTGATGAACGCAAGCAGGAAGTGGCCCAAGGTCAGGACGGTGAACTGCGAGTACGCGCCCGCGGTGAGGACCCGGCAAAAGGATTTTTTTCCGGCTATTTAAAAAACCCGGAAGCCACGGCAGAAGCTTGGCAAGACGGCTGGCTCAATACCGGCGACGTGGTTCGAGAAAACCCCGATGGCACACTCAGCTTTGTCGACCGCCGCAAAAATGTCATTCGCCGCTCTGGTGAGAATATTTCCGCGCTGGAAATTGAAGCTGCATTGGCAAGTGCTCCCGGCGTATCAGAGCTTATCGCGGCGGCAGTACCCGATGATATACGCGGCGACGAAGTTGCTGTCTGCGTGGTGTTGAGGCAGGAGCACAAGGCCAATGAGGCCAGTGCACATAGCATTGTGCAACACAGCCTGGAGAATCTCGCCTATTTCAAATGCCCAGGCTACGTGGTTTTCTGCAATGAGCTGCCAAAGACTGCCTCCAACAAACCCAAGCGAGCGGATATCAAAGCGCTCGCTCGCGCCCGGGTTGCCTCTGGCGACTGCGTGGATACACGCCACTTGAAAAAACGGAGAAAAACGGCGTGAGAGATTATGCGGGCGTCGCGTTGCTGGCACCGGTTAGTCATGGCTACGCCAAACAGAGCCCTCACACCGCCCCGTGGTTTATTGGCAGAACACTAAAGCTGATGCTTGCTCAAGTGGGAATCAGTAAAAACGAACTCGACGGCTTTGCAGTCTCCAGTTTTACCCTGGGTATCGATTCCGTAGTTCCGCTGACACAGCACTTTCAAATCACCCCGCGCTGGATAGAACAGCTGCCCTACGGTGGTGCGTCGGGCGTCATTGCTTTACGACGAGCTGCACGCGCTATTCAGTCCGGGGACGCGTCCGTCATCGCCTGTATTGGCGGCGACAGTGCCGCCCATCGGTCATTCGAAATTACCGCCGGTGAGTTCAGTACTTTTACTATGGATTCCGCATTCCCTTATGGCGCCGCAGGACCGAACGGCGCTTTTGCCCTGATCACCCAGAATTATATGGAACGCTATGGCGCGAAACGCGAGGATTTCGCGCGTATTGCACTTGATCAGCGATACAACGCAAATCACTATCCTCCCGCACTACTGGGCCACAAAACTCTGAGCCTGGAACAGTACCTCAACGCCAGGCCTATCGCCGGGCCAGTCCATATGTTCGACTGCGTGATGCCGTGTGCCGGAGGAGAAGGCTTTCTGATGATGAGCGAAGACCGCGCTCGAGCCACAGGGCAACCTTACTGCCTGATCAAAGCCGCAGACGAATTACACAACGCCCATCGCGACGACCCCATTCAAGAACGCGGCGGCTGGACCGAATACGCCAGCAGTCTGTACCAGCAGGCTGGCATTCAACCCGATGATATCGACCTTGTTCAGACCTACGACGATTACCCGGTCATCAGCATGATGCAATTTGAAGATCTGGGGTTTTGCGGCAAGGGCGAAGGCCCTGCATTTGTACAAAATACCGATATGCGCTTCGACGGCAGTGGCCCACAAAAACGCAAACTGCCGCACAACACCAGTGGCGGACAACTATCTGTTGGACAGGCCGGCTCTGCTGCCGGCTATATGGGCGTCACCGAGACGATCCGCCAGCTCACCGGCACAGCGGGCGCCAATCAGGTGGACGGGGCCAGTCACGCGTTGGTCAGTGGCTTCGGCATGGTCAACTACGATCGTGGCATATGCTCTGCGGCGACAATTCTTGCGGGAGTCAAGGCATGACCATATCTTCCAAAACGCAAAACCGACACAAACTGAACCGGCCCTCTTTGCGCAAGCATGCCAGGCCACCCAAAAAGCGCTCAGCTGTAGGTCAGACCTTTACCGCAGCCAATCTGGCAACCGCACTCAATTTGCAGCACTGCACAAGCTGCGGTCAGGTGCAGTACCCACCCCGCGAATTATGCAGTGCATGTCTAGGTGACCTGATTTGGCGGCCCACCTCGGGTAACGGGGTAATTACAAGCCGACTTGATTTACATCATAGCCTGTGGGAATTTTTTAAGCGTAAGCTACGTGTGAAACCCTGGCCGATAGCCAGCGTAACTCTGGATTGTGGTCCAACGTTGATTGCCCACCTGGACGTGGGGAGCTTTGCGGCATCTCAGGCCTTGGATGTTACACCGGGCACACCTGTGGCAATTTTCAGTCACACAGACTGCTCGCTGCAGTGTGTGCTGATTGCTACCGCTGCGGGACAAGAGCTCGACAGCGCTAGGAATCGTTACGAACGTGCCGAACAACTGGGCTTGCTCAGCCCGGCCTTGAAACCTGGAGGAATCTGAATGCCAACAGCTCACGATACAATAATAGTCACAGGCGGCAGCACCGGTATCGGCAGCGCGATCTGCAAGCAGCTGCTGGAAGAGGGTTTGCAAGTGGTCAATATGTCGCGTCGTGCTGCAGAATTTACTCATCCGAAATTACATAATGTCGAGCTGAATCTCAGCGACCGCCAGGCCACCGCTGACACCGCGGCAGACGTCGCAGGAAGTTTCAAGGTGACGGGACTCGTGCACAATGCCGGTCTCATTCGCGCCAATCTGCTGGAAGAAGTTGATCTCGATGATTTCGATTACCTGGCACAGGTTCACATCGGCGCAGCTATTACCCTTAGCCAAGCAGTCCTCCCTGGCATGAAGCAGGCTGGTTTTGGTCGCATTATTTTAATCACCTCACGCGCCGCTCTCGGCCTGCAAACTCGGACCAGCTATTCCGCGACCAAATCCGGAATGATGGGCATGGCTCGCACCTGGGCACTGGAACTCGGTCAATATGGCATCACGGTAAATACCGTGGCTCCTGGGCCCATTGCCGCTACCGAAATGTTTCATAACGTGATCCCGGAGAACGATCCCAAACTCGATGTCATGGCTGCGAGCATACCAGTGAAGCGACTTGGAATGCCCGACGATGTTGCCAGGGCAGTTTGCTTTTTGAATGATTCCGCCAACGGCTTTATCACCGGTCAGACGCTAATGGTCTGCGGCGGTGCAAGCCTGGGATCACTGGCGCTATAAACCAGCGGAGACAGTATTATGACCAAAGAAATCAGTCAGGAAGAAATTAACGCTTTGGTAGAACCGACACGCGTGCATAAAAGAGTGTACGTGGATCAAGACGTTTTCGAGCTTGAGATGGAGAGGATCTGGGGCCAGGCATGGATATTTATAGGACATGAATCCCAAGTCCCCAAGGCCGGCGACTACTTCACTACCAACATCAACCACAAGGTACCCGTGGTGATGGTCAGGCACAAATCCGGAGCGGTTCATGTGCTCCACAACCGCTGTGGCCATAAGGGCACAAAGATAGTTGAGAAGCGACAGGGCAATGCACGCGGCGCATTCCGTTGCTCCTACCACGGATGGACCTATGGTCACGACGGTATCATCCTCAAGATTCCCGCCGAAGAAGGCTACGAGAACACCGGTTTCAGCATAAAAGATTCCTGCAACAACATGCAGCCATTGGCGCAGGTTGAGAGTTATCGGGGCTTTGTATTTGCCACGCTTTCAGATTCGATGCCTGATTTGAAGACCTGGTTAGGCGGCGCCATCGCGTGTTTCGACAATTTATGTGACCGAGCTCCTGAAGGCGAAGTAGAAGTTGCCGGCGGCGTTTTACGCTACGAGCATAGCTGCAACTGGAAGGCTATTCTAGAGAACTTAAATGACACCATGCACCCCATGGTCGTTCACCAGTCTTTGGTGCAAGCTGCTGAAGAATACATCAGCACACTACCCGAAGCCGCCAGTAAAGAGCGTACCGAGGCGGAGATCATTCCACCGTTCGGCGCATCCTACGAGACCTTTGAAGATACCGGCATTACTGGCTTCCGCTTTGGCCACCACTATGACGGTGGAGAAACCAGCATACACGCAGACTACTCGGTGTTGCCGGCCTATCACGAGTTGATGGTTAAGGCCTATGGTGAGGAGCGGACTCGAGAAATACTTTCATTCAATACCCACAACACCTGCTATTACCCTTCCCTGACGATTAAATCGGCAGTGCAAAATATTCGGGTAATCAGGCCTGTTGCGGTCGACAAATTTATTGTTGAGACCTGGTCATTCAGACTCAAAGGCGCCCCCGATGAGATGTTACAGCGCACACTTCTGTACTCCCGCTTGATTAATTCGTCATGGGGCATGGTGGGTCCCGACGACCTTGAGGTTTACCGAAGAATGCAGGAGGGGCTGGAATCTGATGCTAGCGAATGGGTTGAAATGCATCGCCAGTACGGACAGGACGAGATTCAAGAAGACCGTGTGGTAGGCGGCGGGCTTAGCGACCTGGACATCCGCACCCAGTTTGGCGCTTGGCAAGAATACATGGCTGGCGAGGTTTCAGCATGATTTCTCTCGATATCAGGAGAGTCGAAAACTTCCTCTATCAGGAAGCGTCCCACCTTGATCGGCCCAATCTCGACGCCTGGATTGACCTGTACACACCTGACGGCACCTACTGGATGCCTGCCATGGAAGATCAAACCGACCACCTCAACCATATCTCGCATCTCTATGACGATCGGGTGATGATGGAAATAAGGCGGCGAAACTTTGTCCATCCACGAGCATCTTCAAAAGAGTCGAATATCCGCTGCTCTCATATTATTGGCAATGTTCAGGAGACCGGTAAATCTGATGGCGGCGATACGATCGTGACCTCAAACTTTCAGGTGGTGATGTGGTATCGCGAGGAACAACGTTTTTATGCGGGCACCTACGAGCATCACCTGCAAGAAGCGGAAGGACATTTATTGATTCGGCATAAGAAGGTGATGCTAATGAATCCAGAAGCCGCCTTTCCCAGCATGGTTATTTATCTGTAAGTTAACGCATGGAGGCTGGGATATTTCGATTGAGATAGCGGTAAACATAGATTTGCGCCACGCCAGCCAGCAACGCAACGCCCCCATAGACAAGCACGGTAGACAGCACCGCATCACCCACCGGATCAGCCACGCCGGCCACCGCGGGGAACATAGACGCCTTAATCAGTAAGCCCAGATTACTATTACGCACTGTCACTTCGATATTAATGGCAGTGGTATCTGGTTGCGACACCCGCAACGCCCAAGGTATCAGCCATGATATGTTGGACACAATCACCAGAAACAACAGAATAACGGCTAAATTATGGCTGCCAAATTCCGCCAGGTTTACCCGCCCAGCGCCTGTAGCACCCACAATAATCAGCACGATAATAAAAAGGGAGGTGCGGATACAAATTTTTGAAATTTTTGGCGCTATCCCTGGAGCCAGCATCAGGATGATCATGCCAAGCAGCAGTGGCAGCAACAAAATCAGCGCAATCTCCAGCGCGATCGAAGCCGCCGGCATGCTGAAGTCGGCTGGCATATGCTCAGAGATAAGCAAGCCCAGTACGATGGGGGTGGTAACCAGACACGCAACGGTTGTAACTCCGGTCAGTGCTATGGATAAGGCAATATGGCCTCGCCCCAAAAACGTAAACACGTTCGACATGGTACCGCCCGGAATTGCCGCACATAGAGCCAAACCGATCGCGGCACCGGTATCCAGTGAAAACACGACTAGCAACACGTACGCCATCAGCGGCACGGCGAGCACCTGCACCACCAATCCTACGGATATCGCCCATGGATTTTTTGCCACTGCCACAAAGTCCCTAACCTTTAATGTGGCGCCCATGCCAAACATAGCCAGGGCCAATTGGGTTGCTGCGAACCAGTATTCGTAATTCAAATAGAAATCAAACATCGGATGTCCGCTATCGAGCACTCAGTATTTTTTTTTGTAGAGCCATAACCTGCCTGGCCGCCGCAAAGACAGAGAGACCTGGGTCGGTGCGCCCTTCCCGCCCCAGCATATCTAACTGCACGTAATACCAATATTGTACGGAGAAACCAGCCAACGCTCGCAAGGTATCAATTTTGCCCAGAAATGAGAGCCAGGAGGGAAACAGAGACAATGTGTTTTCAAGTCGCGGCAATTCAATCAGCCCCGCCAGCAGTTGCGCGGGAGCATCTGTCATCACACACATCGGTCGGCCAAGCCCTATGAGGTGGGCACCGCCCTCCGTCAGCGCTTGCTCCATCGCCGCGCGCTGGCGGAACCCTCCGGTGACCATCAGTGGAATGGATACCTCCTTCTGCATGGCCAGGGCGAAATCAACGAAGTAGGCCTCTCTTATCAGTGTAGATTTGGCCACATGCTGGACTTCTTCCTGCTCCAATCCGGCCATACCCATCAGTTTCGGTTGTTCGTAGGTGCCGCCTGAAACCTCGATCAGGTCTACGCCTGCTTCCTCTAGCCAAGCGGCGACTTGCAAGCTGTCTTCGAAAGCAAACCCGCCTTTCTGGAAATCAGCGCTATTGAGTTTCACCGCTACAGGAAATCCGGGGCCGACTACCGCACGCACTGCAGCTACAATATCCATTAATGCTCTCGCCCTATTCGCCAGATCACCGCCGTATTTATCTTCACGCAGATTACTGCGAGGGCTGAGAAATTCGGAGAGCAAATAACCATGGGCTGCATGTATTTGTACGCCGGTAAATCCAGCCGACTTTACCGCCCGCGCACAGGTAGCAAACCGGGACACGAGATCTTCAATTTCAGCAATGGAGAGGGCCACCGGCTCACCAAACTGACCGCCAGGCAAGTCCACTTTCACTGCAGATGGCGCTTTGGGATGTGGATTCACTACTTTCTGGGTCTGGCGGCCGGCATGGCTAATCTGCGCCCAAAAATGATTGCCGTTGCGCGTACCCGCTCGCGCCCAGCGCGCCAAAGCATCAGCCATCGCCGCGTCGGGTTCACGATCAATCACCACATTCCCAGGGCGCTCCAGATGATCCGCGTCCACCAGAATATTGCCGGAAAGCAGCATTCCCGCACCGCCATCACTCCAAATACCGTATAACCGTTCCAATTCAATGGTGGGCACTCCCTGAGGAGTAGCCAGGCCCTCTGTCATTGCCGCCTTAGCGAGACGATTCGGCAATTCCATTCCACAGGGTAATTGTAGACTTTCGGACAATATACTTTGCATTTCAACCTACGGTGGATAAAACTCGGGAGCGCAGTGTAGGCTATCAATTTTTTTTGGGGAACCTCTAATACTTCTAAAAAATCTGTGGTACGTCGTCTATCTGGATCGCGCCATATCTTTCCTCCCACCCGGCATTTGAAGCAAAGGAGAGGCAAAGTATAACTTGCTAACCTTATAGGATTGTTTGATTGATTACCTTTCCCACCCTGATCGAAAGCCCAGCTCGCACCGACGCTCTAGTCGTTTGCCTGCATGTGCTATTCCTAATCACTCTTTATGCTCAGGTGCGAACCTTTGGCTACGTCTATTTCGATGATGACTCATACGTACTCTGGAACACCGCTGTACGTGATGGCCTGAGCCTAAAGAGCGTTCACTGGGCTTTTACAAGCTTTTACGCCGGCAACTGGCATCCGTTGACTTGGCTTTCTCATATGCTGGATGTCTCAATAGCTGACATCGACCCAGGCTGGGCTCACGTCCACAATGCCATCATTCACGGAATGAACGGTATTCTAGTTTACATTCTGCTGACACGACTCTGTGGATGCAGGATAAAAGGTGCATTCCTTTCGCTCATATTTCTTGTTCACCCGCAGCACGTTGAATCTGTCGCATGGATCGCCGAAAGAAAAGATGTGCTGTGTGCATTTTTCTATCTGATCGGCCTGATTCTGTACGACCGGCACCAAGCTAGACCTTCAGTTGGCTCCTACCTCATGCTGCTTTTTGCATTCATTTTCGCCTCGCTAGCGAAACCGATGGCAGTAACATTTCCAGTGGTCCTGGTGATTTTAGACATGTTTCATTACCGCAAAGGTCAGTATCTTAATGGCCTCGCTGACTCGTGGAAAAGCCGCTCTCTGGCAGTGTTTGTGGGAGACAAAATACCACTGTTCATTATAGCGCTAATGCTTGCAGTTACGACATTAATGGCGCAAAGCGATGGAGGAGCAGTCGCCGACCTGGAGACCCTCACCTACATGGACCGCGTGAAGAATGCGGCTATTGGGTATTCCATCTACTTAAAACAATTTCTTGTGCCAACGGATTTGGCCATTTTCTATCCTTTCGATAAATCATGGTCAGTAAAAGAGCTGGCGTTTCCCTTCGTCCTGCTCATCGGCTGGGTCGCCTTCGCCTTCGCACAAACTCGTAATCGCTCTCTGGTGATTGCCGGGCTCACCTGCTATCTGGCGACTCTTCTACCTGTTGTTGGCCTGGTTCAAGTTGGATCTCAATCACATGCCGATCGCTATATGTATATCCCATCAATCGGAATCCTCCTGGCTTGCAGCTATTTACTACCAGACGCGAAAACAAGATATAGAGCACTCTCTTTGACGATTTTTACAGCTTTCATAGCCTACCTTTCTTTTATATGCTATCTGCAGGTGGGTTATTGGGAAAACAGGCACACGCTTTTCTCGCGAGCGCTTGATGTATCGGGTCCACATTGGAGAATACATGTCCACATAGCAGGGGACTATCTAGACCGCGACATGCCAGCAAAAGCGCTGGAGCACGGTCGCATTGCGTTGGAGTTACGTCCTGACACTCCTATGACCTATCGCTCCATGGGAAATATCGCCATGGCGATGAACGATTTAGCATTGGCCGAACAATATTACGTTCAGGCACTGAATATGGGCTCAAGGTCTGCAAACCTATATAATAATCTGGGAGTGGCCTTTGGAAGACAAAATAAGACAGAGGACGCAGTAGTCGCTTTTAATATAGCGCTCAGACTCAGCCCAAATATGTATACTGCCAAAAAAAATCTGGAGAAGTATGGTCACGGTGGTAATTTTGACACTGCAGCGCCTGATCTTATTCACGAGTCTTGATACGGTAAAGAGTAATTACCTCCTTGTTCTCAGTCTTCTCCATGCCTCGCATTAGTCTCGAAATAGTTCGCTATATTATTTCTGGCATCGTCGCTTTTACCTTTGATTTCGCCGTTTTTTACACAGGGACAGAATACCTTGGGTTACACTACTTGCTTGCGAATTTCTTGGGGTTCCTGGTCGGATTAGCAACTGCCTACTCCATGAATATACTTTGGGTCTTTTCCAGGCGACGATACCGCCAGCGCGTTGGTACCGAGTTCACTATTTTCATCGTTATAGTCGCCTTGGGTCTTGGGCTAAGTCAGGCGGGCATGTGGATTTTTGTAGGAGTCCTGGGCCTAAATTTAGTCACTGCTAAAATTCTGGTAAGTTTTTTCGTTATGGTGTTCAACTATGCAACCAAGAAACTCATTCTATTCAGATCAGAGCAACATGTAGAGGCAACGAATTGAGCGATAATTGCCGCAACTGTGGAACAGCTAACCTTACTCAGTTATTCAATGCTCCCGGGTTCGATAACTCGCCCAAATTAGCCGATTTAAATTTCGACCTGGCGATCTGCGATCAATGTGCAATCACCAGCACACTGGACCCCCAGCAGCACATCGAGAATGCGTATACCGAGGAGTATTACGGTACTCCCAACAACAAATTCCTCGCCGTAATCGAAAATAGCGTGTCCGCTGCAGCAAACATCCGAGCAAAACATCTACTAAAGCTGTGGCATGGCGCGAAGCAGCAGTCACACCAGGTTTCGGTTCTCGATATCGGCTGTGGTCGAGGCGTGCTATTGCGCGCCTTTAAATCTCAGGGTGCCCGCATTTTAGGGCTGGAGCGCGAGGGTTTTGTGGCTGACGAAGAAGGGTTAGCCGAGATATCCTCAGGTTCTATTTTCAATGCCGGGTACGCAGACAGAAAATTCGATATCATAGTGCTCTGGCATGTACTGGAACATCTTGAAAATCAGGATACATTACTTGACCACCTGAGCGGCAAACTCAATAGCGGTGGCCTGCTCGTCTTGGCGGTCCCAAATTTTGGCAGCTGGCAACAAAAACTGTTTGGCAAATACTGGTTCCATCTTGATTTGCCCCGGCATCTGGTGCACATAGATGCAAATTGGCTGAGAGAAGGTTTATCGCAGCGAAGTTATCGTGTGCTAAAAGAGAATCATATCGATATCCTCCAGAACATCTACGGGTTTGTACAGAGCGCATTGAATACCCTTGCACTCTCCCGGCAAAATTCGCTCTATCGAGCTTTAAAAAAGTCTGAAGGCACCAGCTTTTCGAGCATATTAATACTACTGGCCTGGACTTTACCGACCACACTCCTGTTTCCGTTTGCAATTGTGGAATTATGTTTAAGTGGAATCTTCAAAAAAGGAGCCACAGTGCAGTTTGTAGCAAAAATAGAGAAGGCACATGATTAAGGGAAAAAAGCTTTGTGTCGTAATGCCCGCTTACAATGCTGCCATAACGCTTGATCAGACTTACAAAGAACTACCATTCGATATCGTAGATGCTGTCATTCTAGTGGATGACGCGAGTAGTGACGGTACGGCCGATATAGCCGAGTCACTGAATATTGATCTAGTGATACAGCACGACAGCAACAAAGGCTATGGCGGCAATCAAAAGACCTGCTATGAGGCGGCTCTGAACCTTGGCGCAGATATCATCATCATGGTTCATCCCGATTACCAGTACACCCCAAAGCTCATTCGGGCTATGGCATCTCTGATTGCAGAGGATTTATTTGACTGCGTATTGGGGTCTCGAATCCTCGGCGTCGGTGCGCTAAAAGGTGGCATGCCCTATCACAAGTATTTTGCTAATCGCATACTCACAATGATTGAAAATCTTCTAGCAGGTTATAAGCTCTCCGAGTACCACACAGGTTACCGCGCCTTTTCAGCAGAACTGTTAAAGGGGCTGGATTTATCCCACAATTCCGATGACTTTATTTTCGACAATCAGATGCTTCTACAAATTATTGCCTCGGGCCATTCTATAGGCGAGGTTACCTGCCCCACTCGCTACACCACTGAAGCCTCCTCTATCAGCGGCCTACCGGCGATACGGTACGGTCTGGGGGTCATTTACGAGTCAGTAGTCTATCGCCTGACCAGACTTGGCTTAATGGACAGCATCTATCGCTGAAATCCCCTGCGGCGAGATGCCTTCAGCTACTATATAATCTGTGAACAGTCACACATCGGAAATAATAAGGAATAGCAAATGATCAAGCAGGCACTACTGCTCATCCTAAGTCTTTCTCTGGTCAACACTAGCGTATTCGCCGAATCTACGGTGCGACTGATGGCCAATACTTCGCCACCCTATACGGATGCAAAACTACCCGAGGAGGGGCTGGCTATGGAGTTGGTCAAGCATATCTACTCCCGGACAAGCTACTCCCCAGAGATCACCATTAAGGCTTGGTCGCGCGCAGTTGAAGGCGCGCAGATCGGCGTTTACGACGGACTCGCCTCAGTCTGGTACACGGAAGCCCGCAACAAGGATCTAATGTTCAGTGAACCCTACCTGAGTAGCGGACTCATTATGATCAAGTTGCGCGCGCGCCCTGGTGGCCTGCGCAGTTTGAATGATCTTTCCGGGCGACGGCTGGGCATTCGTTCTGACTACGCCTACGGAATCGATTTTGAAGCCATTCCCAATGTCACCCTGGTGGAAGAGAATCACCTGATACAGAATTTATTGAATCTGATTAACGGCGCTGTCGATGTTGTTATCGGGGATCAACGCACGATGGTAATGCAAATCAACGAATACCTGGGTGATCAGCGCAGTAAATTTGAAGTTATCAAGATTGATTTACCAACCCGTGAACGCCACGTGGCAGCGAGCCGCGAAATGGCAGGGCACAAAGAGATGATAGCGGCATTTAACCAATCGCTTGCTGAGTCTCGTAAAGATGGATCCTACGAAGCGATTATAAACAAATGGGATGAGCGCTACGGTGGTATCAAATAGCGCCTGAGGGCGTGCATGTGGTACTCCCGTTAAAAAAGTGCGTCGACATACCGCCTTGCACTCATCGATTCCTTGTCGTCGTAGGCTTCACTTTTGTTTCTCTTGGGTAGCGTAATAATAGACTGACCCAGCGGCTCGTAAGGTATTTCTTGCAGTATATGACTTAGGCAGTTCAGATGCGCCGCTCGTTTGTCGTCCGAGGGCACGATATTCCAAGGACTGGAATCTGTGTCGGTTGCATCCATCATCAGGTCTCGAGCGCGAGAATAGGCATACCAACGCCGCCTGGCCTCAAGATCCATACCACTAAGTTTCCACTGTTTATCCGGTTGCTCGATACGGTCCTTGAAACGCTTCTCTTGCTTGTCGCTACTAACTTCCAACCAGTATTTAAGCAGGATAATGCCGTCCTGCAGAATTTCAGCCTCAAAGCCCGGCACCATCTCCAGAAAACTGTCGGCCTGCTCATCCGAACAAAACCCCATGACCCGCTCGACCCCTGCCCGGTTGTACCAACTGCGATCAAAAATCACGACCTCTCCAGCAGCCGGCATGTGCTTGATGTACCGCTGCACGTACATCTGGCTTTTTTCCCGATCATTGGGCGCGGGCAAGGCAACCACTCGGAATACGCGCGCACTAACTCTGGCAGTTATCGCCTTGATAGTCCCGCCCTTGCCTGCAGCATCGCGGCCTTCAAATACGATAACAATGCGCTGCCCTGTGCGCTTCACCCACTCCTGCACAGCCACCATTTCGGCCTGAAGTTTGCGCAATTCTTTTTCGTATAACTTTTTATCCACTAATAATCCTGCTGAGGGTTGGCTAGATTATTGTCCCGTGCAGCCGTGAGCCCGATGTTACTCAGAAACCACCCAGACGACGTCGGGCTTTATTCCGCGCGAAATCAATCTCTTCCTCTAAAACTTCCCACTCTTCCCGATCGGGAGAAAGTGATTGGCCCTGCGCGATCAAGGTTTGAGCCAGGTCATATTGCTCACTGCCAATCTCGGTGCGAGTTGCTACGATATAAGCTTCGAGTAGTGCGTCTTTCAACTTGTTAGTTGTCGCCCTTAAGGAATATTCAACAGAGACTTCCCTATAAATCTGATGTGCCTTATCCAAATCACCCGCGGCTATCGCCTGCATGCCCAGTTCGGCGGCGTCGGCGGCCACCTGTTTCTGCTTGGCCTTCTCTGCCACACGGTCGTTCCAACTTTGCTCCATGGTGGCGAGGTTTCCTTCTAGTGCTGTGGCGCTCTCGCTATCGGAATCCAGTTCCAGAGCCTGTGTGAGAAACATCTGGGCATCGTCAAACTTACCTTTGTCTGCAGATTTTTGTGCCGCACTGACCAGAGCACTGTAAGCGTCATTCAAGCCACGCTGAGCTGGCGCTGAATCTGGCGTCACTTTGAGCACCTCCCGATAAACTTCGGCGGCCGCCAAAAACGACCCTTTCCTGAAAAAAGCCTGGGCCTCCGTCAGGCGGGTAGCCATCCGACTCTCAGATTGCCAGGCCTCTTCCAGCGCGGGTAACTGAGATTGCAACTCGCCGAGATCTTCCCTGCTGGGGGCAATCTCAATGGCCTTATCGAGGTCAACACTCGCCGCACTGAAGTTGCCCTTACCGATTGCGGTCTGCGCGCGAGATAACAGCCCCTGCACCACCGCCTCCATCGCTCCCTGAGCATCGGCGCTATCTGGCTGGATTTTTAGCACCACAGCCAAATGCTGGGTCGCACTGGTAAATTCGCCACTTTCGATTGAAGCATTGGCAGCGGAAAAAAGTTCTTTTACATTCTGACTGGCCAGCCAATCGGCTTCCTGAGCGGCAAGATTGGCGGATAATTGCTTGATGTCGGATCTTGCCGGCATGACTTCCAACGCATTGACCAAAGTACTTGCAGCCAGGGCAAAATCACCGGCATCGATCGCGCGTCTGGCACCCGCCATATGATAATCAGCTAGAGTACTGAGCCCTTTTCCAGCCTTTTTATTGCCAGCATCCACTTGCAGCGCTTCTTGCAATAGCGTGAGTGCCGCATCAGATCGCGACGCATCCGTCGCCAGTTTATTTATCTCTGCTTGAGCTAGGATGACAATTTTATCGGCTTTTTCTCTACGTTCTATCTTCTGCAAACCACCGATATCTGCCATGCCCTTGAGCGCTGCGGCATTCGTTGGTTGCACCTCCAGCACGCGCTCAAAAGCCTGCGAGGCGGTATTTAGATCATTTTCATTCATCGCAGTGAAGGCTCGCGATAACTGAGCCGAGACAGTCTCAACCCCTTTCGTGGTCTCATCCTGAGTCGTCTGCCAATACACATAACCGCCATATCCGCCGCCACTCACCAACAATAAAGTCAGGAAGAGCTTGGCGACGGCACCACCGCCACTTGATTTGGTTTTCTTGGCCGCCTGATACTGCCCAGTGACCAAACGTTCGCGCCTCGACGAAGTCTCTGACAGTTTGTAAGGCCGTGACGGCCGCGAAGATTGGCTGACCTGCGTAGGATCACCCCAGGAACTACCCATGCTAGCAGCACCTATCTCAACTGAGGTTGCATCTTCGTCATCGGGGTTCCGTTCTGAACGAACCTTGGCCGGAGTCAACACATCGTCATCTGAAAACTCACCACGAACCTCCGAGAAACCGGCGAACATCTCGCCGCCGGTCTGAAACCTATCGTTCGCATCTTTTGCCAATGCCTTGTCAAGCCAGGCCTGGTAGGGCGCCAACGTCTCAGGCAGGGTGGGAATATCAGCGGTCAAATGCTTTACCGCGATACTGACCGCTGAATCCGCATCAAAAGGCAGTTCCTTGGTCAGCATTTCGTAGCCCAGTACCGCCATGCCATACAGGTCGGAACGACCGTCTACCTCCACCCCACGAGCCTGTTCCGGGCTCATATAACTCGGGGTGCCTACCATGAGGCCCGTCTGGGTCATTTGAGTGCCGGAATCCGCAGCTTTGGCGATACCGAAGTCAGCCAGCACATAGTCGTTATTGGTGCGCAACAAAATGTTGCTCGGTTTAATATCGCGATGCACATAGCCCTGGCTTGAGGCGTAATCCAGAGCGTCGGTCATTTGCTTCATCAGGTTGTAAATCACCCGCTGCGTCAACGCACCGCGGATGATACCGGCAAGGTCTCCTCCGCCCAGAAATTCCATAGCGATGTAGTTGTGCCCCGCATGGGAATTGACGTCGTAGATTTGCAAAATGTGCGGGTGGACCAGTCGCGCTGAAATGCGGGCCTCGCGGATAAACCGTTCAGAAAAACTATCGTCAGAGCTGGAGCCCCGATCCATGACCTTAATCGCCACTTCCCGGTCAAGATTCAGGTGCAGGGCCCTATAGACCGTAGCCATGCCGCCACGGCCCAATTGCTCATAGAGCTCATAGCCTGGTATTTGCAGATCTGCCATTAAGCTGCAATCACTTTATCATCCATAATAAACCCCACCGGATAGACCGCTAGTGTGCCAGAAAAAGTAAGTAATATACCTCTCTAGATCCTGTTTTCTCCGTCGACTATTCACCAAGAAGCACCAAAGGGACCAAAAGTGTTGGTTTTTTATCCAGCGCGAGGCATTTGTTGCCACTTGCAATGGCCCTCTCATCGGGTAACATGCGCCCATTCGCACCTGCTGACAGTGCGTTATCAAAGTCAGTATCCACGTTTTTAAAGAGAAGCTGACGATGAATTTCGACGATCTCGGGTTGTCCGAGCCCTTGCTGCGTGCTGTCAAGGAACAAGGCTACACCCAACCCTCACCCATTCAGGCCAAAGCCATTCCATTGATATTGAGCGGCAAGGACGTGATGGCCGCAGCCCAGACTGGCACGGGCAAAACCGCTGGGTTTGCTTTGCCACTGCTGCAGCGCCTGGCCTCGGGCGCAAAAGCGCCGGAACGCAGTGCCCGTTCTCTGATCTTAACGCCAACCCGGGAACTTGCAGCACAAGTGGGGCAGAGCGTCGCTCAATACGGCAAATATATGGAAACATCCTCTACCGTTGTTTTTGGCGGTGTAAAAATCAATCCACAGATCAGCATCCTTAACCGGGGAGTGGACACGCTTGTTGCAACACCTGGGCGACTCCTGGACCTCCACGAACAGGGCGCGGTGAAATTTGATCATCTCGAAGTACTGATTCTCGATGAGGCGGATCGAATGCTCGACATGGGCTTTATCCACGACATCCGTCGCATTGTTAAGCTGTTACCGAATAAACGGCAGACACTGATGTTTTCCGCCACGTTTTCCAAACCGATTCGTTCGCTGGCAGCCGATTTTCTACGCCAGCCTACACAGGTAGAGGTGAGCCCACCAAATTCTACCGCGGAGCGGGTTGAACAATGGGTCTATCCCGTAGACAAAAAACGTAAGCCCGAGCTGTTGTCACAATTAATCAAGGAAAACGACTGGCAGCAGGTGCTGGTTTTCACCCGCACCAAGCACGGCGCCAATCGTCTTTGTAAGCAGTTGGCGCAGAACGGCATACGCAGTGCCACAATTCACGGCAACAAGAGTCAGAACGCTCGCACCCAGGCGCTTGATGAATTCAAGCGCGGCGAGGTACTGGCTCTAGTCGCTACAGATATTGCCGCACGTGGGATAGACATAGACCAGCTGCCGCAGGTCGTTAACTTCGACCTGCCAGACATTCCCGAAGACTACATCCATCGTATTGGCAGAACCGGCCGCGCTGGGTTTGCAGGCAGTGCGCATTCTTTGGTTAGTGCCGACGAAGCCGAAAGCCTCTATGGCATTGAGCGCCTGATCCGTCAGGAATTACCCCAACAGCAAGTTGATGGCTTTGAACCAGACCACTCTCTGCCTACCCGCCGTATAGCCACGCCTCGCCGACCTAGCGCCCCCGTGAAAAGCAGAGTCAACGCTGCAAACCGTGCACGTGGCAAGAAGGGCACCGGCCAACCCGGAAATAGTCGCGGCCGCACCAGAAAACGTTCGACGCAAGCCCGCTAAGATGATTAGGCAAATTATCGCCCGTCGCGTACTGGAGCTAACAGGCTGGGAAATAGAAGGCGATCCACCCACACAGCGTCGTTTCGTGCTGATTGCTGCACCGCACACCTCTAACTGGGACTTTCCGCTAATGCTGCTGTTCGCGACTGCTTTTGGCTTAAAGGTCAAATGGTTAGCCAAGGACTCCCTGTTCTGGCCACCTCTGGGCTGGCTAATGCGATGGATGGGCGGTATACCCGTCGTTCGCAGCCGTAAGCTGAACCAAGTGGAATCGATGCGCCGCACCTTTGCAGACAGAAAAGATCTGGTGCTGGTGGTGCCAACGGAGGGCACCCGCAGTCGAACTGACCGCTGGAGATCGGGCTTTTATCACATTGCCAGAGAATCCGAGGTGCCGATCGTTCCCTCCTATCTCGATTATGGGAAAAAGCGTGG
This sequence comes from Halieaceae bacterium, assembly GCA_047633055.1. Classification (GTDB taxonomy): domain Bacteria; phylum Pseudomonadota; class Gammaproteobacteria; order Pseudomonadales; family Halieaceae; genus CALJFL01. The sequence continues at coordinate 13,114 of JBLIEI010000026.1, read as the reverse complement.
TGGTTTTGGCCCACCCGTAACGCCCTCGGGTGATCTCACCGCAGACATGAATACCTTCCGAAATTTTTATGCGCCCATGAAAGGCAAATTTCCCCACCACTTTGGCCCGATCCGTCTTGCTGAAGAAGACGCTGATGCGCCCTAGGGACGCCTCCACTCTGATCATTCTCCGGAAAGAGCGTGAGGTTCTGCTCGGAGTTCGCACAGCACACCATGTGTTTATGCCTCACTGCTATGTCTTCCCCGGGGGGCGCGTTGACCCTGGAGACTCGCGGGTAAAATCACCCTACGAATTACAAACTCATGTGGAAGCGCAGCTGCTCGAGTCGGTTACGCCGGCCAGAGCGCGAGGACTTGCCATGGCTGCCGTTCGCGAGACATTTGAAGAAACAGGCTTACTGCTGGGCGCGCCACCACCGCAACACATTCGCACCCGTTCACCGCATTGGCAGCCGTTTTACCAAAGCGGCTTGGTTCCCGCTCTGGACAAGCTTAGTTATTTTGCTCGGGCGATTACCCCGCCCCGCATGGTACGGCGTTTCGATGCACGCTTCTTTACCGTAGATGCACGATATATGAGCGGCGAGTTGAAAAGTAATGGTGAACTGGAAGATCTGCACTGGGTTGATTTAGCCGAGGTTGGACCCCTAAACCTGGCGCCTATCACCCGGCTTGTTCTGCAGCTACTGCGCCAACGTATGGAGGACGATAATAGCACTCCCGAATCACTGCAACTTTACCGCGACTTGAACCGCAAGGAGTTATTTGACCATCGCGGTTAACCACCGGTGGCGGCAGAGGAAATATAGAATTCGGCGTTTGCTATTAGTCACCATGATCGCCTGAAAATAATAGCAAAAAAGCCTGATTTAATAAAATCGTTTGTCGCCACATTCCCGGTACCGTTGAACGAGTAGGCTTAAAAGTCGGCCGCATGGACGTTCTCGGCATGGACCCTGTCGCCGAGGCTGATGCCCACGTCATCGAAGTAAATGTTGTGCTGGACGAAGTTGAATCTGTAAGTTTTTTAACTAACCTGCAGGTTGAAGTAGAGATCAGCCCGAAGGCTGCTTACATCGTTAACCCTCCCGGGTTTCCCCGCAATCGTCTGTTTCAAACGCTAGGCTTTCCCGGGCTGAATTTGGCCCCATTGCCCAGCAGCACCACCTGCTGGAGTCTCTAACCGTTGCGCAAGATGTCACCATGACTCTACAGCTGGACGACGAAAAATGTCCCGCGTCGAGAGTCGACGACGGGTAGAAGAAGTATTGACACAAGTGGGGCTGGAAGAACATATCGACAAATATTCAGGCAACCTCTCCTTCACCTTGAGGACGGTGAAATTCGACCGATCAGTGAAGCCTTGGCCTCCACTACCAGCCAGATGCTAAAACTGCTAGATCGTCACGACCCGGCTGCGGCCCAATACCTGTCGGCCTTTTCCGTTGCACTCACGCGGGTTGCTATGGCCGACGACACTATGGACGACACCGAGCGAGAGGTGATTCGGGAGGCTTTGAACAGTTCTCCAGATTTACAAAGTGCCGAGGTTGACCTGGTGATGGAATTGGCACATACAGGTTCGTTGCCTTAGCGCTAACAACCCCAATGGCGGTACGCTATTCACCGAAGAGCAAACCAGCCACTTCAGGTATCGCCACTGGGCTACTATCGCGCACTGCACTATATCGCGCCGAGGACATAGATCATGAGCCTGATAGTGGACAGGCTGCCATCTGCTCACTCGGGATAAAAATTCTGCCGCAAAATACGACGCGACTGATATGCCGTCAGAAAGATGAACATGACTCAAAATAAACTGTTTCGGTATATTTTCTGTCCGATTCCGGTATTGAGCTTCGCCCTCGACCTAAATACCATTACCAGATATTTTCGCCGAAAACCTCATCGGCCACGTTATCGCAATCTTAATCATCATTATAAGAGAAGACTATCCTATGCACCCTTCCTTCAGAATAGCACCGCTGGTCGCAGCCCTTACCCTCGCAGGCGCCGCTTCAATTACGCAGGCCCAGGTACTGGAAGAAGTTATTGTCACCGCACAGAAGCGCGCGGAGAGTCTACAAGATGTGCCTATCTCCGTATCGGCAATACAGGGTGAAAGACTGCAACAAGCCAGCATCCCCAACATGGCGGCGCTTGCAGACTACGTACCGAATTTACACATCGCAAGCGCCGCGGTGAATACCAATATCTATATGCGCGGCATCGGCTCGGGCAACAACCAGGCCTTTGAGCAGTCGGTGGGTATGTATATCGACGGAATTTATATGGGTCGCGGCCGCCAGTATCGAGCTGGCTTTGTAGATGTAGAGCGAGTAGAGGTTTTACGCGGCCCACAGGGAACCCTGTTTGGTAAAAATACGGTTGCTGGTGCGGTAAATATCACCACCGCCTCCGCCGACCCTGGCGAGGAACTGAACGGTCAGTTTGCTGCATCACTGGAGTCCAATGAGGGACAGCTTTATGAGGGTTTCCTCAGCGCCTCTCTCTCCGATACCCTTGGCGCAAGAATCGCTTTCAAATATCGGGAAACCGGCGGCTACGTAGACAATACGTTTCTCGACAAAGATGAGGGCGGTATCGAGGAATTAAACTACCGAATCAGTTTGACCTGGCTGCCTACTGACAATCTCTCGATGGGCCTGAAATACACCAATACCGAGTTCGAACGGAACGGCGCACCGTCAGCCACTCTACTGTATTTGGATCCGGCGAGCCGCGCGGAGCAGTTTCCGAATCTGGATCAGAACGCACAATTAGGCTATCTACTGACCGACGTTTTTTATCCTGAGATCGCCGAACTGGCAAACAAGGATTACACCACATTCAAAGACAATGGCTACGGCCAGAGCCAGGCGGACGGGATAGGCATAGGCAAGAACCCCGATTCCAATGACGAAGGGTTCAACACCTTTGCATTAAATGTCGATTACGACCTGGGCGACCTGACTCTGACATCGGTAACCGGCTATACCGACTACAGCTACATCGACGGAGTCGACGTTGATTGGCTTCCACTCCAATTCATACACCGCGATGACGACCAGGAGTTCGAGCAGGTCAGTCAGGAGTTTCGTATTACTTCGCCTGGCGGAGAGTTTTTTGACTACGTCGCCGGCGCATATCTGGAGTCTAGTGAGCTCAGTTTTGATCGCCGCGTCACACTGGATTTCAATGTAGATGATCTTGTACCTACGTTGCTGGGCTTCAATAGTGCACTGCTTATATCCACTGGCGGCCTCTACGGACCGCAGCAGATAGCTCGTAATCACAACTACAAGCTTGAATCTGATTCTTGGGCGGTCTTCGGTCAGGGCACCTTCAATCTCTCGGACGCCTGGAGGGTGACACTGGGCCTGCGCTACACCAGTGAAGAAAAAAGCGTAGAAAGTTCCCAGTTTTTGTCCGATAGCGACGTTGGCATGCATGAACCCAACGACAGTTATTTCCTGGCCCTCACCCAGGCCAGTGCGTTCAATACTTATACCTATAACTTTGAAGATGACCGCAAGACTGACAAATGGATTCCCTCTGTGAACGTCCAGTGGGATATTGGTGAAGACACCATGCTGTACGCCAGTTTCTCGCAGGGTTTTAAGAGCGGCGGATTCACCTCAGCGGATGACGGCGAGCCTGGCGGTATCGATCAAGGGACCTTGCCCTGCGCCCCCAACCCCGACCTCAGCGTTACTATTGAGAATTGTTACGATCCAACCGCTCCCAATGGCGACTTTGAATTTGGCGACGAGGAAGTTGATGCCTTCGAGTTTGGCGGCAAGCACACTCTGCTCGATGGGGGTATGACCATCAACTGGGCTGCCTTTTACACCAAGTACGACAACCTGCAGATTTCTATTTTCAAAGGTGTGAGCTTCCAGGTCAAAAACGCGGCCTCTTCGGAGGTATACGGCCTCGAGTTAGACACCCAGTGGCAGGCCACCAACAACCTGCTCCTGGGCGGCAACATTGCCTGGCTAGATGCGAGCTACGATGATTTTAAAGACGGACCCTGCAGCGCGAGACAGCTGGACGCCGATCCTGGATGCGGTTCAAGCGCTGGCGTTACCAGTAACGACTTGTCGGGGAAGACAACAGATTACGCATCTGAGTACTCCGCCGCGCTGTTTGCCAACTACGACTACCTGCTGAACAACGGTATGGAATTGTTTTTTGCTGCAGACGTAAACTACCGGGATGAGTTCTCCTCAGGTGGCGATCTTGATCCACTGGACTTCATCGATGCCTACACCAAAGTGAATGCCCGTTTTGGTGTTCGCGCAGAGCATTGGGAGATAATGCTCTACGGTCGAAATATTTTTGATGAGGCGAACCTGGCGCAAGGCTTTGACACACCAGTACTCACCGGTTCCCACAGCTATTTTATGGAGGAGGGTGAAATCTGGGGCGGAAGGCTAGCCATCATGTTTTAGACTTCATCAGAGTCCACAAAAAAAGCCCGCCCCGAAAGGTGCGGGCTTTTTTATTTTGTGCTGTACTGGCGACCCAAAATCGGAGCACTCATGGAAAAGTTCGCAGACATTCACCAGCGCGCCGCCAAACACTATGGCGGCAAAAAAGCATTAGCAGAGCTTATGCCCGAAGTAAGAACCAAGCGAATGCTGGCCGCCACTAGGGACAACCGCTGGTTATCACAAATGGCGCGCTGCCTTTTCCAGGCAGGCTTTGTGTGGCGAGTGGTCAACAATAAGTGGGACGGCTTTGAGGAGGTGTTCTTTGGATTTCCGCCAGAAAAAATTGTAATGTTAAGCCCGGACCAGATAGACCGCTTTAGTCAAAACACACTCATCATCCGCAATCGACAAAAGGTGATTGCAGTACAGGACAACGCCCGCTTCCTTTGTCAGGTTGCCAGCGAGCAAGGCAGCTTCGGCAAAATGGTGAGCAAATGGCCACAAGATGACTTGATCGGCTTGTTTGCTTATATGAAGAAACACGGCAGCCGCTTAGGCGGCATGACCGGCCCACGGGTGTTACGCAATATGGGTAAGGACACTTTTTTGATTACTGGCGATGTAGCTCGTTGCTTACAGAATGCGGGGCTGGATATCAAAGACAATCCCAGCAGCCAGAGAGAGATGAGGCTGATTCAAGGTGCCTTTGATCAATGGCATGAAGAAACCGGATTCAAATACAGTCATTTAAGTCGAATTGGGGCTTGTTCGGTATAGGGGTTTTCGTGCGATTCTCAGTTGCGTATCCAACGATTGCAATTTTAGGACAAGCCAGCCATACCGACTGAATATTAGCCTCTCGTAAGCTGTTTTACGTCCAGGCCGGTGCATTATTCTTCAGCGAGGCGAGTCAGCATTGACACGACAAAGTCGCCGATCTGCGCCGACAGCAAAAAATGGGTCAGCAGGATAGACGAAAAAAAAGGGAAGCTGCTTTCGCAACCTCCCCTATTTCACGTTAATCACTAACGTTTTAGCATATTTAGCTAGCAGCCCTGAGTACCAACTCAACCCGGCGATTAATCTCTCGCCCTTCATTGGTTGCGTTGTCGGCCACCGGACGCTCTAGACCAAAACCAACGGCCTTGACCTGATCGGGGCTAATGCCATGCTCATTGATCAACATGCCGCGCACAGATTCAGCGCGCCGCTCTGACAACCACTTATTGTACTCGGGCGTGCCAGTGTTGTCGGTATGGCCCTCAACAATAGCCTGTACGCCGGGATTGTCGCGGATGACCGCGGCTGAATTGGCGATCTCCTGGTCAAAGTTGCTGCTGATCACCGAAGAATTGAACTCAAACAAAACGTTCAAATCGACGCTCACTGCATTGCCGCCCGCGTCCTTGTAGCGTGCACTGCTCGCTGCGAGCGCGGCGACCGCCACTGCGGCTCCGGCGTCGGCGTCGGCATCTGAGCTACTGTCACCATACAGACTGGCAAACAGGGCTTCTTTGTCCACAGTAACCGCTGCAGGCGGCTCAGGTGGGCACAGGGCCTGACCATTCTCGTCGTTACCACGCGTCAGGTCGAGTTCCAGTTCGGCGATCCTGTCTTCGTTTAGGCCATTCACATCCACCGCAGCTAGTAGCACGCCCATATTGGACAAAGTACGAGCCTTGGCGGAAACGAGGTCAGCACGTGCGCTAATGTAAGCTCGCTGAGTATCGAAGTATTCGTTCTGGCTGTCTAACAGGTCCAACAAGGTGCGCTGGCCCAGATCAAACTGATCGTTATAGGCTCGACGAGTCTTGTCCTGTGAGATTCGGTTTTGATCGAGGAAAACAACCTGCTCTTCCAGTGCGCTGATGTTATTAAATGAGATCATGGTGTTCTGTCGGACGTTGAAACAGGCCTGCTTGCGCTCTTCCATCGCTGCGTTATACAGGTTGTAGAATTCACGCTTGCGAGCGGCGTCGGCACCACCTCGATACAGGTTGTAGCTCAACACTAATTCGATAGCTTCAATATCAAAGCGACCAGAAAAACCGTCGGTATCGTGCTCTACCTCGTTACGATAGCGCAGATCTAAACGCGGCATCATTGGCGCGTTGGTGGAGTTTACCGCTGACTGAGCAGCGCGAAGATTCTCAATAGCTGCGTCGATTTCCGGACTTTGATCATAGGCAACCTGCAAAACCTGCTCTCGCATCTCAGGGACCATGGCGGTAGAAACAGACGGCAGCGGTAAATCCTCAGACGGCACCCCACCAACAATACGCTGGAAGCGAACCTGCACATCGTGCAAATTAGTCATTTCGGTCAGCAAATTAGATTCGGCCAAGGCCACACGTGCAGCGGCTTGTTCGAGATCGACACCCTGACTTATACCACCACCGGTTCGCTCAGCAATCTTGTCATAAACCTGACGGTGAACGATGTAGTTATCTTCTGCAAAACGCACCAGTTTCTGGAATCGAACGGTATCAAGATAAGCTTCGGTTGCCTCCAGCGCGGTCTCCTGAGAGGCCAGTTGCAGTTCATAATACTGACTGAGCTTCTCGAATCCTGCCTGACGCACCAATTCGCGGGTTTCAAAACCATCGAACAGCATCTGGGTGATACTGAAGCGGGTAACGTCACGAGAATAATCGCCAAAATCGACCAGTGGCGTTTCTCTATCTTCACGGCCAGCTTCAGCGAAAAGATCTACACTGGGGAGGTAACCCGCCTGCGCGCCTCGCTGGCCCTCTCTGGCTGCCTCGAAGTTATACCAGGCGGCGTTAACCCGCGGGCTTATCATTACAGCTTGCTTAACCGCCTCCTGGTAATCTGCAACAGGCTGCGCCTGTACCGTCCCGGCTAGCGCTCCACACGTCAATAAAATGGATGCTACAAATGTAATGTTCCTTTTCATATTCCCTAGTCCCTCCTCGTCCATGTTAATCTTGAATTAAGCTGATCCAGACTTTTTTGTACAGCCCATCCGAGTATAGGCTAAATTGATCGCTTACAAGACAAGATCTACAAAATACTATGCCTTGCGTCACAAAAGAGTGGCGAGAACACACCAAATAGAAGTACATGCAGTAACTCTGACCTGAAATATAGACTAGACTGAAAGATCCACCTATAAATATCACTAAATTGGTAATTTCTGGCACATTTGTATGGTGCGGATAAAGCCGCATGAGGATAAAAAGAACACCGCATGGAGCGTGTCTGGGCCCTAATTAAGCGTTATATGCTTCACTGTTCAGCTACATTGGTAACGGTTTTAGTGGCGTGCACCCTCGCGCTAGCCGTCCCTGACCTGGATAAGATGCAAAACATTGCCTTGACCCGTTACGGCCAAGATGCAGCCAATACGGTCGCCGAATGGCGCGCTATGATTGATAAAATCCAGCCTTGGACAGATGAACAGAAGGCTGTGGCCATTAATGATTACTTTAATACCCAAATACGCTGGGTCCAGGATCAAGAAGCCTGGGGCCAGAATGATTACTGGGCAACACCGCTACAAACCATGGCCAGGCGCATGGGTGACTGTGAGGATTTTAGCATCGCCAAGTACGCCAGCCTGATTCTGGCCGGTGTCAACGTCAACAAGTTGCGCATAACTTACGTTAAGGCACGCATGGGTGGGCCCTATAGCAAAATCAGTGAAGCACATATGGTATTGGCCTATTACTCAACGCCCTCGGCCGACCCAAAGATTCTGGACAACCTGATCATGGATGTCCGCCCTGCCTCACAACGATCAGATCTCACCCCGGTCTACGGATTCAACAGTAATGGACTATGGGTGGGTGGTGCCTTGGCGCCAGCCACTAAAGACCCGAGCGCCAAGCTTTCACGCTGGCGTGACCTGCTGCAGCGAGCGGCGGCAGAAGGCCTGGGCTAACCACATTCAAATGGAGCATCCTCATGTCATTATTTAAGCAACTATGGCTGGCTATCACCCTAATGCTAACGCTGATATTCATCGGTAGCTGTCTGGTCAGCACGCTTTCGGCCCGATCTTACCTTGAGCAGCAGTTGACGATGAAGAATGCCGACAATGCCAGTGCACTGGCCTTATCACTGACACAGCAAGGGGCAGACGAAGTCATGCTGGAGCTCACCCTCTCCGTACAGTTTGATACCGGCTTCTACGAAATGATCAGCTTGACCGATGCTGAAGGCAACACGGCCATCACTCGAATTGATGACCAATCGCTTAACGATGCTCCAGCGTGGTTTATCGCAATGTTCCCCATTGACGTGGAGCCGGGCATCGCCTCAGTACAAAAAGGCTGGCAACAGTTAGGCACGCTTACCGTGCGCAGTCACTCACGGTTTGCCTATGGCGAGTTGTGGGATAGCACCAAGAAGTTGGCGCTGGTGTTCTTCGTCGCCATGATTGCTGCTGGTGTTCTGGGCCGCTACGTACTCAAGCGTATTTTGCACCCACTTCTAGATGTCGTCGACCAAGCCCAGGCCATCGGGGACCGACGATTTATCACCATCGATGAGCCCTACACACTGGAGTTCAAGCAAGTCGTTAGCGCTATGAACACCCTGTCTGCACGCATAAAACAAGTGCTTGGTCAGGAGACCAGGCGACTCGAGAAATGGCAACGTGAAGCCCATGTAGACAAAATCACCGGGCTGATGAATCGCGAACCGTTTATGCAGGCACTCGATGCCGCGTTAGAAAGTGACGACGTGAACTCCACCGGCAGCCTAAGCTTGATTCGATTAGCAGGGCTTAGTGACCTGAACCAGATCTATGGACGCAAAGCAATCGACAGTATGCTCAAAGACGTCGGCAAAGAGCTTAATCGCATTGTTATGAGCCACAGCCGTTGGGCCGCGTGCAGGATGAATGGTTCTGATTTCGCTATTTTGGCACCGCGCGCCATGGAGGCGGAACAAGCTGCACAGGACGCGCAAAAGGCCATTCAGGAGATCATCGAAAATCGAAGTATGGATAAGAACGTAAAACTACCTGGGTCATCAACCATTTACCAGCACGGCGAGACCATCAGCGAAATCCTCACTCGTCTGGATGGGGCTTTGCTCAACGTCGATACGGAAGGAAATTCTACAATCGCCATAACGCAAAAAGGCGATATTCAGATGACCTCCGTACGTGAACAAATGGAGCACTGGCGTGAGGTTTTCATTGCCGCTTTTCGCGACCACAAGTTTTCGTTGGCCGGTTTCCCCGTCATTAACACCAAGGGAGAGTTGCTGCATATGGAATCCCCGGTGCGCCTGGCACATCGAGATGAGGAAATCAGCGCAGGCCGTTTTCTACCCTGGATAAATCGGCTGGAGCTGTCCGGTGATCTAGATCAACAGGTCATCGATCTTGCCCTTGAGGAAATTGCTGCCAGCGGCGAGCCAACCTGTATCAATCTGTCGGTGGCTGCGGTGGTTGAGCCCGCATTTCTGACATGGCTCAGCGAACGGCTGTCTACCCATCCCGAGGCTGCCGCTAAACTGTGGATGGAGATATCGGAACCTATGGCCTTCAGGCACCTGACGGCGTTCAAGAATCTCTGTAATCGCGCCAAGGAATTCGGCACCAAGATCGGTATCGAACACATGGGGTACCAGCTGTCTGAATTGGGCCAGCTGAGCGACGTAGGTGTTGATTACCTTAAAGTGGACGCTATCTTTATTCGCGCTATTAACGAAAATAACTCTCATCAAAACCTGCTTAGAAACCTATGTACGGTTGGGCATTCCATTGGCATGCTGGTGCTCGGTGAAGGGGTTCGCACTGAGCAGGAATGGGCGACCTTGAAAGAGATAGGCTTGGATGGGGCTACCGGTCCCGGAATTAGGTTAAGCTAGTAGCCAGCCCACTATCTCGACAGGCTGAACAAACCTGACTACTATTCCCCGGCGATTGAGTTGCTGTGAATAGGTGAGGGCGCTAATCGTCTCCCAGCAAATCGAGCTTCTCGCCCATCTTGCTACGCAGGCGCTGACGATAGAGCATCTTCTTCTGGGCGGACTCCGGTAGATCGGTGAACAGGATTACACTTTTATCGACCAGCAGTTGCACGACATCTTCCAATACCCGCACAAAGTCACTATCAGTTGCGCTTAGAGATGAACTGCCCTGCTCTAGCCCCGCTATGTAAGCGGCCAACTCAAGGTCGTCCGCCGCCAACTCTTCATCGAACCCCGGTTCCTGCGACTGACTGACCGCAGCAATACCGCTCTGTTCATTGCGCTTTACGAAAGGCATTAGTGTTCTCCAAATAAAAATCCCCACAACCCGTGAGCGTTGTGGGGGTAAGTTTACCTTCTTAGCGGGGTTTAGTCAGTGATTGGCTTACTGCTGTCAATGATGCTCTGGAGAGCTGCATTGACATCACTGGCACCGTCCATGATATCGACACCTTCAATAGTGATCACCTGCTCGGCGCCACCATTATTGAATTTGCCTTGACCATCACTGTCTATCGTAAGCACTGTGCTGGTGACACCGCCGGACTCGACCGTATCTACACTCAGATAACTCGACAATTCGTCCTCGGCCGCGTTGAAATCTTCACCAAGAATATCCTTGATATCAATCACATCAGTGCCAAGTTCAAACCCGGTGATAACATCCCCGTCCTTGTCGTTGTCAGTCAATGACCAGACGAAGACATCGGCGCCCTCTGTACCAAACAGCAGGTCGACTCCATCGGTCGCCCTATGGACAACCGCTGAAGCTTCTTCGGCTGGACGATCTTCGGCCGGGGGCTGCTCAGCCACCTCCAGGGGCTGCTGCGCAGCGGGTTCCGGAGCCGCAGGTAAACCGGGATCCACAGTTACACTAACCGTTATTGTCGCTGTATCACCATCGTTATCAGTACCAGTAATTCCGAACTCAAGGTCCAGACCTTGCGGCAGGAGAAGATCGACCGCCGTGGTGCCCAATATCTTCAGGGCCGACGGTGACCCTGTTACTTCAAGTCTGATGCGGTCGTACTCGAACGGAGCCTGGGGTATCTCCATAATTCCAGGATCGTTACTGTTACCACCGGTAGCGCTAACACCAACAAAGATTTCAGTTGTAGCCGGGGCCGTCGAATCCCAAACTGTGACAGTGAAGATACCCCCGCCCCCAAACATAGCAAATGCCGCCGTATCCATTGTGCCGTTGTACTCAAAGGTCAAGATCTCACCGACAAACATCGAGTTCGCATCACCAGAAATGCCGGTGGTACTAGGGTTAATCTCGGTATTGGTACCACCATCAGGTCGGACAAAAACGTCATCCGAAGGATCAGCCGTGTCACCACCAAATAGATAACCATCAGCGGGGCTACCCGCATTCACTCCAGCGAAAGTAGTCTCCACTGACGAACCAGCATCTGCCTTAATCAAGGTGAACTTATAGTCGCCGTCCTCTTCTACGTAGAACTCGAAGACAGGATCGCCACCATCGGTTTCAGTCGCAGTGAATGTGACTCTTCCGGTGACAGGGTCGTAGGCGCCTTCGTCATAAGTAAGGCCGTCTATGCCTGGCAGAGGCAGAGAGATATCAATATCCTGCCAGCCATCTGCACCTGAACCAAAGCCGACTGCAGTGCCTGAAGCCATTGCATTGTCGGCGTTGGCAACCTCTAGTGGAGCGAAGATGCCAACCATACCCACATCATCATCAAAGTTAGCTGTCAGCGCGCCCGACGCAGGGCTGCCATCACTGTCCACCACGGTGTACTGCAAGTTAACCGTGGCCGCATCGTTCTCTTCATTCGCCACATCGTCCAGGTGCAATACGTTCTGCGCCAGGGTCAACGTATAGTCGCCCGCAACACGATCCGTAATCTCGACGGTAAACAACGTACCTGAGCGACCACCATTGACCGGCGTATCGCTGATTGTGGCTGTCAGCATAGACGTACCATTATCCCAGGCATACGTCACTTCTTCCTGACCAATCTGATCAGTGATGCCAACCATGCTGACAAAGTTGAAGTCACTCGCAGGATCATCCGGTACTGTGACCGCATTAAAGGTACCGCTAAAGGCCGATTCATCTGCCTGTGTATTCGGCGCAGTCTCATCGCCCACCCCTGCATCAGGCTGGGTATTGGGAAGATCAAGACCATCATCGTCAACGTACGCAACAGTCACGTTCGCCGTCGGCGTAGAGTCTTCAGCAAGGTTCACTGTCACGATCGCCTCAGACGTGTCGCCATCCGCATCGGTGATCACGTAACTGAACGTATCTTGCCCCGTTTCACCCACCGTAGGCGTGTAGACAAATTGTCCAGACTCGACTGTAACAACCCCTTTTGCCGCCGCTGTCGAACCCAGCCCAACAACGCTGACATTCAGATCTGCACCCGATTCATCATTAGACAACAACTCAGTGAACAAAATATCCTTCGCGGTATCTTCAAGGATGTCAAAAATGCCATCCGCGTTCGCTTCGGGGACATCATCCACAATGGCTGCCGTCAGCGTACCGTTGGCAACGCCCGTATCCGTATCCGTCAGAACCACTGCAAAATTCTCGAAGATGCTATCTTCACCAACACCCGCGTGGGCCTCAGCGGCATTGAGTGTATAGGTATAACTCACCACACCACCGGCAACGCCGGTGATTGTCAGCGTGTGACCCAAAGGGGTATTGATCACGACTTCAGGTGCGCCATCAAAGACACCACCCGTGATAACAGCTG
>JBLIEI010000025.1:0-56151 GCA_047633055.1 Halieaceae bacterium | reverse complement strand
TTGCAGATACTGTACCTCGCCCCAGGGTGCATCCAGAGATACGCCGGCTGTGGCCAATCTTTCGATCGCGTCGTTTAATCCAGATATCACCCTGCCATGATTGGCGGCGATTTCCAGATCGATACCCGCCGGTGTATTCACCGGATCATCACGATTGAAATCTACCAACCAGAACTCATCACTTTCGACGACGCCTTGAAAGCCAGCAAATTCTTCGCGGATGACACGCCAGAACTCTGTAAATACCTGCATACCACGACTGTCCAGGTCAGCCTTTCTGTCCCAGTCAGCCAATACCTCGCACGCCGATTGAACATCGACAGCGGCTTCGGTAGCACACACCTCAAGGACGTCATCCAGCACCAGATCAGCGCCATAGACCCGATTGAGATACATCATGTCCTTTAAATTTTCGAGGGTAAACAATGGACTATCATCCAGTCCATCGCTCGCTGTCTTGCGCTGGGCTACCATCTGATGACCAAGTCGGGTACGCAGAAATTGCTGCAAACCCTCGTAACCCAACGGTCCCATAATAGTCGGGAATCCTTCCAGCGGATTATTGGCATCACTAAGCCAGTAACTATTGTTGCTGTTACTGGCATAGTCGGTAGTCTGAATCTGAGGTAGCTTGCCGCTGCTATAGAGATTGCTGCCTGCAGGCGCATCCGGATCGTCGCCCCACTCGCAGCCAGAGTCGGAACCGTCCAGAGTGATAATTACGTTGGTCGTCGCTGTCGCCAGCAACGGGCCAACGATACCTTTAACGCAAGTATCCAGCTGCTCCTGAGTAATAAATGGAACCGCCGACACCTCGCCATAAAACGCCTGACCATGACGATCGGCGGCAAGGTCGTGGAACACAGGGTTGCCAATGATATTCAACGATTCACGATAGTCCTCAATATTGGTTTGCTGTGCTTTCTCAATCCACTGCTGAACACTGCGTACGCCAGTAAAAAGGTTGGCATCGCGAAAGGACAACACCGTACCGGTGAACATTGGCCAACCATTGAGCAAGGGCTCAAGCCCCCCCAGGTTAACGATGGGTCCAAAATGTGAGCTGTAAACTGTAAAAGACCGGTCCTCCAGCGAACCATCTGTCAACTTGACCTTGATGGTGATCTCTTCGGCGTTAATCTCACGCCATTCGCCATCAAACTCGTATTCGAGGGGGTTATCCGGATTGAGCTTAAGCTCGTAAAGGCTGAAGCGATTGGCAAATGAGACCGTGTGAGTCCAGGCTAAATCCTGATTGAAACCAATACCAATAAAGGGAAACCCCTGCAGCGCAGCCCCGGCGACGTCGTATTCCCCAGGCAGCGTCAGATGCGCCATGTACCAGGCGCCGTCACCAAACCAGGGTTGATGGGGGTTGCCCAGTAACATGCCACTGCCATCCTGAGTCGCATCTCGGCCTAGCACCAGGCCGTTACTGCCCAATTCGGTGCTGCTCAATTCGGTCGCCATTTGTGCCAGACCGGGCGAACTCGCAATCTGTGCGCTGTTGACGGCCGACGCTACCCGCTGTCCATCCGGCCCGCTCACAGACAATATTGCATTCTGAAAAATCCCTTGGGTAGAACTACCCCGCAACGCCTGACGCCGCAGATAAAGGGCTAGATCAACCGCATCTATTGGGGCAACCCAATCAGCCCCACGGCAGCCAAAGTCGCCTTCAGGCAGATTGTCGACTCCGGTTTCGTCTAGATAACGGTTTAAGCCCGCGACATAGCCCTCAGAGAGATCCCTAGCGTACTGCGGCAGCTGATCAAAAAACTGCTCCTTGAACACGGCTTTGTCCCCGTTGATAAATCGCAGCAGAAAATCTGAATCCGTGCTGCCATCCTCTTCGCCGAACGCTTCAGCGGAGCGACCGGTAGTGATAATGATCTCTCGCATTACCACACAAAAATTATCCTGAGCGTAGGCGTAGCCAAACCCGTATCCCAGACTCCCCCAATCATCTGCTTTAATATGGGGAATACCGTATTCAGTGCGTCTGACTTCAGCAGAATAGATCAGTGCAGGTTCTGGAGGTACTAACACAGGCGCACTCGATCGCCTGTCCGAGTCTCCACAGGCGGTAAGCGTCAGTACGGATAATAAAGCCAGAGCGCAAATTTTATACATTCAAAATACCACTTTGTTAACGTTGTTACAGGATAGCAATTCCAATGAAAAATCGTCGATGGATAACGTAGTTAGTTGAACCAATCCGGAATCAAATCAAATGCCTATTCTTTTTTCCCAACGTTAAAGCGCCTTAAGCACACCAGGATCAATAAGGTGAAAAATCCGCCGTACACTGAGCCCTTTCGAGAATAATCATCGCCTCAATCTTCTAAACGTAAATTTTCCCACTCGGAGTAATAGCAATTGACGCCGAACGTGGAAACCACGACCATACTGCTCTGCGATAAACGCAGGCAATCAGGAAAAACGCGAACCACGCTTATGACGATGCATTTTAAACAGGAAAAAACGCTACAACGACACGTTAGTATTAACGATCTGTCGACGTGCCTGTATGCGGGCAGCGTAGTTTGAGGATGCTCTGATTAGTTAAGAATTCAACGAAAAGGCCTCCGAGAACCCAGTTCCGGAGGCCTTTTTTTTGCCAGAAGATTTTCCTCCGCAAACCGGGTACTCGGCTATAACAAGGTGAGTACCGTGAACCGGTCATTAGAAAAAAATATAACCGCCATCTACGTGATGGGCTTCTTTCACAGCTTCATAGTTGTGATACCGATATTCGTGCCATTGCTGCAGGGCTACGGCCTGTCCATGAGCCAGGTATTGCAAACTCAGGCGGCGTTCGCGCTAACCATTGCTCTGTGTGAGGTGCCCTCCGGTTACCTTGCAGACATATGGGGGCGACGCAATGCTGTACTGGTTGGCTCTGCGCTTAATGCCGTGGGTTTTTTCTCCCTGTTATGGGCAGACACTTTCGTAGAATTTCTAATCTACGAAGTGATCCTGGGCGTAGGCTTCAGTCTTATCTCGGGCGCTGACCTTGCCCTGCTTTACGACACCGAGGTTTACCTGCAAAAAAACGGTAAGCCCGGTGGCGCTGGCGCGGGCAAGTCACTAAGCCGACTGATATCCATCGAAGCTGCTGCATCCGGCGTTGCCGGCATTGTCGCGAGCTGGCTGTTACTGGTCTCCATGAACTGGGTGGTGTGGGTGCAGGCGGTCACCGGACTGGCCCCGTTTATTATCGGGCTCTGCCTGGTAGAGGTTCCGCGACCGCCCTTTAAGGGTGACCACCGCAGTAACGCTCGCCAAATTATGAGTCTGCTGTTATACGGTAAGCCGATAGTATTGTGGACAGCCTTCACCATCGCCGTGTTTGGATTACTGGCTGTGCACGTGTTCTGGATTTACCAGAAGTACTGGGATATTCAGGGTGTGCCGCTGACCAGCTTCGGTTACATTTGGGCGGCGTTTGCGCTAACCGTGAGCTTAGGTGCGCGCTATGCCGCATCTCTGGAAAACTTCTTCGGGACACGCCGTCTGTTGGTGCTGGTCGCCATACTACCGCTGGCTGGCTTGCTGGGAATGGCGCTGGGTAGCGGTTGGATCGGAGTAATGTTTGGATTCATGGTTCAGCTGTCACGAGGCATCAGCATGACATTACTCTATGATGCTTTGAATCGAAGAGTGCCCGGCGATTTTAGAGCGACGGTGAACTCTTTAGTCAGCCTTGGGGTAAGAGCACTCTTTATTGTCTCCGGCCCTACGCTGGGTTTCGCACTGGATCATTACGGGATGGTGCCGACGTTGTTCGGTCTATTGGTGATCTTCACACCGTTGATGCTGGTGGTATTGGTACCTTTGCTGTCGCGTATTAAGCGGGAGCAAAGAGATGTTGACTTGGAGACGGTGCCTGGTTGCTGATTAGACACTTGGGCTGAGATATCAGCCCAAGTGTCTAAGCATTAGTTCCCGCACATTGACGCGCGCTTGCAATCGACTGGCGAGCATAAACATGCCGCCAACCTTGCGGTGAAAATACACTGCCTCTATGGGCGGTGCCCGCCAAAAATCGCGATAGTCGGTGATCGACTCACCGAGCTTTGACAGGCGAGCTGGCATATCCGAGTTTCCGAAATCGTAGTCGCCATCAAAACGCAGCGGCTCCAGGGCGATCATAAACAGGTCTAACACCAAATCCCGATAGTCGGAATCTTCATCACCCATGGAATAGCCCAGTTTATCTGCAGCCTTCGCCAGGCGACCCCGGTTTTCTGCAATCGCTGCTTTCGACAGGCTTGTATAGTCCTTTACAAACTGCACTTTGAAATTGCGAGTCGCGCCAAAGTCCAGGAGCACGATCTCACCCGTAGCGGGGCGATATTGGTAGTTGGCAAAATTAGGATCGGTTTGCACCATTTTCAGCTCAAACAATTCAGTGAGCATCAGATCCAGCAGTGCCGACATCACCCTATCACGCTCTTCCTGCGGTTGATCCGCCAGACTTTCAATCGGTTGACCGCTCTCGTAAGACATCGCGAGGACGTTTTTATGCGTGAGCTCAGGCAGTAACCTGGGGACGACAAAGCGCTGGTCGTCAGCCAGAAACTCCGCAAAGGTCTGCAAGTACACGGCCTCTTTAAGGTAGTCTGCCTCATCCTTGAGTTGCAGCTTGGCGTCGTTCAGCAAGGGGCCAAGATCGATTCCCTTCGGGATCAGACCTGAAACCCGCAACACCGCGGATATATTATCGACGTCATTGTCGATGCTATCCGCTACTCCGGGATACTGCACTTTTAACACGATATCTGCGCCATCAGGCGAGGTGGTCCTATGGACCTGACCAATAGACGCCGCGGCTATTGGATTGACATCAAAATCGTAGAACATCTCTTCCCATTCTTCCCCATAAGCTTGCACCAGCGACGCGCGCAGTTGCTTTACTGGCATGGTGCGGGCATCCGAGCGCAGCCGCGCCAAAATATCGGTGAGCTCTTTGGGTAACAGATCGCCGGTGTCCATGGATAGAATCTGCCCAAGCTTCATTGCCGCGCCGCGCATATCGGCCAACTGATCAGCGACCCGCTTAGCGTTACCCGGAGTCAGTAACAGGTCGCGCGCCCGCAGGCGCTTACCCGCGCGCAACTGGCGAGTCCCTTCCGCCAACATGCCACCGGCGACACCGCTGGCCAGTTTGGCCACCCTGGCAAAACGGCTGACCCGTCCCGTAGGCACCGCCTTGCTGGACCTGCCCTTCGCCGAACGCGATTCCTCGGAGTCACTGCCCTTCTTATCTGCCATCTATTGCCCCTGACGCCATTGTTCGATATGGCGATGCGCTATGTCATGGCCATTGAATTCGGCATTGAGCACCGAGATGAAAGTAAATACGCCCGTAAGCTTGCGGGCGATCATCGCAAATTCTCGCGAGGGGGCAGTGAAATCCAGAGTGGCCGCAGATGCTGCCGCTTTTTTGCCGACACGGCGAATCAGACGTGAACTGCCCCAGCAATATTGACCCTTGTCATTCAGGTACTCCAAAGGCAAATCTTCAGGTGCTCGCAGTGGTTCCAACAGTTCAAGACAAAAGTCACTGAAGCTGTTTTTCGCCAGCTCACTGTTGTGCTCCTGCAGGCAGCCCAGGCCAATCAAGCTGGCCACCAATAGCGCCCGGTCGCCTGACTGGCCGGCGGCGATGGTATTGCCAAGATGTAGTAGAAAATTGTCATCACAGCTCAGGATGGAGCCAAAGTCCAGCAGCACTATGTCGTCACTGCTGGACGAACTGCGAATCAGGTAATTGCCAAAATTGGGATCAGTTTGCAGCACACCCCATTGATACAGCTCATTAAAAAATAACTCGAGCATGGCACTGCCTAGGGCGTTGCGCCTAGCCTGCGACAGCCCGGCCACCTCGGGCTGCGTTACCAGATGGCCCGAGACATATTCCATGGCGAGCACGGTACCGCGGCAGTATCTTGGATAGCGCTTGGGCACATGATACGTGACGCGATAGCGACCCAACGTCGAGACAGTGTCGGTGGCAAATCCGCTCACTTTATCGCCCATTTCTGCTTCGCGCTGGTAATCAATCTCCTGATGTAGCTGCTCGCGCATCGCCCCTAGCCATTCATCGAGATCACGACCAGCCTTTACCCAACGCGCCAGAATGAGCATATTCACCACGGTATCAAAGTCTGAGTCGATGACTTCGGCGAGGTCCGGGTACTGAATTTTCAGGCAGATTTGCTCGCCGCTGGCGATGACCTTGGCGCGGTGAACCTGCGATAAAGAGGCAGCAGCGATGGCCTCGTGCTCTATTTGTAGTTCGTTCATGCGATCACCGAGCACCGCTCTGAGCTCAGCTTCAATGTCGGCATAAGGCAGTGGCTGGGTCTGGGATTCGAGTTGATGCAAGGCCTCGGTGAGCACCGGCGGCAGAAAGTGCTCACCTAACAGGGCCAGCATCTGGCCGATTTTCACATAAGTGCCTTTCAGGCGACCCAGTTCTGCGACAAACCGGTGGGCCTCACGGCGCACAAAAGGTGAACTCATGGATTCGCCTTCAGTTCCTCGCAGTTTCTTGACAGCGCCGTCTAGCGCGAAGGCACCGCCGGCACGTAAGCCTGCCAGCGATACAGAGAGTGTCCTGCCTAACTTACCCCGCTTGATACCTGTTCGTTTACTCATTGATCCTCGGTATGGCGGATGTCAGGCCGCAATGTTGTCCAGCAACAAGTTCGCCAATCGCTTGCGGTGATGGCGTGCGTCGCCATACTGTTGCTGAGTCCATTGGGCACGGCGGATATAGAGTTGGGCATCGCATTCATAAGTAAATCCCATACCACCGTGAAATTGCACAGCGCGGTCACTGGCGTAAAGCAGTGTTTCTGTGGCTTTAGCTTTTGCCATGCGACAGGCAATCTCAGTATCACGGTCAAGAGGGTCGTCAGTCACTAAGGTGGCAGCATGGTAAAGCAGCGACCGGGAGGAGTCCACGTCACATAGAATGTCTACGCTGGGATGCTTTAACGCCTGGTAGGAACCGATTAACTTACCAAATTGCTTGCGGGTTTTCAGATAGTCAACCACGGTATCGAGACACCTGGCGGCACTGCCAGTGGCTTCCGCTGCGGTGAGTAGCGCGCCCAGCAAATTAGCATGACGAAGAGCTTCCGAGACTGCTGGGCCCGTGAGCAGATGATCTGCGGGCACGGTTACGCCCGTAAAATCGACGCGGGCAGCGCGCTTGGTTTGATCAATTATGGTGTGTTCGATAATCCCTGCTTCGGGGATCAGCGCGCGCGGGACTACCGCTAGAGCAGGCTCACCACCGTGCAATACAGTCACTACGAAAATCTGGGCAGCAGCGCCATCGGGAACAAACATTTTTTGACCACTGAGCACACCATCAGCATCGACGCTACAGGTAACAAGCTCATCACCCCAGTCCATAGACTCAAGTTGTGCAATTGTTGCAGGGCAGCCCTCAACCATCGACGGTAGCCATTGTTCAGCGACGGATGAGTCACCCGCTCGCAGAATCAACTGTGCCGCCAATGTAGTACTGATAAGCGGAGTACCCAACATGGAACGACCCATGCTCTCTACCACCGGCACGACGGTCGCAACGCCCAAACCGGAGCCGCTATATTGCTCTGGAATAGAAATACCCAACCATCCCAGATCGACCATTTCCTGCCAGATAGCAGCATCGTAGCCTGTCGCTGATTCCAGTTGCTCTCTCACCCGTGAGATCGGGGACTTGTCTTGGCAAAACTCCCGTGCCACGTCCAACAACATGGCCTGCTCTTCACTGAAGCTCAACGCAGTGTTTCCGATAACTGACATAGCTGAATTCCTCACTTTGGTAAACCGAGAATATGCTCGGCAATAATATTGGACTGCACCTGACTGGTACCGCCACCAATGGTGGCTGAAAAGCTATTAAAGTAAGCTCGCTGCCAGAAACCGCCCTGACGCGCCTGATCATCACCCACGTATAGACTGCCGGCAGCGCCTTGCATGCTAATCGCAGACTGTCGCATGCGTCGCGAATGCTCACTCATCCTGAGTTTGCTGGACAGTGGTAAAGAATGCGGATAGTCCGTGGTCAGTGCTGCGATGGCCGCGCGCTTGTCGCCCAGGGCCAGAGCTTTCTCCTCTATAATCAACTTTACCAACTCGTCGCGGGCAACAGCGTCTTCCAATACAGGTTGGCCGTCTCTGCTGACGTCGCTCAGTTGACTGATCATATCGTCGATTACGATGCGAATAAAAGCC
Organism: Halieaceae bacterium; assembly: GCA_047633055.1. GTDB lineage: Bacteria > Pseudomonadota > Gammaproteobacteria > Pseudomonadales > Halieaceae > CALJFL01. The sequence goes on along the minus strand of JBLIEI010000025.1, from coordinate 47,892 downwards.
ATACCGCCCGCACTACCGGCCTCCGCACCGCGCTCATACTGTAAAGTTTGCATGGCAACTTTCCAACCCTGCCCTTCTTCGCCCATGATGCAATCTGCGGGAATGCGGGCATCCGTGAAAAAAGTTTCAGTAAAACCGTACTCACCCGTTATCTTCCGGATGGGCCGTGGATCAACGCCCTCAATTTTCATCGGTGATAAAAAGAAAGACAGGCCGTCATATTTTCGCTCTGTGTTGGGATTGGTACGCGCCAGTAGAATCATGTACTTGGCGTAGTTGCCCATAGTGGTCCATATTTTAGTGCCATTCACCACATAGTCGTCACCATCGCGTACCGCTTTAATCTGGGCGTTCCCCAGATCGGAACCGTGGTCGGGCTCTGAAAACCCCTGGCACCAGATGTCTTCACCACTAAGAATACCTTTAAGGTATTGATGCTTTTGCTCCTGGGTGCCTATGTCGTTGATCAAAGGGCCGGCCCAACCCAGACCTATGATGTTGAAGCAGATAGGCACAGCATGCCTGCGCATTTCAGTGTCAACGATGTTCTGAAAAACGGGATCGACACCGCCGCCACCAAATTCTTTAGGCCAGGCCATTCCCAGGTAACCGGCCGACCAGACTTTATGTTGCCATTCACGTAAAAAATCCAGTTGCTGCTCAGTGCCAACCTCCATGAAGGTTTGCGGCAGCAAGAAACCGGGATCGGCAGGATTATTATCCTTCATCCACGCTGATACCTGCGTGCGAAATGCGTTCAATTCCTGTTCTGTTGCGCTCACTCATTCACTCCAGTATCTGTTATCAAATAAGACTGACCAAATATTAAAATAATGAAGGGCTGGTTGCTGCCCCGGGCTCTCGTATCGCATCGGCTCGCTGGAACGCAGCACGCTCCGTTAAGCGTTCAAGATAGCTTTTTGTCTGCGGTTTATAGGCGTCGTCCAGCTTCAAAACTCGACCCAGGTACAAGGCATAGCCGATCGCGACATCGGCAATAGTAAATCGGTTGTCCACCAGATATTGATGATCTTCCAGGTGAGCATCCAGTCTGCGCAGTCGCGAGATAAACCATTTGGCATAATCGTCTGCAACTTCCTTCTTCGACTCCGTTGGTTCAAGTACCGTATAACGCAGCACAATGGTCTGTGGGAATGTCAGGGTTGCATCGGAATGATGCAACCAATTGAGATAGCTCCCATATTCAGGGTGGCCTGGTTCGAGTCCAAAGTCATAGCGTTTATAGCGATCCACCAGATACTGGCAGATTCCTGCTGACTCCGTCATGATGACATCACCATCAACGAAATAGGGCACGGTACCCAAGCTATTTTGTTGCAGGTATTCCCGCTCGAACATACGAGGCGGAAACGGCATCGCGTGTAATTCGTAATCCAGGCCCATCTCCTCTAACGCCCAAAGTGGCCGCAAAGATCTGGCTCCCGCACAGTGCCATAATTTCATGTCTATACTCCGTACTGGCGGGCCGCAAGGTCCCGCATAATTTCTTCCGAGCCACCGCCGATAGCATTGACTCTCACCTCGCGATAAATTCTCTCAACGCGATTGCCGCGCATGTAACCGATGCCACCGAGAATCTGCATCGCTTCGCGAGCACAAAACTCCATGGTTTCGCTGGCCTGCACTTTCAGCAGTGCGATATCACCGGGATTCGGATTACCTGCCTCAATAGATTCGTAACACATGCGAATATAAGCCTGCGTGGCATTCAGCTTCTGCTTCATCTGGGCAATTTTGTGGCGAATCACCTGATGATCGGCGAGCCGTTTACCAAACGTTTTACGTTCCTGCGCCCAGGCGACGGCTTCTTCCATGCAGACCCTGGCCAGCGCTTCCATAGACGCCGCCATGGCCATACGCTCGCCATTAAAATTAGTCATGATCACCAGGAAGCCCTGATTCTCTTCGCCGATCAAGTTCTCTACCGGCACTCGAACATCATCGAAATAAAGGGTCGCGGTGTCTGAAGCCCACCAACCTTGCTTACGATCCAGCGAAGTACGGGAAAAACCCTCTGCGTCGGTCGGAATAAGCAGCATGGAGACACCTCTGCCGCCCTCCCCACCGGTACGCACCGCCGTGGAGACCCAATTGGCACGCATACCGCCGGTGATGTAGGTTTTGGAACCATTGACCACGTAATAATCACCGTCGCGCACCGCCGTAGTAGCGAGATTGGCCACATCTGATCCACCGCCAGGCTCAGTAATGCCCAGGGCAATATGCTTGGTGCCGGCAAGTACTCCCGGGGCAACAGCCTCTTTCATTGCCTCAGAGCCCCAGTTAATGACCGGCGGCAGGCCTATACCGTGCACCATCAAGCTGGCGGCGACACCGCCGACACCCACCCGCGCCAATTCCTCACTAGCGATCCAGCCGTGCCAGGAGTCGATTCCCTCGAGGGTCCCCCCATAGGCTTCCGGATAGCCCATGCCCAGCAGACCCATTGCGGCGGCTTTCGGCCACAATGCCATGGGCATTGCTCCGGCCTCATCCCACTCTTCCGCGAACGGCATAATTTCGGTCTCGATAAAACGGCGTAACTGGGTGCGCCATTCGTCGTGTTCAGGCCTCATGTTCGGGTTGGGCAGACGAGCGCTGTCAAAGTCCAGCGACATGGGCTTAGGCTCCATTTGAATTTTGAGTATGTAAAGTAAACACAAAGTATAGCCAAAATGTGCAGCCGTAGTAAGGCAGCCTGCGGTTAAATTGCCAACACTGCTGTCAGAACCTTGGCCCTAGACACTGGCTGCTAGAGCGACATATCCAGATAATCGAGCTTGCCCACCGGAACACCTTGCTGGCGGAGGATGTCGTACAGCGTGGTGACGTGAAAATAGAAATTCGGCAGGGAAAAGCTCAGCATAAAGTCGGTGGCCTCGTAGGGGATCTCGCGGTCGCCCAACTTGAATACAAGCGGTCTATCAGCGCAGCTATTCACCCCTTCAGGCGTCAACTGCGCTAGCGCTTCCTCCGTGTTTACCAGCACCTGCGATAGGCCAGAATAGTTCAGCTCTGGCCCTTTTGGCGGGGGCTCAAACACGCCACTTTCAAAAGCTTGCAGCGCACCCAGCGAGTGATGGGCAACGCTAGTGACCTGGTAATGCAGTGGCAGCATGTCGTCAACGAGTCGACACTCCACCAAAGTATCGGGGTCGAGACCCTGCTCCTGGCAGTGAGCCTCACCTTTGGCAAGCACTGCAATTGAACCGCGGATCATCCGACGATAAGAAGCGACTGTTACATCGTAGAGTGAAATACTCATATCATTATTCTCCTGTTGCTACTTGTGGCGACTTACGCGGCCACCATTAGACACCCAAAGATCACCCCATTCCACCCCAGGCCCGAGGCATCGCCATGTTCAGTCGCTCCATACCGCCATTCACGGCGAGAATATCACCGGTCACATAGCTCGCGGCGGGGGAACACAGATAGAGAGCGCCCAGAGCAATATCCTCGACCTCGCCGAGGCGACCCATCGGTGTCAGTTCAATCATCGTTTGTTCTATTTCAGTGGTGAGAATCGAATTCAATGCATCGGTTTTAGTCGAACCTACAGCAATAGCATTGACGCGAATTTTGGGGGCAAAATCCTGGGCCAGTTCGCGAGTGAGATAAGACAAAGCAGCCTTGGCGGTGCCATAGGCTGCGAAGCAGGGTGCAGGACGATGACCGGCGACCGATGAAATATTCAATATTGCCCCACTGGCACCACATTCAACCATCAGCGGCGCGCAAATACGGGACAACTCGAAAGCGCTGGTCACGTTGAAACGAAATGCGGTTTCGAATTCTCTGGCGCTGGTATTGGCCACCGGTTTTGGCGGAAAACCTCCCGCGTTGTTTACCAGCAGATCCAGACGACCGAATTCTTTCAGAGTGTGATCCGCGAGACTTTGTAATTGTTCGACATCCAGCACATCGGTGGGCACCACCAGTGCACGGCGACCAAAGCTCTCCACCACGGCTGCCACTTTCTCCAAATCGGCAACAGTCCTGGCCGCGAGCACAACGTCGGCACCAGCCTCGGCAAACGTCTGCGCAATCGCAGCGCCAATACCTTTGCCAGCGCCGGTGACTATCGCCACCTGCCCATCCAGTCTGAATTTATCCATCAACGACATAACACCCTCCCTATCAAATTTAGTGACTCAGTCAGTTCATCGGCAAACTTCTGCTCCGCAACGCTATAATTTACACCTCCCCAGATACCCTTGAGGGTTTCAGCGTTGGCTGCCATCCACTGCTTCACCGCTATGGCCGCGACTGTCGAGCCTGCGCCGAACAGATCGTGGCCACAGGCATCACCCGTTTTTTTCCCCTCTGGAATGTCCCGGACGGGGCTGGCAGATTGTAAAATACCGGGCAACGCATCAAACTCTGCGAGCAACCCGATAACAGGCTGTCCGCTGCCGTAGCTGGCGACGAAAGCCGCAGGAATTCCTGCCACACCCGATTTTATCGAAAATCCCTCTGCTCCCAGGGTGGCCTGGAGGAGTGCGAAGCTCTCGGTTTCGAGATAGCCCAGTTCAGCCTTGTCCCAAATGGCTAATGCCAGCTCCCCATATTTGTCGGTGGCGTTATCGAGATAGCTGATCATGGCATCTTTGTTTGACGCCAGCACCCCATTGGTTATCGTTAGCGCAGCCCGTGCTAGCAGTGAAATCAGTCCCGTTCTCATAAAAGCCTCTATAGCTTGATGAAGAACTCACTTTACCACCGGCCAGGGCTAGAAACCCTGCTATATGCATAAAGCCAGACTAAGGCTCTAAACCATAGAGTCCGAATATTAAATGCTCGAAAGGTCCCAGGTTATACCTTTGTAGTAATCCCGGGGTTGGCAAGTCACCACCACATGCTTAATATTGGCAGTACTATGAAATATACCAACACTGAAAAATTTGATCACGGCCAACAGCCCAAAATCGGCGTGCTGATAACCAATCTGGGAACGCCCAGTGCGCCCGAGAAGGGTGCGCTGCGCCGCTATTTGAAGCAATTCCTGTCGGACCCAAGGGTGGTTGAGGTACCTCGCGTGCTCTGGTGGCTAATACTCAATGGCGTGATACTTAATATTCGACCATCGCGTTCCGCAGCCTCCTATCGCAAAGTATGGACCGAACAGGGCTCGCCCTTAATGGTGCATACCCAGGCGCAAGCCGTCGCCCTGCAAGCTGATCTCACTCAGAAGTTCGGCGCCGATGTCATTGTCGATTTTGCCATGCGCTACGCTCAGCCCTCTATCGACACGGCCCTGGATTCGCTACTGCAACGCGGGATTCGCCATTTGCTGATTTTGCCACTTTACCCCCAGTACAGCGGCGCCACCACTGCATCTACCTTTGATGCGGTGGCTGCGGATTTCACCCGCCGACGGTGGCTGCCTGATCTACGGTTTGTGGCTCAGTATCACGACCACCCGGCGTATATTGACGCGCTCACTAAAAAAATCCACGCCCATTGGCGTGAGCACGGGCGCGCTGATAAATTGATGTTTTCCTACCACGGTGAACCCCAAAGCTACCTCGACAAAGGCGACCCTTATCACTGCCATTGCCATATGACTTCAAGGTTGCTGGCTCAGGCACTTGAGCTTAACGAAGATGAACACATGACCTGCTTTCAATCACGCTTTGGCCGCGAGCCCTGGCTGCAGCCGTACCTTGATGAGACATTGAAGTCGATGCCGGAGAAAGGGATTAAATCCGTACAGGTATTCTGCCCGGGATTCTCAGCGGACTGCCTGGAGACCATCGAAGAAGTTGGCGAGGAGAATCGGGATTACTTTCTCGAGGCGGGGGGCGAGCGGTTTGAATACATTCCCTGCCTGAACGCGGAAGCTGAGCACATCGATGCTCTGTCACAGCTGGTTATTGAAAATCTTCAGGGCTGGATCCCAATCGTAAGCGAACCGCTGTTGACTAAGACCTTAGCGACCGAAATGGGTGCTGAACAATAATCGGCGGCATCAGACCCAACGCCTGACGCGCTGACAATAGCTACTGTATTCCTCTCCAAAAAGATCCCGGAGCATTGCTTCCTCAGGCCGAATAAAACGCATCTCGATAATAACCATAAACACGGGCGGGACGATCAAAGCCGTACTGGCTCCGACGGTCACGGCACATCCGAGCAGCACCAGCGCCATGGCAAGATACATCGGATTGCGGGTAAATCGAAAGAGACCTGTGGTCACCAGAGCGGATACAGTTTTAAAAGGCACAAGATCAGTGCCGGCCTTTTTGAACATTCCACCCGCCACCACCAACATTGCCAGTCCAATGAGGATTATCAATGCGCCCGCAACCTGGCCCGCAGTGCTGGTATAACGTGCGCCAGGAAGGGTTTCGTTGAATACGAATATCAATACGACACCAAAGACCAACCACATCGGAGGATAAATAAATCGCTTTACCATAATAACTACTCAACTCCCCTGTTAGTGCCCAGCCAGATGAACCGAGGCCGGTTCCAGGCCCCCAATTCCGTAGGCCAGGATAATTCCGAGCACAAAAGCGAGGGTAAGTTTACCCCGATCGTGGCTGTGAAAATGCACCTCAGGCAGCAGGTCACTCAGAGCGATGCAGATAAAGGCACCTGCAGAAAAAGCCAGAGCGGCAGAGACCACGTAATCCCGGGTATCCCCCAGCAGGTTCACGCCAAAGTAAAACACCAATGCACCTAACGGACACATGAAAGCAAAGACTGTATTCGCGGTACGCCGAGCGGCCTCACTCCAGCCGCCAGCCTGCATAATGGTGGTGATTGACATCGCATCCAGTGGCTTGTGCAACAAAATAGCGAGAAATACACCGATACCTAGCAAACCAGCAGTCGTGGCATCAGCCGCCTCGGTTTGCAGCACCGCGCCGAGTGCGATCCCGTCGATCAGGGTATGCAGACCCAGGCCCAGGGATATACCCACCCAACTTAAACTGTGAACCGGCGTGTCGCTCTCATGGCTATGGCTCTGTCCATGTTCGTGATGATGCTCCTCCTCACCACTAAAATCATGCTGGTGAAAGTGGAACATGCGCAGCAGTAACAACATGGTAATCAGGCCAATCATCAGCCACCAGACCGCGGTATCCGGGCCTTCAGCGCTGTGCTGCAGAGCGATGCTATGAGGTAACAGGTGGTAAAACGCCACACCCAGCATCAGTCCGGAAACAAAGCTCATAATCACCTGGGTGCGGGTGTGCGTCATTCGCACCAAACTCGGCAGCAAACCACCCAGTAATGAAAACATCGCGATCGCGATGCAGTAGAGAACGAGCAGTAGCGCGGGAGAAACCGCCATCACATATCCAGCCTGAAATCCTGAAGGCGGCGATTATTCCACATTGAGGAAGATTTTGTAATTCAAATACTAACCAAGTCAAGCCAGCGCTGCATAAGCCAACGACGAACCCAGCACTATTGATACCGACAGCCACATCCGCATTTGCCAAACTGGGGCTCTGCCGAGCCTGTCAGCCAATGCCAGGACCACCGAAGGAGGTAGGGTAACCAGCAACATACCGGCAAAAGCAAACAGCCACCCTAGCAGGCTTACCGCCTGGGAATATTGCACCGACGGCGCAGCCGCAATTAGCGCCGCCCCCAAGAGGAACCGCAACAGTGCAGCTCCGTAGAGCCAGCGGCTGCGGAGTACTTTGTCTATAAGCAGGTCAAATTTTCCCGGGTTAAACCAAAGATAGAGCCCGGAGATAACAGTAATTACTCCCAGAGCCAGAACAAACTGTGACACACACTCTCCTCATTGATACGCGCGGATAGAAGGTAGCCCATACTCGACCCGCATACCAGCGGGCCGTAAGTCTTTCGAGAGTAGCCGTAGACCATTGACACCCAAACTAATGGCTATTAGTTTGGCTTCACACGCTCGCATCAACAGGCCTCACATGTCCCTGTACGAACCCATCGCATCCAACGACTCACGCCGACACCTGCAGTTGCGCAGCCCGGTCAACCTGGAGCCTACCGGCACGCTAATCTGCGCCAACACCGAGGACGTTACCCGCGCCATCAAGCTGGCGCGAAAAACTCAGCCAAGCTGGGCGGCAACACCGATGAAGGATCGTGCGAAAATTATGCAGCGCGCGCTGCGCCTGGTTCTCGACCGGCAGGACGAGATTATCAACACCGTAGTGGGTGAAACGGGTAAAGCACGCACCGACGCCATGAGCATGGAGATTTTCGCGGTTGCCGACTCCTTGTGCTACTACGCCAAGAACGCGGAAAAATTTCTAAGGCCCCGCAAACGCAAGGTACACGGCGTACTAGGCATCGCCAAGCAATTGAAAATCATCTACAAACCTCTGGGCGTGGTAGGCCTGATCACCCCCTGGAACGGCCCTTTCGTACTGCTGATGAATCAGGCGGTTCAGGCCATCCTTGCTGGCAACACAGTGGTCGCCAAAGGCTCGGAGGTTACGCCCTACTCGGCGCAGCTGGCCGAGACTATCCTGCGCGATGCTGGCCTGCCTGAGGGTGTTTTACAAGTACTTTTGGGTGACGGTGATACGGGCGCGGCCATCGTCAGTGGCGATATCGACAAGGTGTCTTTCACTGGCAGCGTTCCCACTGGCCGCAGCGTCGCGCAGAGCTGTGCAAGCCGCTTAATCCCCTGCACCCTGGAACTGGGTGGCAATGACGCTATGATAGTTTGCGCCGATGCTGACCTGGATCGTGCCGCTGATGGTGCATGGCTGGGATCCTGCATGAATACCGGACACTACTGCTGCGGTACCGAAAGGGTCTATGTGGTCGCCGAGGTTTACGAGGATTTTCTGCGACGGGTTATAGCGCGCGGGAAGTCGCTGAAACAAGGGTCGAAGTTGGGCTGGGCAGAGGACGTTGGCGCGGTATTTTGGGACCGACAGATGTCGATTATTGAAGCTCATGTTGAGGACGCACGCACTAAAGGCGCCAATATTCTGATCGGCGGACGGCGCAATCCCGACTTGCCCGGTCTGTACTACGAGCCCACCCTGATCACCGGAGTTACCCACGACATGGACATAATGCAACATGAGACCTTTGGTCCGATCCTGTGCATTCAGCAAGTTACCAGTGAGGAAGAAGCGCTGGCATTGGCTAACGATTCCGAGTTCGGGCTCAACGGCAATATCTGGACCCGTGATAAAGCCAAAGGCTACCGAATGGCCAGTGCTCTCGAGACGGGGTCATGCAGTATCAACGATATGGCGGTGAGCTATGGTATACCCGCGGCGCCTTTCGGCGGCATCAAGAATTCAGGGCTAGGACAGGTCAACGGTAAGAAAGGCCTGCGGGGTTATTGCCATGAGATGCCCGTCGTCATCGACCGATTTGGTGGCAAAATGCCCAACGCTTACCCTTACTCGGGGAAAAATGCACAAGGCATGAAAAAACTGATGAATTTTATTTGGATCAAAACTCCGATAGGGCGTTGGCTGAGCTAGCCGGTGTTGTCACTAAACACTCACACAAGCACTAAATTATCCCGGTGGATGAGTTCCGCATCTCCGCCGTATCCTAAAATGCTCTCCACCGCTGTCGAGGCAGCACCCTGTATTTGTGAGGTCTCTAAAGCACTGTAATTAACCAGGCCACGGGCAATTTCACGCCCCTCACGATCCCGGCAGGACACCATATCACCACGCTGAAACGCACCACTGACGCCGCAGACACCAACGGGCAGCAGACTGCGCCCGAAGTCTCGGAGCACTCGCACTGCGCCATCATCAAGCTCCACATTGCCCTGCACCTGGACCATACTGGCCAGCCACTGTTTACGAGCATTTTCAGGCCTTTTACCCGTGCGCAGCCAAGTGCCTATATTCTCCCCCGCCGCCACCGACCCAATGACACCTTCAACCCGGCCGCTGGCAATGACAGTTTCGGTGCCTGACCGCGCGGCAAGGCGCGCCGCTCGCAGCTTGGTGACCATACCGCCGCGCCCAAGACTGCCACCTTCGCCCGCCATGGCCTCCAGCTCGGGGGCATTGACGTCGATGATTTCCACCAAAGTCGCATCGGGATTGCTGCGAGGATCTGCCGTAAAAAGACCCACCTGGTCGGTGAGCAGCATTAACGCGTCGGCATCAATGAGGTTAGCGACCAGAGCCGCTAGTGTATCGTTGTCGCCAAAACGAATTTCATCGGTCACCACGGTATCGTTTTCGTTGATCACCGGAACGACACCAAAGCCCAGTAAGCTTTTTAGTGTCCCCCTCGCGTTAAGATAACGATCACGAGCAATCACGTCGTCGTGCCCCAACAACACCTGAGCGGTGACAATACCGTGGCGCTTAAACGCTGCTTCGTAACTCTGTACCAGACCGGATTGTCCTACCGCAGCCGCTGCCTGTATCTCATGGAGAGCGGTAGGCCTGCTGTTCCAGCCGAGGCGAGCAACACCCGCTGCCACCGCGCCACTGGACACCAGAACCACCTCAATACCACGCTCACGCAGCAAACTGAGCTGATCCACCAGCGACCCAATCATCGCTTCATCCAGGCCCCGGCCATCATCGGTAAGCAAGGCACTGCCGACCTTGACAACCCAGCGTCTGGCGGCGGCTACTTCGGTTCGCTCACACATGCGGCTTCCTAGGGAACGTATTCGACTTCGACGTCATAATCATCATCGTCTTCATCTGAATCCTGCGCCTGAGCAGCGACACGATATTGGGTACGCAGAAGCTCAATGCGCTCTCTGGCCTCCCACTGCATTTGCGACTGCAACTCAAACTCTTCCGCCGCTAATTCCGGGTCAGCCGCTTCAGCTGCAGCCACCTCTTCCAACAGCATCATCATGTCCTGACACAGCCGTTTTGTACCCTGAGCACTGATCGCAGCAGTCTCGTAAACAGGGCCATCCCACGCAAGAGCCTCTAGCACCGCGGCGCGGCGCTCAGCGAGTTGCTCTGCATCTATAAGGTCAGTTTTATTGAGCACCAACCAGCGAGGCCGGGCTGCGAGCGTAGGGCTGAAACGCTGCAACTCGCGCACAATCGACAGTGCGGCATCCGCAGGCTCGACCCCATCGTAGGGTGCCATATCGATGATGTGCAGCAAAATCCGATTGCGAGTCAAATGCTTCAGAAACCGAATCCCCAGCCCAGCGCCGTCGGAAGCGCCCTCTATCAACCCCGGTATGTCGGCAATGACGAAGCTACGATGAGAGTCCACCTTAACCACGCCCAGGTTAGGTACCAGCGTAGTAAAGGGGTAGTCGGCAACCTTGGGGGTAGCCGCTGACACGGCACGAATGAGGGTGGATTTGCCGGCATTGGGTAAGCCCAGCAGTCCCACATCCGCCAGTACTTTCAGCTCCAGCTTGAGATCCCGCTGCTCACCGTCGGAGCCGGCAGTGAACTGTCGCGGTGCCCGGTTGGTGCTGGATTTAAACCGTGTGTTGCCCAGACCATGAAAACCACCACGCGCAACCATAATCTGCTGTCCGGTCACCGATAGGTCGCCCAGTATTTCCTGGCTGTCTTCATCGATGATAGTGGTCCCCACTGGCACTGTAAGAATGAGGTCGTCACCGCTCCTGCCAGTACAATTCTGCCCGCGCCCGCCCCCGCCGCTTTCGGCCCGGTAGCTGCGAACAAAGCGATAATCGACCATGGTGTTGAGCTCGATATCGGCTTCAATGATGACACTACCGCCGTCCCCACCGTCACCCCCATCGGGGCCGCCTTTGGCGATGTATTTTTCACGGCGAAAGCTCATGGCACCGTTGCCACCTCTTCCGGCGAATACTTTGATACTTGCTTCGTCTACAAACTTCATAACTGCTAATTCTACCCGCTATTCGACCACGTTTCGGTAATTCTTTTTGTTGAAAATTCTTGGTGCTTTAACCCTCGGTCACACCAGCGGATTAGCTTTTCCGGGGTTTGTTCGGCTGAGACGGCCCCTGGCGGGATAGTCTTTTCCAGTCGCTCCCGGGGTGCCGGACCAACGAATTCGCTTGGGCAAAGAGACTATCCCGCCAGGGGCCTCAGCATGTATCAGTCCCATAAAGTCAAATAAATCCGGGGGAGACTGGGTCTGTGGCGTCTGGTTTTTCTGCGCAGCCGAACGGCGAGATTCGATGCAAGGTACCGGGAGCGACTGAAAAGCTTTCTTTCTCCCGGTACCGTTAGCCGGAACCAGTCTCCAGCCAAGCTACCTACCAGAGTGCTTTGGTAATCTGCAATAAACAAAAAAAAACCCCGTCAATGACGAGGCTTTGTCTGTGCTTTGCAGTTAACCGCTGTTCAGGCGCTTACTACCTTAACAAACTTGCGACCTAGTGGGCCTTTAACCAAAAACTCTACTTTACCGCCGCTAGTGGCAAACAAAGTGTGATCCTTGCCGATACCAACATTGTCACCAGGGTGGAACCGCGTGCCACGCTGACGCACAATAATGTTGCCTGCTTTAACAGTTTCACCGCCGAAGCGCTTAACGCCCAGACGCTTGCTCTGTGAATCGCGACCGTTACGAGTACTACCGCCTGCTTTCTTATGTGCCATTGTCTTTTCCCTCTATCTACGCAGTGATGCCGATGATTTTTACTTCAGTAAACCACTGACGGTGGCCGGTTTCCCTACGATAGTGCTTACGGCGATTAAACTTAATAATCTTGATCTTCTTGTGACGTCCCTGGGCAATCACTTCGGCGGTAACTTTACTGCCAGCAAGGAGAGGAGTACCAATTTTGACATCATCGCCACCGATCATCAGAACTTTGTCGAATTCGACAGTTTCACCAGTCGCGGCTTCAATTTTTTCCAGTTTGAGGGTCTCACCCTCAATGACACGGTGCTGCTTACCACCGCTTTCGATTACTGCGTACATTGTTTTCTCCGTTTAATTAGCCTGCTCGCTTTCTGAAAAAACCCTTTAAAATCAAGGGGGCAGAGCTTGGCACAAACAGTTTATAAATGCCTCGTAGACACCGTTTTCGCGGCACTACAGGGGTCGAGGGCGGCGATTTTACTGAAATCACCACCCCGGGGCAAGGTTTATTTCTCCAATAAAGACAAGGGCTTAGGGTATTCAGGAAGATTCGCACTGATACAACCTTCGCCGCTTGACACTAGGAGAGTGGAACCCTAGCATGCGCTGGCGTGCAGCCACTACTACATCCCTTCATATATGCAAGATATCCGCAATACGGTCGCCAGCGAGTTCGAGCAGGTTAACCAACTGATTATAGATCAGTTGGAATCTGATGTGGACATGGTGGAGAATATAGGCCACTACATCGTTGATGCTGGCGGCAAACGCCTCAGGCCATTGTTAGTGTTGCTCAGCGCGGCCGCCCTGGGTCCCTGCACGGCGAAGCACATCCGCTTTGCCGCGGTCATCGAGTTTATCCATACGGCAACTCTGCTGCACGACGATGTTGTAGATCTATCCTCCCTCCGTCGAGGTCGACCCACGGCCAACGCGGAATTCGGCAATGCACCAAGCGTTCTGGTCGGCGATTTTCTCTACACCCGCGCATTTCAGCTCATGGTAGATTTGCAGGACATGAGCCTGCTGCGCCATATGGCAGATACCACCAACATCATTGCCGAGGGCGAAGTACTGCAGTTAGTCCGTGCCGGGGACGTCAACACCACGGAAGACCAATATCTCGATGTCATCACGCGCAAGACCGCGATTCTATTTGCTGCCGCCTGCTACGGCGCCGCTCTGCTGCACGGTTGCGACGAAAAAACCTGTGACACGATGCGCGAATTCGGTCTCAATCTGGGTATCGCATTCCAAATCGCTGATGACTTGCTTGATTATGAGGGCGACCCCGCTGAAATGGGCAAAAATGTGGGCGATGACCTCACCGAAGGTAAGCCGACGCTTCCACTAATCTACATCCTCAGGGAAGGCAGTGCTGCACAACAAGATTTGGTGCGCGACGCCATCACCAACAAAACGGCGGCGCAGCTAGCTGAAATCCTGTCTGCCGCGGAAAATTGCGGTGCCCTCTCGTACGCTCGCCAAACAGCCAGGCACTACCATGACCTTGCGCTGCAGAGGCTGGAGCATCTGCCCGCCGGCTCGGTGCACAATGCTTTGCGGAGTCTGACAGAAATCTCTATCAACCGTAGTCACTGACGATGCCCTTTCAATTGCACCGTTAGAACCCCCTATCTATACTTGTCGGGTCTTCTTTTCGGATCCAGCTAATGCAAACGCCAACACTGTTAACCCAATACCCTGCATTCCAAAAGCTACAAGCCTTGGCGGCAGAGAAATCGCAGCTGAATATAAACGCCCTCCTGTCGAACGAGCCCGATAGAGCACAGGCCTATACCGCTGACGCCGCTGGTCTACACCTGGATTACTCGAAACACCTGGTGGATGATCAAGTACGTGCGACACTGCTGGACCTTGCTCAGCAGGCCGATCTTACGGGGCGCGCGCAGGCATTACTTCACGGCGAGCCGATTAACAACACGGAAGGCCGTGCAGCGTTGCACAGTTTGCTACGTGCTACCGCCAACTCAGCACAAACGGAGAAACTGGCAGAGGTGGTGAAAGTACGGAGCCAAATGAAATCCGTTGCGGATAAACTCAACAGCGGCTTGCATCTGGGCTATTCAGGCCAACCGATTACCGATGTTGTAAACATTGGAATTGGCGGTTCCGATCTGGGGCCACGCCTGGTCACCGAAGCCTTGCGTCCCTTTCAGGGCCTGACGGCCTCCCATTATGTTGCCAATGTAGACCCGGCCGATTTACAAAATACGCTGGTGCAATTAAATCCTGCGACCACTTTATTCATTATCTGCTCTAAATCCTTTCGCACTGAAGAAACGCTGACCAATGCTCTAGCAGCCCGGGAGTGGCTGCTGATGTCTGGAGCCAACGATGGCGACCTGAACAAACACTTTCTGGCTATCACCACGAATCTGTCCGCGGCAGCACAGTTTGGGATTCCGCAGGAAAATTGCCTGCCGCTTTGGGATTGGGTCGGTGGCCGCTATTCAGTGTGGTCTGCGGTAGGCCTCAGCTGCGCTATCGCAGTGGGCTGGGAGAACTTCGAAGCCTTTCTTGCCGGTGCCCGAGTAATGGATGAACATTTTTTAGAGTCACCTCCGGAAAGGAACCTGCCAATGTTAATGAGCCTGCTGGAGGTCTGGTGCACCAACGGCCTGGGCGCGGGCAACCATGTAGTATTGCCCTACGACCAAAGCCTGCAGAAACTGCCCGACTTTCTGCAGCAATTGACCATGGAGAGCAATGGCAAACGGGTCTCCAGCGCAGGTCAGTCGCTGAATTACCCAACCGGGCCGGTGCTCTGGGGCTCCGCTGGCACGATGGGGCAGCACTCATTTCATCAGTTGCTCCATCAGGGCATGTTGATGTGCCCAACGGACTTTATTTTACCGCTCACCACCCATACCGGCATGTCGGCTCAGCACCAGCGGCTGGTGGCCAACTGTCTCGCGCAAAGCCGTGCAATGATGGTGGGCCGCACCGAAGCAGAAGCGTTAGACGCTCTGGCGGGACGAGGTGTAGCGCATGAGGAGGCAGCACGTCTGGCGCCGCATATGGTGGTGCCAGGCAACCGCCCTAACAGTGTCATTACTATGAAAAGCCTTACACCGGCCACCCTGGGAGCGCTGTTGGCGCTGTATGAGCACCGTACTTACTGCAGTGGACAGCTATGGGGGATTAACCCCTTTGATCAATGGGGAGTGGAGTTGGGCAAAGAAATAGGTGAGGAAATTCTCGGCGAGCTGCCAATGGAGAGTGACGGGGTCAATATGGATGCCGCCACACTGCGACTGATGAAAGCTTGGCGTGCGGCGCGATAAGCGCTAGCCCCCAATTAAAGCGAGCAGTTCTTTCGTACGCTTTTCCATCAAAGCCGGATTGGCACGACTTTCAACGTTGAGCCGAACAACGGGCTCTGTATTAGACATTCTGAGATTAAAGCGCCAGTCGTCAAACTCCATACTGAGCCCATCCACGTGTTCCGTAACCAGGGCCTTGCTGCCATAAGTGGCCTCGGCGGCGGCCAACGCCGCTGACGGATCTTCGATAGTCCGATTTATTTCTCCACTGCAGGGATAGGCGGCCATCCGCTCTGCCACCATCTCAGTCAGGCTGGCTCCGCGGCTGGATATTAATCCGGCCACCAACAGCCAGGGGATCATGCCACTGTCACAGTAGGCAAAATCACGAAAGTAATGGTGAGCGCTCATTTCGCCGCCGTAAACTGCGTTCTCTTTGCGCATCCTTTCCTTGATGAACGCATGACCGGTTTTGCTTTGTACTGCCCGACCCCCTGAAGCCTCTGTGATGGCGATAGTATTCCAGGTGAGTCGCGGGTCATGGACTACGCTGGCGCCTGGATTATCCTGTAGAAAGGCCTCTGCCAGCAGGCCCACCAGGTAATATCCTTCCACAAATTCGCCCGCGCTGTCGAAGAAGAAACAACGATCAAAATCGCCATCCCAGGCGATGCCAAGATCCGCGCCATATTCACGCACTGCCGCTATCGTTGGGGCCCGATTGTCCACCAACAACGGGTTAGGTACACCGTTGGGGAAATGACCGTCTGGCTCATGATGCAACTTAATAAATTCGAACGGCAGGTGCGACTCCAGTAGGTCAACCACTCTACCTGCGCCGCCATTCCCCGCGTTTACCACTATTTTCAGCGGTCGAAGCTGGGAGGGATTAACGTAGCCCAACAAATGTTGCACGTAGGCTGCCGAAGTATCCAGACTGTGCAACTGGCCCCTTCGGCCCGCTGCTTCGAATTCGTTTTGCTCTGCCAGGGCCTGAATATCAAATAGTCCGGTGTCCCCCGAGATTGGCTTGGACTCTTCCCGCACAAACTTCATGCCGTTGTAGTCTTTGGGATTGTGGCTCGCGGTAACCACAATACCGCCGTCCATCTGTGCATGGGACGTTGCGAAATAGATTTCCTCCGTACCACACAAGCCAATATCGTATACATCGACCCCCTGCTCCAGCAGTCCGTCTATGACAGCCGCCTTGATCGACTCACTACTGAGGCGAATGTCATGACCAATAACCACTTTCCGCGGTTTAACCACGGCAGCGAAGGCGCGACCGATACGCCCGGCGATATCCTCATTCAACTGATCGGGGATACGGCCACGAACGTCATACGCTTTAAAACAGGTAATTTTTTCCACAGATTTTTCGCCTACTCATTTCCGTACAGGTTCTCGTATACAAAATTTGTGGCTTCTACAAAACCGGGCACGCTGCCACAATCAAAGCGCCGACCTTTAAATTTGTAAGCCATAACACAGCCTTTACGGGCCTGAGTTTGTAGCGCGTCAGTCAGCTGAATTTCACCATTGGCACCGGGCTCAGTCTCTCGAAGAATATCGAAGATATCGGGAGTCAGAATATAGCGGCCGATAATTGCCAGATTCGATGGCGCAGCATCAGCGTCTGGCTTCTCGACCATCTCATTAACTTGATAGATATTGTCCTTCAGCTTTACGCCGGCAATAACGCCATACTTGTGCACCTCGTCCATAGGAACTTCCTGAATCGCCACAATAGAGCAGCGGAATTGCCGATACAGCTCCTCCATTTGACTTAATACGCCAGGCCCTTCGTTCAGGCAAAGGTCATCGGAAAGCAAAACACCGAAAGGTTCGTTGCCGATCAGCGATTCACCAGTAAGAATCGCATGACCCAAGCCTTTCATCTCCCGCTGGCGAACCATAGTGAAGATGCCCTTATCCAGTACTCCGCGAATACTTTCCAGGTGCACTTCTTTACTGGTTCCAGATATCTGGTGCTCAAGCTCATAACTGATATCAAAGTGGTCCGTAATCGAACGTTTACCTCGACCGGTAACCATGGCGCAGGTGGTCATACCGGCATCAATAGCCTCCTCTACGCCATATTGAACCAAAGGTTTGTTCACAATGGGCAACATCTCCTTGGGCATACTCTTGGTCGCCGGCAGAAATCGTGTACCGTATCCGGCCACCGGAAAAAGGCATTTTCTGATCATCGATTAAGCTCCTGGCTTTTTAGTATCTACTTCACTGCGCCCGTAAATATCTTCAAAACGCACAATATCATCCTCGCCCAAATAGGTTCCCGATTGCACTTCAATCAGTTCCAGCGGTATTCGCCCGCGGTTGGCAAGCCGGTGCTTGTAGCCAAGGGGAATGTACGTAGATTCATCTTCACGTAGCATAAAGACCTTTTCTTCACAGGTCACCTCAGCCGTACCGGCGACTACAATCCAGTGCTCTGCGCGATGGTGATGCTTCTGAAGAGACAACTGCTGCCCTGGCTCGACTATAATCCGCTTAACCTGGAAGCGGTCAGCTACCACCAGAGATTCGTAGCTCCCCCAAGGGCGGAATACGCACTGATGCAAATTGGCCTCTTCTCGCCCTAAACTCTTCAGCCGACTAACTATCTTTTTGACGTCCTGAACGCTTCCACGATCGGCCACCAACACGGCATCTGACGTTTCTACAATCACTAGATTTTCAACCCCGAGCGCCGCCACTAATCGGGCATCACTGCGGATGAAGCTGCCACTACAATCTTCGGCGAGCACATCGCCCTGGATAACATTGCCATCTGAGTCGCTAGCAGATACATCCCATAATGCGGACCAAGCGCCCACGTCGCTCCAGCCACAGTCCAGCGCCGTCACTGCCCCCTGAACGGTCCTCTCCATTACTGCATAATCGATGCTATCACTGGGGCTGGCCAAAAAGTGCGTCGGGTCTGGCCTCACGAAGTCCATATCAAGGCTCGCATCCGTCATCGCCGCCCGACAGTGTTTCAATATAAGCGGAGCGTGTACCTGTAATTCTTCCAGGTAGGTGGAGGCACGGAACAGAAACATACCGCTGTTCCATAGGTAATCGCCACTTTCGAGATAAGCTTGCGCAGTCACCAGATCCGGCTTTTCCACAAAGCACTCCAGATCAAACTGCGTATCGCCTCGGGAGTCGCCACATTTTATGTAGCCGTAACCAATTTCCGGCGATGTCGGCACCACCCCAAACGTCACCAAACGCCCTTCAGCAACCAGATCGAGAGAGTTCTCAGCCGCCGTTATAAATGCTGCAACGTCCTGTATGTGATGGTCTGCGGGCAAAATCAATAGTTGGGCTTCTGGATCTTCTGACAACGCCTTAAGAGCCGCCAGAGCGACCGCTGGGGCGGTATTGCGGCCCTCGGGTTCGAGAATTATGGCGCCTGAGTGCAGCTGAATCTGCCGCAACTGCTCTGCAACCAGAAATCGGTGCGCCTCATTACACACTATAATCGGCGGCGCCACCTCCAACGCCGAACTTCTCTGCAGCGTTTCTTGTAGCATCGAGAGTTCACCTAGCAGCGGTAAAAACTGTTTCGGATGCAGCTCTCTGGAAACAGGCCAAAGGCGACTCCCCACGCCGCCTGAAAGTATCACGGGTATCAGCATTTTTTATCCACGCAGTTATTGGCTGGCCTGCCGTTGTTATAAGTCAACTTGCAGCACAGGACCAACTTCAGGGTTGAACATGTTATCTGAGCACGCGAATATTGACCAGTATCCCTGCAGCCTCTTTTTTGCCCGGATACTGGACTTGTTCACCGCAGGCTTTAGAATAACCTCAAATCCTCATCTTGCTTGGGGCGTCGCACACCGCACTTTCGGATGCCCCGGAGATACCTACAAAGCGCCATCACTGGAATTCCTATGACTGCAAAAAGTGAATTCACCAAAGAGGACCTGATTGCCTGCGGCAACGGTGAGTTGTTTGGCCCAGGCAACGCCCAACTGCCCACTGACAATATGCTGATGTTGGACCGCATCACCCATATCGCTTCTGAAGGCGGTAATCATGGCAAGGGACAAATCGTCGCAGAGTTGGATATCCATCCGGATCTATGGTTTTTTAAATGCCATTTTCCGGGAGATCCGGTGATGCCGGGTTGCCTCGGTCTTGATGCAATGTGGCAGCTGGTTGGATTTTTTCTGGGCTGGAGAGGCAACCCCGGTCGCGGCCGTGCGCTGGGTTCAGGCGGAGTGAAATTTACCGGCGAAATTCGCCCAACAGCGTCTAAGGTGGTCTACAACATTCATATCAAGCGAGTTATTGAGCGCAAGTTGATTATGGGCATTGCTGACGGCACTGTTTCGGTAGACGGCAGAGAGATCTATAAAGCCGAAGGCCTGCGGGTCGGACTGTTCCAAACAACGGAGTCTTTTTGATTCATGACCAGACGAGTAGTCATAACAGGCATGGGCATCGTGTCCTGCCTTGGCAATGATGCAGCCAGTGTAAACAACTCTTTATTTGAAGGGCTCTCAGGCATTAGCCTGCGTCAGGAGCACATCGATATGGGTATGCGCTCGCATATTGCCGGTGCGCCAAGCATTGATACTAAAGAGCTGATTGATCGCAAGCAGCTACGATTTATGGGCGATGCGGCGGCCTACGCCTACATTTCGATGCAGCAGGCCATTGCCGATGCCGGACTGGATGACGTCCATGTTTCCAATGTACGCACAGGTATTATCGCCGGCTCCGGTGGCGGTTCCTCTGCCAGTCAGACGGAAGCGGCCGACATACTAAGAGATCGTGGCCTACGCCGGGTTGGCCCTTACCGGGTCACCCAGACCATGGGCAGCACGGTGTCCGCCTGTATTGCAACTCCCTTTAAAATCAAGGGCGTCAATTATTCAATCTCTTCGGCCTGCTCAACCAGCGCACATTGCATCGGCAACGGAATGGAACAGATTCAGCTCAACAAGCAGGATATTGTCTTTGCCGGTGGCGGCGAAGAGTTACATTGGACGCTCAGCAGTTTATTTGACGCGATGGGCGCTCTTTCCACCAAGTATAATGGCACTCCGGAACGGGCCTCACGTGCCTATGACGCTGATCGCGATGGCTTTGTTATTGCGGGCGGTGGCGGTATGCTGGTACTGGAAGAACTTGAGCACGCGAAGGCGCGCGGCGCAAAAATTTACGCGGAATTGGTAGGATACGGAGCCACTTCTGACGGCTACGATATGGTTTCTCCGTCCGGTGAAGGCGCCGTGCGTTGCATGCAACAGGCACTGGCCACTGTAAAAGGCCCCGTCGATTACATTAACGCCCACGGCACCAGCACCCCGGCTGGAGACATGCAGGAGTTAAAGGCAGTGCGCGCCGCTTATGAAGATCTTGATCATATTCCGGTGATTGGCTCTACCAAATCCCTGTCCGGACACTCTCTGGGTGCCGCCGGCGTCCAGGAAGCAATCTACTCTTTACTGATGCAGCAAAATCATTTCATCGCGGCCTCGGCCAATATCGACAATCTCGACCCAGACGCAGAGGGACTGCCGATCGCGGTAACTCGTCACGATGACGTTGATCTGCAGCGGGTGATGTCAAACAGCTTCGGTTTTGGCGGCACTAACGCCTCATTGGTGTTTCAGAAATATACCAGTTGACCCCGTCGGGCGTCGTCAGGCGCCCTGTAATATATCCCCTTAACCTTTGCCGTGTGGATCAATGTTAGACCCTGAGCTAGTTGCGACCGTTTCTTGGTGCGGTCGGATTTGAGCTGATGTGAGGCAGAGCATATTTTGTCTCTCTACCGGGCAGGCGGGCAAAGTCGCAGGCTAGACGACGAGGGCTACGCTCAGGACGTCAACAAATCCAGCAGCAGCACTTCTACCAAATCACCGGGCTCCACCGTTTTTCCCACAGGAATAACCGCCAAAGCGTTGGAATGGGAGACAGAGCTGAGAACACCTGAACTCTGGTTGGAAAATCTGTTGGCAAGCAACCCTTCATCAGTGTGAATCAAGGTGACGCGCAGATATTCTTGGCGACCGCCCGCTCTGCCAACCGTGAATCCTGCCCGTGCCGTCAAGGTTGGAGGTGCCGCTTCTTGCACGCCCTGAAGTTTACGGAGAAAGGGTTTAGCAATAAGACTGAAGGTCACGAACACCGAACTGGGATTACCTGGTAAGCCCAGGAAAGGTGTATTACCGATACGACCAAAGGCGAGCGGTTTACCGGGCTTGATTGCCAGCTTCCAAAGGTCCAAATGGCCCAGATTTTCTACCTGTTTTTTGACGTGATCTTCCTCGCCAACTGACACTCCGCCTGAGGTAATCACGCAATCTGCTTTTGCTGCTGCATCTTGCAGCGCATCTGCGGTCGCTTGTGCGTCGTCAGGAACAATCCCACAGTCGACCACCTCCATATTCATGGACCGCAACAATCCCGCCAAGGTATAACGATTGGAATTATAGAGTTGCCCTTCAGCTAAAGGCGCCGAGCCAGGTTCAACCAGTTCATCGCCGGTGGACAGGATAGCAACCCGCAGTGGACGGTGAACTGTGACCGAGGCACAGCCGATGGATGCAAGTAGTCCCAGATCCTGAGGTCGCAGTATCCTGCCAGCTTCAAGCACTAAACTACCGGTAGTAATATCCTGGCCTGCGGGACGAATATGATCTCCTGGTTTCGGGTGGGTGTTGACCACCACACCTTTATCATCCGCAGTACACTCCTCCTGCATGACAACTGCATCGGCGCCCAGGGGCACATTGGCGCCGGTGAAAATTCTGGCCGCCGTTCCGGGGATCAAACTTTGCGCCACACTACCGGCTTGAATTCGTTGCGATAAAGGCAATCGCTCCGAGCTTAGGTCTTCGATTCGTATTGCATAACCGTCCATGGCGCTATTGTCTGCGCCCGGCACGTTGATGGTGGAATGGTAAGCAGACGCAAGCACGCAGCCCAGGGATTTAATGAGTGGTAACTGTAGCGTATCGGTAACAACAAGAGCGGTCGCCAGAATCTGTTCCAGCGCATCATCGACCGGCAACAGCACGCTCATCGCTGGCCAGTCCGCGCCTTCAGCACACCAACAAAGTTACAGGGCCGATGAGTACTATCCAGCTGCTCGCGGATAAGGCCATTCCAGGCGGTTCGACACGCCCCCGTAGATCCGGGCATACAAAAAATCACGGTGTTATTGGCAAAACCCGCCAGTGCGCGTGACTGCACAGTGGATGATCCAATCTCCTCGTACGACAGGGCCCGAAATACCTCGCCAAAACCTTCTACGGCCTTATCGAACAGCGGCGATACGGCTTCCGGAGTAGAGTCGCGACCTGAAAAACCGGTGCCGCCGGTAACCAGAGCAACGTCGATATCAGGGTCTGCTATCCATGCCGAAATGCAGGCGCGGATTCGGTAGATATCGTCAATAACAATTTGCTTGCCTGCCAGGTGATGACCAGATTCAGTGACTGCCTCTGCCAGGTAGCCACCTGAGGTGTCGTCGTCCTCCACGCGGGTATCAGATACCGTTAACACAGCAATATTGAGCGGACTCATTTCCGTATCTGTGGCTTTACTCATGGTGTTTAATCCTGCTGCTGTAATTCAAAGTACTGCTTAACCGCATCGGTAACGAACCCGCGCCAGGGAACCTGCTTAATGGCAAACGTGTTGAGAATCCGGCTGCATTCAAGCGTGCGATTCAAAGATTCTCGAGACTCCTCAGTGACAGCAAGATGTATCGATTCGCCCTCCAACGGGGAAAACTGAGATGCACTGGCCAGCAGGGCCTCGGCAAACTCGTAGCAATGCGTGGCGTCTGAGCTAGCATAGTTGTAGACCCCCCAGGCATCAGCTCCGGTACTAACTTGATCAATAATTGCCGCTATCACTCGCGCCGCATCACCAGAATCTACCGGACAGCTGGTAAGGTTATTGTCCATCATGAGTGTTCCTCCGGCGTCCAACCGCTCCAGCACATGAGTAAGAGAGTTTACGCCCCGTGCTGAAAATATTGGACCTAAACGCAAAATCAGGTGCCCGTCACAGGTGTCTTTTACGACCGATTCAGCCCTGCATAGTAGTTGCCCGATAGTTTCTTGATTATCAGGTTGATCAAATTCGGTGTAGGGGCGTCCCTGGGACCCGGCATAGACTCGGGCATTGGACAGGTAGAGATAGCGAATACCGCTGCGCTGGCACGCTTTCGCAAGCCAGTGGCAACGTTCAATATCCAGCTCATGAATTTCTTCACCGCTGTCCAAAGCAGAAACGATACGGGTATCAATGATGATCTCGCAGCTCGCACGGCGAGCTGCTTTCTTGGCCTGACGCTCACTTTTCCAACGACACGCCGAAGATGATAAAGGAACCAACTCATGGCGCCCCCAGCGGGTCAGAAAAGACCGCAGCGCCAGCCCCACGGAGGTGTCTGCGCCGATCAGAAGAACTCGCACGACGAAGCTCCCTTATCGCCAATGATGGACAGGCACAGAGGCAGCCTGCTAAAAAGGAATATCGTCGTCAAAATCACCGAAATCTGCGGGCGCTGTACTGGCTGGCGCAGCGCTCGCGGCGCCACCTCCGCCCTGGGCCGGAGCACTACGAGGGGGTGAGTTCTGCTGGGACGGCGAGTTCTGCTGCCCTTGTTGGAAGCCGCCGCCACCCTGATCACTCTGGCCAGAATTGCGACTATCGAGCATCTGCATCTCACTCGCGACGACCTCGGTGGTGTACTTATCCTGACCCGACTTATCCTGCCACTTGCGAGTGCGCAATGCGCCTTCAAGATAGACCTTGGAACCTTTGCGCAGGTACTCGCCGGCTATTTCCGCCAAACGATTGAAAAATACGATGCGATGCCACTCCGTACGCTCCTGCGGCTGCCCCGTCTGCTTGTCTTTCCAGGACTCCGAGGTGGCGATAGTAATGTTTGTTACTGCGCCGCCGGAAGGCATGTAGCGAGTCTCCGGATCATTGCCCAGATTGCCTACTAAAATGACTTTATTCACGCCCCGTGAAGCCATAAAACTCTCCTTATTTGAGCGAATGTGATTATTGAAATTGACCGGGCACTATAGCAATCTACCTGTCTAAATGCGACAGCATTGTCGACCAAACTCTGGGAACATAACGCGGATTAGCCTCACGTGCCCTCACCAGCAGTTTTGGACTCAGCGATAGCAACCGCCAAAGGTCTACCCGTTATGCAAAGCAGGAGCCATACAACCCCAAGCCCGCTGGCTAAAACCAGTACTGCTCCAAAACCAAACTGCTGTAGGGCAAGACCTCCCGCTGCGCCACCGGCAAATGCGCCGAGAAACTGGCAGGTGGAATACACCCCCATCGCGGTACCACGGCCCTGAACGGAAATGCGCTTGCTGACCAGCGACGGCAAACTGGCTTCCAAGTAATTGAAGCCAACAAAAAACAACCACAGACTGAAATAGAAAAACGCTGACGACGAGCTATACCAAAACCCCAGCAATCCGAGCAGCACCAGTACGATTGCCGCAGGAAATACCTGATTTAACCTACCTCCGCGTTCGGCCAGCCGCATCAACGGCAGCATGCCCAGCACGGACAAAATGAGGACGGGCAGATAGACCTGCCAATGGTCTTCTCGCACCAATGCGAGCTTGTTCTGAAGTAGCTGCGGCACCACAAGGAAACTGGCCATCAAAATAAAGTGCAGCGTAAACACACCGTAATTAAACTTGAGTAGTACCGTATCTTTCAACGCTCGACCTACATAGCGCCCGCGGGGACCGGTCTCGGGGGTCGCTGACAGAGGCTCTGGCGTGGGAACCGTTAGCAAAACAACAGCAATGCCTAAAAGCGCCAGTAGTGCGGTGAGATAAAATACACCGGACAAGCCGCCGATGCCGGCCACCACCGGGCCAAGCACCAGAGCCAGCGCAAATGATGCACCGATACTGGCGCCTATAATCGCCATCGCCTTCGTGCGCTGCTCTTCGCTGGTTAAATCCGCGACCAACGCCATGATCGTACTGGCGATGGCACCCGCGCCTTGCAAAAATCGGCCAAACACTAGCCCCGATGCGGTATCGGCGAATGCCGCGACCAAGCTACCAAAGCCAAAAACCAACAAGCCACCAACAATGACCGGCTTGCGCCCCACGCGGTCAGACAACCAGCCCAGAGGAATTTGCAGCAATGCCTGGCTCAATCCATAGACGCCCAGAGCCAGCCCCAACATCAAAGGCGTAGCACCCGCCAAGTCAGAGGTATAAAGAGCGAGCAGCGGCAGGACCATAAACAGTCCGAGCATGCGGATGCTGTAAAGCAATGCCAACGAACCGACACTGCGTCGCTCCAGCGATGTCATGGAATTTTCGGTAATCAAGGGGGCTTTTTTCTGTAAATACGAATGAATTCTAACAGCTTCCTACGGCGGGAGCATCCGGACAGGAAAATAGTGCGTAATAAACGTGTTGATTTTTGCAAGGTGGGATAGCCTAAGCATATACTGTCGGGTTCGGATTCAATGTAGTAACAGGAGCAAAATGAAGACTATTCAGGTCCGCGGTGCACGCACCCACAACCTCAAGAATATCGATCTGGACATCCCGCGGGACAAACTGGTAGTCATCACCGGGCTTTCCGGTTCAGGAAAGTCTTCACTGGCTTTCGATACGCTCTATGCCGAAGGCCAGCGCCGCTATGTGGAATCGCTTTCCACCTACGCCAGGCAATTCCTGTCGATGATGGAAAAACCCGATATGGACCACATCGAAGGTCTGTCGCCAGCTATTTCGATTGAACAAAAATCGACTTCCCACAATCCACGCTCTACCGTTGGCACCATTACGGAAATTTACGACTATCTGCGGCTGCTGTTTGCGAGAGTTGGAGAGCCCCGCTGCCCTGAACACGATGTAAACCTTGCTGCACAGACGGTAAGCCAGATGGTGGATTTGGTGCTGGCAATGCCCGAGGGTAGCAAACTGATGTTGCTCGCCCCGGTCGTGCGCGAGCGCAAGGGCGAACACCTGCATATTTTTGAGGAATTGAGGGCCTCTGGTTTTGTACGCGCACGTATCGACGGTATCGTTACCGATCTGGACGACCTTCCCGTACTCGACAAAAAGAAGAAACACCGCATAGAAGTTGTAGTTGATCGGTTTAAGGTCAGAGAGGATCTAGGCTTGCGCCTCGCAGAATCCTTCGAAACAGCCCTTGGTTTGACCGATGGCTTAGCGTCGATCAGTCACATGGATGCGGACAGCAAAGAACAGGATATTATGTTCTCGGCTCGCTTCGCCTGCCCCCAGTGCGGTCACAGTATCGACGAACTGGAGCCGCGCCTGTTCTCATTTAACAACCCAGCGGGCGCGTGCAGCGGCTGTGATGGCCTGGGGGTCAAGCAGTATTTCGACGAGACGCGCATCGTCCTGCATCCGGAAGCCAGCCTGGCAGAAGGCGCTATTCGCGGCTGGGACCGTCGCAATGTGTACTACTTTCATATGCTCAACTCGCTGGCCGAGCATTACGGCTTTGATATAGACGAGCCATTTGAAAATTTGGATAAAAAACACCAAAAAATAATTCTTCAGGGAAGCGGTAAACAAGAAATTGCCTTTGCCTACGTTAACGACCGAGGAGATGTTTTCCAGCGAACCCATGCTTTTGAAGGGATTCTGCCCAATATGGAACGCCGCTACCGGGATACCGATTCACAGTCTGTGAGAGAGGACCTAACCAAGTTCCTAGCGACTGCACCGTGCCCGGATTGTGAGGGTACTCGCCTGCGCAAAGATGCACGGCACGTTTTTGTCGATAACCGCAATCTGCCCAGCATCACTTCCCTGTCAGTAGGGGAAGCGCAGGACTACTTCGAAAATCTCAAACTGGAGGGTCGTGCCGGGGAAATCGCCGATAAAATTCTCAAAGAGTTGCGGGCACGCTACCGCTTTCTTGTTGATGTCGGCTTGAACTACCTGGCCCTGAATCGAAGCGCTGAGACTCTGTCCGGTGGCGAGGCCCAACGGATTCGCCTTGCATCACAAATCGGTGCTGGCCTCGTGGGTGTTATGTACATTCTTGACGAGCCCTCTATCGGGCTGCACCAGCGAGACAATGAGAGGCTACTCAGTACTCTCAGGCACCTGCGGGACATTGGCAATACCGTGCTGGTAGTAGAACACGACGAGGAGGCTATCCGGATGGCAGATCACATCATTGATATTGGCCCGGGCGCCGGTGTACATGGTGGACAAGTCGTTGCCCAGGGCAAGATTGAGGACATTCTCAACAACGAAGACTCCCTTACCGGGGCTTACCTTTCAGGCAAACGACGCATAGAAATTCCCAGCAAACGGGTGGCCAATAACGGCAAGCGGCAGCTAGTATTAACAGGTGCGACAGGGAACAACCTGCAATCGGTGGATCTACAACTCCCTGTGGGACTGCTGACCTGCATAACCGGAGTCTCCGGCTCCGGAAAATCGACACTAATAAATGGCACTCTCTACCCCCTCGCCGCTACAGAGCTCAACGGTGCGACTACCCTGACTGCTGCACCTTACGGCGACATTTCTGGCCTAAATCACGTCGATAAGTGCATCGATATCGATCAGAGCCCCATTGGCCGTACTCCACGATCAAATCCCGCTACCTACACGGGTATTTTCACGCCTGTACGCGAATTATTTGCGGGCACTCAAGAGGCGCGTTCAAGGGGCTACAAACCGGGCCGATTCAGCTTTAACGTCAAAGGAGGCCGCTGTGAAGCCTGCCAGGGCGACGGCGTAACCAAAGTTGAAATGCACTTCCTACCCGACATTTACGTACCCTGTGACGTCTGCAAGAGCAAACGCTACAACCGTGAGACCCTTGAAATTCGTTACAAAGGCAAGAATATCCACGAAGTGTTGGATATGACCGTAGAAGACGCCCTGATTTTTTTCCAGCCAGTACCCTCCATCGCACGCAAACTGCAAACACTCACCGACGTAGGCCTGACTTACGTTCGACTCGGACAAGCAGCGACCACACTCTCTGGCGGGGAGGCACAGCGAGTCAAACTGGCCAAGGAACTCTCAAAACGGGATACCGGCAGTACCCTCTATATTCTCGACGAGCCAACAACCGGCTTGCACTTCGAAGATATCCGACAGCTTCTGGAGGTTCTTCATCGCCTGCGCGACCACGGTAATACCGTCGTTATCATCGAACACAACCTCGACGTCATCAAGACAGCGGATTGGGTCGTAGACCTGGGACCCGAGGGTGGCAGTGGCGGTGGCCAGATCATCGCTAAAGGGACTCCCGAAGATGTGGCGAAGGTTAAAAAGTCGTTTACCGGGCAGTTTTTGGCGCCGATGCTAAAAAAGAAAGCTTCTAAACAGGCGGCGTAGCCTCACGTCGCTTGTCTCACGAGGTCTCGTTTATAGCTCGACAGCGAAGCGCTTTAGGCTCGCAACCGACTGAGGGAGCTCGGAGGACCGCAGACGTGGAGCGATGCCCTAACGGGCTCCGGGCCGACACTCGCTAGAATGAATTAAAAACCCAATCCGACTCTTCAATAACTGAGGAGAGACTCCGGCCAGGCCCGCTCGTGTCATTCATGCAGACACAAAAAAACCGAGACATGCCCGGCTTTCAGGATCTAGCAGACAACCAGGAATCTAGTCCTCGGTATCCTCATGTACTGGAACCGCGGGACGATCCACCAGCTCAACATAAGCCATAGGTGCCTTGTCGCCTGTGCGGTAGCCGCACTTAAGGATACGAATGTAACCTCCAGGACGCTCCAGATAGCGCGGACCCAGCTCCGTGAACAACTTGCCTACTGTTTCCTTGCTACGTGTGCGGTCGAATGCCAGACGGCGGTTAGCCACACTGTCCTTCTTTGCAAGCGTGATCAGAGGCTCCGCATGACCGCGCAACTCCTTGGCCTTGGCCAAGGTAGTCTTAATCAGCTCGTGCTCTACCAAAGATACAGTCATGTTGCGAAACATAGCTTTGCGGTGCGAGCTATTCCTATTTAACTGACGTCCACTGTGACGATGACGCATTTTTAAAGTCCTATTCTTACTGTGCTATCTCAGCACTATCAACCGGTTCCGGGGTGAGCCTAAACGCTCAGCACCCGATCGTCGTTCTTGAGACTGGCGGGTGGCCAGTTATCCAGGCGCATGCCCAGAGACAACCCACGGGACGCCAATACGTCCTTGATCTCAGTCAGTGACTTCTTACCCAGGTTCGGGGTTTTCAGCAGCTCAACTTCTGTGCGCTGCACAAGATCACCAATGTAGTAAATATTCTCTGCCTTGAGGCAGTTTGCTGATCGAACAGTCAGTTCTAAATCATCGACCGGACGCAACAAGATTGGATCAACTTCGTCTTCCTCGGCAACAGACTCAGATTCGCTGTCCTTTTCCAGATCAACAAATACTGCCAGCTGCTGCTGCAGGATAGTGGCTGCCCGACGAATGCCTTCCTCAGGATCCAAGGTACCGTTGGTTTCCAGATCCAAAACAAGCTTGTCAAGGTCGGTACGCTGCTCTACACGTGCTGACTCGACCACGTAAGACACGCGATGAATAGGCGAAAACGTCGCGTCAAGTTGTAAGCGGCCGATAGAGCGCGTCTCTTCTTCCGGATTCTCACGAGAGTCAGCGGGGGAGTAACCACGACCTCTGGCGACGGTGAGCTTCATACTGATCTCAGACTTACCGTTCAAGTGGCAAATTACGTGATCGGGGTTACGGATCTCAATATCGTGATCAACCTGGATATCACCGGCAGTGACTGCTCCTGCACCTTTTTTGCTCAGGGTCAGCTCTGCTTCATCCTTACCGTTCATCACCAGAGCGACGCCCTTGAGGTTCAGCAGGATTTCAATAACATCTTCCTGAACGCCTTCGATCGCACTGTACTCATGAAGGACACCGTCTATTTCCACCTCGGTGATAGCGCAGCCTGGCATGGAAGACAGCAGGATACGACGCAAGGCGTTACCCAACGTGTGGCCAAAGCCTCGCTCGAGGGGTTCCAGGGTTACCTGAGCACGTGTACTGCTCTTTTCATCAACATTGATAACACGCGGGGTTAAAAATTCGTTTACTGCACTCTGCATTATGGCACCTATTACTGAAGGTTAGTCCGTGACCGGATTACTTGGAGTAAAGCTCAACAATCAAATTTTCATTGATCTCTGAGGTTAAGTCCTGACGATCTGGGACCGCCTTGAATACGCCTTCCAACTTTTCATTGTTCACATCTATCCACTCGGGCTCACCGCGCTGAGCGGCCAGCGCCAGGGCAGACTGCACACGCAGTTGCTTCTTAGCTTTTTCACGCAGGGCAACAACATCCCCTGCCTTAACCTGATAAGAAGCCACGTTGACAACCGTGCCGTTTACCAAAATGGCCTTGTGAGAGACCATTTGGCGCGCTTCCGAGCGCGTCGAGCCAAAGCCTATGCGGTAGACTACATTATCGAGACGACTTTCCAGTAGCTGCAGCAAGTTCTCACCGGTTGCACCCTTGAGCCGAGCGGCCTCTTTGTAGTAGTTGCGGAACTGCTTCTCCAACACGCCATAGATACGACGTACTTTCTGCTTTTCGCGAAGCTGCACGCCGTAGTCTGACAAGCGACCACGACGGGCACCGTGTTGGCCTGGAGCCGCTTCGGCCTTACACTTGCTTTCCAGTGAGCGCACGCCGCTCTTCAGGAACAGGTCGGTTCCTTCACGACGGGAGAGCTTGCACTTAGGTCCAATATATCGAGCCATTTTAATTAATCCTCTGAGCGCTTATCGTGGTGTTAGACGCGACGTTTCTTGGGTGGACGACAGCCGTTATGTGGAATCGGCGTCACATCTGTGATGTTGCTGATTGCATAACCGCAAGAATTGAGCGCGCGAACAGCAGACTCACGGCCGGGCCCAGGGCCCTTGACCAGTACATCCAGATTCTTGAGGCCATATTCCTTGGCCGCTTCACCAGCACGTTCTGCAGCTACTTGAGCGGCAAAAGGCGTGCTTTTACGAGATCCACGGAAACCTGAACCACCTGCAGTGGCCCAGCTCAGGGTATTGCCCTGGCGGTCGGTAATCGTAATTATCGTGTTGTTGAAAGACGCGTGTATGTGCGCAATGCCATCGACAACAGTCTTTGTAATCTTTTTACGAGTGGTTTTAGCACCTGGCTTAGCCATAGTTCATTCCTACTTTTAATATCAACACTGCACAGCGGTGCAGCTACACTAAAAAAGATTCGTGATGGAAAACGAATCCCTATCGGCGAATCGGTTTACGCGGACCCTTACGAGTGCGTGCATTCGTCTTGGTACGCTGACCGCGAAGCGGCAGGCCACGACGATGACGCAAGCCGCGATTGCAGCCCAAGTCCATCAGACGCTTTATGTTCATGGAAACTTCACGACGCAAATCGCCTTCCACGTTCATTTCGCTCACTTTCGTGCGCAAAGAATCCATCTGCTCTTCTGTTAACTGAGCGATCTTTTCGCTCTCAGCCACCCCAGTGTCGGCGCACAGACGCCGCGCCTGCGAGCGACCTACACCAAAGATGTATGTCAATGCGATAACAGCATGCTTG
The DNA here is from genome assembly GCA_047633055.1 of Halieaceae bacterium. Taxonomy (GTDB): domain Bacteria; phylum Pseudomonadota; class Gammaproteobacteria; order Pseudomonadales; family Halieaceae; genus CALJFL01. The sequence continues at coordinate 15,496 of JBLIEI010000025.1, read as the reverse complement.
TTATCGGGTATGTTGACGCCGGCAATACGAGCCATGCAACTTTCTCCAATTCCTAAATGTTTCGCTTGTTTCCGCGCTGCTGCCTGCAACCCCGTGATTTTCATCAAATTGGGAGGTGGCCGGCAAACGGCGCAGCATTCTAGCGATTTCGTTATTAAAAATCAATCGCCCGAGGGCGCTAAATCACCCTTGGCGCTGCTTATGGCGCGGATCTGTATCACAAATCACTCGCACCACACCTTTGCGACGGACGACTTTGCAGTTCCTGCAAATTCTCTTTACCGATGCACGTACTTTCATGTCTAACTCTCCGTGAGCCTGAGGCGTTTCGTGCCAGGTGCAATTATTGAACCCTGCCTGATCCACCATGGTTCTTCAAATTGGCCTTTTTCATCACCGAATCATACTGGTGTGACATCAGATGGCTCTGCACCTGGGCCATAAAATCCATTACTACTACAACCACAATCAGTAATGAGGTACCGCCCAGATAGAACGGAACATTCCACATCACCACCAAAAACTGCGGCATAAGACAAACTAGTGCAATGTAGGCTGAGCCGAACACCGTCAGTCTAGTCAGCACACCGTCAATATAGTTAGCGGTTTGCTGCCCGGGGCGAATCCCCGGCACAAAGGCACCAGATCGCTTCAGGTTGTCTGCCACTTCTACCGGGTTAAACATCAGCGCCGTATAGAAAAAACAGAAAAATACGACAAATACCGTGAACAACAAGATGTTCAGGGGTTGCCCGGGCCCGATCGCGACCGCCATGTCCTGCAACCAGTCAGCAGAGCCGGCCGAGCCGAACCACTGCGCCAAAGAAGCAGGGAACAATAATATGCTACTGGCAAAAATCGCCGGTATAACACCTGCCATGTTCACCTTCAGGGGCAAGTGAGAGCTCTGCGCCTGATACATCTTGCGTCCCTGTTGGCGCTTGGCGTAGTTCACCGTAATGCGGCGCTGGCCACGCTCGATGAACACAATCATATAAATGACCCCAATCGCGAGAGTCAGGATGAATAGCAGGACCAAAATATTAAGCTCACCCTGGCGTGCCTGTTCCAGAGACTGGCCTATCGCCGAGGGTAATCCCGCAACGATGCCGGCGAAAATCAACAGTGAAATCCCGTTGCCTACGCCCTTCTCCGTAATCTGTTCTCCAAGCCACATCATAAAGACAGCGCCGGTGACCAAAGACGTTATCGCAATCACATAAAACAACAGTGACGTATCGTACGACATTCCCTGGTTGGCCATGCCAACGGTCATACCGGTACCTTGAACGAGGGCCAGTACCACGGTCAGGTAGCGCGTATATTGGCTGATCTTACGACGGCCTGACTCGCCCTCCTTCTTTAGCGCTTCCAGCTGCGGGGTAACCGCCGACATAAGCTGCATGATGATCGATGCAGATATATAGGGCATGATACCGAGCGCGAGGATACTCATGCGTTCCAGCGCGCCGCCAGAAAACATGTTGGCCAGACCAAGAATAGTGCCCTGATTCTGGTTGAACAAGGCCGCCAACTGGTTCGGGTCTATTCCGGGCACAGGAATATGCGTCCCTATGCGGTAAACGATTATTGCCAGTACAACAAAGCGAAGGCGAGCAAAAAGCTCGCCAAGGCCGGCCTTGTTGACTGAGGGCAGCTGACCGGTTGCCATCTAGTCCTCTACTTTCCCGCCAGCCTGCTCAATGGCTGCACGTGCACCCTTGGTGACCGCCAAACCTTTCACAGTAACTGCTTTGTTCAATTCACCAGACAGAAAAACCCGCGCACGTGTGACGCTGTCGTTGACCAGATCCGCCGCCTTAAGAGCCGCGAGATCTACGACATCGCCGTCTACCAACGCTAATTCAGCTACCCGAATCTGTGCGTTAGAACGGGCCATACGAGAAGTAAAGCCGTACTTGGGAAGACGCTTCTGCAAAGGCATCTGTCCACCCTCGAAGCCAGGTCTCACTGAACCACCCGAACGTGCTTTCTGACCCTTGTGACCACGACCCGCTGTTTTGCCGTATCCGCTGCCTATGCCGCGACCGACACGCTTGGCGTTTTTCTTAGAACCCGCTGCCGGGCTCAAGGAGTTCAGTCTCATAACATCTGACATGATTTAGTCCTCAACCCTGACGAGATAGTGTACTTTGTTGATCATGCCGCGTGTAGAAGGTGTGTCTTCCACTTCCACGGTGTGACCGATTCGACGCAAACCCAGACCTGCAACACACGCCCGGTGATTCTTCAGACGACCGGTGCTGCTCTTTATTTGCGTTACTTTAATCATTGCTTTAGCCATGACGTAGCCAACTCACTCTTTAATTCAGTATTTCTTCGACAGACTTGCCGCGCTTAGCGGCGACATCTTCTGGCGAAGCCATGTCGCGCAGTCCATTAAACGTCGCACGAACAACGTTTACAGGATTAGTCGACCCATAGCACTTAGCGAGCACATTGTGTACGCCAGCAATTTCCAACACGGCACGCATCGCGCCGCCAGCAATAACACCGGTACCCTCGGAAGCGGGCTGCATATAAACCTTGGACGCGCCGTGGCTAGCTTTCACAGGATATTGAATCGTTCCGTTATCCAACTGCACGGTAATCATATTACGACGCGCAGCTTCCATAGCCTTCTGAATAGCGACCGGCACTTCACGAGCCTTGCCGCGACCGAAGCCTACTTTCCCGTTGCCATCGCCTACAACTGTCAGGGCTGTGAATCCGAATATACGGCCACCCTTGACTACTTTCGCAACGCGATTGACCTGAACCAGTTTCTCCTGGAGATCGTCCTGCTGCTGCTTTCTTTGATCATTAAAAGCCATAGTTATATCCTAGAAATCCAGTCCACTTTCACGAGCAGCGTCGGCCAGAGCCTTGACACGTCCGTGGTACTTATAACCGCCGCGGTCAAAAGCGACTTTCTCAATGCCCGCGAGCTTGGCGCGTTCTGCGACCAACTTTCCAACTGCAGCTGCGGCATCAACGTTGCCTGTTTTCCCACCGCGCAGGTCGCCATCGAGTGTAGACGCGCTAGCCAGCACCTTATCGCCAGCAGGCGCGAGCACCTGAGCATAGATGTGACGCGGAGTACGGTGGACGCTCAAGCGATTAACGCCTAGCTCACGCATACGGGCACGGGCGCGACGTGCGCGACGTAACCTTGAATCATTCTTTACACTCATCTCAACCTACCTACTTTTTCTTAGCTTCTTTACGACGGACATGCTCATCCGCATAGCGAATACCCTTGCCCTTGTAAGGCTCTGGTGGGCGGAAGCTGCGGATTTCCGCGGCAGCCTGGCCAACAGCCTGCTTATCAATACCTTTTACGACAATTTCAGTCTGGCTTGGACTCTCAGCACTAACGCCTTCGGGCAACATATAGTCGACCGGATGAGACAGGCCAACCGTGAGGTTAACCGAGCCGCCGGTAGCCTTGGCTCGATAACCGACGCCGTTGAGCACCAGCTTCTTCTCCCAGCCTTCGCTGACGCCCTTCACCATATTATTTACCAGCGCACGGGTGGTGCCCGCCATGGCGCGTGAGGCATTGCTGTCATAAGCAATGGTCAGAACGTTGTCATCCTGGCTTACTTGCACACCGTCCACCAGGGATAGTGCGAGAGTACCTTTGCTACCTTTGATCGTGAGATCACGGCCTTCGACCTTGAACTCTACACCGCTAGGCAGTGGTACCGGATTATTTGCGACTCTAGACATGTCGTTTGCTCTTCAATTCAATAAACGTTAGAAAACGGTGCAGAGCACTTCTCCACCGATACCAGCGGCGCGCGCTGCACGGTCTGTCATCACACCTTTAGAGGTAGAGATGATTGCTACACCCAGACCATTGCGCACCGAAGGCACCCCGTCCTTACCCGCGTAGTTACGCAGACCTGGACGACTGGAGCGATCAATTTCAGCAATTACTGGCTTGCCCTTAAAATATTTGAGTTCAATTGATAACCGTGGCTTGCCGGTATCGGCTGACGCAGTAAAGTCTGCGATATAGCCCTCATCCTTCAAAACACTGGCAACGGCGGCCTTAAGCTTGGAGCCCGGCATATCGACGCCTGTTTTGCCGGCCATCTGTGCGTTGCGAATACGTGTCAGCATATCTGCCATTGGATCTTGCATACTCATTGTCTAATTCTCTCCTGGACGCTACGGGTCCGTTACCAGCTGGCCTTGACCAAACCAGGTACGTCACCGCGCATAGCGGCTTCGCGCAATTTATTACGGCAAAGGCCAAACTTACGATAAACCCCATGAGGACGGCCAGTAATCGCACAACGACGGCGCTGACGAACCGGGCTCGCATCGCGTGGCAGCTTTTGCCACGCTACCTGTGCTTCCCACTTCTCTTCGTCGGACACGTTTGCGTCCTGCAGAATCGCCTTCAATGCTGCACGCTTTACCGCGTACTTCGCGACCATCTGAGTACGCTTCTTCTCACGCGCGATCATCGATTTCTTAGCCATTTATATAGAGCCTCTTAGCTTTTCAGGGGGAAGTTGAATGCACGCAACAGAGCGCGGCCTTCATCATCCGTACGAGCCGAAGTGGTTATGGTGATATCCATGCCGCGCAATGCGTCCACTTTGTCGTAATCAATTTCAGGGAAAATAATTTGTTCGGTCACACCCATTGCGAAGTTACCGCGGCCATCAAAGGACTTCGGACTCACACCGCGAAAGTCGCGGATCCGTGGAATAGCAATACTGATCAGACGCTCTAAAAACTCATACATACGATCTGAACGTAATGTCACTTTACAACCAATAGGCCAGCCATCGCGCACTTTAAAGCCCGCGATTGACTTGCGCGCCTTGGTAACAACGGCTTTTTGCCCCGCTATTTTTTCCATATCACCAACAGCGCTTTCGAGGACTTTCTTGTCACCCAGCGCTTCGCCAACACCCATATTGAGGGTGATTTTGGTAATACGAGGAACCTCCATAACATTCTTCAGACCCAATTCTTCCTGGAGCTGAGCTGCAAGTTCATTCTTGAATTTATCTTTCAACGTCGCCATGTTTTCTACCTGTTAACTCTGCGTCCCAAAGGAAGCTTAAGAATCAATCGCCTCGCCATTGGATTTGAAGATACGGATTTTGGTATCCCCTTCCACCTTGAATCCCACGCGATCAGCCTTGCTGGTCTGGGGATTAAAAATCGCGACATTCGAAAGCTGAATTGGTGCTTCCTTCTCCACGATGCCACCAGCCACGCCCGCTTGCGGGTTGGGCTTGGTATGCTTCTTAATCATATTGATGCCACCAACCAGCAAACGGTTGTTATCCATCACTTTGCGAACCTTGCCTCGCTTACCCTTGTCCTTTCCGGCCAGGATAATTACTTCGTCATCGCCCTTAATCTTCAACATCTGTTTTTCCTCTCCCCGTAATCCGGGCTAAATAACTTCCGGCGCCAGAGAAATAATCTTCATAAACTTTTCGCCGCGCAGTTCGCGAGTTACCGGCCCAAATATACGAGTTCCGATCGGTGCGTTCTGAGCGTTCAGAAGTACCGCTGCGTTATCGTCGAATTTAATCAACGAACCGTCGGCACGACGAACACCTTTGCGAGTACGTACAACCACGGCTGTCATAACCTGGCCTTTCTTAACTTTGCCGCGAGGTATAGCTTCCTTGACGGTTACCTTAATAAGGTCTCCAACACGAGCATAACGACGCTTGGACCCACCCAACACTTTGATGCACATAACACGACGTGCACCACTGTTGTCTGCGACTTCCAAATACGACTGTGTCTGAATCATTTCCTACTCCACACTGCGGCCGAGGCCACTAAACCTGCGCTTAAACTTCCGCGGCGCTTTCAACAACTTCGACCAAATTCCAGGTTTTGCTCTTGGAAAGTGGACGACATTCAGCAATCGTAACGGTATCGCCAATTGCACACTCATTCTTTTCATCGTGAGCATGGATCTTGGAAGACCTGGTTATGTATTTGCCATACACCTCGTGCTTTACCCGACGCTCAAGTAAAACCGTGATGGTCTTATCCATCTTGTCACTAACAACCCTTCCGGTTGCAGTACGCGTTCTATTTTCTGCAGCTGACATAGTTTAGTTACCCGCCTTTTCATTCAGCACAGTCTTGCAGCGTGCGATGTCGCGTTGGTTCACCTGAAGCAAATGCGACTGCCCAAGTTGACCAGTTGACTTCTGCATGCGCAGCTTGAACTGCTCTTCACGCAAGCTGAGTAACTGCTTGTTCAAGTCCTCAGCAGACTTTTCACGCAATTCAGTAGCTTTCATTACATCACCGACCGTTTAACAAATGTTGTAGCAACGGGTATTTTGGCTGAAGCGAGTGCAAATGCTTCGCGCGCAAGTTCCTCAGAAACACCCTGCACTTCATAAAGAACTGTGCCAGGCTGAACCAGTGCTACCCAATACTCAACGTTACCCTTACCTTTACCCTGACGTACTTCCAGAGGCTTGCCTGTTATCGGCTTGTCCGGAAAAACACGTATCCAAATTTTCCCGCCACGCTTTATGTGACGAGTCATCGCACGACGAGCGGCTTCTATCTGGCGTGCCGTGATGCGACCCCGGCCAGTGGCTTTGAGGCCATATTCGCCAAAACTCACTTTGCTGCCGCGATGAGCCAGACCACGATTGCGGCCCTTGTGTGTCTTGCGAAATTTTGTACGCTTTGGTTGTAGCATCTGCGTAACCCTTAATTGGTTGCTGTTTTCTTGACGCCGTCAGCCGGCTCGTTCGCGCCGATGACCTCGCCTTTGAAAATCCATACTTTCACACCGATGATGCCGTAAGTAGTGACAGCCTCATAGGTTGCATAATCGATATCGGCACGCAGGGTGTGCAATGGCACGCGTCCTTCGCGATACCATTCACTTCGAGCAATTTCAGCACCACCCAAGCGACCACCAACCTGCACCTTGATGCCTTCGGCACCCTGGCGCATCGCGTTTTGCACGACGCGCTTCATAGCACGGCGGAACATAACCCGGCGCTCTAACTGCTGAGCAACATTCTGAGCCACCAACTTGGCGTCCAGATCAGGCTTGCGAATTTCTTCGATATTGATGTGCACTGGCACACCCATTTTCTCAGTCAGGATCTTGCGCAGCTTATCGACATCCTCACCCTTCTTACCAATCACAATACCCGGACGGGCCGTGTGTATAGTGATTCGCGCTGTCTGCGCTGGGCGTTCAATAACCACCCGGCTGACAGAGGCCTGCTCCAAAGATTTCTCAATATAGGCGCGAACTGCCAAGTCAGTAATTAGCTGCTGGGGGTAGTTCTTGCTGTCGGCATACCATACGGAGGTATGCTCTTTAACAATACCTAGGCGGATACCGATTGGATGTACTTTCTGACCCATGTGGTCTTCTCCTAAACTAGTCTTCGCCGTCTGCGACTTTGACTGTTATATGACAGCTGCGCTTCAAAATACGATCTGCACGGCCCTTGGCACGGGGGCGCAGACGCTTCATTGTCATCCCTTCATCAACAAAGATGCTGGATATCTTGAGCTCATCTACGTCAGCGCCTTCATTGTTCTCAGCGTTGGCAATCGCAGAATCAAGAATTTTCTTGACGATCTGAGCTGCCTTCTTGTTGCTGAATTCCAGCACGTTCAACGCTTCTTCAACCTGCAGTCCACGCACCTGGTCAGCGACCAAACGAGCTTTTTGAGCCGAGATACGGGCGCCTTTTAATCTTGCTGCAACTTCCATTCTATAAACCTCGCTTAGCCAACGCTTAGCGTTTGACTTTCTTGTCCACAATATGGCCCTTGAACGTGCGAGTCATCGCAAATTCACCCAACTTGTGTCCAACCATGTCTTCGTTGACCATCACAGGCACATGCTGCCTACCGTTATGGACCGCTATCGTCAGGCCAACCATGTCAGGTGCAACCATTGAACGACGCGACCAGGTCTTAATCGGACGCCGATCGTTTTTCTCAATCGCTGCTTCAACTTTCTTCATCAGATGAAGGTCTATAAAAGGACCTTTTTTCAGTGAACGCGGCACAATGTATTCCCTCTAAATCTCGTTAACGCGGATCGCGGCTATTTCTTACCACGACGGCGGACAATCAAATTATCAGTACGCTTATTCTTGCGTGTCTTGTAGCCTTTGGTAGGCGTACCCCATGGGCTAACCGGATGACGGCCACCCGAAGTACGACCTTCACCACCACCATGCGGGTGATCAACCGGGTTCATCGCTACACCACGAACCGTAGGACGTACACCGCGCCAACGTGCGGCACCGGCTTTACCCAATTTACGCAGGCTGTGCTCTGAATTCGAAACTTCGCCAAGTGTTGCACGACAATCTGCCAGTACCTTGCGCATCTCGCCAGAGCGAAGACGTAATGTTGCGTACTGGCCTTCGCGTGCCACTAGCTGAACCGACGCACCAGCTGAACGCGCTATCTGCGCACCCTTACCAGGCTTGAGTTCAATGCCGTGAATTATCGAGCCAACTGGAATATTTCGCAGTGGCAAACAATTACCTGGCTTGATTGGAGCCGCAGCGCCAGATTGCAATACATCGTCAGCCTTAACGCCCTTAGGGGCGATAATGTAACGGCGCTCACCGTCGGCGAACAATAACAGTGCAATGTGCGCTGTCCTGTTGGGGTCGTACTCAATGCGCTCTACCGTGGCTGGAATTCCATCCTTGGTACGCTTGAAGTCTATTATGCGATAGTGCTGCTTGTGCCCACCACCAATATGGCGAGTGGTAATCCGGCCATTGTTGTTGCGGCCACCGTTGCGGGTTTGCTGCTCCAGTAAGGGCTTGTAAGGCTCGCCTTTGTGCAGACCATCGGTGACGACACGTACAACGTGACGGCGACCCGGTGACGTCGGCTTACTTTTTAAAATTGCCATTCCTACGCTACTCCCTACTCAGCCGATGCAAAGTCGATGTCTTGACCCTGCGCCAGGCGAACGTATGCTTTTTTCCAGGTCGACTTCGCACTGAAACCGTTACGGTTGCGCTTAACCTTCCCTTTAACTCTCAAAGTGGAAACGCTTTCTACTTTGACCTTGAATAATTGCTCAACCGACTTCTTGATCTCCGACTTGTTAGCATCCAAAGCCACTCTAAACACGTATTGGTTGCTAGCGTCGGCGACAATCGCGGCCTTTTCAGAAACGTGCGGACCTACCAGTACTTGAAATATGCGCTCCTGGTTCATCCCAACATCTCCTCAAATTTCTTCACCGCAGCAACAGTAACCATTACCTTGTCGTAGGCGATCAGGCTGACAGGGTCAATCCCATCTACGTCACGTACATCTACCTTGTGCAGATTACGTGCCGCCAAGTAAAGGTTTTCACCGACTTCGTCACCAATGATCAATACACTATCGAGACCAAACTCACCTAACTGCTTAGTCAGCAACTTGGTTTTTGGCTCCTCCAAATCAAGGCTTTCGACAACAATCAGTCGACCCTGGCGTGCCAGCTCCGACATGATAGACTGCAGCGCTGCCCGGTACATCTTACGATTAACCTTCTGGGAGTGATCCTGCGGCTGTGCCGCAAAAGTCACACCACCACTACGCCATATCGGCGAGCGAATGGTTCCAGCCCGGGCACGACCAGTACCCTTTTGACGCCACGGCTTCTTGCCACCGCCGCGCACGGCTGCACGATTCTTTTGCGCGCGAGTTCCCTGGCGCGCTCCTGCCATATAGGCGGTAACAACCTGATGAACCAGATCTTCATTATATTCGCGAGCGAACGCTACATCTGAAACGGATACTGTACCCGCCTCTGCGCTACCTGACTTTATTACACTTAATTCCACGTTAGAGACCCCCTAACCTTAAGCCTTGACCGCGGGACGCACAAAAACGTCTCCGCCAGGTGCACCGGGGACGGCGCCCTTGATAAGCAATAAATTGCGCTCAGTATCTACACGGACAATTTCCAGACCCTGGGTAGTATGGTTCTCGGAACCCATATGACCAGACATCTTCTTGCCCTTGAATACACGACCGGGTGTCTGACACTGGCCGATGGATCCGTTGGAACGGTGCGACAATGAGTTACCGTGTGTTGCATCCTGCATAGTAAAGTTCCAGCGCTTGATTCCGCCCTGAAAACCCTTACCTTTGGATTTGCCGGCAACATCGACCTTCTGGCCCGCCTCAAAACGCTCTACAGTTAGCTCGGAACCAACCTCGGGCGACACGTCGTCATCACCAAGGCGGAATTCCCACAAACCACGACCCGCCTCGACGCCCGCTTTCGCGAACTGTCCCGCTGCTGATTTACTCACTTTTGCGGCCTTACGGTTTCCCGCTGTGACCTGAATAGCACGGTAGCCATCGCTATCGAGCTCTTTGACTTGAGTAACGCGGTTTGGAGTCACCTCCACTACGGTTACGGGTATTGATGCGCCGTCTTCGGTAAAAACACGAGTCATACCGGACTTGCGGCCGACTAAACCAATAGTCATTTTGTTAACCTCTCAGTGTACGGGGCTGAACCCTCTATGGCCGCCCCACAATCTCTATAGATGCCGGGCGTTACACGCTCACAGATTTTGCTGCGAGCTGATCTTGCTACCTGTTATCGTTAGCCAAGACTAATCTGTACTTCCACACCTGCTGCCAGGTCCAACTTCATCAGAGCGTCTACGGTCTTTTCTGTAGGCTCTACGATGTCCAACAGACGCTTGTGCGTACGAATTTCGTACTGGTCACGTGCGTCCTTATTTACGTGCGGTGAAACCAGCACGGTATATTTTTCCTTCCGGGTAGGGAGGGGAATCGGACCTTTGACCTGAGCACCTGTGCGGCGCGCAGTTTCCACAATCTCATGAGTAGACGTGTCTATCAGACGATGATCAAAAGCCTTAAGGCGAATACGAATGCGTTGACTCTGCACCTAACCTAACTCCAAACAAGTAAAAAACGAGGGGCCCGCAATGGGACCCCCTGAAAAAGGAACGCGAAGTCTAATGATCGACCCATGGACTGTCAAGGTGATTAGGTAATTAAATTGATGTGAGGATACCCGTTTCCGCGAGATGCGATCCGAAGGAAACCAAAGGCTCCATTCAATGACGAAAACACAAGGATACTGCGCTTACTTCAATACTGCGTTAGACCCGAACGATATAAGCAAGATCCTCTCCATTCCAAGGAGTGGCAACAAAAAGCTATTAAAATCAATCCTTCGATGGGCGAGTTACCTAGAAAGGTGTCAATATGTGACGGTAGTTCCCCAGAGTCAGGATTCCATAATGGATAGGAAGTTCGCCGTGGCCGTTGCCAGCATACTCGCATTTGCCGCTGCAGGCCTGCTGTGGCTGACTACCGTTTGGGGTAACGGCACAACACCAGACTCTATAAGCTATTTAATACTCGCCAGAGACCTGAAGTCGCCTGCCGACATCTTATCTATGACCAGTCACTGGCCACCCCTCTATCCGCTACTTCTGTCCGCGTCCAGTAGCGCCCTTAATAACTTGATTGAAGGGGCCAGAATGATGCACTGCATCTTGTTTGGCCTGAATACCTTCCTTTTTTACTGCCTGGTGTCTGATCGCTTCTCACAGAATGACCTTGCAGCTCTGGGTGGGACTCTATTGTTTGCCCTTACACCTGGAATTTTCTCAATTCACTATATGGCCTGGAGTGAAGTGCCTTTTATCAGTTTCACACTGCTGTACTTGATATTTCTCAGGGCATGGCAAATTTCAAGTGCCACAGCAGTCCTCGTAGCAGCAGCTCTAGCAGCCTCTGCAGCGTTACTTACTCGCTACTCTGGCGTTGCCTTGGCGGGAGCGGGGGTGTGCATCATATTATTTGGCCAGGGAAGGACCACCACCAAGCTTGCCAAAAGTATGGGCTTTGGGTTTCTAGTGGCCCTGCCGCTTGCTGTATTCCTTCTGGTTCGTGCAATTAATTTAGATACCCCCAGTAGTCCTCGGAACTTTGTTGTGCATTTTATTGAGCCCGAGCGGGCGATGGCTGTTGTTCGAGTAATGTACTCCTGGTTTAAGCCGACATTGTTACCTGAGTGGGTTGCAGTCCTGTTCATGTTAGTCATAACTTCGACACTACTTCTATCCATCGGAGCTGGCGTAGATTCGAACAGGAAAAATCCGACGCGTGTATTACTGTTTATTGGCGTTTTCTACATCCTCTTCTTATTCACATCGATATCTTTTTTTGATTTTTACACGCCAGTAGACAACCGCACTCTGAGCCCCTTGTTCGTTTGTCTTTTAGCCTCTATCGTTTTTTCTGTCAGATATGTCGGAGTAAGACTCCCCGCACTAGGCACGGCGGCGGTTTCAATACTCCTGATCTGGCCGCTGCTGGGCTTGCCCACAGTACTTTTTACCACCTCAAATGTTGCCCAGTCCGGATCTGGATATTTGTCACGGGATTTCCGTGGGCAGGATTTACTGCCCTATATAGCGGGGAGCGATCTACCCTCAATTTACTCAAACTCTCAGGAAACCATCACCTTTTATCTGGATCGTGATTCGCAAGCATTACCTGCCATCTTCTACCCTGCTGAGAAGAGAATTAATGATGAAGCGGAGGAGGCATATACGGCAATTTTTGACTCTATACGGAGCGGCGAAGCAACACTGATATATTTCAACCGATTTAGCTGGCGTAGATATTACCCACCGCTGTCCATGTTTGAAGAAGAGCAGCTTCCAATTCTTTACCAGGGTAGTTCAGGTGTCATTTTTGGGATTGAAAAAAGCCCGGCCCCTACCTTACAAATAGATTAAAGGCTAAACCGACATGAGAGAAGAACAAGATACACACTCCTTAATCCTGGGCTATCTGCTGTGGATATTCGGCTTTATCGGAGCCCATCGCTTTTATTATGGTAAACGAATCACCGGCATAATCTGGTTCTTTACGCTAGGCCTATTTTTCATTGGCTGGATTATTGACCTGTTCCTGATACCTGCAATGGCCAGAGGGGCGGAAAGGCGCTACGTCGCGGGGCCTGTGGACTACGACTTGTCCTGGATTCTACTGACATTTCTAGGGGTGTTTGGAATACACCGGTTTTACATGGGTAAAGTGCTGACCGGGATTTTATACCTGCTCACCCTGGGATTGTTTGGCATTGGTGTTTTATGGGACTTCTTGACGCTCAACGAGCAGATCTCAGAAGTCAATTATGACCACTAAAGAGAAGGGGCCGCCAGACAGATCCAGAGAAGCAATAAATTCGGTCTAAACAACCTGCTGCATTGGAACAGCAGACGACGACCTCACGCCTCGAAGCTAGGTTCATAGCCGCGGCGGCGACTTGTACCTCTTCCACACGTCGCGAACCAGGTCCAGTTGATCTCGCCGCGCCAAAGACGCGGCACTGTTCAGGTGGTAGTCACGTGCTTGATAATCAGGCGTTAGATGGGCCGCAACCAAATGGAAATTTGTCACGGAGGAGTTTTGTGACATGCTCTCAAGGGCCAGGGTGACCAGTCTATAGAGTTCATCTGTGAATAAACCTGTCGTATCTATCAGGGATACCACCGTTAGTCCGGTGAAGCGCTTAATTTTCAAGTTCGAGTTATCCAAAATATAGGGATACAGGTCAGCCCCAACTGACGGAAAGATCGCCGCCTTTGAACCTTCGGTCAACAGATAAGGACGATAGTGGAAAAGCAGTAGAACAGGCTCGCCATCAGTTACCGGGCTTGCGTGTCCAAGTAAGACAGCTAGCTGGCTTAGTGTGAAACCCACGTAAGGGTCGGGATAGTAGCGGCTGAATCCGTAGAACTCAGGACTCCAATGGTCAGTCGTGGCCAATGTTTCAAAAACGAAAATACTATTCTCGCTAAAGTTTTCTGCCATGTAGTTCGCCGCCCCCCTCCAGTCGCTCTTTATGTGTCGAGATTTGAAATTCATGGTGGCAGCAATAATCACTGCGATCAGAGTAATCACAGAAATTGAATATACAACGGCCGACGTGTTCCGCCTAAGGAGATGACGCAAAACCCCCGCGACAGATGGGAGAGCTTGCACAGACAGCAATAATCCGAGCGGCAGAACATAGATTGAGTATGGAGGCCTGAACGGGTGGCTTGTAGAATAAGAGAAAACCAGATAATGCGTGGCCGTCGCCACTATCAGTAAAAATGGAACCAACATACGTTCGGATGGCTGTGTAATATGCCTGCCTGCATTCACAGCCAGGGTCACTATAGTAAAAATTGAGCATCCAGCAATTACGGCCGAAATGGGTTCGAATTGAGCTACCCAAGGATTAATAATATCTTGCCACTGCAGGCTTGCTAGCCAACTCGATTTACCGACGGTGAGATAGCGGGAGCCCGTATCCATAATTTCAAGTAATAATGGCAGGAAAGTAAGGAAGCTCAAAACAAGGGCTAGCTGGAATAGCGCAAAGAACCGAAAGTGAGTTTTCCAGCCATCGTAACGACAAACTACCGATCTGACTAAGCCTAATGACACAAAGAGCCCCAATGCGAAGCAAACTGCCAGTGGGCTAAGCGTCCTAGCCATCATAAAAAACAAGCTCGACAAATAAATTGCAGCAAACTCGAGAACACCTATTCGCGCTCTTCGTAGCACCCAAACTGAAACAGAGACCAGTAGTAAACAGAAAAATACAGCTATCGAATAAGGTCGCGCATCTTGTGAAATATAAATGGGATACGGCAACAGCGAAAAAACCAATCCGAAGAAAAACGCGATCCGGACATTGGCAAGCCTTACAGACAGAGCATAGAATACTAATACGGAACCCGTGCCGAAAAGAGCGGCTGGAAGACGAGCACTAAAGTCCGAATCACTGAAAAAGAAGAAGATTTTCCCTATCCACAGATCCAGGGGAGATTGATGCATTCCAGCCGCATCCGCGAGTAGATCCCCGAAATCGTTAGCATAATAGCGAACTTGCCGCAGCTCATCCATGAAAAGACTATCGAAGCTAAGCTGATGTAGCCGAACAAGCAAAGAAACTAAAAGTAATGTAACTCCACCTATAACCTCAATACGCAACGGGCCTATCAGATTAAGTTTTCTACTCAAACTACGTGCCCCCAAAATAGAGATAACCCGCTTAACATTTCAGGCAGGGCTGCACAAAAATTCAACGGAAGTGACGGAATATAACCAACCTATCTTCGGCTCTGCCAACCCAGGCATCGAATAACATCCATTGGGATAAACGCTTCAACCCGAACGGCGCCATAAAATGGTATCCCTGCCTCGGCCCGAGCTTCGATTACGTCCAGAGATACTGATATAAAAAACCCGGCAAAGGCCGGGTTTTTTATGCTGGGGGGGGAAACGTTTAAACATTTTCCCCTAGCGACTCTATCACTGATTACTCGAAGATCTTGGCGACCACGCCAGCACCAACCGTTCTGCCACCTTCGCGAATCGCAAAACGCAGGCCCTCTTCCATCGCAATCGGTGCAATCAACGTCGCAACCATCTGTACGTTGTCGCC
>JBLIEI010000024.1:0-56719 GCA_047633055.1 Halieaceae bacterium | reverse complement strand
AACGCTCAGACAGTCGTGGCACAACAGCGACTACTGCCGCATTTGCACAGTGGGGTTTAGTGATTAGTCCCGCATGGGATTTAGCGTTAGGGCTTCGCTATGAAGACTGGGAAACCACCAACGGGCTGTTTAATGAAACAGTAGCTCCCGATCGCACCGAGTCCGGTTTATCGCCTAAGCTATCGATTGCTTATATACCATCAGATCAATGGATCATTCGTTATTCTGCCGCAAAAGCACTTCGCTTTCCTATCGCAGAAGAGCTGTACAGAAATGAAGAAACAGCAACTAACGCTTCCGTCTCTGATGCTTCCTTAGTACCGGAAGATGGTGTTTTTCAAAACTTAAGCATTGAAAGAACTATTGACGGTGGTTTCGCTCGCGTTAACCTCTTTCATGAAATTATTGATGACGCGATATTTAATCAACGCGGTGAAGTCGATAATGTTAGCATTTCGACCTTCTTGTCACTTGATGAAATTGAGGTCAAGGGTATTGAATTTATTTACCATCAAAATGACCTTTTTGGCACGAAACTAAGCAGTCGTTTTAACACAACGTATACAGATGCCGTTATCAATCGGAATGCATCAAATACTGCTTATGAAAGTAATGAATTGCCACGTATCCCTGAATATAGAGCCAACTTAATCTTAAGTTATCCGGTTACCGAATCACTCGATATCAGCGCCAGCTTTCGCTATGCCAGCGATGCGTTTGGTGACTTAGACAATACCGACACTGAAGATGGAGTTTTCGGTGCTATTGATGACTACATGTTCGTTAATGCGAAAGCTAACTGGCGTATAAATGAGAGCGCTAGCGTATCTTTTGGTGTTGATAATATATTTGATGACCTTGCTTATATCGTACACCCTTGGCCCTCGCGCACGGTATACCTTGAAGGCAAGTACAGCTTCTAATTATAAACTCTAATTGATTAATAGAAACCATAGCTCAATGAAAAAACTGTTCAAAGAAATTCTAGCTTTATCAAAGGGAACGTTAATTGCGGCGCTATCGTTAGCGCTGCTACCTACGTCCTCAGCGATATTTGCCCATGGATTAACTGATCGCTTCGTGAATAGAGATTGTGAAATAGAAAATCACGTCGATTGCGGGAATACGCCTAGTGCGATATTTTTCGGAAATGACCAATCAACTGGACCGCAGCTTTTGGTTGTTTTTGCTCAGAATGATCAAGTGTTTTTTACAACATCTAGTGATAAAGGCAGTACGTATACAGCGCCTGTTGCCGTTAACAAAATCCCTGAAGCGATTTACATCACCGGCGAGAATCGGCCTAAAATAGATGTCGGTGCACAGGGCGAAATATATATCTCATGGACACATAAAACTAATGGCCGTCACACGGGAAATATTCGCTTTAGCCGCTCACTAGACAAAGGGAAAACCTTTAGTAAGCCGGCAATTATTAACAATGATGGCCTTCTTACCAGCCATCGATTTGATTCGATACATGTCACCAAGTCAGGCAATGTTTATATTTCATGGTTAGATAAACGAGACCAAGTAGCTGCGAGAGAAGATGGCAGCGAATATGTTGGTGCTGCACTTTACTTCGCTGTTTCGGATGATTCTGGTAAAAATTTCCTTAACCCAAAAACGATAAAAAATCATCGAGTAGCCGATAGTAGCTGTGAGTGCTGTCGAATTGCAATTGAGTCACATGGAGCGGATAACGCCGCCGTAGTATGGCGACATATTTTTGATAAAAATACGCGTGACCATGCCTATGCGGTACTAAAAGAGGACGGCAGTTCAGTGTGGGGTCGAGCCACCGTTGACAACTGGCAGATCAACGCTTGCCCACATCATGGTCCTGACTTGGCTCTAGATTATTCTTCTGAAAGTAGAGGTCAGTATCATATGGTCTGGTTCAGTAATGGCAGCGACCATAAAGGTATTTACTACGGCCGTCATAACTTTAGTGAAGGTGGTGATTCACAAGTGTATTCTGTCGATAGCAACCCCAGTGCCAGCCATCCTCAAATTGCTACCGTTGCTACTAAGATGCAAGGATTGATTGAATATGGAGAGGAAGTTTATATCGCTTGGAAAACGTTTGATGGCAAGAAAACGCACATTATGCTGGCTCACTCCAATGACAATGGTATTAGCTGGATGCATAAAGGTAGTGCAGTAAGCACTACAGGTAATTCCGACCACCCATTCCTGTTAACTGATCACTTCAATATGTATCTTGCGTGGCATACGGAAGAGGAAGGCTATCGTGTCAAATCCATTAAATAAATTTAAATGCATCCTACACGCGATGCTTTTGCTCTGCACATCCAGTGTGGCATATTCAGACCAACCGAAACCGTTCTTTTATAATAGTATGGATGAACTTGAAGCGACTTTTTCAGGAGAGTATTTTCTCTTGTCTGTTTGGTCAATTGAATGTGCTCCCTGTTTAAAAGAGCTTAAAGTACTTAGCCGGTTAAAAAAACAGTACCCTGACTTTAACCTGGTATTACTGTCCGCAGATGGCCCGGATTTAGTCGATGATGCAGAGAAATTTTTAGATGATCTTAATTTATCGTCAATAACCTCATGGATATACGGAACGGACCGGTCAGAGAATTTGCGCTACGCCATCGACCCCAGATGGTATGGAGAGATGCCAAGGTCGTATTTCTACGACAAAGAAGGTCAACGAACTTCTACGAGCGGTCTGCTATCAGAGGACGTGTTACTAAAATGGATTGCATCTACTTCAAATGAGTAAGCTTATTAAAACGTCAATTTTTGGCAAGTAAAAGTATTTGTGGGGACGACGTAAATTGCCAGTAAACTTAAGGTGGTAAAGAGATGGCATATAAAGTATTTCAGTGGGCAAGTGGCACCGTAGGCAAGCACACAGCTCGCGTGGCGCATGAGAGGGCTTCTCTTGAACTGGTAGGAATGCATGTTTACTCTGAATCGAAATCCGGAAAAGACGTTGGTGAACTGGTGGGTATCGGTGAAGTCGGCGTTGTTGCGAGTACAGACATTGAAGTGGTCAAACAATCGGATGCGGATGTTGTTATACACACGCCTCTTCCTTCTCTGATTTACGGTGATAACGAGGAACAGGACCTGGATGACTTTTGTGAGCTGCTAGCGGCCGGTAAGAATGTTATTACGGTGGTTGGCTATATGTATCCACAGGTCTATGGGAAAGAAGTGGTTGATCGTCTGAGTGCGGCGTGTCAACAGGGTAAGAGTACGTTTCATTCAACGGGTTTAAACCCCGGCTGGATGGGTGATTTACTGCCCCTGACCATGAGTTCTCTGTGCGAGCGTGTCGATCATTTGCATATACTGGAAGTTTCCGATTTTGATACTTATCCCTCTCCTGAGATCATGTTCGATTCCATGGGATTTAATTCCACGCCTGAAGAATTTCAGTTGAAAAACAAGCGCCAGAAGAAGTGGCTCGACGGTCTGTTCTCGGAGAGTCTTCAGATGGTCGCCGATGGCATGGGCCTTGGTGTTACTGAAGTGACGAGCTCCCTGGATATTGAACTTGCGGAGACTGATCTCAAAGTTGCTGCCGGTACAGTTAGAAAAGGGACGGTCGCGGGCCAGCATTGGCGATGGTCAGGGCTGAAAGATGGACAAGAAGTCATTGCGCATGAGACTGTTTGGCGAATTCATCCGGTTGTTGCACCTGAGTGGGCCACCGGTAACAACTGGATTCGGTTCAAAGGCCGCCCAACCATCAATTTTGAGATTGAAAGTGATTTCAGGTTTATGGATGACAGCATGCTGGCAACCGGTATGCACGCGATGAACGCAATTCCGTATGTGGTTGATGCGGAACCGGGGATTAAGACATTTCTTGATCTGCCCTGGATGTTCGTACAGAAATAAAACGGAAATAGTAGGTGGGTATGCACGAATAGATAATTCACCTAAAAACAGCGCTCACTGACACGGAATTAGGACTAGAGGGCGCAATAGCGTTATCTAATTATAGT
Organism: Halieaceae bacterium; assembly: GCA_047633055.1. Lineage (GTDB taxonomy): Bacteria > Pseudomonadota > Gammaproteobacteria > Pseudomonadales > Halieaceae > CALJFL01. The sequence continues at coordinate 52,733 of JBLIEI010000024.1, read as the reverse complement.
GACTATAAACAACGTGTTGCGGCCTGTTACTATCGGTTGTGATCAGAGTTTCTCACTGATTCTGCTAGTTGAAAACGAGAATTCCGTGAATCTTTATTTGAAATTTTCGGGAGGCTTATACACCAGCCTCCAAAAAAATTTGATGATACTTTTGGCAATTAAACATAACATTGGACTGAATAGATAATGAAAAAAATAACGCTTGCACTAGACTGGACGCCTAACATCAACCATGTTGGGTTTTTCGTAGCGTTAGAAAAAGGCTTTTATAAGCAGTTGGGGCTGGATGTGCAGATCATCGACCCTGCTAGTGATAACTACGCAATCACCCCAGCCAAAAAGGTAGAGATGGGATTGGCCGATTTTGCCCTTTGTCCGACTGAGAGTGTAATCAGCTACCGCACCAAGTCGATTCCGTTTGACTTGATAGGAGTGGCCGCGGTTTTTCAAAAGGATGTGAGTGCCATTGCGGTAAGGGCAGGAGAGGGCATTGACTCGCCGAAAGACCTCGATGGCAAAAGCTACGCATCTTATGAGGCTCGCTACGAAGATGGCATTGTAAAGCAGATGATCCGCAACGATGGAGGTCAAGGCAGCATCAAGGTTGATTACCCCAATAAACTCGGCATCTGGGATACCATCTTGAACAACACCTTCGACGCTACGTGGATTTTCTTGAACTGGGAAGGAGTGGAAGCAGAGCTGCTTGGCGCAAAGCTCAACTATTTCAAAATGGCCGATTACGGCATTCCTTATTCATACTCTCCATTGCTGGTGGCAAGTGAGGCAAAGATCGCTGAGCGAAAAGAGGCATACCGAGCGTTCGTAGAAGCGAGTCGGAGAGGATTCAATTTCTGCCAGGAGAATCCCTCAGAAGCAGTAGACTTATTCAAGCCATTCGTTCCCGAAAAGGATGTCAAGATCGACTTGAGAAAAGCTTTGGAAATTTCCAATCCCGCTTTTGGCAAAGAGTGGGGAAGTATGAGCGATAAGACCATTAGCGACTTTTTGAATTGGATTTGCCAGAACAATTTGGAAGCCAGCCCTTTAAAAGTCTCTCACATCATCACTAATGAAATACTCTAGCGCTACAAGGCTATTGGGCGGATAAGGCGTCTAGCCCGGAAACATCGTGACGTAAAAGCGGCGCAGTTATTGTGGCGCGCGGTCGCTCTTCACCGTTTGCCTCTATCCCAGGTCGGTAGCATCGAGCGGATGAGAGCGCTAATGGAGCCGGAGCGGAATAACCCTCCGAGCAACCACCAGCATAAATATTTGAAAACGCTCCCCCGATAGTAGCGCAGGAACCAGATGCGATTGGCCAGGCTATATTGGGGAGCAGACAGTAAGGCCAGTGCCTGCTGTGGACTCTCCGAACTACGTTCCGCTCGTCTGGCCTTCAGTGCCTGCCGCAGATGGGGAAAGGACATTGACCGGGGTAGCGTCGTAACGGCCAGAGATAATGCGCGTGTGATCAGGGGGGCATTGCGGTCATTCACGCGTCCGTGGAAAAACGTATCCCAATCGATTGTGCCATCGAGTTTGCTCTGCATGGCCCATAGGTCTACCAGGTTCTTGACGCTGACACGGCCCTGGGCAATGTCTCCCGCCAGTGACATCAACAACATTAGCAGGCAGTCTTCATCAGTGGGAACGTTGATGCTGGCGCCGGCAACAGTCTGTCGCGATGATTCTTTTATGATGCGCTCAACGTCGACGCCGGCACCGGGCCAAGAGCGAAACTGGTGATGTAGGTCGATGGAGGCGTTGTCGCGATACCAGCCCAGGGCGTGGGCTAATCGATTTTTTATTTTTAGGGGTAATCGTGAGCGTCGTTCAGGCTCGTAGCCCAGTGTCGTGAGTAGGTGGGAAGTCGCCTCCTGTTCGGTGTGGTGCACCAGGATATCCAGGTCACGCAGCCAGCGGGCCTGCGGTGTGGAATAAAATTGCTGTCCGACATAGAAGCCTTTCAGTAGCACGATGTGTAACTTCGCGTTATCTGCGGCGGCTGCGAATTCAGCCAGTGCCGCGCCAAGGTCCTGGCGGCGGGAATTACCCCAGTTTCGTGTGCCCAGAAAATACAGTGTGAGCCAGGACGGGAACACGGAGGCGGTACCGTCGCGTACCGCCAGGTAGTGCAGGGTCATGCCAATATCGTGTTGTGTCAGGAAGGCGGTAAAGTCCTCATTGTCAAAACCATTGGCATGCAAATGTGTGGAGACCTCGTCCCAGTCGCCACACAGGGCCGCGTCAAGCAGCGGCATGTAGCGCCGCCATTGTTCAAGGTTTTGCTCGCGCCTGTCGCTGTGCCTTGTCATCATGCTCAGCTATTTGCCTTCGTGCCGATTTTCAGCGCGCGACACCTTGCTTCTGCTAATGCCAGCTTAGTGCGCAATTCATTGCTGTCAGGGCTCGCCACTAGTGCTTTCCGGAAATATTCTCGTGCTTCAGGGTAGTCCTCGTCAGCAATTGCACAGCTGCCCAGTAGCGCCCAGGCATATTCCCCAAACAGGCGTTGGTCATAGCCCAGTACCGAATCGTTTGGTTCTCCTGATCGCTTGGCCACTAAAGGTTGCAGCAGGGCTCTTGCGCTGTTGGTATTACCCCGCACCAGGTGGCCCCGGGCAAGATACCAGGCCACCAGTGGGTCCTCACTGTGATGCTGTGATGCCTCGGCCTCGAGCTCAGTAATGTCTGCCAAGGCGGCGGTGGTGTCTGTGTAATGAAACGCCAGTAGATCACAATAGATCAGCGCGTTGGTCGGACTGGACGGTGCCGACCGCACCCGTGCCAATGCTTCTCGCCAGGCGGCCTCGGCCTGCGTGGCATTGCCCAGGCCAAGTTCGCATTCGCCTAGCGCGTGCCACAGATAGATGCGTTCCGGCGTGGCGGCGATCGCCGCCAGCAACATATCGCGATTGCGCACATGTTTGTGGGTGAGATCTCCCTCGTAGCCGAAATGTTCTATTTTGGCGGCCGTATGAATGATGTCTTTATTTTCCCGTTCGGCGATGGCCATAATCGCGGGGCGCACAGTTTCATGAATGGCACTGACGAAGCGGATGTCAGGTCGGTTCCTAAACAGGCGCAACTCGCGGTAGGGGAGCAGGTGTTGAGCGGCGCGCAGTTTCACCGATGCGGCAATTAAACCGGGGGCTTCCAGGCATTGTTTGTGCGCGGCGGATGCCTGTAGTTGCTCGTCTGCGTCAATATAGAGAATCCAGTCGCCGGTGGCTTGGTCGAGGCCGGCATTGCGTGCTGCAGAAAAATCGTTGTGCCACTTCCTGTGAATAATGAGGGCGCCGTATGCGGTGGCAATCTCGACGGATTTATCGAGGGAGCCGGTATCTACAACAATGATTTCATCAGCGAAAGGACGGAGTCGAGAGAGGCAATCTGCGAGGAAAAGCTCCTCGTCACGAACGATAAGACACGCAGAAACGCGCATTTAGACTAATCTGAATGCGCAAGCGTTGACCGATAAAGTCTCAGGACATATTTGGCTGTGCGCTTGCTGGTGTCGCCATCAGACCTGACATAGTAAAGGATGCGACCACTGGCAGAACAAAGCCTGCCTTTACAGATTTGTTGACGAAATCCCTGCGCGATGAAGAAATACTGTCAAGTGCTTTTTGGCTGCTGTTTTCTTCCATGGCTATAAACCTGTGTTATGTATTTACATGTTGGCAACAGTTTAACGATCATTTCACTAAGAATAAACCCCTTTTTTAACGCGGTAGCGCCTCCAACAATGTGACGGCGCTCTCGGCATTTCCCAGATTGAGCTGAAAACTGTCCCGTCTGGAGAGCTGCATGGCATAGTTTCTCACCTGTTTCTTGCTCTGACCCCAACCCAGGTAATTTTCCAGTAGTCGCTGTAACACATTGAACGTAGATAGCGGTTCCAGAGTGGTCTCACCACCGTGATTTGGCGCTATATAGATGATTTTATCGAGCGGCCCGCTGATTATATTCCAGGCATAACCTGCCACCGTTGGATCTAGCGCCCTGATAGTGACCCCACTCGAAATAGAGGTTGGCAAATTAGCCAGATGGGGGGCAAGGGCGGGGACGTTTTTTTCGATTCCGGGTTTGATATGCAGGCGCCGCGGACAAGCCATGACGTCGTCGCGGCGTACCAGGGCAATCTCATCACCTTCCACTGCATGGCCCGACGTTAGCAGGCGGCTTGTCAGCGTTGTCTTGCCGGCACCTTTGTCGCCCATGAGCAGCATGCGCTGTCCGGCGACCTGGACAATACCGGCATGCAGCGCGATCCACCCTGCGGTGATATAGCGGTCCAGGATGCGCCGATAGGATCGCTGGTAAATATGGAACTGTACGTCCGACAGGCTATTTGTCTGATCGAATAGGTCGCCTTCCTCATAAATTTCATAGGGGCCAGTGCCGCGCACCTGGTAAGACCATTGCGCGGTGATTGGGATATTTTGGCGGGCGTTGAGTGCGATATAGGACAGGAGAAGCTGAAGTCCGGGATCGTCATAGACAATAGTGATCTCACTGCAAAGGAGCTGAAATCGGGTTTGGAGCTGCTCAGTCGCCATCGAGGGGCGCCAGAACTTTCTCCTCAAGCAAGTTGTCGATACCTGTTTGGATAACGTCGGCTGAGATGTCTTCTCCCACGTATAACTCGCGTAAACTCTCAAGCAGCATTGCGCATGATGCGGGCTTACGACACAGTTCAAATAACACGCCGGCTGTTGGGTTGAGGTGATGTACCCGGTCAGTCTGGGCGTTGAAAATGATTAGGCCATCTTCAGATTCGTGAACTTCCAGCCCGGGGACCTGTGTAAAACGAATAGAGTTATTAGCAGTCATAACTCGAAGTTTAGCACAGATAAAGTCACCCAAAACAGCGCCCTTAGAGTCAATTTCCGGTGTTTTTAATCGACTTGCTGTGATTCATGAAAGCGAACTCGAGATTACCCGGCAAATACGCGGGGTTGTGTTCCCGCTGAATATAGGAGGCGGCCTCCTCCACTAACTTCGAGCGCAATGTTGCCGATTGACTCAGGCGCAATATGGCCAGTCGAAACGCCTCGTCAGTGTCAGCTACCAGTACGTGCCTGTCATGTTCGACATCGAGTCCCTCCAAGCCTTTGGCGCTGGCGATAACGGGCACCCCGTGAGCCATTGCTTCAAGCACCTTGATGCGGCTGCCGCCTCCGGCACGCAGAGGCGCAATCAATGCGGTGATATTGGAATAGGCCTCACTGATTTTGGGTAAAAAGCCAAGCCAGGTTACACCCGCATCGTCGCTGTGTTGCCGTTGCAGCGCGTTGCCGCCGGCACCGACCACCACTAGCTCGGCTTGCGTGTCCACAAGTCTCAATGTCGGAAGAATGTGTACCAGCACCCGTTTCAGGGCGTCATGATTGGGGGGGTAGTTGAGGTTGCCGAGAAACAGGAGTCGAGTAGAGGGTGGAGCAGGGGAGGGATTGTCTGCGCTATGAATGGTATTAGGCAGTATCAATACACGCTCGTCGCTGATGGAGCTCGCGCTGGCCTCTACTTGTGAAGAATAAGCAACGAGATCGAACCACGAAGTACACGCCGTGGCGAAACGCTCCAGCAGTTCGGCTTCATAATACTGCTTTTCAGCTTGCCCCGATTCACCGTCGGCTTCGAGCAACGCGCCGATTTGTCGAATGACCTGCGCATCGTCTTCATCCCGATCGAGCAGGAACAGCGTGTCGGTCCATTGCTTCATCAGGGGTAGCACGGCGCCGGCGAGATACAACCGCAATACATACACCCTGTCGTAGGGCTCACCGAGAGCCAAGGCTTGCGTTACAAGTGGCGGCGCGAGCCTCACCCGGGATGGAAGGCTGTCGATTTTCTGCAGCAGTTCTCTACCTTTACTGTACTGCAACCAGCTGGCAGCGGCCTCCCGAGAATGTATTACAGTGCTGTTCAGAGCTACTTCCGCAACGGGGATAACTACCGTATCCACAGTGCCAAGGCTGGCGAGAGCACACTGGATCGCGTGGGCGCGCATGGCCAGCCCATTGCCAGTGTCAGCCGAGGTGATGGGGGTCAGCAGTAGCGTCCTTTCTGGAGCAGGTGTTATCATGGAGTTGCTTCAGCTTCCGACAAACAGTTAGTAATCAAGCGTAGTCAATAAGAATGGCCCGTGTACCCCGAACCTTACACTATGTGTTTGGCTTAAAGCAGCAGATAATCGCCTTTCATCCACTTCACTGGCTGGCCATTGAATCTGCGCGTCAGATGCTTAAGCCAGACCAGATAATTCTGTACTACCACCATCTTCCTTATGGTTATTACTGGGATTTGGTACGTCCGTTCCTGCGCCTGGTAAGAGTGGAACTTGTCAGCGAGGTCAGTGAGGCACGCTACGATGAAGCGCTGGTGCCTGAAAAATATCGTTACGCCCATCACGCCGACGTCATTCGCCTCGATGCGTTGCTGGAGCACGGTGGTATCTATGCTGATATCGATACGCTGTTCCTGAAGCCACTACCCGAGGCATTTTACGCTGAGCCCTTTGTCATTAGTGAGGAGGCGCCAGTGAAGGATGAGGTCAGCGGGCAAATGCGTCCGTCACTGTGTAATGCGGTAATGGTGGCAGAACCCGGCTCACAGTTTGTTCGTGAATGGCGTGCCAGAATTGGCCAGGCGATCAACGGCACCTGGAGTAATCATTCGTGCCTTTTGGCGCGATTGCTGGCGGACGAGTTTCCGGACGCCGTGCGTATTGAACCCGCCGCATCGTTACTAGGCGTGCCGTTTACGCCCGAAGGCTTACGCGACCTGTTGGAGAACGACTCTCTGGATGTGGCCGATAGCTACTGTCTTCACCTCTGGCAACATGTGTGGTGGGAATATGAACGGCAGGATTTTTCACGGGTGCACAGTGGTGAAATCACCCTGGATTTTCTGCGCAACGCGGATGTCTCACTGGCTAGGTTGGCCAGGCCCTTTCTGCCCGATGTTGATCTTTCGCAGCTCGGGCCATCGGTGGAAATCAATTGACTGGTGTGAACGCCATTGCTGATCATGCCGCTGAACTTATGCGTAAAATCGTGGTCCAGCGCGACTGGGCGGCGAAGATAGGGGAGGCTATTCGCTCGACATTTTTGCCGGAGAAAGTGTGCGCTCAATTGTTAGCCGAGCTGCACAGCACCCGGTGACTGCGAACGGTATCAAAATAGTGGGACTCATCCCGGGCACCGGTTATGGCGACCAGGCCTGCGAAGTGGCAGCCGGGCTGGACGCCAAGGGTATTGATGTGAGCTGGTTGCCCACCGTGGACGATACGGCTGATGTAATGCCCCTGGCGCGTGCTATGGAGGATGCGCCATCGGCCATTGCGTCGCGGCTTGAGCCTTTATGGAACAGCGATGTTGAGGCCAGTGCGCTATTTGTTCAGGTACCGCCGTATCGTTGGCACGCGCACTGGCGTGAAGCAGAACCAGGCTTGCGCCACTACTGTTACCTGCCTTGGGAGGTCGACAAAATTCCGCCGGACTGGATAGCGCCCCTTAACGGCTATGATAAAGTTTTAGTGCCCACCCAGTTCAACCGCAAGGCGTTTTTGGAAGGAGGTGTAACGACTGAAATCGTAGTGTCCCCCCATTTCCCCAGACTGATTGTACCGGGCGGTGACGTGCTCGCCCTTGATGGTATTAGAGAGCACGACTATGTTTTTTACACAATTGGTGCCTGGACATCGCGCAAGGACATTGCCGCCACTGCGCGAGCCTATCTGAATGCGTTTACGGCAGATGACGATGTCGTACTGGTCATTAAAACCGAATCCTATGACCAGATTGCCTACCAGAATGCGTCGCGTGAATTACGCGGCGGCGGCACCCGACGAAGGCTCACCACGGCGTGGACTCTCGCCACAATACTCGCGGGCTACAAGAATCCGGCACGTATCAACTTGATCAGTAACAAGGTAAGCCCAGGGCAAATCGATCAATTGCACTTGAGGGGCCAGTGTTTTGTTAGTCTCACCCACAGTGAAGGTTGGGGCCTTGGCGCGTTCGACGCCGCCCGCAGTGGTAACCCGGTTATTATCACGGGATGGGGAGGGCAGTTGGAGTATCTTGGTGAGGAGTACCCTTTTCTTGTGGATTACACTCTCGAGCAGACCGCCCAATATGTATCAGACGGCTATTTCTACCAGGCGCCTGACGTACACTGGGCGCATGCTAACGACTCCCACGCTAGCGAACTGATGCGCTCAGTTTATGAGGGCCGATCTGCTGCGACCGTTATAGGCACAGCACTGAAGGCAACCCTTGAGGTGCGCTATAACACCGACACATTGGCTACAGAATTGGCAGCCACTCTGGGCTTTTAGGCCGGGAGGTTACCGGCAAGTTAACTCGCTAATACGCGTATAATGAGACACTCACAGGTCTAGCGTCATGCCAGGGATTACTTAAGCGAGCTATACTTGAGAACTCCGTGAGATGGAATCGACTGGATCGAACGCTACCTGAATTGTGCCATCGCGTTAGGGCGTCTTTGACGTGTAAATCAGTTCATGATTCGATATTAGAAGCAGCGGTGTTCGTTGAACCAGATGAAAAAGCCGGCAAAAAAGTCTTGGCCTACATTACTGTCAAATCAGAGATTTCAGAAAGAGACACGATAGCCCACTGTAAAGTGTTATTAATGGCTTACGAAAAACCGAAAAAAATCGTATTTATGCAGGAGCTACCTATTTTAAATTAATGGTTAGGCATTAGCCTCTATGATCATGTCAGCTGCTTTTTCACCGATCATGATGGTTGGAGCATTGGTGTTTCCGCTAACCAAGTTAGGCATAATGGAAGCATCGACTATTCTCAATCCTTGCACGCCATAAACCCGAAGCTGAGGATCAACAACAGAAAGGTTATCGGTTTCTGGTCCCATTTTACAGGTTCCTACTGGATGATATTGGGTGTCAGCACGGCTGCGTATGTCCTGTTCTAATTGCTGTACACTCCCTTTTTCGACAACATATAGCATGTTTTTTCGAATATCGCTGAAAGCATCAGCTTCTAAGACTGTTTGCATTTTTTGTGCGCCGGCAATAATAGTTTGCATATCTTTTTCGTCTCCGAAGAAATTAGGATCGATCAATAAGCTATCATCCGGATCAGTACTATTTAATTTCACTTCTCCTCGACTTTCAGGTCGACAAACCGTGATATGGCAACTGTATCCGTGGCCCATATTTACTTTCCGTGCATGGTCATCAACAATCCCAGGCACAAATATAAACTGAGCATCGGGCGCACTCAATCCCTCTTTAGTGTGAAAAAAAGCACCTGATTCAGCCAAGGTGCTGGTGATTTTGCCTGTTCTTTTTTTACGCCATTCGAACATAGATTTGATCATCCTGAACGCGCCTACTAAAGAGATGCCAAACGTATCCGATTTGCTAGAGACCTTATAGGTTTGCACATAATCAATGTGGTCTTGCAAATTTTGCCCCACCCCTGCTAAATCATGAACAGTGGGAATGCCTTTTTCTGCTAGATGTTGACTTGGTCCCAATCCAGATAACATCATTATTTGGGGTGAGCCAAAAGCACCTGCACTGAGAATAATTTCTTTAGTAGATCTAATTTCTACCGATTTTTTGTCTGTTTTGTAACGCACGCCTATGGCTTTTTTATCTTCGAACAGGATTTTTTCTGTAACAGCGTGAGTAATAACAGTCAGGTTAGGTCTAGATAAATTAGGAGTTAAAAATGCTTTAGCGGCACTGCAGCGTTCTCCATTTTTCACTGTCCTTTGATAAATGAATGCTCCTTCTTGCTTTGCACCATTAAAATCATCCACAAATGGAATGCCATTTTCTTGGCATGCACTAAGGAACTTATCATTTAGATTGCTAGCATCAGAAGGATTCGAAACACCTAAAGGACCGTCGGTGTTATGAAACTCATCAGAAAAAACTTCATTGCCTTCTGATTTTTTAAAATAAGGTAGTACATCTTTATACGCCCAACCTTCATTGCCTAAGGCAGCCCAAGTATCATAATCCCATTTGTTCCCACGCACGTATAACATAGCATTAGTCGATGAACTCCCTCCCAAGGTCTTTCCTCTAGGTTGATAACCTTGCCGTCCGTTTAAGCCTTTCTGTGGGATGGTTTTAAAGGCCCAATTGTTGATTTTAGTTGGCATCATGGCCGCAACACCTATCGGTGCATGAATTAATACACTGCTATCTGGACCTCCTGCTTCCAGTAAACAGACGCTATTATCTGCGTTTTCCGACAAACGAGCTGCTAAGACACAACCTGCTGAACCTGCCCCAATAATAATATAATCGTAATGCATGAGAGGACTCCCGGTTAATTATTTATAACATTACATTAATAGGGCATGTGACATATAACACATGTATTAATGTCAGTCGCTTTAGGCATATATGCCTATTTAATAGGAATGATATTGACTACTTCTTAGTCTTGCTAATGATAAATGAAACCAATGGCTTTAAGTATGGGGCATATAAATCGCCTGTTGTGAGTCGATTTTCTCACTGATTCTGTTAGCTGAACGTGAGAACTCCGTGAAAAGTTTACCTGTTTTTACTAAACTGTACTCGCATCAGTGAGGTGGCAATTCATATTCGTTTATTTCTGAACGATTGCGCACAGCGATCAGGTCATGAGGTATTTCAGTGGCGGGACTGCTGATTGAAAGCCCTGGGCATTGATGCGCTCGTGATATGCATATTGACTGCGCTAGAAATCGTATCTCAGGCTGGCCCCATAGGTGCGCGGTGGCGCCAGGAAGTAGGCGTCCATGGTGGTAATGGGAAAAGTGACAGCCGTTCGCGCTGCGTATTGGTTGTTTGAGAGGTTCTTTCCCCAGAAGGAAATATCCCAGTGATCATTGCGCCAGCCAAGTTTAGTGTTTACCAGACTCCTGTCCTGATAATCCTTGTTTCGGGGGTTGGCGGCCTCGTTTGTCAAGTGGTCGCTCATATAACTGTAGTCTGCGCGAACATAGATTCCACCATCAGCCAATGGAAAGACCCATGTGGCAGAGACGTTTGCATTGTATTGGGCGGTCAACGGCAGGTCGTCGCCTTTTTGCGACCCCTCGGTGATTTCATACTTGTGCATGTACAGCAGACCACTGGTCAGTGTCAGGTTGGGCAGGGCTTGCGCCTGAAGATTCAGATCGAGGCCCGATGTCTCCACTGCAGGCAGGCTCGATACGAATGTCCCGAGGCCAAGTTCCTGTGCCTGCTGATACTGATAGTCATCAATCTCCGTGTAAAAAGCCGCAGCATTGATGCGCAATCGCCCATCCAGTAGGGTCGATTTAACGCCCAGTTCATAGCTGCCTGTTGTTTCGTCCTCAAACGCCCGTTGCTCTGGCGTACCATTGACTGTGTTGAACCCCCCGGATTTAGAGCCTGTGGCGACTCTGGCGTAGATCATGGTGTCATGGAGTAGGTCGAAGCTGGTGTTGAGCAACCAGTTAACATCACGCGTATTGCGTGAAAAAGCACTATCGACGGGCGTGGTGACCGCGTTTAGAAATGATAGCCCCGCTAACTGAGCTGACACCGCGGTGGAGTCAATCCTGGTTAAAATGTCGGCGTCCTTTCGTTCATTTGTCCAGCGCAGTCCGCCGGTCATGCGCCAGCGCTCACTGATATGCCAAGTGGACTGGCCGAATATTGCGAAGGTCTGCGTTTCCAGCTCGACGTCGGCGCTGATGGAATCTCCGGGTTGCGCGATAAAGGCAATGTTCGGTACACCTACGGGTAGCAATGCGGCGATAGCCGGTTGTTGATTGGCCAGGCTGATGAAATCTTCACCCACGAAGACAAACGGTGAGCCATCGCCCCCCGTGGTGGTCCCCATGAAGTAGAACATCCCCAACTGGTAGTCCAGTGACCCCTCTGTTGGCGAGGAAAAACGCAACTCTTGTGAGAAGTCTACGCCGTCGCTGGTCGCGTCAACACTGGACATGACATCCAGCTGAGACCTGTCTACATCATAGCTTGCCGACCCATCGGCTTGCCCCCATGCTGTGATGGACTTTATAGAGCCCCAGTTCTGATCGTAATCGATCACCACGGAGAGACTATCGACTGTGTTCTCAAAGTTGTTGTCGACATTGACGGCAACTTCATGATCAAAGGGATTGTTCTTGTTGGTTGCCAGGCCACGCGCTGCCAATTCTTTGTTCACGGAAACATCCTGCGTGGAATCCGCTGCACAGCACTTGGCATCGCGATTAACATGCGAGCCTTTAATCAGGATCCTGAGATCGTCTGAGGGTGCGTACAGCAATTTTGCAAGGACATTCCAGTCGCTTGCGCTATTGAGGTCGTCACCCGCACCGTTGTCAAAATACCCGTCACGCTTATTAATAGTGGCGCTAATACGGTAGGCAAGTGATTCGTTGACAGGGCTGCTGGCAGTCAGAGTCAATTTCGTTAAATCGTAATTGCCGATACTCGTGTCTACATAACCTTCAAATTCCTCTAAATTGGGGTCCTGGGTAAAGATACCTATGGCGCCGGCGTTGGTGTTTTTACCATAGAGGGTGCCTTGCGGCCCCTGCAGTACTTCGATGCGTTCTATGTCGGTCAGGTCTGACATGCTCAGGCCCGAACGACTCAGAAAAACGTCGTCTACAAATATGCCTACGGAGGGCTCCAGCGCGATGTCGTCTTGCGAAGTGCCAATTCCACGAATTCGAAATGAGGCGGTAAAAGGTTGATTACCGGTGGAGATGGTTAGGCTGGGTGTCAGGATCGCGAGGTCGTCCGCATTGTCGATGCCCGCCTGCCGGATCAGTTGCTCATTGAACGCGGTGATGGCCATGGGCACGTCCTGTAAACTTTGGCTGCGCTTACTTGCAGTGACGATTATTTCCTCTAGTGCGTTGGCGTTGGCCTGAGCCGTCGCCTGAGTTGATGCGCCGCCCAGTGCCAGGGCTGAAAGAAACGCATGGAAGGCCCGTGTTGTATTATCCTGGCTTTTAACTTGTGGCATACATTTCCACCTATAGTAAAACCGCCTCAGCCGAGGCGGCTATCATCTTGATTAGAGATTTGAGCAAGGTCGTGCTTTTTTATATTGCTTCTACGGATGACTATTTCAGCCTGGTTATGGCTTAACGTTCAGCCAGTCGCCGTAAAAGGCTGAGAGTTTCTAATGTGCCGTCTGTAAGTTCGCTATTGCGTCAGCCGACTGCCAGACTGCCGCCCAGTCCAGTATGAATCATGTAAGTCTAATCGACCTGCGCATCGCTCATCGCACCGGGAGCCGCTATTGCGCCCAATTGCAGAAAAGCGTTCTGGCCAAAATTGGAGGCTGGGTCTAGCGGTATAAGCTGTTCAAAAAACTGACGGGCTTTGTTTTGCTCGCCGCTCATGGATAACAGCACTCCCATATAGTAGAGCGCGTTAATGCGGTAAACAGTGAGCAGACTGTCGCGCAGGCCCGGGACTGAAACCTCCGCAAATTCGGCAGTGTTTCGTTCGAGTTGTTGCAGCAATGTCTGTAGTGCTTTTATTGCTTGCGGGCGACTGTTGGCGAAATCAGGAAAAGCGACATTCGCCCTTGCCAAGGTCAGGATCGCTTCAGGTTCGTCTAGGGAAGGCTCTTGCGCCAGTTCCAAAAAAATCTCGGCGGCGCTTTTCATGAGCTCAGTGGTGTCGGCTACGCCGCCCAATTTTGACGCCTTGAGCAACAGCGAGAGCATTCGCGCTTGCAGTATTACTGGATGCTTGTCTTGGCAATTATCGAGCTGTGACCCGTGCTCAAAGGCCAGGTCGACATTGTTCTGTAAGCCGTGGGCTAAAGCTATAAGAGCTGTAGTGATGGGTTCTTTTGGACTGACTGTCAGTGGTGTTTGAGCAATGTTAATAGCTCGCTCGTAATCGCCCAAGAGCATACAGGCAAAACAGAGTACGTGAGTGTGTTCGAGTTCGGCAGGGTCGGTATTCAGATCCGGGCTTAGCTTTGCAAGTATCTGGTCGACACCGTGGCGCTTTCGGAAAATCGCACTTGGCTGGTAGATGGCATCAAGTAGTGTGGAGAGGGCACGCTCAGAGTTGTCGATGACCCGTTGGAACTGGCTTCTGATCAGTCGGCTTTTTTCCGTGACCATCCAGCGGTTGATGATGCGATTTACGTCAGTCACATTGTTGAGCATGTCGTTATAACTTAAGCCTGGCCGCTTTATCGCAATCAGTGTTTTCACTTCGAAATCGGCCAGCTCCGCCAGTTTTTCCTGCGCACTTTCGAAAAACGTCAGTGGTACGCCCGCATTGTGAGCCGCCCATAACAAACCAGCCAATTGGTCGTCGTCTTGCGCCGGGTGCTCCGGGTTTTGCAGCAGGGATGTTTGCGCCAGTTGTTGTAGAAATTCCGCTGGAAAATTTAGGCTGCGCGTATTTTGAAGACGGCTCTTGAGCGGGATAATGTTGTCGTCGTCACTGACACTATATCGGGCAGAGAGCAGCTCAATTTCTATTGTGTTTGCATCGTGACTGGCTGTCCGGAAAACCTCAGCAATGGCCTGCAAAGACAACCTGGTTTGTTTCTGGAACTTTCGTATCAAGTGAATCAGTTTCAGGTGGTTTCCTGTGTACAGCGACAGATTTGCGCGCGGCTTTTCCGCAGGAGGCAACAAATCCACGCGCAAATAGTATTTGATCATATCGCGGGTTACACCCGAGGCCGCAATCAGTTCAGATATGCGGTAGGTGCCAGATTCTTCTGGCCTTGTGTCCGTCACCGGTGCGGTCATCGCCGCTAGGCAACCTGGAGTGCGGCGATTTCTGGATAGGTTTTATGCCACTGCTGGATCAGATGGTTTTGGTCTATATCGTTGGGATGAAAACCCGTTTTCAGATAGCGTTTAAACTCCGGCGCAGCCCAGCTTCTGAATCCGCCCTCGCCCCACATGAACTGCCAGGCCTCACGGATGTGTGCCAGCGATGGAATCTTGCGGTCATTCCACAAAAAGATGATTTGCCCGATGGCCATTTGTATCCAGAATGTACGAAAAACAATTTTTGCGACGATGATGCGCTCTTTTTCTTTATTCACGGCGGCTCTGTATACGTCAAAGGCAACTGCCTTGTGCTCAATCTCTTCCATGGCGTGCCAGACTAGCATCTCACGCAAAGGGGAGTGGTTCTCATCACCCAAGCCTGCATCGGGGTTTTCCAGGGTCCACTGGGCGAGTGTCGCGGTAACGTGTTCTAGCGCTGCTGTGATAGCCAGTTGCCGACCCGGATCCAGCTTGCGCTTGGCGGTTTCAATTCGTTTTTTGAATCGATTCTCGACTTTATTCATGACGATACCAAGACTTTCAGCTTGATCATTGAAGTCTTCATGAATACGACTGTGATGGGCTTCCTGCCCGATGAAACCGCGAATCTGTGCCACCAATACCGGGTCTTTTATATCCTTTTGATAATGTCGAACCGTGTCGATAAAGAATCGCTCTCCACTGGGAAATGAGGCGGACAGTGAATACATCAGAGTACTGAGGATGGGATTGCCACGGAAAAAGTACTTATCCTTTAATTCAGTCATATCGAACGCCATTTTGCGCGGCTTAATAGGCTTCTGTGTGCTGGCTTGTACTGTTTTTTGTGCTGCGGTCATTACTTCACCTCACTTGGATACCCGTTAGCTCTCTTTACAGATAATTTAATTATCTGTAACTTAGTGACATAAAACATGGTTGCCGAAACCAGTCAAGTCTCGATTTCCTCATCAATACCATGGCCTTCTGAGGCCGTGACAAGTTCCAGGTCCTAAACATGATCCGTGCATTCTTGATGGCCTTCACCCCTTCGGGGGTAGTAAATGTGATGTGATAGTTTTTCTGCGAGAGTAGCTTCCAGGGTATGGCGACCTCAGTGGGAGCGGCCCCGTAGTTGGGTAATGGGATCAGAATTCGCATCATTGCAACGTCCGGCTTTAGGCAGGGCTATTCTCGTTGAGGCAAAGAAGGAGTTTACAAGCGCCGACGTTGCTGACAAGTAAACTGTCCGAATTTGATAGAGTCCAGGGAGTACCCGGTATTCACGCTGACCGTTGGGATGTTTGTGTGTAGCAATTCGTTGATATTTCCCGTATCAGGTGGTGGTTAGGTCCAGCGCGGAAAGGGGGGAACAGATTTAAAATAATCCTGTCGAATTTGAGTGTCTGGTCCCGCAACAATACGTGGCATAAGTGCCGATAATAAATTATTGTTGCGCAGTCGGGGACAGCTGCCCGCGAGAAAGCATGAGGATTCTAAGCATGGGTATTAGGAATGACGACGTCGCAGAACCTGGCGCTTCACGACTGCCTCTCAAAGATGTAAAGGTCGTCGATCTGGGGCAGTATATGGCGGGCCCTGCGGTGGCGATGATCCTCGCAGACCTGGGCGCCACCGTTGTTCACGTCGATCCACCGGGCGGTCCACTGTGGCAGACGCCGGCGAACGCGACTCTGAACCGCAACAAACTGATTGTTACAATTGATCTCAAGACAGAAGAGGGGTTGAAGCAGGCCCGTTTGTTAATGGATGAGGCCGATATCGTCATCGAAAGTTTTCGTCCCGGTGTGATGACCAGACTGGGCCTCGACCTTGCCGAGTTTCGCGAACAGTGGCCCGAACTCATTGCCGTTTCGATACCCGGCTTTGCATCCAACGATCAGCTGCGGCGCGATTGGCGAGCCTATGAAAGTGTCATTGCAGCAACCTCTGGTGTGTTTACCGACATGGGACTCAACCGCGTGTTAATGGGCGTTAATCCGTCGTTCACTGCGCTGCCGTTGTCTTCGGCCTACGGTACGGTTCTTGCCGCCTCTGCCGCCATTCTTGCTCTGCAATCGCGAGAGCGCACAGGGTTGGGGGACCAGATCGAGGTGCCACTGGCCGCGGCTGTTATGGAAGGCCTTTGTTACAACTCTATAAAGATCGAGAACATGCCTGAGCGATACAAGACGCAGCGTCATCTTGAAATCGAGCGGCGACAGGTGGAGGGCCTGCCGATGAATATCGGCTATGACGAATTACAGGAGTTGCTCGACCCGTTTTATCGCAGTTACAAATGCAAAGACGGCCGTATGTTTTATCTGGTATGCCCCAGTCATAACTACCATGCAAAGCGTTGCCTACAAGTGCTCGGGCTGTATGATGAGATGCTCGCCGAGGGCTTGCCAGAGGAAGCAGATACCTACCTGCCTGTCAGTGAGTGGAAAATGGGAGCATCGCTGGGCGTGTACCCGCTACCGAAATTCTGGGCCGACAAAATCGCCGAGCGCATGAAAGAAGTATTCGTAACAAGAACCGTCAAAGAATGGGAGCGAAGATGTGGCCGCGGCAAGTTTCCCGGCGCTCCTCATCGATGGTTACAGGAGTGGATGCACGACGACCACGCCGAAGCCGCCTGCTTGATGATCGAAGTGGAGGATCCGGAATACGGAACCATGATCCAACCTGGCCCGATGGTATGGTTTGCAGAAAGCGGTGAGGAAATGCTGACACCAAACCCGCGTCGTTACGTGGAATTCGATGAAGCACACATAGCGCTACGAAAAATCCGTACAAGAATACCCAAGGCAAGAGACCTAGACGAGTCAGGAGGCTGGCTGGACGGCGTACGCGTACTCGATCTTTGCAATGTGATAGCCGGGCCACATTCGGCCGTCTATCTCGCTCGATTCGGGGCAGAGGTCATAAAAGTTGACCCCGCCAGTCCTAGCTACGACTGCGTAAACACCGTTGTGTACGGTATGTCGCATATGCGTGGCAAGCGTTCGGTGCTGGCTGATATCCGGGCCCCGGAAGGCAGAGAAATTCTGGAAAAATTGATTCAATCTGTCGACGTTATTGTCTGGAATGCGACTGATGCTCAAATCGAAGCGATGAACTTTGACGAGAAAAGTTTACGAGCGATCAATCCCGACGCAATATTTTGCAAACTTGATTGCTACGGCGGGGTTCGAGTCGGGCCTCGTAGCAACTATTTGGGATACGACGATTTGGTGCAGGCAACGACCGGCATCATGTTGCGTTTCGGCGGCACGATGGACACCCCCGAAGAGCATGCGCATGTCGGTACGATTGACGTGATGTGCGGTTTCGCCGCCGCGCTGGGAATTGCCGCTGCGCTTTATCAAAAGCTACGGACAGGCCGCACCGGCCGAGTGGCCACGTCACTAGCAGCCTTGAGTGGCCTCGCCCAAATCCCCTATTGCTACGATTACGATCGCCGTGGCCTATATGACGAGCCAGAAGGTCGTGAGGTAGCAGGCTATGACGATTTGACTCGATTTTATTCGGCTTCCTGCGGCAACTACGTATTACTGAATGCCGATGAGTTGGACACGCCACGATTCGAAAATATTGAAGGACTGCAGGGTTTCAGTGAAATTGAGCAGGGTGAGCGCGCAGCATTTTTAGCCGCTGCTTTTCGCACAGCCAGCGCGCCTGATTGGGAAAGTCGCCTACAAGACGCTGATATTGGAGCGGCCGTTTGCGAGAACCTGGAAACGTTGCGTGCTTACAACAACCGCCCCGCGGATGGAACACCCGGCACGGACCGCGGGAGCTATTCGTTTTCAACAGTGGAAAATCACCCCTGCGGACGCAATGTTACGCAACTGGATCCGTACTCAGTTCGGCCTAGCCGCAGCCGTGTCAACGCGCTGCCGCCCGCTGAAAAATACGGTGCCTCTACGCGCAGTGTTCTCAAGGATCTCGGCCTCGTTGAAGCCGAAATCGAAGCACTGATCGAAAAGGGCGTTGTTAGCGAATCCTGGAGCAGGGAATATCTGCCCAGTTAGTGCGGCAAGGTGGCTAAAAAATCCTTGGACTAGTGCTTTATATCCACGGAATTGACCACATAAAGCATTGACGAATTAAGTCACCGATTTTTATGGAATCGGAATATAAACGACCGGGGTAGGGCTGCCTTCTTACGCATTAGTCTCTGTCTACTCGAGCTACGGGAGCGCGAGAGCAGACGATACAGGTCACACACCGTCTAAAACTAACCTTCTGATACCATGGGCGAACAAATCATTGGCTGTTCGCAGCAGAAAATTTCGCCCTTTAGAGGAGCTACAATGTCTGGATTCTTGAAAAATTCGACAGTGAGAATAGGTTTGTTATCAATCCTTATTTCTGGTGCGTGTTATTCGGCGGAGGAGGCCGATCTCATTATTAGAAACGCCCATATCCTTTCGATAGATTCGAGTAGAACGGTCTACGAAAACGGCAGCATTATCGTTCGGGGAGACACCATTATAGCCATCGGTGGCGAGAATTTAGAGCAGGGATATACATCAGAAACCGTAATTGATGCCGGTGGAGATATCGTCATGCCAGGCATGATTAATTTACATAACCACATTCCTATGATTGCATTTCGTGGTTTGGGTGAAAACGGTGTTGCTGATCGTCTGTTCAAGTTTTATTTTCCGCTCGAAAAAGCCATGTTATCGCGAGACCTTATTCGAATTGCTTCTCGGCATGCAGCGATCGAGCTGGCGCTGTCCGGCGTTACACTCGTAACGGATATGTACTATCACGAAGATGAGGTGGCACGTGCGGTCGCGGAAGTTGGTATTCGGGGAGTACTTGGTCAAACCGTTATTCAGTTTCCAGTTGTTGACGCTGCAGAGCCCTACGGCGGATTGGCGTATGCAAGGAAATACATAGCGGACTGGAAAAACCACCCGCTGATTACACCGGCGGTAGCGCCTCACGCGCCTTATACGGTAACCCCCGAGTGGTTGTTGAAGAGCAAAGCCCTTGCTGAGGAGCAGGGCGTGCCAATATTAATCCATGTGGACGAGTTCAGGAACGAGGCAGATTTAATTGGTGAGCGCATAGGTGATTATCCAGTGGGCAAATCTGTAGTGGCATACCTCGATCAAATTGGCTTTCTTTCCGATTCCGTACTGGCAGCTCACGTCAACTATGTCGACAAAAAAGATATGGAAATTTTGAAGTCAAGAAGTGTCGGGGTCGCCCATAACCCTAAAGGCAACAGTTTGGGTAATTCTGGCATGTCACCTGCGTGGGAAATGTATAAGCTGGACTTGGATATAGGGTTGGGAACTGACGGACCGCTTAGCTCAAATCAAATGGATATTATGAACGTCATGAGCTATGCGGCGGCTGTGGCAAGGCTGCGGGGAAACGATTCGACCCGGTTTACACCCTACGAACTGGTTTATATGGCGACGATGGGGGGAGCCAGAGCGTTGGACATGGAGGACCAGATAGGGTCTCTGGAGGTTGGCAAGAAAGCGGACATTATTATTGTCGATATCCATGCTGCCAATATGCAGCCCGCTTATGATCTGTATGCAAACCTCGCTTTTTCAGCTTATCCAGAAAACGTTCGTACTACGATCGTCAATGGAAAGATTATTGTTCGCGATAGGGCTGTTCAGACGATTGATGAGAATGCTCACCGGGCAGAATGGATGCCCCTTACAAAGCGCGTAGCGGACTTTGCTAAAACTCTTGAGTAGAGGTCTAGCGAGGATTTAAGTGAAATGTAGCGGCACGTTAAGCGGCTGAAATTGACCGTATCCTTTGCTGAGCACTGAATCAGTCAGAGTGTTTCGAGCACTCAAGATAAGAAACTACTGATTCTGGCGTAACGCGTCTAAAAAAAGCGTTGCCGACTCTATTTCCGCAAAGGTGACCGAGTGCAAGAGTCGGTATAACAGATGATCTGGTTGGCTTCTTTCCCTCGCTCAGGCAACACACTTCTGCGCAATGTCCTCTACTCGGTGTACGGTCTAGTACCTACCACCGCGAGAGCATGTACCTCCTGTACGTCGTCAGACCATTTGGGACCGTTTAACCCATTGTCCAAGAGACACTTTTCTGCCGGATCTTTGTCGAGTTTAGCCTGCTAATCGCAGGTTGTGTACTTTTCGTTTGTTCAGGGTGCGTATTTTTACTAAGGTACGCTGAATGGAGTGACGTCACACATGCTCTACTATATCGCCACACTCTTTGTTCGGCAGCTAGCTACGCCAACTAGCAGAGACAGTTAGTGCGGGTGCTAGAGGTCAGCTAGCATGCGTTATCCCTCTGTATCCCGCGCCATTCTTGTTCCAGAACCGTCAAAACCCTTAGTCCTGTTCGAATCTCATATAGCTCGTTTTTTACGATCTATGTATAATCAAAACTGTTTTTCCTGTTTTTCCTGTTTTTTTGAACGACCTATATTTTTGGCCCTCTGCTTGAAATGTTACAGGAGCTTAACGATGTCAATCACTCGTAGTATCCACCGTGGTAAACCCATGTCCGGGGCAAAAGTCGCCCTGTCTTTTGCGGATCGCGAGACCAGCTATAGCGAGCTTTACGACGAGGTTGCTCGCTGTGCCGGCTCATTTGTGAAACTGGACCCCGACGAAGGCGGCAGTGTGGGGATACTATGCCTCAACTGCGACAAGGCCATTGTTGGCTTTTATGGCGCAATGTGGGCGGGAAAAGTGCCCAATTACCTGAACATTCGGTGGTCGGTGTTTGAACTCAGTGCTTCTATCGATGATTTTTCCCCGACTATACTGCTGGTAGACAAAATGTTCCTCGAGACCGGCCTGGAGCTGAAGGCGAATTGCAGCTCCGTCGAGCATGTGATTCTTGTCGAAGAGCAGGACAGTGTGCCCTCGGGTATTTTGAGTTATACCGACCTCCTTGCGAGCGCCACTTCAATTAACGATCAATCTGTCGACGAACACGAGATGGCGTTTCTCAATTACACAGGCGGCACAACCGGTAAAGGCAAGGGCGTCATTCATTCCCATGCCAGTCATACTGCCACCATAAGTATGTGCGTGGCCGAAAACCTGTTCTCGCCTGGCCGCACGCTGATGACGATGCCCCTGTTCCACATATCCGGCATTGGTATTTCAAACGCCGCCCTGATGTTGGGCAGCCCGCTGTATATTCTGCCTGTGTATGACCCTATTAAAGTACTGGAGACTACTCAGGAGAAGAAAATTGAGCAGGCATTCATGGTTCCGACAATGTGGCAGATGCTGCTGCATCACCCGAATTTTTCCGAGTACGACCTCAGTTCGCTTCGATATCTTCGTTATGGCGGCTCCCCCATCGATGAATCATTGCTGATGGAGCTAAAAGCCGCATTGCCGGGCGTAGATTTTATGCAGGTCTATGGTCAGACGGAGGGGCTACCGACATCACTACTGCATGACTGTGACCATACGGCACAAGGTGTGGCATCCGGAAGAACCCAGTCCGCTGGCACACCCTGCTACGGGATGGAAATCGAAATACGCGGCCCTGATGGCAACGCACTTTCATTTGGCCAGGTAGGCGAAATAGCCGTGTCCGGCGCGTCGCTGATGCTAGGTTATCTTAATATGCCCGAGAAAACCGCCGAGACTCTTGTCGATGGCTGGCTAGTCTCCGGTGACGCCGGATACCTGACGGAGGACGGGTATCTGCGTGTCGTAGACCGCATCAAAGACATGATTATCACCGGCGGTGAAAACGTTTACTCGGCGGAAGTAGAGACTGTAATCAAGCAGCTCACTGCAGTTGAGCAATGTGCTCTTGTCGGAATTCCCGACGACAAGTGGGGTGAGAGAGTGCATGCCGAAGTCATCCTGAAGCCCGGCAATGCTTTGTGCGAAGAGGAAGTCGTTGTCCACTGCAAAAATTTTCTCGCTGGATACAAAATTCCCAAGTCAGTCGCTTTCGTTGACACTATTCCCCTGACAGCGGTGGGCAAAGTGGACAAAGTGGCTATCCGCAACAAGTTCAAATGAGTCAGCGCGCCACATTTCCAACCCAATCTATGCCGATCTGACGGTGGAAGAAAAAAACACTTCCCCGACATCAATCGCGCTGATACCGCTTGGTGCCCGCTACATGCTTGTCTCGGCACTGGGGTTCGCACTTATGGCCACCTGCGTGAAACTCGTCGCAATTCGCGGTATCCCACTCCTGGAAATTGTCGCGGCTCGTTCGCTGGTCTCACTTGTAATCAGTTATCTCGATGTCCGCCGAAAAGGTCTTTCCCCCTGGGGAACACACCGTGCACTATTGATAGCGCGGGGTGTCATCGGCGCGATGGCTTTGATCTGCGTTTACTATGCGGTAACAACACTACCGTTAGCTGAAGCAACGTTACTCCAATATATGCACCCCATGTTTACGGCGGTACTCGCTTTGCTGCTGTTAAAAGAGTCTATTCAACTCTCAACACTTGTCTGTATCGTGTTAAGTATTATCGGGTTGGCCATTATGGCTGATCCAGGAGTGCTGGCGGCAACGTCACCCACGCTACCTTTGTTCAGTGTCGTGATAGCACTTGCCGGAGCATTTGGTAGCGCTATCGCCTACGTCTTGGTAAGACGCCTCAGCCAGCATGAGGACGCGTCTGTGATTATCTTCTACTTCCCACTGATCGCACTCCCGTTGTCAGTTTTGATTCCTGCAGAACCTTTTGTGATGCCGGACGCAGAAACGTTATTATTGTTGCTGTTTGTGGGGATTTTCACTCAGATCGGTCAACTGGGCCTCACCCACGCAATGCGGTATGAAACTGCCGGCAAAGCAGCTGCCTATTCTTATGTGCAAGTCATCTTTGCTCTGGTTATTGGCTGGGCAATATTCGATGAAATACCTATCATCTGGACGTGGATAGGGGGTAGCCTGATCGTTGCAGGCGCACTGTTTAATTTGATTCGCCGCTAGTATCGGGGCGATACCTTGATTGCTGAGTAAAAGACGATTCGCTGTACACAGTCATGACAAATGCAATGGGTGAATCGCCGCAAGGCTTGCTTGTGTCCCCTTTTCGAGGTGACGTGGGATGGCGATGCATTCCTATAAACTCTTTTATTCTTAAGTGCACTTTAAATGGCTCATGGATCAAACGATATGTTCGTAGAAGGAATATCAAATGCAATACCATCTCAATGGATTTAAGCCAGGGAATCTTCAAGTCGCTGAATCGGTAAGAGAGCAGACTATTAACATACCGATCACGGATCTTCCTGAAAAAGTCGACGTCCTGATTGTTGGATGTGGTCCTGCAGGCCTTACGCTAGCAAGACAGCTCGCTGAGTTCCCTAGCATAAAGACTTGTATAGTAGAGGCTAAAGCAGGGCCCATGTTGTTCGGGCAAGCCGACGGAATTTCCTGTCGCACGATTGAGATCATGGAAGCGTTTAATGTCAGTGAAATAATTGTTAAAGAGGCGTATTGGCTTAATCAGAACGCGTTCTGGGAACCTGACAAGCAACGACCCGAAAATATAGTGCGCGCGCGTAAAGTTGCCGATGCACGAATGGGACTTTCTGAGTT
Organism: Halieaceae bacterium; assembly: GCA_047633055.1. Lineage (GTDB taxonomy): Bacteria > Pseudomonadota > Gammaproteobacteria > Pseudomonadales > Halieaceae > CALJFL01. The sequence continues at coordinate 28,397 of JBLIEI010000024.1, read as the reverse complement.
TCCACACGTTGTACTTAATCAATCGCGCTTACATGATCTGTTATTAAACGGCATGAATAATTCACCGGCCCAAATTAAACCGGACTACTCCCGGCGTTTAATTGAACTCGATATTGATCCGAATACTTCGCAAGATTTACAAGCGCATCCAGTGACAGCCACGTTCGAACGAAATGATGCAGCAAACGAGGGGCTAGTGGAGACTGTGCTAGCGCGCTACGTTGTCGGTTGCGATGGTGCAAGAAGCACCGTGCGCAAAATGCTGGATATTCCACTGCGAGGCGACGCGGCCAATAAATCCTGGGGAGTAATGGATGCGCTTTTGATTACAGATTTCCCTGACATCAGGGTCAAATCGTTCATTCAGTCTGGTGGAGGTGGTTCAGTTATAATCGTGCCTCGTGAAGGCGGTTATTTGGTCAGATTGTATATAGAGCTGGAACTTTTGGATAAAGACCAGAGAGTCGCTAGCCTCGATATCAGTCTTGAGCATCTAATAGCTGCCGCAAAAAAAATATTTCACCCTTATGAATTTGATGTAAAAGAAGTTCCGTGGTGGTCAGTATACGAAATCGGCCAGCGTGTGGCCGACAAATTTGACAACACGCCAGTCGATAGCGACGGTAGTATACATCCTCGCGCATTTATAGCTGGGGATGCCTGCCATACGCACAGCCCTAAGGCCGGTCAAGGCCTGAACGTCGCTATACACGATGCTTTTAATTTGGGATGGAAGCTGGCCTCAGTTCTGTTAGGACGATGCCAAGATAATGTGTTGAACACCTACTCCGAGGAGCGGCGCAAAATTGCACAGGATCTGATCTCTCTGGATAAAGCACTATCGACACTGGTGTCTACCCAGCCCACTGCGAAAAAAAGTCTAGAGCAAGAGGGTGGGAATATAGATGAAATCCAAAAATACATCGCTAAGCAAAGCGTATTTATTGCAGGTACGGGTGTCCAGTACGGCTCGTCAATACTCTGTGCTGATTCGGATCACCAGCAGTTGGCGGAAGGCTTCGAGATCGGCAAGCGCTTTCACTCGGCTAAGGCCATCCGGCTTTGTGACGGTAGACTCGCGCACATTGGGCATCTCATCAAAGCGGATGGTCGCTGGCGCATTTTTATTTTTGGTGATTCAGAGAATCCTCTAAACCCTGCCGGCGATACTAACAATCTCATTCATTTCCTGGCGGAATCGCCGGATTCCCCTGTGCGTCAGTACACGCCAGCAGGGTCTGATATTGATTCTGTGATAGATGTATATTCGGTTTTTCAACAACAGAGTCTTTCAATTGAGACCATGCCAGACTTTCTATGGCCAGCTAAGGGTAAGTATGGTCTTCGGGATTACGAAAAAGTGTTTATTGCTGATGCCGGTAACGATCTCTTCGATTCACGAGGCATAAACCGTTCAAGCGGATGTATGGTTGTCGTTCGACCGGACCAGCACATCGCCCATATCCTGCCGTTAACTGCTCGAAAAGGCCTCACTATGTTTTTCGACAAATTTCTGATTTAAAAAGGCGCTGTTGTGATGGTCGTGACTCTTAGGTCGTTCTTATTGTTTGTGGCACAGTGCAAATAACGAGGCTCGGCTGTTTATTCCTAGCTTTGCGTACGGCCTTTTTTTGTAAGTGATTACGCTACTTGTTGCTATTTCCATAGTCGCGCTTATAGTTTCCATTTTCTCCCCCTGGAGAATCCCTTGGCATACCTGGCGCTCACGCTGGGACAGAAATACGAGGGGTCCTTCACGACTTAATGACTTGTTGAGTCGGTAATGTTGAGTGAGGAGGGCAGCAATCAAGCGTCCGTCGCCAGGGTTTGTGAATAATTTATCCTCGACAAATGTTCTTCGCTCTTGGCTACGGTAAAAGTTAATGTAATAGCTACCGTTATCATCTGTCGTCAAAATGCTGACCTTGTCGATCAGGTGAGGCGCCTCGAAGAACTGGTTACGGTAACCTTCTGTCATGCGGTGCTGCGTATCACTTAGATGGATCGTTTGGGTCTCCCCAACGTGTAATTTACGTAACGACGTTATATTGGGGTCAAAATTGTATTTGTCTTCAATGTATGACCTCGCTAATGGTGCTGCCACAACGTTGTTTAGAAAATTTCGTGACAGCAGACACTCCATACGAGACTCGGCGTCGAGGAGGAAAATCATGCACTGGTCGACGCCATAGACGTCGTGAATGAGATCCAGAAATGGTTCATAGAAGTCACGAGTACCCGAGCAATCGACACAGCGAGCATAGGTGGATGTTTCAGTGCCCCACAATAATTGTAAACCTTCCGTATCATGGAACGATGCTAGTAAAAACTTGTACACTGACACTCCAGGCTATTCAATAGAGACCAACCTTAAGCGTTAACAACACGTGGAGATCGAACTTGAAACTTGCCAGTTTTTATTATCGGGGCCGCGACCGTATCGGGGTGGAATTTGATACCGGTAGGATTGTGGATATAGCCGACGCTGAAGCAGCTACTTTTCCCGATGAACAGCGACTGCCCAAAACCATGAAAGCGTTGCTGCAAGAAGGTGATGCGGCCATGGTCAGGGTGGCCGAAGCTTTGGCCTTTGTCAGGCTGAATCCAGAAAGTGTATCGCTTATAGTCGAGTCGGAAGTACGGTGGCTTCCACCCGTACCCGATCCCGGAAAAATTTGCGGTGTCGCGATGAATAACTCCGCCAGTAATGCTAGGAAAATTAGTGCTCCGGAGCACCCTGCGTTCTTTCTGAAACCGTCCTCATGTTTAATCGGTAACGGCGCGACGATCAAAATTCGCAGCTATTATGGCAGCGCTCATCCCGAACCTGAGTTAGCGGTTATTATCGGGAAAGCCATGCGTGATGTAGATGCGGAAAATGCCCTTGACTATGTTGCTGGTTACACCATTTTCAATGACATTACCGGCAACGGTATGCGGGCAGAAGATTTATTTCGTTACTGGGCTATTTATGCAAAGGCCGATGACCCCAGTGAAACCGAGAGAATCGAACAACATCTTTCCTATGCAGGACGCTACAAAGGCACGGACACCTTTGGCATTCTCGGTCCATGGCTGGTGACTCGAGACGAGGTCGCAAACCCCGATGATCTTGATGTGCACTGCGCACTTGATGATGAGACTATCGCCGAAGACAGCACTCGCTACTACAACTACAAGGTGGCTGAAATACTGAGTTTTATCAATCAGTTCCACACGCTGCACCCGGGTGATGTCGTGTCGTGCGGCACCGCATTCAAACCCGCACCGGGTCGAAAATCGATACATAACGCCAATTTCCAGCAAATAGGCTCTTCGGTATCCGTTAGCATCGATGGCCTGGGTACTCAGCGCAATCCAGTTGAGGTCGAACAGCGAGAGATAGGCCAATGGCGACTGAAATAAACCGCGCACATTTGCTTAAGATCCGGATGGCAATTGAGACGCTTAATGCTGACTTTTGCCACTACCTCGACCATGGACAAGTGGCAAAACTGGTAGATCTATTTACTGCAGAAGCGTTCTATGCCCACGGTGATCGAGTCACGCGCGGCCGCGTTGAAATTGACGAATTGTTTTCGGCCCGTGCCGGTAAGTCTCGCATTAGCCGACACTTCCAGACTAGCCTGAGACTAAAGATTTCAACCCAAACTCAGGCTACAGGACACAGCACCTGCTTGACGTTTGCCGCCGACGGCAAGCCGCCGATTTACGACGCTAACCCGATACTGGTTGCCGACTTCATCGACCAGTATCGACGCTGCAAAGATGGTCGTTGGCGCATCGAGCGACGTCAAATAAACCGTATTTTTGTCGACGGCAGCAACAAGGGGCCGGTTGACGCCAGACCAGAAGATAGCCAGTAAGGCACCCAAACTGAACCAAGGAACCCCCACATGTCATCCATAGCCATGGTAAGCGCCTCCCATAGCCCATTATTGCACTGCTACGAAAAAGAGCCAAAGGACTGGGTTGCGCTGCAGGCCGCAATGAAGAAAACCGCACAGTGGGTAAAGGAATTCGACCCGGAATTGGTTATAGCCTTTGGTTCCGATCACTTTAATGGTTTTTTCCTAAAGATGATGCCGTCTTTCTGCGTGGGCCTTACCGCAGAAGCGTCTTCTGACATCGGTGGCTATCCGGGCAAACTCGCTGTACCGACTGATACCGCTATTGCCATGGTTGAATATCTACGGGCCAACGATATTGATCCTGCAGTGTCCTATCGGATGACTGTTGATCATGCGTTTTCACAGACTATTCACGAAATCCTGGGAGGGTTGGATTGCGTTCCAGTGATCCCCGTTTTTATTAACTGCATTACCACCCCGTTCGTCCCGTTCAGACGCAGCCGCATGCTTGGCGAGGCTCTGGGTCAGTTCACTAAAACACTGAATAAACGTGTGCTATTGCTTGGCTCAGGCGGCATGTCGCATCACCCCACGCGCTACTACCCGGCTATAGATGACGCCACCGATGAAGTTAAGGCCTGGCAAATTTCTGGGGGCGATGCCCCGGGCTCATTTACCCCTGAGCAGTGGCTGGAGCGCTTGCAGGTTATGCATGAAGAGGGCGCAAAGATGGTCGCCAACGGAGAACGAACTGCCAAGGATATGCGCCTCAATGCGGAATCCGACCAACGTTTTTTGGACGTCATGACCTCCGGAAGATTTGAGCAGTACGACCACTGGGATCAGTACAAATTGGTGGAGGAGGCGGGCATAGGCTCGATGGAATTACATGCATGGATAGCTGCCGCTGCAGCCCATAAATCCGCCGGTGGCGGATTGCCCAAGGTTGATTTTTATTCGGTTGCACCGGAAATCGGCATCGCTGCGGGAATCATCCATGCTGAACATGTCTCTTGAGTGTTGCCTGTTGAGGACGAAATGACGACCACCACCCCTCTATTAATCGCGGTTGCGCCTAACGGTGCCCGACGCACACAGGCTGATCACTCAACACTGCCGCTCACTCCCGGGGAGTTAGCCGAGACCGCTGTACAGTGTTGTGAGGCGGGCGCCGCGATGATTCACCTGCACGTCAGGGACCGAGCAGACCTGCATACCCTTGATCCAGCTACCTATCGTCTCGCTATTAAAGAAGTTGAACAGGCGGTGGGCGATAGAATGTTAATTCAAGTGACATCAGAGGCCGCCGGCGTCTATCAGGCAGCGCAGCAAATGGCTGCCATGCGAGAGCTTGCCCCAAAGTGTGTATCCATAGGTCTGCGAGAAATTATTTCCGACGACGAAGACAAAGACGCTGGCGCACGCTTTCTTGCAGAGCTAAGCGCCCACGGCACACTCATTCAATACATTCTCTATAGCGTCAAAGATATTCGCTGGTATCAACAATTATGCAGTGAATCTGTAATTCCCAGGCAAGACAACATGGTGCTACTGGTTATTGGTCGCTATAGCGAGCCTGAGTTTCAAGCTGAGCCATTGGCGGAATACTTGAATACTTTGTCGCATGCCGAGCAATGGATGGTTTGTGCCTTTGGCAAAAAAGAACCCAATGTCATGAGGCATGCCATTCGGCATGGCGGTCACTGCCGGGTTGGTTTCGAGAATAATCTCTGGTTACCGGATGGATCAGTCGCCGAAAATAATGCCGCGTTGATTACAGTGACAGCTTCGGCCGCCAAAGAATCTGGCCGCACACTGATAACTGACGGGGTTTCTGCGGCTCAATTGTTCGGCGGTGTCTAAACGATATACCTGTAACTACATTCGCCCTGCAAGTGGACGAATATTCTATAAAAACAATTAAGGTTGGAGTAAAGGCCATGGCCGAACCACAAAAGAACTCTTTCGATAATGCACTTGCAAATACCCATACACCGCCGTTGTACAACGACTGGTGGGTTGCCGCATGATCAAACCTGCCAGGGCGGGAAAGCAGGTTGCCTGAGTCCCTCTTTATTTTAATTGTCGCTGGTAGCTTTCTGGCATCCTTTATAAACGCGGCTTTCGCGCTAGGCGGCGCGTTCCTGATGCTAGCCCTAATTACGAGTATTCTGCCCATTAGTGCTGTAATCCCGTTACATAGCCCTTTTATGTTTGGCTCCCTGCTCGGCCGCTGCTGGCTTTTTCGACAACATCTGGTCTGGCGCATTATCATTCCATTTTTGTGCGGATGTGTTTTTGGTGTCCTCGCTGGGTCAATGCTCTATATCAATTTTCCCGACTGGTTTATTGCTTTAGTGATTTCAGGATTAATGCTATCAGTGTGGCTGCCCGGATTAAATTTTCGAGCAAAGTTTTCCAAACTATTCTTTATTGTCGGCATCATTCATTCATTTTTATCCACAGTCTTTGCGTATGGTGGGATTCTTCATTCGTTAGTCCTGCGTACTGGCTTGAACAAAGAGCAAGTCACCGCCACTATCGCCGGAAGTCTTCTGGCAATGGGTGTACTAAAAATCGCAGGTTACACTTTCTATGGATTTGACTATCGACCTTACCTGGAGACTATTCTCGCATGCATCCCGGCCAGTTTTCTGGGTACCTGGTTAGGAAAGCGATTTAGTCATCATATTTCAGAAACGATGTTCAGGTTGATCTTTAAGATCATTATGACGGGATTCGGCTTACGCCTACTTTATCTGTCTTTTCAACTGTACATTGACTGAACTGGATGTTTTTGCTTTAGAACAGGTTTTTAATAAGCTGTTGGCAAGACCACAGAAAATTGTGGCCTGGCAAGGGATGCTCATCGACTAGCTTATTACTAATGCTATGCAGCCATCAGGCGCACTTGTGTTGGTGTTGTTTGTTATGGGCTTTATGTAGGGTAGAGGCGCAAAGCGTCAGGCATTAATTCGCTACATACACAGTATTATCGCATTGGAGACGCTATCTGTTTTTCACTTTCGCGCGGTTATTCCTATCTCGACTCTCACGGATCAGTGTTTTATAGCAATCGCCTACGGGCAATTTTGACAGCCTGTCATAAAGCAGTACATTCACCGCCGCCGCCAGGTTCAGGCTCCCTATTGTGGGCATGAAGACCACAGAATCCGCTCGGTCTATAATTTTTTGGTTAATGGTGCCGTCCTCAGGTCCAAAAATATACAGTGCTTTGCCGGGGTGCTGATACGCGGGCAAGGGGATGGCCCCCTCTACCAGTTCTACACAGACAACCTGCGTGTCATCGGCAACCTCGTGGGGCAGGCTTGGCACCCAGGTTAGCGGAATGCTCAGACTCGCATTTTGTGTATCGGTATTGAAGGGCGCCGCCCGGTCGTAGCGCTCTCCCGTATAGAATACAGAATCCACTTGAAAGCAGCCGCTCGCCCGCATAATCAGGCCCATGTTTACGGGGCTTTTGGGGTTTATTAAACCAATGCTCACGGTCGATTCGATCATCTGCTTCATTGGCCGTGGTCGGTTCTAGGCACCCGGCGTGTAAGTTGCACAGGCATCTTTGAGGGTATTCTGAACAAAGATGGTGCCCACTCTATATCGTCATCGTTTAATTGAAGATGGGTGAATCTGGCCACCATTGAAGAAAGGGCAATTTGAGTATTCAGCCTGGCTAAGTGCGAACCCAGACAAAAGTGGATGCCACCACCAAACGAGCAATGTCTGCCCTCGTTGCGGGTGATGTCGAAATTGTCAGGATTACTGAACACCGCAGGGTCGCGATTTCCAGCAATCAATACAGCCATCACGCGGCTGTCTTTAGGAATCATAATACCGCCAAACTCGGTATCCTCATGCAAAGTGCGAATAGTAAGAGGTACTGAAGGCTCAAAACGCAGGCACTCCTCTATGGCCGAATCGAGTAATTCAGGTTGTTGGTGCAACAGTTCCCATTGATCAGGAAATCTTGCAAAACAACGCATTGCATGGCCTATCAACCCTATTGTTGTTTCTAATCCAGCAATCAGCAGGCCAATACTGTTCGACACAAGCTCCTCCATATCCAAGCGATCGCCTGCTTCTTCCGCACTTACCAAGGCCCCCAGAATATCCTCAGTCGGATTTTCTCGGCGATCCTCTATTAAAACCATCATGTAGCCGATAAGGTTTTGCAGCGCCTCAGCTGCCTTTTCCTGCATGTGAGGGTAAGCCCCGGCGGCTATCCGAAAGGTTGCCAATGAGACCCACTCAGACAGTAACTCTTTGTCGCTAAAGGGCACACCTAACATGGCACAAATAGAGGCGGCAGGGACAGGTAACGCCAGCTTGGGGATTACATCAATGGTGGTGTCACTGGGGTCAATTTTCGCCAGTTCCTGGTCAATACTTTGCTGCACAAGAGGTCTAAGCGCGTTAAGCGCTTTTGGTGTAAATGCTTTACTGACCAGACGGCGTATCCTGTCGTGGTCGGGCGGGTCCATTTGCAGTATAAATCGGCTGGCGGCGCTCTCTTCCCTTGTCATTCCCGCGACCAGGCCCTCGGAATCACGCATGCCGGCGGGCGTGTGCTTTAGCAAACGCTGTATATCTTCGTGGCGGGTCAATCTCCACATATCGCCTGGAGTAAGATTTACCGGTGCCGTTTCTCTCAAGTGTTTATAAAGCTCGTGAGGGTTCCGTTTGAAATTGGGTAAATCAGGATCTGCGCCAAACCAGCCTGCGTATGCTGGGATTGACTGTGACATGGCATCTTGATTCGACATGGTTGCGTGTCCTGAGCGTTGTCTATGTTAAGGGCAAGTGAAGCCAGCACGTAAGTAAGACTAGAGGTAATGTTTTTTAAAGTCCATTATGCTGAGGTATTCGGGGAAGTAGGGGAGCACCTATGGCTCCAGATCTCAACAGGCGGCGCTCGGGTTACCCAATTTTCCGACTGACAATGGCCAGCCATGGCTGCTCAGAGCGCGGCACACCATCAGGTCGATAGTAATGTTCGAGGACCTCGAAGCCGGCGGCATCCAGATTAGCCACGGATTCTTCAAACTCCATGAAATGACCGTAGCGCTGACCAGACCAGCCTTCGCTAGTGCCTCGTGGGTTCGATGAAAACACAATCCCATTGGAGCGCAGCGTGTTGTGCAGTTCCCGCAGGATCCGCGGCAGTTCCTGTCCCGGAATGTGGAATAGCGAGGCATTGGCAAAGACACCATCGAACGCCTCATCGGGCAGGTTAAGCGATAGGAACTGCTGATGCAGCACTGGACAGCCACTATGCGCCTGTGCCATGTCGCAAAACGCGCGACTGCCATCCAGCCCGACCGGCTTATGACCCAAGGATTGAAAGTAGCCGAGATCACGACCCGGGCCGCAGCCGAAATCGAGGATATCGAGCGCGCGCCCCTCAGAGAATTGGCCGAGGAACTTATCATAATTTACAGTGACATCGTGATTCCTCGTCCCCTCCCAGAAAGACAGGGCATTGTCTTCGTAATGTCCCAGTGTGATGGTTTCGATATCAGATAACTGCGAGTCTGGAATGTCTTCTGCCATCGAGGGTTACTACTCGGCTACTTTGCTCGGTTTATTGCGCATTCGTAAGTTACCGATAATACCAGATCTTAATCTTGGGCGTTGAATACACGCAAATATTGCCATCGCATACCCTTTGGCGACATTATCCCCTTTTCCCATTAAAGTCGGGCGTACAGCTTGCAGCGTCGCTGATTTCCGATCATATTGTCCCAGATGACTAGCGACCAGTTTTATCTTTTTAGTTTATTCGGTGGCGTATTCGCCTTGTTGATCTGGGGCAGAATACGCTACGACCTGGTTGCGTTCGGCGCTCTGGTAGTTGCAGTGATCAGCGGCTTTGTCGAGCCTGAACAGGCATTTTCCGGCTTTGGTCATCCAGCAGTGGTAATCATCGCTCTGGTGTTAATAGTTTCTCGCGGCCTGTTGAATGCGGGAGCGGTGGAAATGATATCGGGGTTTGTACTTTCGTCCAGTCGCCCTCTGCCCTTGCATATTGGAGTCATGTCAGTTGTCGGTGCGGCACTTTCAGCGGTAATCAATAATGTCGCCGCGCTAGCGCTACTCATGTCTTTAGACATCGAGGCCTCCGAAAAAGCCAAACGTGCCGTGTCTTTGAGTCTCATGCCACTGTCATTTGCGACAATTCTCGGTGGTATGATTACGCTGATAGGAACACCACCCAATATAGTCATCGCACAATATCGTGAGCGAGCTCTGGGCGAGAGTTTCGGTATGTTCGACTTTGCTCCCGTGGGTTTATGTGTGGCAATTATCGGAATTTTATATGTTGCCCTTATTGGTTGGCGGTTAATTCCGGCCCGTGAGCGCCCAGCCAACATTCATTCTGATGACGATACCGGTCTCTATGTTGCCGAGGGCGAGGTGCCGGAAAAGTCCAGCTCAATCGGGTGTGATGTGAGTGACTTGCAACCGCTGGCCGAGGAACATGACATTACGCTGCTCGGCCTGGTTCGTCGAGGCAAACGCTTGCCGGGGTTCTCTCGCGGTGAAGAAATTCGGAAGGGGGATCATATAGTTCTCGAAGGCGATCCAAAATCGATAGAGAAGTTTCTCGGCGCCGCCCAGCTCGACTTTATCGGAAGGGACAGACACGAGAATGGGATAAGCAGTGGCTCGCTCAAACTGTTCGAGGCGATCGTGCCTGACGGTGCCAGGGTGGAGGATCGCACCAGCGATGAACTGCGTCTGCTTACGCGCCATGGTGTTACTTTGCTCGGAGTTTCCAGACAGGGGAAGCGGTTTCGTGATCGCGTGCGGAGGCTAACCATTGAGGCCGGCGATGTATTGCTGCTTCTCGGGCCGAAAGAACGTTTGAGCGAGGTAAGTACCTGGCTGGGTGTGCTACCGTTAGCCGGTGGAGAGCATGGCGTCATTCAACGCAAAAAAGCCATGTTGGCGATCGGGCTGTTTCTCGGTGCGATTACCCTTTCCGTTGCTGGACTGGTTTATTTGCCGATAGCGCTGGCAGGCTGCGTGATTGCATTTGCCGCTTGCCGAATAGTCTCGGGCAGGGAGGTCTATGAAAGTGTCGAGTGGAAGGTAATCGTTTTGCTGGCGTCTTTGATACCGCTCGGAATCGCCTTGGAAAACTCCGGTGGTACCCGCCTGATTGCCGAGTTGATTGTCTCCCAAACCGAGGGCTGGCCACACTGGGCGATTCTGATGGTACTGATCGTGGTCACTATGACGCTATCGGATTTTCTCAATAATGTTGCGACTGCACTGATCGCCGCACCCATTGGTCTGGATGTCGCCAAGGCGATTGGCGTGAATCCAGATCCCTTTCTTATGGGTGTTGCCGTTGCTGCTTCCTGTGCTTTTTTGACCCCGATTGGCCACAAGAATAATACCATCATAATGGGCCCGGGCGGCTATCGCTTCGGCGACTACTGGCGTATGGGTTTGCCGCTGGAGATCTTAGTGGTGTTGGTATCGGTGCCAGCTATTTTGTATTTCTGGCCACTTTAGTGGCTTAGAAAGCACAGCTGCTGCGATCATTTGTTCCAGACGGGCCGTCATTAAGCTTGGCAAGAAAGCGGATTCTATCCTGGTGGACCAGAATCTGGTAAATTTGGCTAATACAGGTAGCAGTCAGCAAATAAGAAAAACGCACGTTCTGCAGACTTGGCTTGATGGACGTTTCTGATACGGAGAGAAATCATTGTGAAAAAATTAATCCTGGCAGCGCTCATAGTCGTGGCGGCCACTCCCACGCTTGCCGAGCAAACAAAGGTCTTGATGCAGGGTTTTCCGCCGGCCGAGGGACTGCAGGTTAACCGCCAGAATATGATGCAAGCGCCTTACAATCGCTGGGCCTTTCAACACATTCGGGAACTACAGCCGACCCGGGAAGTGTATCGCGGCACAGGCCCTGTGGCGGCACTGGAATTTGCTCCCATTGATCTTGCTGATCGTTCTTATCAGGTGAGCGATGATCGTAAGGTGTCGCTGGATGAATGGTTTGAGGAGGCGGCCACCGACGCATTCCTGGTGCTGCACAAGGGCAAGGTCGTATACGAGCGCTACCTTAATGGTCAACAGGAAAGCACACAGCATCAGATGTTCTCGGCCACCAAATCATTCGTCGGTACCCTGGCTCTGATGTTGATTGAAGAGGGTCTGGTTGACCCCTCTCTTACCCTGCAAAGTTATGTACCAGAACTCAAACGCAGTGCTTTTGGCGACGCCACCGTGCAACAGGTGCTGGATATGACGACCAGCATTGCGTTTAGCGAAGAGTACGCGAACCCTGAAGCGGACATCTGGGCCTACGGCTATGTGTTTGCCCTGTCAGATGTGTCAGATGCGGAGATGCGGTTTGATTCTATATACAACTTCTTGCCCACCCTCGGTAAAATGGATAAGTTCAAGCACGGAGATGCATTTCACTACGTCACGCCCAATACCGATGCTCTGGGTTGGGTTCTCAGCAGGGTCAGCGGCCAGTCTTTATCTGAGTTGATCGCCACTCGCTTTCTGCAGCCGCTGGGGGCACAGCGCGATGCCTATATATGGCTGGATAAATCTGGCACTGAAATGGCAGGCGGTGGCTTAAACATTACCGCTCGCGATGCGGCTCGCTTTGGTCAGATGATTCTGCAAAAGGGCCGCTACAATGGTCGGCAAGTGGTATCAGCCGAGGTAGCGCAGCGTATTATGACGCCGGGTGATCCAGAACTATTTATTCAACTCTATGATGATCCCTGGTACATCGACGTTGGGCACTCCTACCACGATATGTGGTGGAGTTTTCGCAATGACCACAATGCGGTGAGTGCGATTGGTGTGCACGGGCAGTTTATCTATATTGACCCCGTTGCTGAGATGGTCGTAGTTAAGCAGTCATCGCACGCCGATGCAGAGGGGGTCGCCAATGACACAGATGGCCCATTGATCTGGCAAGCTATTGCTGAACGACTCTTGGACAAGTAATGGCTCATGCCGAACGCAGCAATAACTAAGCGCTGGATTGCCATTGCGGTAGCTCGTTGTGTCGAGGTAAGGTTAGTCGTGACAAATGAAAAATATTCGAAATGCCGCTGCACTATACGGATTATTTCTTAGTTCATTGCAAAAAAACGATACAGAGAGGGTGGCTCAATGAGCGCTTCAACTGATCAAATTACCGACGCGGTAATCGACGATGCCATTCTCTTGCGTACGCAGGAACAAGGCATTGTTACGCTCACGCTTAATCGCCCAGCGCAATACAACGCGCTGTCGAGTGAGATGCTTGATGCTCTGCAGGACGAACTCGAAGGCATCGACAGTGATGACGCGGTTCGTGTTGTTATTATTGCCGCCAACGGCAAGGCGTTCTGCCCGGGACATGATTTGAAAGAAATGCGCTCCAGCGAGGACCGCGTTATTCACCAGGCTCTGTTCGACAAATGCTCGCGCATGATGCTGACCATCAATCGCCTGCGTCAGCCAGTCATAGCTCGCGTGCAGGGTATTGCTACCGCTGCGGGCTGCCAGCTCGCCGCCAGCTGCGACCTGGCAGTTGCCGCCGAAGAGGCGCGTTTTGCAGTTTCTGGTATCAATGTGGGGCTTTTTTGTTCGACCCCGGCTGTTCCGCTCAGCCGCAACATGGGTCGCAAACAGGCCATGCACATGCTACTCACCGGTGATTTTATCTGCGCTGCAACGGCGCTGCAATATGGACTTGTTAATGAAGTTGTGCCGGGAGCTGAACTGGAAGAGGCGACGCTCGCGCTAGCGAAAAAAATTGTTGCCAAGTCGGCGCTCGCCATCACCATCGGCAAAAATATGTTCTATCGGCAGTTGGAGATGAACTTACCGGAAGCCTATGCCTATGCCAGCGAGCGTATGACCTGCAATATGGATTCGCTGGATGCCCGCGAAGGCATTGATGCTTTTATTCAGAAGCGTAAACCCGAGTGGCAGGGTAAATGAATGACATTAGCCAGTATGAGACTGACCTTGATAAGAACGCAGCCAACTACACGCCGCTTTCACCGGTAACCTTTTTAGAAAGGGCCGCAGCGGTTTATCCTGCGCGTGTAGCGCAAATTCACGGCGTCCGGCGCTATAGCTGGGCGCAAACCTACGATCGCTGCCGACGCTTGGCAAGCGCGCTGCAGCAGCGTGGTATCGGTACCGATGATACCGTAGCCCTGATGCTGCCCAATATTCCGGCGATGTTCGAAGCACATTACGCGATTCCGATGGCGGGCGCCGTCATTCACGCACTTAACATTCGTCTCGATGCAGACGCGATTGCGTTTCAGCTAGAGCACGGTGGGGCGCGCGTCTTGATTAGCGACCGTGAATTTTCCGTCACGGTGCAGGCGGCGCTCGCTCAGTTGGATACACCGCCCCTGGTGATTGATGTAGACGATGTGCTCGCCTTGGGTGGCGAATTAATAGGCGAAATTGAATACGAAGACTTGCTGGAAAGCGGCGATCCGGAGTTCCGTTGGTATTTGCCTGAAGACGAGTGGCAGTCGATCGCACTCGGCTATACGTCGGGCACCACCGGAAATCCCAAAGGCGTGGTCACTCATCACCGCGGTGCATATTTGAATGCGGTATCGAATACGCTGGCCTGGAACATGGCCGCGCACCCGGTGTATCTGTGGACCCTGCCGATGTTTCATTGTAACGGCTGGTGCTTCCCATGGACGATTGCCGCCTTGAATGGTACTAGTGTCTGTCTGCGCGCGGTGCGTGACGATGCCATTTTCGACGCTATTCGCGAACATAGTGTGACGCACATGTGTGGAGCGCCCATCGTGATGAACCTCATGGCGAATGCTCCCGCTGACCTGAAGGCCGGCATCGATAACAGGGTCAACTTCATGACCGCCGGTTCCGCGCCGCCACCGGCCATCCTCGAGGCTATGGCTAACTTGAATATCGATGTTACGCACACTTACGGTCTGACGGAGGTTTATGGCCCTGCCGTGGTGTGCTCCTGGCGTGATACCTGGGACGAATTGCCGATGGCCGAGCAGGCCGAGATCAAGTCACGTCAGGGCGTACGCTACCCGATGCTGGAAGAGCTGCTGGTGGCTGACCCGGATACCCTGCAGGCGGTACCGTGCGATGGAAAAACGATTGGCGAAATCATGTTTCGTGGCAATATTGTCATGAAGGGATACCTGAAGAATCCCGCGGCGACTGAAGAAGCGTTTGTCGGAGGCTATTTCCACTCCGGCGATCTCGCGGTCTGTCACGCCGATGGTTACATCGAAATCAAGGACCGTTCCAAGGACATCATTATTTCCGGTGGTGAAAATATTTCGACGATCGAAATTGAAAAGACACTGTACCGGCACCCCGCTATCCTCGAAGCGGCTGTCACCGCGATGCCCGATGAGAAATGGGGAGAGACGCCCTGCGCTTTCGTCGCTTTGCATGCAAATGCCGAGGCCAACGAGCAAGAAATCATTGATTATTGTCGGCAAAATATGAGCCGCTTTAAGGCACCGCGTAAGGTCGTGTTCGGTTTGTTACCGAAAACCTCGACAGGAAAGATTCAAAAATTCGAACTGCGCGAACGGGCGAAAAAACTATGACCGATATTGGGAAATTGCGCCGAATCTTGACCGACTATAAGCGTGTGGCAGTAGTGGGTCTGTCAGAAGACGGGTTGCGACCCAGCAGCATCACTGCCAAGTACCTGCTTGACCATGGCTTCCAAGTAATACCGGTGAATCCGAAGTATCGCGAGGTCCTCGGCCAGAAATGCTATGCCGACCTGCGCGACATTCCCGAGCCGGTCGATATCGTTGATTTGTTTCAGCGCGTTGAACGGATCCCTCCACTGGTTGATCAGGCCATTGAAATCGGTGCCAAAGTCGTCTGGATGCAGTTGGAGATCATTCATGAAGAGTCGGCACAAAAGGCCCGCGATGCGGGGCTCGAGGTTGTCATGGATCGCTGCATAAAAATTGACTATGAGCGGCTGTTTGGTGAGGCGAATATGGCCGAGATCAAGACCGGTGTCATCTCTTAAGGTCTAATCGATTGGGCTGGGACTGAATAGGTCTTTCTTCATCACCAATTTAATCCAGAGAAACGAACACACTGAAACCAGAAAGAGTACTCCGATGGCATTTCCGTAGACGGAAGCTGCCATTTCGGGGGTCGGGGACCCATGTGCCAGCGCGTACAGTATTCCAACAATTCCCAGAATTTGCGGCCATGGGTAGAACGGCGTCTTGTAAGGTCGATGCATAGTTGGGAAACGTATTCTCAATGCGAGCACATTGAAGTGCGCGATTAAGTAGGCGAACAGCCAGCACAAAGCGGCTGAAATTAGCATTTGTCCGATATTTTCCGCCGATAAAATTGTCAGTGGCAAGCCAACGAGACCGGCCATAAATACGATCGCGACCCAAGGCGTCTGATAGCGACGATGTAAGCGCCCAAAAATGGGAAGGGCCTGGCCATCTGCAGCCATGCCATACAACATGCGTGGTACCGCTGCCAGTGTCGTATTGACGGTACTGCAGACCGCAGTCAAACCTGCCACTGATATAAAGACTAAACCAAAGTTTCCAAATACGGCTTTTGCGTAGTGTAAGTGGGGGAGTGGACTTTCCAGCAAAGTGGAAGTGGGCACGTAATAGATTGCGCCAAGACAATAGACGACAAAAACGGCAAAGATAATGGTAACGCTCAAGAACATTGAACGAGGGATGTTCCTTTCGGGAGATTTGGTCTCCTCTGCCAGCGGACAAATAAACTCAGCTCCCACGAAACCCCATAGTGCTAAGGTAACTAAAGCGAATACATGAACCCCCGTCGGATTCCAATTTTCCCATAATGTTTCAGCGGCAAGTCTGCCATCTGGCATCCCCGATGTGGCCGTGAGTCCAAGTATGGCCAGAGAAACGATCATCGTGAATGCGAGAGCGGTTTGAACCTTTGCGAATATGTCCACACCAATAATGTTTAAAAGCGTGAATAGAAGAAGCACTGAGCAACCCAGCACCATGGGTGGAAATGCCCCAGGATAAATAGCGTCAAATAGCAGGTCTACGAGTAACAGCTCGGTAGGCAAGGCAAACATGGCGACCACTACATAGCCGGAGTAGGTTCCCAGCAGTGCTGGAAAATGACCCAGTGCGAATTTGGTATAGGTGCTAAAGCCTCCTGCCTTAGGAAACATGAGCGATAGCTCGGAGAAAGACGCCACGTAGGTTAGTGCCACTAAAAACGCGATGGTAAGTGGAATAAAAAATCCCAGACCGGCGATGCCGACCCCCATTAGCATCTGCGCCATAATGCCCTGTGATACGACCAGGCCAACACCGACAGCAATTAAAGATGTTAGACCGAGCACACGATTAAAGCCGCTGCCCGATTTATTTTCCGTTGATGGGTTTATGCTAGTCGTATCGGTTGATTCCATCGAAAGCTCCTGTGCCTTTAACAGCAGGCATTATTGTTATTTCATGATCACGGTGACACACTATGCATAAATCTTACTATATGATACAACCTGTCAGACAAGAGACGGGTTAAATTGAATAGGCTTCACCGGCATGGGTGCCTTCATTTTTTCACTATTTACGTCAGCTAAATTAATAAGAGACAGGACTTAGTAATGAGTAATTACGAAAAGTACAAGACAGCTGCGAAGAATTTCTGGCATCCCATGGGGCCGGCAGGGCTCGTCAACAGCAGGGATACGCTGATTATTGCGAGCAGTGATGGCAACTACGTGACGGATGTGGACGGACACCGCACACTCGATGCAGTTGCCGGCTTGTGGAATGTCAACGTCGGTCATAACCGAGAATCAGTAAAGCAGGCGATTCATAAACAGATGGATGAGCTGTCTTATTTTCAGATGTTTGATGGCATTGCACACCCCCGTGTGTACGACCTGGCAGATCGTCTGCGTTCGATGTTTGAACAGGAAAATATGGTTCGTACCCTATTCTCCAGTGGCGGCTCGGATGCAGTGGAAACAGCTTTGAAAATGACGCGCCAGTATTGGATCGCCGCCGGCGAGCCCAAACGGACTAAATTTCTCTCGTTGCGCAACGCCTATCACGGAGTCCACATCGGCGGGACCTCGATAGGCGGCAACAATGTATACCACATGAACCATGGACCTCTGCTGCCGGGCTGCACCCTTTTGGATTCTCCCTGGCTCTACCGCAACCCCTGGAACTGTTCTGATCCAGAGACGCTAGCCAACCACTGTGCGAATCAGTTGATAGACCAAATCGAATTCCAGGGGCCGGATAGCATAGCGGCATTCATCGCGGAACCGGTGCAAGGGGCAGGTGGAGTGATCGTTCCGCCACAGAGCTATTGGCCGAAGGTCAGGGAAATCTGCGATCGTTACAACATCTTGTTAATTGCCGATGAAGTCGTCACGGGGTTCGGTCGTAGTGGCTCGATGCTGGGCAGTCGTGGGTGGGGCGTCGCTCCGGATATTATTTGCCTTGCGAAAGGAATTTCGGCTGGTTATATCCCTCTGGGCGCAACGGTGTTTAATCAGCGTATCGCCGAGACGATCGAGAACAGCAAAGATTTCAGCGCAATGATTATGCACGGCTACACCTACTCGGGCCATCCGATTGCCTGCGCAGCGGCACTAGCGGTGCTGGATATTGTCGAACAGGAAGACTTACCCGGTAACGCGGCTGTAGTGGGGGCATATTTACTAGAGAAGTTACAGCCATTGGCAAAGACTTTCGATATTGTCGGCGAAGTACGGGGCAAAGGTCTGATGATGGCTCTGGATCTCGTGGCGGACAAAGCAACTCGCGAACCCATCAATCCAATGGATGGCCAGGCGGCAGTAATTGCCGAAACGGCTCGCCAAGAAGGTGTTTTGGTGCGGCCGGTAGGTACTAAAATCATCCTATCTCCGCCACTCACACTTACCAAAGTGGAAGCCGATAAAATCGCAAGTGCGCTTACAGCCGCATTCACTATTAATCAATAATCCGGCCTACCTACTGGCAGTCCTACGATGTTCGCGCAGGTGCAATATAATATCCACGCCATGGTTGAAGCCGGAAAAATAGATCCAGAGAATACCTTTTTAAATGGTTTAGAACCTGCGATGTTTATTCGTTTCCTTGATACTCCAGAGCGTATCGTTCTAGAGTTTACGCCGGAGATATCGATTTCTTTTGATGGCGATAAAATGGCTCACGGTACTGCACAAGCCTACAGCGAATTTGCTGCGCAAGATAAAGAATTGCAATCGTAAAGACGGTCAACCTGGATAAACAGACCATTATCGTTCGTGATATTGAAGATATTCTCACTGAGCAATTTCGAGATTTGAGGGTGGGGGCGTTCAACGAAGGGTGTAGGGCGGTTGCTTGAGATAGGAGGCTAGATTCTTTTGAGCTCAAAATTTAAGTTCTCAAAATCGTGGTCTAACCACTGGTCGTAGTCGTATTCTCCACGGTCCCTAAGCCGAACGTTACACGGAGCAACCTCTTTTTGAAATCACTAGTCAGACTTGCATTTATCGTCAGTTGTGCCGTGGTCGGTTTGAGCCCTGCATCAGCCGCGGCGCAAACGTGTGCGGCGCATGTTGCCCAGTGGCTGGATCCGGCCAGCGGCGAGGCCATTGCTCAGCCAGAGCTGCTGAATCGTATGGCCGGCAAGTCGATCGTGCTGCTTGGCGAAGTGCATGACAATCTCGCGCATCATCGCTGGCAACTCAACGCTATGACCGCGCTGCATTCGCGGAATGCCAAGGTGATGGTTGGTCTTGAAATGGTACCACGGCGCTTGCAGTCGGTGCTCGATGAGTGGATTGCAGGTGATTTGGATGAGGCGAGTTTCCTTGAGCAAGTCGAGTGGAATGAAGTGTGGGGCTACGATCCGCAGATGTATCTGCCACTATTGTATTTTGCAAGGGACAACCGTCTCCCCGGGGTTGCCCTTAACGTCAATCGCGAACTTGTGTCTAAGGTTGGCGCCGGTGGCTGGGACGCGCTGGACGAGAATGACCGCGAAGGATTGTCTGATCCGGCACCCGCGAGCGCTGCATACCTTCGTCAGCTCGGCGAAATCTATACCTACAAATTGACCCTGCACAGCCGTGGTGAGATAGCCGGCGTTGCTGACGCAGCGCCCGACCTGGAAGAAGTGATGCAAAGCGAAGCCTTTGCCAATTTTGCGGATGCGCAGCTAACGTGGGATCGCGCAATGGCAGAGGCGCTTGCGACCACGCATCGGCTCGACCCCGAGGCTTTGGTGATAGGAATTGTCGGGCGTGGTCACTTGGAATATGGTTACGGCATTCCGCACCAGCTCGCGGATCTGGGCATCGATGACGTCGCGGTGCTGCTGCCGATAGATGCCAGTGATAATTGTGCCAAGCTGCAGGCGAACCTTGCCGACGCGGTGTTTATCGTTGAGACCCAGGCGCGCGCGGCTCCGGCAGCGAGCGGACGGTGAGCTGGAAATTACTGCTGGGCCATCCAGTAACATGCGCGCTGTTATTGTTAGCAGTGCTGCCTGTCAACTTTGCATCGGCATCCGCTACGGTGCCGCAGCATGATATCGAAGTCGTGTTATCGGTCGACAGCGGTGAGATTCGAATCATTGACCGAGTGCGGGTTTCACCGCGAGATTATTACCGCTTCCAGCTCGCGCCTTGGATTACGCTCGATGAGGTCAAACTCAACGGAGTGCTGGCCCAGGTACATAGTGACCCTCTTGGCTATCGCATCGAGCTGTTGCAAGGTAGTGACAATGAACTTGCATTCGGGCTGAGCGGAACCATTCCAGGCCGCGTCACTGGCGGTTCGTCTGGCGTGGCGAGCACCGGTGATGATGGCGCTTACTTACCAGGCTATGTAGCGTGGATCCCACATGATCTTGCGGAGTCGCTGCGGTTCAGGCTTCGGGTAACGGTGCCGTCGGCGTATCGAGCTGTAGCAACTGGAAAATTAGATGAGGAATCTGACGATGGCGCGCAATACCAGGCCGATTTTGCGCAGGATCAACCTGGCGTGGCGCCGGCGCTGTTTGTGGGGCCTTACAAGGTTCACGAGCGTCTAAATAATGGCTTGCGTCTACGCACTTACTTTCACTCTGAGATTGCAGCGCAGTCGGAACTTTATCTGGAAGCAGCCAGCACTTACATTCAGCGCTACAGTGAACTGATAGGCGATTATCCCTACGATGGCTTTCAAATGGTATCGGCACCGCTGCCGGTGGGTCTCGGTTTTGCCGGTCTGACCTACATTGATCGTCGTATTGTGCCGCGACCATTCATGCGTGCACGCTCGCTCGCGCATGAAGTCGTGCATAACTGGTGGGGTAATGCGGTCGCGGTTGATTATGCCAGTGGCAACTGGGCGGAAGGGTTGACTACTTATATGGCCGACTATGCCCTCGAGCGTGACCAAGGCGAGGCGGCAGCACGCAATATGCGTGTTGCGTGGTTGCGTGACTACGCGGCGCTGCCGGTTGCGCGTGATAGCGCGGCACGTGATTTCAGGTCAAAGCGGCACCAGGGTGATCAGGTGGTCGGATACAACAAGGTGGCCTTTATTTTTCACATGTTGCGACAGGAAATTGGTCAGCAAGCCTTCGACGAGGGCATCCGCAATTTCTGGCGTAGACATCGTTTCAGCTCCGCTTCATGGCAGGATTTACAGCACGTTTTTGAGCTGTCGGCAGACGTCGAACTCGACTGGTTCTTCCACCAATGGGTGGACCAGGCGGGTGCACCGCGCTTGAGCCTAGGCAGCCACCAAGTGGAGGTTTTAGAGGACGGTTATCGTACTCGTATCGAGATTCTTCAGTCCGTAAGCGGATATCAGTTCACCCTTGCCGTGGAACTCGTGACCGAGACGGGCGTGGAGCAGCGTCAGTTACGTGTGGAAGATCGCGTCACTCGTCTTGAATGGGTAACCTCGGGAAGTCCACAAAGTATAGTCTTTGATCCGCAAAACGATCTGTTCCGGCGCCTGCAAACCAGCGAAACGCCACCGATACTGCGTGATGTCACCCTGGATCCGGCCACCATGGTGTTAGTTGTCGGTGCAGAGTCTGGATTTGCCGATGGCGCGCGCGAGCTGGTAGAACGTTTGCTGGACAGCAAGTCGCAGTTGCTGCAGCCGGAGCAGATACCCGACCTGACGCGGCCGCTGCTATTGATTTTTAGCAGCGATGTGGCCAGCGAGCAGCTTGCGCGGCTGCAGTTAGAGATCCCCGAGGATCTGCCCGCTGCCGAACACGATGCGGCAGCATGGACGACACGGCTTTCCAACGACACGCCGGTGCTGGTAGTGACCGCGGATTCCAGCGCGGCGCTGCAGGCGTTGTTGAGGCCGTTGCCGCACTACGGTGGTCAAAGCTACGTATTGTTCAACGATGGGCGGGCAGAACGGCGTGGTTTGTGGCCGCTTGCGCGTGGCACTCTGTTTAGAGACTTGCATAGCCGAAACCGACCTAGCAATCCTCCCTTATGATCAGAACGCCTACTCTCTGCGCGGATCGGGCGTTGCGCTTGAATGTTTTGCTCATGGCCTTCCAATGGTATCGACAAAGGGCACCACTTTAGATGAGTTGACCGCAATGCAAGGAGGATTTACGGCGATTTCTAATCAAGACTTTGCAGATAGAATTCTTGTATTTATCCGTGACCGAACATCATGCAAGTTGGCCGCCATAACTGCATCAGAGGCCGCAAAAGACTGGCTTTTCGGGAGTGGTCTTCCTCACATTAAATGATGGTTACTGACAAATAGACCGGTCTGAAGCGAAAGCTCCGAGGAACCGGTGGGGCTGCGGTTACCGCGCGCCAGCTATCTGTCAAAACCCTGTGTAGCTTTGGCGTTGCTCAGCCATTCAGCGAAGCCCCAACTGCGGCAGATTAACAGTCGCCGCGTCATAGTTAGCTCTGGCGATATGCCTTTCAAGTGTAGCAATGAAGTATCTTATTCGCGCGTCCGCGGCCGTTTCCTCACGCAGGTTAACCAGGAAAAAGTCGCTGGCACCTTGCTCAAATCGCTGGGACTCGGCCTGGCGCAGTGTCTCCGACTGCTCCACCTCCAGGCTGGCAAGATTCACCAGCTGTTTCGCAACATCTAGATCAAGCAGTATATTGCGCAAGCCAACACTCAGTTGATCTTCAAGTTCGCGGCGCTGCTGGCGCAGTGATTCCAGATCAGACTCTGCCTCGGCTAATCGACCTTTGGCAAAGCGCCGCTCAAGTGGCACCGAAAACTCAAAGCCAACGATGACGTCATTAGTGTCGCGGGAAGGCCCGCCTTCTCCCTCATCGCCCAATCCACTCGCCAGCTCCACACCAAAATCGAGGCGGGGCTTGAGTTCGTTCTCAGATAACTCGGCACGCCTCTGGGCTCGCTCCATCGCCGTCTTGAGTTTAAGCAACTCCGGTCGTCGCTTAAGTGCGTCTAAAGAATCGTTTACCGATATCATCGGAGCAACAGACATCCCGCTCAGATCAGTTTCAGCAGGCAACCTCTGGGACCCAACAAACCGAATTTCTCCGTTGGCGCCGCGGTAGTAAAAGCCAAGAGCATTGGTTGCAGCACGATAGTTGCGCTCAGCAGACAAGGCCAGTGCTTGACGGCGGGTAATGTTCTGCAGATTCTCAATGAGAGATATCTGCGCGAGATTACCTTCACGAACTTGCACCTCAAGACCGGACTCCCGGTCCTTGGCCAGCTCTAGCAACTCCTTGTAAACCTGTAACTTGCGACCCGCAGTGACCCAGCGCCAGTAGGCAATCAAAGCCTGCTGCTGAACCCCTATCCGCGTCAGCAGGACGTCGAACTCAGCCTGTTCAAGCTCTAGTAATGCGTCATTTTCGCCGAATCGCCGCTCGTCGATATCCCTGTCACGCAATAGCGAAAAAAGAACGCCCACTTTTACCTGGCCGTCACGAGACGTAAAACTTGAATCTTCGTATATCGGGAAATCGCCACGTGACACGTCATAGCCGCCATAAATACTGGCGCCCATGTCCCGTAACGGCTGCGTCAGAGAGCCCCCGAGGAGTGAACCATCATAGAAACCATCGGTGCGATTATAGCCCTGCGAATCGAAAACGAGATCAAACGCCCCCTCAGCAGCCAACGCTCTGCCTTGCGCTGCACGTTGCGCAGCCAAACTCTCGAGTATCCCGGGAAAGTGCCTGCTGGAAGATTCGAGAACCTGTTTAGGCAAGAGGGCTAATCCGGTCTCACCGCCCGGATCCGCCTGAGCAACGGACTGGCCCAATATGACAAGAAATAGACCAAGTCCAATAGAAAATGATCTAGAAAGCACTATTGCCACCGGCGGATCCATTAGTCTCGTTCTGGACTGCTTCCGGAAAGTTTGGCGGAAAACTATTGAGTTGGCGCCAGATTTCAAAGCCAACTGTGACGGTTTCCAGCAATACCCAGCCTCGCACTCCTGAACCGAAGCGAACAAAGCGTTGATCGGGCCAGCGATTCTCGTCGACTACGGCCTCTTCAACGAGTACACGGAACTTCCCATTATTTTGTGCGGAGGGGTCTACAGCCACCACGCGTCCGTGAAACATGCCAATCGCAACAGATGGCCAGCCACTGATTTGCACCACCGGCCATCCTTCAAAATGTAACCGAACTTCTGCATCCGCGCGCAGCAGTGCCACGTCCCGCCCATCGATGTAGATTTCAACAATTCTTTCTGCGTTATCAGGCACAAATGTCGCGATAGTCTGTCCTGCTGCGACGAAGGTTGCGGTATCACCTGCATTCAAGCTCAAAATCACTCCATCTCGCGGCGCTCTCACCGTCTGCAAGGATTGTCGGGAGAGGTTGACATCTACACGGGTAAGTTCGGCAGCGTTCTCGGCAATGCGTGATCGAGCCTCTTCTACGCGGATTTTTGCCTGCTCATACTCGCGCTGTGCGACCAGTCCCTGGTCCAGCAACTCACGCATTCTGCGAATATCGATTTCTGCGAGATCTTTGGCGCTGGTTGAGGCCGTTAGTTTTGCCATCACCTGGGTACGCTCAGCGGCCAATCGTTCTAACAGCATCGGATCATTATCAACAATTTCAACAATGGGATCGCCCGCTTTTACATGGCTGCCGTCACGCACATACCATTGCTGAATGCGGCCCTCTACAAATGCATTAATTTCTTGCTGTCTGTCGTTTGGGTTTTGAGCTGTGACAGACCCAAATCCTGATGCAGTCTGTACCCATGGAACACTCACAAGAAATGCGATCACCGCAAAGAAGCTTAGCAGCAAGATGAGGCCGACAATCCGCATTGGCCTGGGAATGCCTATTGAGTTCAGAGTTTTGAAATAATCTGCATGCCTGTCCGGCATTGACATGATCAGAGCTCCCTGTCGACCGCCGGGGGCGCGCTACCCTCGGCCGGGATCATCGCTGATACGGGTTTACCCGTCGCAATGCAAAATTCTTCGTAATGATCGAAGACCTGCTGTTGGCCATGAGCCAGATACAAAAAGCTATCAAAGTGAAGGTCGGAGCGTTTGTTAGAGAAATAAACGACGGTTGTGCAGCCCAAAGACTGTAGTAAGTCTAACGACTTCAACATGTTTTCAGCAGGCATAACATCGAACAGCTCGTTCAGTATCAGTACTCGAGGCCGTGCCAGGATGGCAGCGGCCAGCTTGAGATGCATTACCTCAGATATCGACAGGGGCCAGCCAGTAGCCGACAACCGCGCATCGAGACCGCCTGAGAGCTGCTCTATGGCTTCATCAAGACCTACCGCTTGCAACACGGGTAGGATTTTCTCATTGGCATCCGATTCCGCACTGAACCGTAAGAGCTCGCGTATTGTGGATTGCACTACATTTGGCCGGTCCAGAACAATAATCTCTTGGCGTATCTGATGCGCCGGTAAGGAGGCTAAATCGACCCCTGCTACAGAAACATAGCCGCTGACGGCTAACTCATGCCGTTTCAGCAAATTAGTGAGTATACGCTGTGCGGCGTGACTATCTGCCTGAGCAAAAACCCGCATTCCCGATTTCACTTTGAAATCCAGCACAAGGTCAAGTCCTCGCGCTTCGCCACGGGCACGATGGAACTCTAGGCTGGAGTCGCCGGCCAACTCCGTCAGATCTCCGGAGAGAGGCTCCTGCTCTATATCATAAAACAACGAAAGTTCGTCTATAGCCGCGCACAAATCATAAAAATAAGAAAGGTAGGTGCCTAGCTGGGTTAAACCGACAAATACGACCGACAGAACCAGCTCGGCAGCCACGAGCTGACCCAGCGACAGCTGCCCCTGAATTACCAGCCAACCGCCCAGACCCAACAATACAGCGCTCGCCGCCGCGTAAATAAACAAAAATCCCAGGGTCTGGGAAAAATGATGACGAAAATGAATCGTGTGTTTCTCCATATAGGCTGCAGTCGCCGCTTCAGTTTTACGCAGCGCGTCATCGATATGTCTCGCGCTCTTAAAAAATCCGTTGGAGGCCGCAAGACCTTCGAGCCACCCTGCAGTGGCATGCTTCTGATGAGAGAGATCCATTGCGCTCTGAATGGCCCGCTTGCCCCAGATAGCCCAGACAATCCAAATCGATAAAGCCAGAATGAGGTTAAAGACCAGCAAAAGTGGGTGATAAAATGAAACAAGCACACAGCCAACGACCGTCTGCAGTACAATGGTGAACCCACCAACAAACAGCTCTGGCAATCTTGCCTTTACGATCGTGATATCAAAGTAACGATTGAAAAGCGCGCCATTGTTATTGTCTTCAAAGAATGGATTCAACGCGTAAATCGCGCGCAGGGATATCTCCTTTACCATCCGCGCATAAAATCTACGTGCAAAGAAGTCCATAAGGTGAATGCGCAGTGCATTAAGTGCACTGGCGACAAGCAGCAGGCCGAACAGAGTCAGCGACAGGACAACGAGTTGAGGGGTTAACCCGGTGTTTGCTACAGTGTTGATTAACATTTGTACAGATATCGGTGTCGCCAGGGAAAGCAGGCTAATTCCTAAACCGTAGACAATGGCCAGAGTGTAGAACTTGTTTTCTGGCCCCAGGATGGCGACAAAAAACTTGAACAGCTGACTTAAGGTACGCGTTTGGTGTGCTGCATTATCACCCATAATTGTTGCGAGAAATTTCGTCCTTTAAATAGATGCTGATGCGCCGCGGTTTGCGACACGATTGCTTCAATGCAGATACCGAGTGTCTGTGATCGGGGAAAGCTGATTTGCCAGTGTTTTCAGGTTGAGCGCGGATGGCCTATACTTCGCATTTTACGAAACATACCACCAAATAGCACGAGTTTTCGGAATGTTTGTAATTGTATATCATAGCCCTGTTAGAAATAGGGCTATTGCCCGGCAAAGTCGTCGATATTAATGCGTTACGGGCCGAGCATTATCTTAAGTCGCGAAGCAATTGGCTAGTGGTATACCAAGATTGGAGGAATTTACACCAGAATAGTGAAGCGGAGACACCAGGATTACGATGATATTTACCTCTTGGGTTTTGTTGGTAGCAAACCGCCGGGAACAACCCGTTTGAATTTCTCACCCTGGGAGACGGTTAGCTTTATAACGGTGGTCTGTTGCGTCAACACATGCGATTATGGCGCGCGATCGTGCAGAAGCAGACAAGAAAGCGCTACAATTTAACCATGATTTTTAAGTTCTTCGAAAACCTGGTAAACCCGTTTCCCGGCAATGCCCCCGAGCGTTCGCCAGGGTCGATCTACCAATTTTGCCGTCATTATTCACGCGGATTAGAACCGTGGCTGTTATTGATGGCCGTCCTGAGTACGGCCATTGCGATTGTCGAGGTCGCATTGTTTGGTTTGATGGGGAAAGTGATTGACTGGCTGGCTAATCAATCCCCCGATATGGCGATCGATCCCACTGGTGAACGGTTGCTATTATTCGTGTTGTGCGCGGTGCTGGTTTATCCCGTGCTGGTGATTCTGCAGTCCCTGTTATTGCACCAAACCTTGATGGGAAACTTCCCAATGATTGTAAGGTGGCAGGCACATCGTTATTTATTGCGGCAAAGTCTGAGCTTTTTTCACGATGAATTTGCTGGAAGAATAGCCACTCGAGTCATGCAAACCGCCCTAGCGGTGCGTTCTACGGTGATCAAGCTGCTGGATATCCTAGTGTACGTTAGCGTCTATTTCATTAGCACGCTGGTGCTGTTTGGCAGTATCGATTGGCGCCTCGCTATGCCGCTTTTGATCTGGCTCATTGTTTACTCGACCATTCTGTGGGTTCTATTGCCGCGATTACAAGATGTGTCAGAACGGCAGGCGGATGCACGGGCGATGATGACCGGGCGCATTGCCGACAGCTATACCAATATTTCCACCGTAAAACTGTTCTCTCACGCGCGGCGCGAATCCAATTACGCACGCGAGGGGATGGAAGAGTTTTTGGGCACCGTACATCCCCAAATGCGGTTGGTCACATGGATGGAAACCGCAGTCGCCATCAATAATACGTTGATGCTGCTCAGTGTGGCCTCAATGGCCGCCTATTTGTGGA
>JBLIEI010000023.1:0-58679 GCA_047633055.1 Halieaceae bacterium | reverse complement strand
GCGCCCAGCAATAGTCCAATCGCAGCCCCTGCAAGGGAGGCGATCCCCAGCTGGATGAGTAGCTGTATTTCGGTTTCGTTCATGGTGTCCTCGCTTTGATACAGTCTAATGCAAATAGCGTTGTTAAGGAGGATCTCTTTGAGGGCAGTGTCGTCGAATCAGGCAAGTGAAACAGTCAGTGCTGTTGCTTGAGAATGTACTGTGCAGCCTCGGCAAGGTCAGCAAATACTGGAATGTTCTTTGGATTATCGAGCGCAACGTCCTCACGTTGAATTTTGGCCAAGGTCTGCATTCCCTTGCCGGTCTTGACCAGCACCGGCAGACAGCCTGCCGCCTCGCCTGCCTGTAAATCCTTGAGGCTGTCGCCAATAAAAAATGCATCGTGCACACTGATGTAGAGCTCGGACTCGATGGCCCGGAGTAAGCCTGTCGCTGGCTTGCGACATTGGCAGTCCTCCTCGGGTGTGTGTGGACAATAGAAAATACCGGACACAACGCCGCCCTGCTCCGCCACCAGCATATTCAATTTCGCGTGGATGCTCTCGAGCGCCTCGAGTTCGAAATAACCGCGCCCCAGGCCGCTCTGGTTGGTGGCGACGGCAACGGTGTAGCCGGCCTGCGACAAGGCTGCAATAGCCTCGATACTGCCGGCAATTGGCCGCCAGTCTGAGAGCGAGCGAATGTAGCTATCGGAGTCTTCATTAATGACGCCATCCCGGTCAAGAATAACAACGCGCGCAGCCAACTACTTGCTTACAACCAGTTGGGAAATGTCGGCTACCTGGAGAAATAGCTGCCGTAAAGCGTACAGCAGGTTGAGCCTGTTAGTGCGTAGCAGCGGATCTTCTGCGTTCACCATTACTCCGTCGAAAAATGCGTCGACTGGTTCCCGAAGGATTGCCAGGCTGGCTAGAGCCTGCTGGTATTGACCCTGGGAGAAGTGCTTGCCCGAAGTTTCAGCAGCGGCGTCAAGGGCGGCGAAAAGTCCCTTTTCTTCTGTCTCTACAAGTAAGTTTGCGTTCACTTCGCCGAATTGATGGGCGGTATCCAACTTGCCGAGAATATTACGTACCCGCTTATTTGCGGCGGCCAGGGAAGCGGCTTCGTCCAGCTTGGCAAAGGCATCAACCGCGAGCACTCTTCTTTGAATATCCAGCGGATGACTTAGGCCTAAAGCACTGACTGACTTGAAAATCTCGGCGGGGATATTGCTCTCTTCGTAGCGTGCGCGAAACCGCTCTATCATGTAGTCCAGCACCTGTGCATCGGTGTCTGCGGCGAGAACAGCCGGGTCGTACTGTGCGCTTGCCAGTGCCAGGCATTCGGCCAAATCGAGATCCAATTGGTTTTCTACCAGGATGCGGAGAATGGCCAGCGATGCCCTGCGCAGGGCGAAGGGATCCTTCGAACCGGTCGGTGGTTGGCCAATACCGAATATCCCCACCAGAGTATCCAGGCGATCGGCTAGAGCGAGGCAGGTAGCGGTCGCCGATTGCGGCAGCTGATCACCCGAGAACTTGGGCCAGTAATGTTGCGCTATGGCTGCTGCAACCTCCGCCGATTCACCATCATTGAGCGCGTAATAGGAGCCGGCAACCCCTTGCATATCCGAAAACTCCTGCACCATATCGCTGATTAGGTCGGTCTTGGATAAGAGTGCGGCTCGCCCTGCCAGTTCTGGATCTGCACCGATTAGCTTCGCAATAGCCTGTGCCAGCGTCTGTACGCGGTGAGTTTTTTCCAGCAACGTACCCAGCTTCTGCTGAAATACAACTGCCCCCAATGAGTCCACTCGATCAGCGAGGCTGGTTTGCTTGTCGGTCTCATAAAAGAAGGCGGCATCACTGAGCCTCGGGCGAATGACTCTTTCGTTTCCCTCAATCACCAGGGCCGGGTTTTCGCTCTCGATATTGGACAGGGTAATGAAGTTGGGTAGTAGGCTGCCCTGAGCATCGACCAGATGAAAATACTTCTGATGCTCCTTCATCGAGGAGATCAGCGCCTCAGCAGGAACGTCTAGAAATTGGCGATCAAAGCTGCCGGTTAATGCTACCGGCCACTCGACCAGGCCGGTGACTTCATCCAGTAAATTTTCGTCGATGACCGCGGTGGCGCTCAGCGCGTTGGCTTCGGTCTCTACCTGTTCGCGTATCATTTGTCGACGTTGATCATAGGAGGCGACCACTTTCGCCGCCGTCAGGCTCGCTACATAATCCTCTGGACTAGCCAGGACAATAGGGCCGGTACTGTGAAAGCGGTGTCCGCGAGTGGTATTACCCGTGGTGAGACCCAAGACCTCACCGTGGTGAGCGTCGGCGCCTATCATCGCAACTAGCCATTGGACTGGCCTGACAAATTCAATGCGGCTGGCACCCCAGCGCATGCGCTTGGCTATGGGTAACTGCTGCACGCTTTCGTTGATGATTGCATTGAAGCAGCTTTTCAGTGTTTGACCCTGCTCGCTTTTTCTCAGGCCCAATCGTGGCCCTTTGCCGGTGTCGATATTAATCAGTTGTTCGGGCGCAACACCTTGCTTGCGTGCGAAGCCGGTAGCCGCGGGGGTCCACGCGCCGCTTTCGTCGCGCGCGCGATCCGCCGGTGGCCCCAGGATTTCCAGATCTTTGTCTGGTGCCTGCAGCGCGACCTCCTCTATTAATACCGCCAACCTGCGCGGCGACGCAAACCATTGCACGGACCCGTGTGGCAGCTCGCGGGCTTTCAGTCCGTTCACAACACCGTCGCGAAAGGCCAGGCCCAGGGTCTTGAGCGATTTTGGTGGTAGTTCTTCGGTGCCCAGCTCCACTAGCAGTGTTTCAAACTTCATGGCTCAGCTGGCCTCCGCTGTAATTTTGTCGAGTGCTTCTCGCTGCAGGTCGGGTTCTGCCATCGGAAACCCGAGAGCAGCGCGGGCATCGAAATAAGCCTGAGCAACAGCGCGGGCCAGGGTGCGGACTCTGAGAATAAATCGTTGGCGTTCAGTGACGGAAATAGCGTGCCTGGCGTCCAACAGGTTAAAGGTATGTGACGCCTTCATTACCATCTCATACGCCGGTAAGGGCAGATCTTTTTCTACCAGACGCATCGCTTCGCTCTCGCAGTGATCAAACGTGGCGAACAAGTTAGGGACATCGGCCTCCTGGAAGTTATAACGCGACATCTCAACCTCGTTCTGGTGAAAAACATCGCCGTAAGTCACGTCACCGGCTGGACCCCTGGCCCAGACCAGATCGTAGATACTGTCTACCCCCTGCAGATACATCGCGATTCTCTCGAGGCCATAGGTTATCTCGCCAGTCACCGGGTAGCACTCCAGGCCCCCTGCCTGCTGAAAATACGTAAACTGAGTGACTTCCATACCGTTTAGCCAGACTTCCCAGCCAAGCCCCCAGGCGCCCAAGGTAGGTGACTCCCAGTTATCCTCTACAAAGCGGACGTCGTGGACCAGTGGATCAATGCCCAGAGTGGTCAGTGAAGCGAGGTAGAGTTCCTGAAAATCGGTCGGCGAAGGTTTCATTACCACTTGAAATTGATAGTAGTGTTGCAGTCGATTGGGGTTCTCACCGTAGCGTCCATCGGCGGGTCGGCGACTGGGTTGCACATAGGCTGCATTCCAGGTTTCCGGGCCAAGGGCTCGCAGGAACGTGGCCGGATGAAAGGTGCCGGCACCAACTTCCATATCCAGCGGCTGCAGCACAACGCAGCCCCGATCCGCCCAAAATTGCTGGAGCTTTAGAATAAGCTCCTGAAAAGTAAGTACTTCTGACTGCGGGTTAGACACCGATATACCTATAGTAGACAATAAAAAGCTGCCTATTATACAGCCTCTTTTGGCGGCATAATACGCGCAATCTGTACGCTTCCCCGGGAAAGAGAACTACTTCCATGAATGCCATCAAGGCGGCTTCGATCAAAGGTGTGCTTCGGCTTTGTTCACTGCTACCACTTTCCTGGGTGCGGGCGCTGGGTCGCGTTGCCGCTATCTGGTATTGGCCAGTCGGCGGGCGTAGCCGCCGCATCACTGAACGCAACATACAGCTCGCATTCCCTGAGCTGTCTGAGACTGAGCAGTTGGTCCTGGCCAAACGAAGTGTTGCAGCGACCGCTGAGCTAGTGATGGAAATGGGCCACGTTTGGCTTAAAGACTGGCGGTATGTGCAATCTCTGATGCTGGACGTTCAGGGAGCAGAGCTCATTGAGGAGGCGCAGCGGGAGGGACGTGGCGTGATCGTACTGGCACCCCATCTGGGGAATTGGGAAATGATAGGTCTGCATTTGGGTCTCCTCGGTTCTGCGGTATCTCTTTATGAACCTCCGGCGTTGTCAGCACTGGGGCCCATGATAGAGCGCGCCCGCCAGCGCAGTGGCGCCACACTCGTGCCCACGGACGCACGCGGCCTGGCCACGTTGCTTAAAAGCGTAAAGCGTGGAAACATCTCCGGCATACTGCCTGACCAGGCGCCACCTGATTTGAATTCCGGGGAAAACAGCCTCTTCATGGGAACTGCCTGCTTCACCGGAACGCTATCCTGCAATATGATTCGTCGTACCGGGGCGCTGGCGGTTTTTGGTTTTGCCCAGCGTGTACAAGGCGGCTTCATTCTCCGTTATTTACCGTGTGACAAGGCAATTTATGATGAAGATAATCACGTGTCCCTGGGGGCACTGAACGCTGGTGTTGAAAATTGTCTGCGCTTTTGTGAAGAGCAGTATCAGTGGGAGTACAAGCGTTTTCGGGTCCGGCCCAGGCAGGGCCCAGGGGTTTACGACGATCTTTAATGAGGTGCCGTAGGGTGCCATCTAAATAGGAATAACTATGTTTTATGGAAAATTGGTGGCGGGCTCTTTGGGCTTGCTGCTCGGTGGCGTTTTTGGTCTGGTGCTGGGACTGTTTGTAGGTCACGTATTTGATCGAGGCCTGCAGCGGACGCTGCAGTTTGCGTCTCCGGAGAATATAGCGCGAATCAAGAACAGCTTTTTTGAGACTACTTTTATGTTGCTGGGGCATATGGCAAAAGCAGACGGGCACGTATCCCGGGAGGAGATCGGCCATACCGAACAGATCTTTATCCAGATGCAGCTTAATGCTGAACAGAAGACGCGTGCCAAAGATGCTTTTCGCCGGGGTACCGAGGCCGACTTTAACGTTGAGCAAACGGTTCAAAGCTTTTTGCAAGTGTGTGGCTCACAGCGGCAATTACTGCAGACCATGCTGCTCTTTTTGATTTCGTTGGCTTTGGTTGATCAGGAGATAGAGAACCAAGAGCGGGCAGCCTTACATCGAATTGCGGGTCTCTTCGGATACAGCGCACCGCAGCTTGAGCAACTTCTAAAAATGGCGCAGGCACAGGGTCATTTCCATGGCGGAGGCGGATCTTCACAAACCAGTTTGCAAGATGCCTATACGGCGCTAGGGGTCTCTGGAAGTATCGGTGATAAAGAACTGAAGCGCGCCTACCGCAAACTAATGAGTGAGCATCATCCAGACAAACTGATCGCCAAGGGTGTCCCCGAACACATGGTAAGAGTTGCCACGGAAAAAGCACAGGATATTCAGGTGGCCTACGACATGGTGAAAAAATCCAGAGGCCTTAAATGAGCGCAGCTCACTGCCGCCAGAACATTGGTGTAAACAGCACTAGCAGGGTAAATATTTCCAGCCGGCCTAGCAACATAGCCAAACACAGCAAGCCTTTAGCGGTCTCGCCGATGCCGCTGTAGTTGTTAGCAACATCCCCCAGACCAGGGCCTAGGTTGTTCAATGACGCCGCCACTGCGGAAAAAGCGGTAAT
Organism: Halieaceae bacterium; assembly: GCA_047633055.1. Taxonomy (GTDB): domain Bacteria; phylum Pseudomonadota; class Gammaproteobacteria; order Pseudomonadales; family Halieaceae; genus CALJFL01. The sequence goes on along the minus strand of JBLIEI010000023.1, from coordinate 52,890 downwards.
AAAATCTAAACCGGTGGCCATCAGCAGCAGCATAATGACTACAAATACCCACATATAGACGGCCAAGAAGCTCCACACTGCGCTTACCACGCTGGCCTCGACCCGACGTTTGCCGACCTTTAACGGGATCACTGCGGCGGGATGCACCAATTGTTTTAGCTCTCTGATCCCCTGCTTGTAAATCAGCATCATCCGCATGGCCTTGATACCGCCACCGGTGGAGCCTACACAACCGCCCATAAAGGAAAACATCAATAACATCACCGGTATAAAACTTGGCAGCAAGGCGAAATCATCAGTAGCGAAGCCGGTAGTAGTGGTAATAGAGATCGCCTGAAACATGCCATGTACCAAGCCGTCGTAGGGTTCCATATTCTGGGTAAGTATCAAGTAAGAGCAGGTTATCGCTATACAAATCAGTAGCACCCCACCGAAAAAACGTGTCTCGGAGTCCTTGCGATAGAGTTTCAATGACCGCTGTCGCCAGACCAGGAAGTGGAGCCCAAAATTGATAGCGGAGATAAACATGAACAGGCTGCATATCATCAGTATAGTATTGCTTTCGAAATAACCCATACTGCTATCGTGAGTGGAAAAGCCGCCAATCGCGACAGTGGAAAACGCATGGCAAATCGCATCAAAACCAGACATACCTGCAGCGTAATAGGACATGCCACAGAGCAGGGTCAGCGCCACATAAACAAAGAATAATGCCTTGGCGGTACCGGTAATGCGGGGCGTTAATTTGCTGTCTTTCGAGGGTCCCGGCGTTTCTGCCCGATACAGTTGCATCCCGCCAATACCGAGCATTGGTAATACCGCGACGGCGACCACGATAATGCCAATGCCGCCCATCCACTGCAGCAACTGTCGGTAGAGCAGAATTGACTGGGGCAGATCATCAAGGCCGACGATCACGGTGGCGCCGGTGGTCGTTAGCCCTGAAATAGACTCAAAGATTGCTTCTACTGGCGTCAGTGCCAGGGTTTCATTCAAGGCAAACGGGAGGGCTCCGAAAAGGCCCAGAACGGTCCAAAATAAAGAGGTAATCAGGAACCCATCGCGAATACGCAATTCGTGGCGGGAACCGCGTACGGGTAACCATATTGCTAAACCCGAAAAAAAAGTAATGCTCAGCGCAGATAAAAACCCCGTGACTGTATTGTCATCCGCAATCAGGGCTAGCACCAGCGGCATCAACATAGCGCTACTGAATAGCATCAGTAGCATGCCGAGAATTCGAAGCGAAACTGACAGATGCATGTGCTAGGAAAAGAACCCGAAGCCAACAGCGAAAAGCTTCTCGACGGCAGAAATCTTGGTTCGGTCGACCAGAAACAAAATTACGTGATCGTCGGTTTCGACGATGATATGGCTGTGTGCGATCAACACTTCCTTGCCGCGCACAATAGCGCCAATAGTCGCGCCTTCCGGGAGACTAATTTCATCGAGTCTTCGCCCCACCAACTTTGAAGAATAGGCGTCACCATGTGCTATCAGCTCAATGGCCTCGGCAGCACCACGCCTTAGAGAGTGCACACTGCTGATATCGCCGCGTCGCACGTGGGCAAGCAGGCTACCAATGGTAATTTGCTGAGGTGAGATCGCTATATCGATTTCGTCGCCAACCAGCTCGGCATAGGCTGTGTTGGTGATCAGCGTAATGACCTTTTTGGCGCCCATGCGCTTGGCCAGCATGGACATCATAATGTTGGATTCGTCGTTGTTAGTCAGCGCACAAAATACGTCTGTGGCTTCAATATTTTCTTGCGACAGCAGCTGCGGTTCGGCGGCGCTGCCGTTCAATACGATGGCGTGTTTCAAACGCTCTGATAAAGTACGGCATCGAGCGTAGGACTTCTCGATGACCTTCACGTCATATTCGCTTTCGATTGCCATGGCCAGCGTGGCGCCAATATTGCCTCCGCCTGCAATCATCACCCGTTTGTAAGGTTTGTCCACCTTCCGCATTTCCGCCATAACAGCGCGAATGTTTTCCTTGGCGGCAATGAAGAACACTTCGTCGTCTACTTCGACAATGGTATTGCCCTCGGGAATGATTGGCCTGTCGTGGCGGAAAATAGCGGCCACCCGGGTATCGACTTTCGGCATATGCTTGCGTATTTCACTGAGCTCCTGGCCTATCATGGGCCCCCCATAATAGGCCTTGACCGCGACTAACTGCGCCCTGCCCTCGGCGAAGTCCAGCACCTGTAATGCTCCCGGATTGGCAATTAGGCGGCGTATGTTTTGGGTAACAAGTTGTTCCGGGCCAATGATGACATCAACCGGAATATTATCAGGAGTAAACAATTGTTCCTGGTGGGCCAGGTAGTTGGAGGAGCGCACCCGGGAGATTTTCTTTGGGGTTTTAAACAGGGTGTGAGCCACCTGACAGGCCATCATATTGATTTCGTCGCTGTTGGTGACGGCGATCAACATGTCGGCATCTTCCGCGCCAGCTTTGTACAGAGTATTGGGGTGGGATGCACCGCCTGTTACGGTGCCGATATCGAGACGGTCCTGCAGTGCTCGGAGCCTATCTGAGTTAGTGTCTACGACAGTAATGTCGTTTTGCTCGTTGGCCAGATGCTCAGCCAGCGTGCCGCCAACTTGTCCGGCTCCAAGGATAATGATCTTCATGCTCGTGTGAACCCGGAGTGAATCGTAAGCACCTTAATTAAATAGCGCTGTGATTGTAAGTACTGCCGCAGCGAAATTGTGCACAAAGCACTAGCCCTCGGGGTCAGAGGGCTTTCTCAATAAGGGCATAAAATAAGCCGTCGCTGCCATTCTCGTCTGGCAGCAATTGCCGGCCCCAGGGTTGAGTCTCGCCCCAATCCGCGGCGAGTGGCTTTATTGAGGCGTTCTCGTGTGCTTGTAAGAACTCACCGACGACCTCGCTATTTTCCTGAGTCAATATAGAGCAGGTTGCGTAAAGCAAGCGTCCGCCTTTGGCTAACAGAGGCCACACGCCGTTTAGAATTGTAATTTGTTGGACATGGAGGGCGCCAATATCTGCTTCGCGCCGCAATAATTTGATGTCAGGATGCCTGCGGACTACACCACTGGCCGAACAGGGAGCATCGACCAGAATATGATCAAACTGTTCGGGCTTCAGCTCAGCAATAGGCAAGCTGGCATCTGCGGTCATTAATTTTGCCGACAATTTTAGCCGGTTCAGGTTTTCAGTAACCCGCTGCAAGCGGGAAGTATCCACATCCATCGCCACTATCTCGGCCAATTCCGGTTGCAGCTCCAGAATATGGCAGGTTTTGCCCCCAGGCGCTGCACAGGCATCCAGTACCCGGTCGCCAGCGGCCGCCGCCAATAATCCCGCAGCAAGTTGCGCTGCTTCATCCTGGACACTGACCCATCCATCACTGAAGCCAGGCAGTTCTGCCACGTCGCGCGCTTGATCTAGATAGATAGCCTGTTCGCACAACTTGCCGGGGGTGGCGGTGATACCCTGTTCGGCGAGCATCGTAAGATAGTCTGCTCTGCTGCCACGTCGGGCGTTAACTCTCAGTACAAGGGGCGGCTGGCTATTGTTGCAGCGAATCAGTTGATCCGCCTGTGAGGGCCATTGCTCGTTAATTTCCCGATATAACCAGGCAGGATGTGCCGCTGCTTCAGCGGGCTGCAGGTTGTTCTCAAGATCAGAGCGCTCGCGCAGGAATCGCCTTAGTAAGGCATTGCACAAGCCTTTGGCCCAAGGTTTTTTGAGTCCACGGGTAGCCTCAACTGTACTGGCGACCGCCGCGTGGTCGGGAATTCGCGTATCATTTAGCTGGTATAGACCCACCAGCAGTAGAGACTGAATGTCTCTATCCTTATCTTTAAGGGGTTTTATCAGTAGTTGCCGCAGAATCCCGGCGAGCCTGGGATGATCCCTGAGAGTCCCGTAGCACAATTGTTGTAGCAGCCCCCGATCTCGAGGGCTGACTTTGTCCAGCAGCGGCGGCAGGGCGAGATTCAGTGACTGGCCGCCCAGTACTCCGGAAATCACTTTGGCGGCTGCGACGCGGGTGTCCATGGCCATTTACTTCAGTCCTCCTGGCGCGGGTTGAATTGCTGGCCGGCTGCGAACAGCTCGCTGCGCGAGTTCAGCATTTCCTCTGCAGAGATGGCCTTACCTCCTGGAAGTTGCAGCCGGCTGATTAGCAGCTCACCCTCCCCACAGCTTACTGCGATGCCGTTGCGATTTGCGGCAACAATCGTGCCGGGCGCAGATTCACCCATGACCTCTCCGATCGGCGTGGCTGCCCAGATTTTTACGCGTCGATCGCCAAGGGTTGAATAGCAAACAGGGAACGGGTTGAACGCGCGAATTAGCCTGTCGAGTACCTTTGCCGGCAGCTGCCAGTCCAAGCAAGCCTCGGGCTTGAGAATTTTTTCTGCGTAAGTGACCCCGCTTTCGCCCTGTTCCTGATGTTTTGCCTGATGGGCGGTGAGATCCGATAAAACAGAGATCAATAGCTCTGGGCCGAGGTTAGCAAGCGCACCTTCCAGGCCGGCGGCCGTAGTGTGAGACTCAATAGCGCAACTCACTGAGGCCAGCATAGACCCGGTGTCCAGGCCCGCATCCATTTGCATAATAGTAATGCCTGTTTGTGTATCGCCGGCGGCAATAGCGCGCTGAATGGGCGCCGCGCCGCGCCAGCGTGGCAGTAGAGAGCCATGCACGTTGAGGCAACCGAGCCTGGGGATATTCAGCACCGTCTGGGGTAGGATCAGGCCGTAGGCCACCACCACCAGCACATCTGCCCGGTAGTGTGTCAGTGACTCTTGAGCAGCATCATTTCTGAGGCTCGCCGGCTGTTGCACCGGTATGGCTTTATCCAGGGCCAACTGTTTTACCGGACCAGCTACAATTCTTTTGCCACGCCCGGCCGGCCGATCCGGTTGGGTGTACACCGCAACGACTCGATGGTCGGAATGCAGTAACGCCTCCAGATGGTGGGCGGCAAACTCAGGGGTACCTGCGAAAATGATTCGCAGTGGTTGATCGCTCATTGTTTATCAGTCTTGTTGACGCTGGAGCTTTTCCAGCTTTTTGCGGATTCTTTGGCGTTTCAGTGGAGAGATGTAATCGACGAATAGCTTGCCCTCCAGATGATCAATTTCATGTTGCAGGCAGATTGCCAGTAGGCCATTCAACTCTTCGGTGAACTCTTCGCCATGTCGGTCCAGCGCTGTGACTTCAATTCGTTGTGGGCGATTTACGGTTTCGTAAAATCCTGGAACAGAGAGGCAACCTTCGTCGTACTCACCTAGCTCCGGATCCAGAATTTCGACCACAGGGTTAATAAATACGCGTGGCTCACTGTGATCCTCGCTGACATCGATGACCAGTAAGCGCTCGTGGATATCGACCTGAGTAGCCGCGAGGCCAATGCCAGGCGCTTGATACATGGTCTCAAACATATCGTCGATAAGAGAGCGGGTTTTGTCGCTAACGGCGCTTACCGGCTTGGCCTTGGTGCGTAAACGCGGGTCAGGAAATTCCAGTATATTTAGTACTGCCATGGGTTACTTGCTCGATTTTCGGGCTGAAATTGATCTAATTACGCTGCGTGAATAGTCACATTTGGCTTGCCAGTCGCGAATAGCCGCCGCAAACTAGGTGCAGTATACAACCGCTTGCTGGGTGCTGCCCAGTAGATGGGGCATTGACAGAATTATGGTAGGTTAATGATGCAGGGGCTATCAGCGCAGTCGGGAAAATAAATGCAGGGAAGCGGCTATGATTGAAAGCATCGGACAGATAATAACAAGTCCAGGCAGGGGCAGAACAATGGCAACACAGACAATATCGATATGCTTGCTGTTAGCGGCACTACTTTTTAGTAGTCTTTCGCTGGCGGCAGTAGAACTTAAGGAAGATATCCCGGACACGTATATCGTCAAAAAAGGCGATACACTCTGGGGTATTTCAGGGATGTATCTACGGGAACCGTGGCTGTGGCCAGAGCTCTGGGAGGTAAACTCCCAGATTGATAACCCCCATCTTATTTATCCTGGCGATAAACTTTATCTGGTTTGGATAGATGGCCAGCCGCGCTTGAGAATGAACCGCGGCAGAGATGTCAAACTGAAACCCAATATTCGGGTTTCGCCACTCGACCTCGCCATTCCTATTATCCCGCTGGACCAGATAGGCGCATTTTTACTACGACATCGTATATTAGATGCCAACGAGCTCAACGATTCTGCGTGGGTGGTAGCTGCCGGCCAGGGTCATTTAATCAGTGCGCCTGGCGATCGGATCTTCGGCCGTGGGCCTTTTCCGGAGGGTGAGCGCGCCTATGGCGTATACCGGGCCGGCGATACCTATGTTGACCCATTGACTGGCGAACTGCTCGGCTATCAGGCTCAGGATATAGGCAATGCTCGCCTACTGAGTAGTAACAAAGACAAAATTACAGAGTTGGAGATTACCCGGGTTACCGAGGAGGTCCGCATTTCAGATCGCCTGTTACCCATGGAAGAACGGATAATAGATTCGACCTTTCAGCCCCGGGCCCCGGACAATGACATTGTCGACGGCTATATGATTGCAGTGGATGGTGGTCTCACCCAGATTGGCACCGCGGATATTGTGGTGCTCAATCGCGGCAAGCGTGAGGGCCTGGAGGTAGGCCACGTGATGGCGATCTACCAGACTGGCGAACTGGTCCACGATAAGGTGGTCGGGGACATTGTCCGGCTTCCCGATGTGCGCGCTGGTCTGTTGATGATTTTTGAAGCCTTTGAAAAAGCCAGCTACGGTATCCTGTTAAAGGCTGACCGGCCGCTGAAAGTTGGCGACAAGGTTAAAAACCCGTAACAACGTGAGGCGCCACAGGATGTGGCGCTTTTGGGCAGTTTTAGTGCCCTGTCGTGACATCAAGGATGATGGCGATGGCAACTTCAGATCTTCGCGCGTGCTTAGTGCTGCAGAGCGTCCCTACCCTTAGCAACCAAATGCTGGTTGCTTTGCTGCGCCACTATGGCAGTCCGTCGGGTCTACTGGATTCGCAGCCCGCCGATTGGATTGCCAGCGGCTTGTCACCCGCAGTAGCGGGTCAGCTCGAGTTGGCACGCAAGCAGGGCATGCATCCGGACTGCCCCCTTTCAATGGGGACACAACTTGAACTTCTAGCGGTTGCAGATGCAGGTTTCCTCGTTCTTACCGACGGTTGCTACCCGCCACTGCTTGCTACCATCTTCGATCCGCCTGCCATTCTTTACTATCGCGGCGACCCGAGTGTGATGTCCGGCCCTCTGCTGGCGATGGTTGGCAGTCGTAAAGCAAGTCCAAGTGGTCTGCGGGTGGCAATGGAGTTGGCCTCTTCCGCCGCCTCGCTGGGCCTTGGGGTCTGCAGTGGCTTGGCATTGGGTATCGATAGTGCCGCCCATCGAGGTGCCCTTGCCGGAGAAGGGCGTACTTTGGCCGTGATGGCGACCGGGATAGAGCAGGTTTATCCCCGTCGCCACCATCGTCTAGCGCAGGAGATAAGTGAGCAGGGCTGCCTCCTGACGGAGTTCCCTCCGGGGTTGCCGCCGCTGCGGCAAAATTTTCCACGTCGTAACAGAATCATCAGTGGTTTGTCGTTGGCCACCATTGTGGTGGAGGCGGCACTGCCCAGCGGATCACTGCTTACGGCCGGATCAGCATTGGAACAGGGCCGCGAAGTATTCGCTTTACCCTGGAGTATTCACCACCGTAACGGCGAAGGGTGCCTGCGCTTACTCCGTGACGGGGCCGGTTTGGTGGAAAGTGTCAAGGATGTGCTCATAGAGCTGGGCCCCATGTACCAGCTGCAGCAAGACCTTGTTACCAGCGCTGTCTTGCCGCTAGTCACATTACCCGCTGATCCAGCTGAGCTGCTGGCACTGGTGGGATTTGAGGCGACCTCAGTGGATGTGTTGGCCGCTCACAGCGGTCAGTCTGTGGCCAGGGTCTTGTCCAGTTTGTCTGAACTGGAGTTGGCCGGTTTGGTTACACAGGTGGCTGCGGGGTATATTCGATGTTGAGGGTATCGCGTGAGAGCTGAAATAGTGCTCTCAGCCCCTTGCCAAGCCCGCTGCAGTTGGTAGAATTTCGCGTTCTTTAAAGGGTGCCTGCTTCGCTAACGAGTGCTCACAATCATCGAAACTGTGGAGAAAGCTAATGGGTGCGCCTTTTGTTGCTATCGTCATGGGGTCAGATTCCGACCTTCCCGTGATGGAGAACTGCTTCACCATCCTGCGAGGCTTCGACATTCCTTTTGAAGCCCGTATTACCTCGGCGCATCGCACCCCCGAGATTACCAAAGACTATGTACAAGATGCCGATGCTCGGGGTTGTGCCGTATTTATTGCCGCTGCTGGTATGGCCGCACATCTGGCCGGTGCCGTTTCTGCTGCTACGGTTAAACCGGTTATCGGAGTGCCGATAAATACTTCTTTAGACGGTCTCGATGCGCTGCTCTCTACGGTTCAAATGCCGGCGGGGATACCCGTGGCAACGGTTGCAATCGGTAAAGCTGGTGCTAAAAATGCGGCTTATCTGGCCGCTCAGATACTGTCTGTGGCGCAACCGGAAATCGCACAAAAATTGCGCGATGAACGACAAGCCAATGCCCAGGCGATTGTCGCCAAAGATGCAGCTCTGCAGGACGCACTGAAGCGATAGGTGTTAACCATGGAGTCTCTGCAACTTAAGCACATCGATAACGTTTTGGCGCAAGGCGGAGTTGTCGCCTGTGCTACCGAAGCGGTTTGGGGTTTGAGCTGTGACCCTGACAACCCGTCAGCGGTAGAGCGTCTGTTGGCGCTGAAAAATCGACCGGTCAGTAAAGGGTTGATTCTAGTGGCTTCAGATATCGAACAGTTTGGCGATTTGCTGGAAGGCCTCAACGACGGCCAACTCGCTCGATTGACACTGTCATGGCCTGGACCCACTACCTGGCTGGTTCCCCACCAGGGGCGAGTGCCACCTTGGGTGCGCGGTGATCACGACACCGTGGCAATCCGTGTCACCGCCCACAGCGGATTGAGAGATCTCTGTCGAGCCTGGGGCGGGCCGCTGGTATCGACGTCGGCAAATCCTGGCGGCAGCCAGCCAGCACGGCAGCGGTATCAAGTTCAACGATATTTTGGTGGCGAAATTGATGCCATCCTTCCCGGGGCTGTCGGCGGAGCCGTGCGTCCATCTGTTATTCGTGACCTTCTCAAGGATGAAATCATCCGCAACTGATTTCGGCAGCGTATAATCCCCTCGTTTTACTTAGCAGGCAGTCTCATGCAGATCGACACGGTTAGGCACTATCTTCTCAAACTGCAGGAGAAAATCTGTTCCGGCTTGGCGCAGATGGACGGCGGTGCCGACTTTATTGTCGATGAGTGGCAGCGTGCCGAAGGGGGTGGCGGGCGCAGCCGAGTTTTGGCCAATGGCGCGGTGTTTGAAAAGGCTGGCGTGAATTTCTCTCATGTTATGGGCGTATCCCTGCCTGCGTCTGCGAGCGCGGCCAGGCCAGAGCTTGCGGGGCGCAGCTTTCAAGCGATGGGCGTATCGTTGGTTGTTCATCCTCACAACCCCTACGTGCCAACCTCTCACGCCAATGTGCGTTTGTTTGTCGCCGAAAAACCCGGCGAGGAGCCCATCTGGTGGTTTGGCGGTGGCTATGATCTTACCCCTTACTATGGCAATCAGGAGGATTGCGTTAGCTGGCACCAACAGGCCAGTGCGGCCTGCCGGGAGTTTGGTGAGGGGGTTTATCCACGCTTCAAACAGTGGTGCGACGAGTATTTTTATCTGCGTCACCGAGACGAGGCGCGTGGGGTTGGTGGATTATTTTTTGACGATCTTAACGAATGGGGTTTCGATACCTGCTTTGCTTTTATGCAGTCGGTGGGCGATTCGTTTCTGCCTGCGTATCGACCTATCGTTGAGCGCCGTAAACTCACGCCATTCGGTGACAGAGAGCGACAATTTCAGTTGTATCGACGGGGGCGCTACGTAGAGTTCAACCTGGTGTTTGATCGTGGAACCTTGTTTGGTTTGCAGTCCGATGGCCGCACTGAGGCTATTTTGATGTCATTACCTCCGTTGGTTCGATGGGAGTATAACTATCAGCCAGAGCCTGGTACTCAGGAAGCGGAGCTGACAGGTTATTATTTGCAACACAGAGACTGGCTGGCTTTGGATGCAACAGCTCAGGATGCAGACTAAATGCCTGACAAAGATAGATACGCTGTTTTTGGCAATCCGATCAAGCACAGCAAGTCCCCCTTGATTCATGCAGAGTTTGCCCGCCAATGTGATCAAGGTTTGCAGTATCGAGCAGTCCGTGTAGAGCTAGATGCGTTCGCACGCTCTGCAGGCAATTTTTTCGAGCAGGGGGGGTGTGGCCTTAATATTACGGTACCGTTTAAAACCGAGGCCTATGAGTTCGCGTATGCTCTCAGCGACCGTGCCCGCCGAGCCGCCGCCGTCAATACACTTTGGCGGCGAAAGGATGGCAGTATTGCGGGTGACAATACCGATGGTATCGGCCTTATCCGAGACATGGTGGCCAATCTCGGATGGTCCGTGCAATCGATGCGAGTGTTAATAGTCGGCGCCGGTGGTGCGGTACGCGGTATTCTTGAGCCGTTGTTGCGAGAGCGACCGCGTGATTTATTAATCGTCAATCGCACGGCCGCGAAGGCTGAGCAGTTGGCGGCAGAGTTTGCCGACCTCGGTAAAATTAGGGGCGGTGGTCTCGGACTGCTTGAGGGCAATCAGTTTGACCTGATTATCAATGCCTCTAGCGCAGGCCTGGCTGGTCAAATGGCAGACTTACCCCCATCTATTCTCATTGAGCGCAGCTGTTGTTACGATTTGTTGTATGGTGCAGAGCCAACAGCGTTTACGCGCTGGGCGGCTGAGCATGCCGCTTGGGCAGTAGCCGACGGCTTGGGTATGCTGGTTGAACAGGCAGCGGAATCGTTTTATTTATGGCGCCGGGTGCGACCGGAAACTCGTCCGGTGATTAACTACATCCGCGAACTGATCAGCGAGACCTAGGCTTCGGTTGCGACGTAGCTCTGCTCGGATAAATGTTGATCTTTCAGGCGCACGTAGTTACCAGCGCTGTAGACAAAAAAAGCCATTTCTTTTTCGCGCAGGGGTCGCATTTGCCGTGCAGGGCTGCCGGCGTAGAGGAATCCGGATTCGAGCTTTTTCCCGGGGGTGACGAGTGCGCCAGCAGCAATAACCACATCACTTTCTACCACCGCGCCATCCATGACAATGGCGCCCATACCCACCAGAACTCTGTCGCCTACGGTGCAGCCGTGCAAAATCACGCCGTGACCAATGATGACATCACTGCCGATAACCAACGGCCAGCCGTCGGCGTTAAAGGGGCCGGCGTGAGTAATATGTAATACGGAGCCGTCCTGGACGCTGGTGCGATCGCCAATCTCGATACTGTGCATATCCCCGCGCACAGCCACTTGCGGCCATACGGAGACGTCATCACCCAAGGTTACGTCGCCAAGCACGACGGCAGAGGCGTCAATAAATACCCGTTTACCCAGTGATGGAGTCTTGCCTTGAAAGCTGCGCAGACGTTGGTCATGATATTCGATCATATTTTGGTGCGTTCTCGTTATGAATGGCCTGCTACAATACCCAGTCCGGCGGATTGAAGCCAGTGCCTGCCGGCCGAGAACAGTGAGGCAAAATGATGGACAACAAACCTACCACAACACGACGACGATTTATCGCTGGAGCGGTGTGTCCGCGTTGTAGCGCCATGGATAAGATAGTTGTTAATTTGGACAGTGATACCCGCGAGTGCGTGGCCTGCGGATTTAATGACGCGCGGCCTGGCGACCCCGACTTAACCCACGAGCTGCCCACCCGAGTCAGCCGAGCGGCTTCGAGAAGAGTTGATACTCCGACGGAAATCGTCACTCTGGTCGACCCAAAAGCCCGCAAAAATGACTAGGCCCTGGCGCTCGCTCAGGCCGTTGGGATAAGGCGCAGACGTACCGAATGCGTTCGCCTGTTCAGGCTGTCCATCAAAGGCATTGTTATTGCTGTGGAGCCGGGGATTTTGCGTACATTGTCCCAGACATGTTCTTTCTCTAATAGTCTGGAGGCCGTGTATTGCACCAGCTGTTCCAGCCGACCGGCCAGTGGTTCCCCCAGCAGGTGATGAACGATGATGTTAGCCTCGGTCATATCCTGAGGCAGCAAGGGTCGCTGAACGTGACGAATATGGTGATCGTTGACCTCTTCGAGTAGACGATGGGCCAGAAAAGCTTCATCTAATAATAACGCCAAGCCGCCAGTCTCGGGAACTTCGTCCGGGGGTTGCAGGAAATAGTCTTCTGCAATATGCAGAAATGGCGCTGCATAGTCGTGAAAACCAAACTGCTTGCTGACTGCGGTGACCAGGCTGATACAGCCAGGAACACTTTCTATATAACTGGTGATGAACTCCAGCAGTGCTTGTTCCGGTGCGTCTTCGGGTAGTTCCAGGCGGTCGGTGAGCTGTGGAATATTATCCCGCAGTCGTTGCAGCAGATTATGCGTGGCATTTTCTTGCTCAACTGCGGTGGCAATAATTTCCCTAATATCCGGTGATGACATAGCCTGCTCCTGCCAAGTGGTGTCGTGGAAGGCCCCTATTCAGGCTAGTACATCGGTGATATTTAGCCACTTTTATGATGGCGAATCGTTCATGTTTTCGACGTGTCTGTCGTGTCAAGCCAGCCCGCGCCACTAGTGCGTTGTCGACTGTGAAACAAAAACAGCCATCCCCCATATCTTGTGGTCCAGCTTTGTTCTTATTCTCGTATCTTGGGTCTCGGGGCCATCTTGCGCTATATCGCAGGGCTTTTCGAAGATTAAACTCTCACAGAATCAGCATCTTAGTGTTTTTTGGCGTAGACTTTCGCTATAATCCCCGCGCTTTTGTCCTCGACTTGGTAGTGAGTCGTCTTGGCAGAGCAAAGTCAGTTGAATAGAGTGGAAACCCCTGTGGGTGCGTGCTCTGCTGATGCAGTGCGGTGGCCTGCGTTTACGATCACCCTCGCAACACTGTGGAATCTTGGTGATTTCATCCCAAGAGGACTTGCCCGCAGTCAACTTATGGAAAAATTTCTAATTTTACAACATGGAGACACGGGAAATGGGTTTTGACGCGAAGCAGCTGGTTAAGCTGGCGCTAGGTCCTGTGCTGACACTGATGGCTTGGGCAAGTGCTGAAGTCCAGGCAGCAGGTGAGAAGATGAATGAAGTCAATATGCCAGCCGGAGTCACCGCCTTAGGCAGGGATATCTACGACTTGCACATGCTCATCTTTTGGATCTGCGTGATTATTGGCGCCATCGTATTTGCGGTGATGTTTTATTCTATTTATTACCATCGCAAATCGCGAGGCGTCACCCCTGCCACCTTCCACGAGAGCACCAAGGTGGAAATCGCTTGGACAGTGGTGCCCTTTCTCATTCTTATAGGCATGGCGGTGCCGGCGACTCGGACGTTGATTGATATCTACAATACCGATGACGCAGAAATGGATATCGTTATCACCGGTTTCCAGTGGAAGTGGAAGTACGAGTACCTCATTGAAGACGGCGAGAACGTGGCTTTTTTTAGTAACTTGGCGACGCCGCAAAGTGAAATTTACAACAATGAACAGAAAGGCGAATACTACCTATTGGAAGTTGATGAGCCTGTTGTAATCCCTGTTGATACTAAAGTGCGATTCCTGATTACGGCTAACGATGTTATCCACTCTTGGTGGGTACCGGAGCTCGCGGTTAAAAGAGATGCAATACCCGGTTTTATAAATGAAACATGGACCCTGGCTACCGAGGAAGGCGTATACCGAGGCCAGTGCGCTGAGCTTTGTGGCCAAGACCATGGATTTATGCCGATTGTCGTGAACGTAGTCAGCAAAGATGAGTACGCGCAGTGGCTTGCCGCCAAGCAAGAAAACGCGGCTGAGATCAAAGCATTAATGGCGCAAAACTTCAGCCTGGAAGAACTGATGGAGCGTGGCGAAGCGGTTTATGATCGATCCTGCCTGGCTTGTCATGGCGCTAATGGCGAGGGTGGCGTAGGACTGGCGATCGCCGGAAGCCCGGTAGCGACCGGCGACACGAGCGGTCATCTGGAAATCGGTATCAGCGGGGTTGCGGGCACCTCTATGCAGGCCTTTGGAGGCCAGTTGAACGATGTCGAAATGGCGGCAGTCATTACGTACCAACGCAACGCATTTGGCAATAATATGGGCGACCTGGTCCAGCCGATAGATGTGTTTAACCACAAGAAAGGTCAATTGGAGCAGTAAACGATGGGCGATCATCACCATGGCCCCGCCAAGGGCCTAACACGGTGGCTTTTCACCACCAATCATAAAGATATTGGAACCATGTACCTGTGGTTTTCATTCGCCATGTTCATTTTGGGTGGCAGTTTTGCGATGATAATTCGCGCGGAACTGTTTCAACCCGGCATGCAGCTGGTGGAGCCGCTATTTTTCAATCAGATGACCACTATGCACGGACTGATAATGGTTTTCGGGGCGATTATGCCGTCGTTCGTTGGTCTGGCTAACTGGATGATACCGATGATGATCGGTGCTCCGGATATGGCGCTGCCGCGAATGAATAATTGGAGCTTCTGGCTGCTGCCGCCTACTTTCCTGCTGTTGGCATCAACCCTGTTTATGGAAGGCGGGGCACCTGCCTTCGGCTGGACGTTTTATGCGCCCCTGTCGACGACTTATGCGCCACCCTCGGTTACCTTCTTCATTTTCTCGGTACACGTACTTGGCATTTCGTCGATCATGGGTTCGATCAATATCATTGCCACGGTAATGAACCTGCGGGCACCGGGCATGACGTATATGAAGATGCCCCTCTTCGTTTGGACGTGGCTGATTACCGCCTTTTTACTGGTAGCAGTGATGCCGGTGCTGGCCGGTGCGGTGACCATGATGCTAATGGACATCCATTTTAACACCAGCTTCTTCTCCGCCGCGGGTGGCGGTGATCCGGTGTTGTTCCAGCATGTTTTCTGGTTCTTCGGTCACCCCGAGGTCTACATCATCATTCTGCCTGCCTTCGGTGTGATCTCGCAGATTATTCCGACATTCTCGCGTAAGCGATTGTTTGGCTACGACTCGATGGTTTATGCGACTGCATCTATCGCGTTTTTGTCATTTATTGTCTGGGCGCACCACATGTATACAGTGGGCATGCCGGTAGCTGGCGAACTGTTCTTTATGTACGCGACCATGTTGATTGCGGTACCGACGGGGGTGAAGGTGTTCAACTGGATCTCCACTATGTGGCGCGGAGCTCTGACCTTTGAGACACCGATGATGTTCAGCATGGGCTTTCTGATACTGTTCACTATCGGCGGATTCACCGGCTTGATGCTGTCTATTGCACCAGCTGACTTCCAGTATCACGACAGTTACTTTGTGGTTGCCCACTTTCACTATGTGATGGTGGCGGGAGCGGTGTTCAGTATGACTGCTGCGGTCTATTACTGGCTGCCCAAGTGGTGTGGGCGGATGTATAACGAGACCATGGGCCAGACTCACTTCTGGATCTCGTTTATCGGCTTTAACCTGGCTTTCTTCCCGCAGCACTTTGTAGGACTTGCGGGTATGCCGCGCCGTATCCCCGATTACGCCCTGCAGTTTGCGGATTTCAATATGATGTCCAGTATTGGTGCATTCATTTATGGCCTATCGCAGATACTGTTCCTCTACAACGTGATTGCGACCATCGTGGGCGGCAAGCCAACCAGTGAAGAGAAAACCTGGGAAGGGGCCGAGGGCTTGGAGTGGACGGTTGCTACTCCTGCGCCTTATCACACCTTTGAGACGCCACCGGCTATAAGATAGGAGAGAAAATATGCTAGCGCTAAGTAAAAATCCAGTCTTCGATACTGTTGCCAAACTGATGGTAGTGGCTGTGGCTATGTTTGCTTTTGTGTTTGTGGTGATGGTGCCTCTTTACGACGTGCTGTGTGATGTCCTTGGCATTAACGGCAAGACCGACGGCCAACAGTATACTGCTGTGCAATCAGGTGTTGACGAAAGTCGTGAAATTA
This sequence comes from Halieaceae bacterium, assembly GCA_047633055.1. Classification (GTDB taxonomy): domain Bacteria; phylum Pseudomonadota; class Gammaproteobacteria; order Pseudomonadales; family Halieaceae; genus CALJFL01. The sequence goes on along the minus strand of JBLIEI010000023.1, from coordinate 36,797 downwards.
CCATCCAGTTTATGGCGACCAACAATGAAGGTATGCCATGGCAGTTTGAGCCCAGTGTGACGATGATGACGGTCAACCCGGGTGCCTCCAACGATACGGTATTTATGGCTGCCAATCCCTTGCCCGACGCCATGGTAGCGCAGGCTATTCCGAGCATTTCTCCCTCAAGAGCGGCGAAGTATTTCCATAAAACGGAGTGTTTTTGTTTCAATCAGCAACCACTCGATGGGCGCAGTTCCACTGAAATGCCACTGCAGTTTATTGTCGATCGGGAGCTACCGGCTGACATTAAGACAATTACCCTGTCCTATACCATTTTTGATGTAACCGATATGGCCAACGGCACGATAGCCGCTCGCTGACACACCGGGCCTTGCGGCTGCCTGAGTTAAACGGAGAGACAACATGACAACCGAGACCACCACAGAGTACGAAAAGTACTACGTGCCCGAAAAAAGCGCGCTTGCGGTCTGCGCTACGGTCGGCATGATATCGAGTATTTTCGGTGCTGCCAGTGTCATGAATGACATGACCTTTGGCGACCCCGAGGTGGACACTAATTCGTGGTCGATTTTATTGTTTGGTCTGTTTTTCTTTTCCGCGACCCTGTTTAGTTGGTTTCGAATTGCTATCAAAGAAAATCTAGCGGGCATGAACAGCGCTCAGCTGAAGAAATCGTATGTGCTGGGAATGTTCTGGTTCATTTTTTCTGAGGTGATGTTCTTCTTTGCATTTTTTGGCGTCTTGTTCTACGTGCGTAATCTTTCAGGGCCTTGGCTGGGTGGCGAAGGCGACGGTGGTCGTATGAACCATCTGCTGTGGGAAAGCTTTGAGTACAGCTGGCCTATGATGCAGACTCCGCAGGAAGCTATGGGCGGCGCCGGCGCTCAACCCATAGCTAACAATGGCGTGTTTACTAGTCCCCACCAAAGCATGGCTTTTGCTGAAGCGCATGCTTGGTATGCCTGGCTGCCATTGTGGAACACACTCATCCTGCTGTCTTCCAGCGTCACTCTTCACGTTGCCCACCTGGGGCTTCTGGACGGCAACAAGAAAAAGTGCAATATATGGCTCGGTATAACCGTTGCTATGGGCATCGTGTTTCTGTTCCTGCAGGCAGCGGAATACTACGAAGCTTATGAACACTTTGGATTGACTCTGAACTCGGGAATTTACGGTTCAACGTTCTTTATGCTGACCGGATTCCATGGTTTTCACGTAGCCTTGGGTATGACTATGCTACTGATCATGTGGCTGCGTTCGGTGCGTGCCGGGCACTTTACTGTTAACGACCATTTTGGTTTTGAGGCAGCCAGCTGGTATTGGCACTTTGTAGACGTGGTCTGGGTCTTCTTGTTCCTGTTTATCTATATCCTGTAAGCAGTCACTCGATAATTTCCTGGGATTGCATGGTCTTTGGTCCCGCGTCCCAGGGGTTTTGGTGCCCCAGTTTCCCGGTAGCGACACCATAGACTATCACTGCCATTAAACACGCTGCCAGGCTAACTCTCGCTCCGAGTGAATGAAAAGTTCGGCGCTTCGTCTTATCACCTTGGTCGGTCATCAAAAAGTAAAAGCCACTTCCCAAGCTCGCCACCAGAGCCAGCAACAATACAACGATTATGATTTTCAACAAGAGGTTACTCCATAGTAATGCTGCAGTATAAACCAGCACAGCGACATCTTTGCAGCCCGCGTGGTGATTTGTTGTGATGCATACGTTTATCAGTAGGGTGCGGATCGACGTGGAATGGCGAATCGCTCTTTTTACCGGCCTATTGCTGCCGCTGCTCATTTTTCTGGGGTTTTGGCAATTACAGCGCGCGGATGAAAAGACGCAGATCGCGCAAACGTATGAGGCGCGCAGTCAATTGCCGGCTGCCGCTTTTAGTCCTGAAATGGCTCAGCTACCTGACGATGCCCTGCGCTACCTGCCTGTTAATCTGCAGGGTGCCTATTTAACCGGGCGCGACATCTTGCTGGATAATCGAATACATCAGGGGCGCTTCGGCTACCAGGTGGTGAGCCCGTTTCGAGTCGCCGGCAGCGATGATCTAGTGTTGGTAAATCGCGGCTGGGTAGAGGGTGATCGCTCGCGTCGGGTTCTACCCGAGGTGCCTGTAGAGGCAAGTACGGTGTTAATTAGCGGTACGATCTACATACCGCCCGGGGAACCCTATCTGTTGGCGGACCAGGTTTATGTGGATCGTTGGCCCCTGCTGTTGCAGGCTCTTGAGATCGAGAAGCTGGCGCCAGTATTGGCAAAAACATCCGCTGCCCGCCTCTTTCCCCATGTGCTAAAGATTGATCCCGAGCAGGCGGGTGCGCTCCTGGTGTCATGGCAGGTGATAAACGTTAGCCCACAGAAACACCAGGCTTATGCCGTACAATGGTTCGCAATGGCCGCCGCTTTGGCGACGTTATTTGTCTTGGGCAGTACCAACCTGTGGCAGCTTATCCGTGGAAAAGAAATGCAATGACTACCGCTCCTAACAAACGTAATCGACTAATGCTGCTGTTGATCGCAGGTATTCCTGTCATTGTGATCCTCACCGCAACCTGGCTTTGGTTTTTCGTGGCCAGGGGTGACCTCGACCTGGTTGGTGCTTTGGGAACCTCTAACCAGGGAACCCTGGTTCAGCCCCCGAGACCTTTTGCGGAGTTAACGGCCCATGATGCTATGCAGCGCGAGTTCAGTTACGCGGATGTGGACTCCCGATGGACTATGCTGATTCCTAACTCTGGTGCTAGTTGTGGCCGGCAGTGCGAATCGAGGTTGTATCTGACACGGCAAATTCACATCGCCATGGGTAAAGATGTCGGGCGAATTCGCCGAATGTATGTGGCTGCTGACGTCCCGCCCGCAGCAACTCTGCTGTCTGTCGATAATCTTAGTGACGATACTCCTCTCCCCGACTCTTTTGAGCAGTTTTTGGACACACAGCATCGTGGTTTGTTGCCCATTCAGTTAGGGCAAGGAGATTTCAGTGCCATGTTTAGCGAATACCCAGCTGATCCGAACGTCTGGTATCTGGCGGATCCTGCGGGATGGATTATGATGTCTTACAATGCAGATGTTACGTACAAAGACGTAATAGCTGACCTCAAGTTTCTGTTGAAGAATTCCAGTGAATAGCGAAATAGCATCATCCACTACCGGCTCCGACCGGGCGATCTGGCGGGATTATAAAGAGCTCACTAAACCCAATGTGGTGGCTCTCATGATCTTAACGTCCGTTATTGGGATGTTTATGGCGGTACCCGGCATGGTTCCGCTGGATATACTGATTCTGGGTAACCTCGGTATCGCGTTGTGTGCCGGTGCGGCTGCTGCGGTCAACCATCTGGTGGACCAGCGTGTCGATCTGCGCATGGCTAGAACACACAATCGTCCACTCGCGCAGGGGCGCATCGGCACCTTACAGGCGACTGTCTTTGCGGTCGTTTTGTGCGGCGCCGGTATGGGTATCTTGCTATTTTGGGTCAATGCACTGACTGCTTGGCTGACGCTAGCATCGCTAATTGGTTACGCATTTATTTACACTATGTTTTTAAAACGGGCCACCCCTCAGAATATTGTCATCGGCGGGCTGGCCGGAGCGGCACCGCCGCTGTTGGGTTGGACTGCGGTGACCGGTGAGATTCACGGCCATGCCCTGCTCCTGGTACTGATCATCTTTGCCTGGACGCCGCCCCATTTTTGGGCTTTGGCGATTCACCGCAAGGAGGAATATGCCGCTGTTGATATCCCGATGCTGCCAGTGACCCATGGTGAAGCCTTCACCAAGCTGCATATCTTGTTGTACACCATTATCATGGTGCTTATTACGTTGTTGCCATTTGTGACCCGCCTTAGCGGTCCCCTGTATCTGATGGGGGCATTGGTGTTTGGCGCAGGTTTCCTTTACTGGGCTATTAAACTGATGCGCACCAAAAGCGGTAACGCACCCATGGAGACGTTTAAATATTCTATTGTTTATCTGATGGCCTTGTTCATTGTGATGTTAGTAGACCATTACCTTTTTCCGATGACGGCGTTTTAGCATATGAGTATGAATACAAAACAATCTCGCGGCGTCAAAATCACTGTCGCAGTGGTATTGCTGTTGATCGCAGCAGTGGTGGCTGGCTTCGTCCATAGAATTCAGCAACCCAGAGTGATGACGACCATGGACATGCAGATCAATGGTTTGTATCTCCACAAAACGCCCAGGGAAATAGGCGAGTTCGAATTGGTTGATCATCACGGTGCGCCATTCACTCCGCTATCCTTGGAAGGCAGATGGTCCTTGGTATTTTTCGGCTTCACCAACTGCCCTGATATTTGTCCAACAACAATGGCTTTTCTCGATCAATTCGTTAGCCAACTGGCGGACGATGAGGTTAACGATACCGACGTAATAATGGTTTCGGTGGATCCTGTTAGAGACACCGTCGCGCAATTGGCGGCTTACGTGCCCTACTTCAATGCTGACTTCCTGGGCGTGACCGGTGAGTATTTAGCGATACATCGTGTCGCAACTGCTCTGAATACGCCGTTCCGCAAGGTGCCGGGACAGGGTGAGGATTATCTGATTGATCATAGTGCCAATGTGGCACTAATTAACCCTAGGGGAGACTATCACGGCTTTTTTAGGGCTCCGCTCGACTTGGCGAAGATGAAAGTAACCTATCGCTCAGCTCGGGCCGTCTGGGATCGTGGCCTTTAGCGAGATAAAATAGTGTCGAGCTAGTCGATACTTACCATTAGGCGGCGCTTAACCGTCTGTGCCGGTGCAACTTCATCGAAACTTAGGTCAAGTTTGCGATTTAGGTCGTCAGAAACGTCCTTAACGTCGATCGGCGTGAAGTCGGGTTTGACGTCAGCAGGCGCTACTAAAATCTCGCTATTAATAGGCTGCTTAGCGGGTCCAGCCGGTGCATTCGGTTCTGCGGCTACGCTAAGCGCCAGAAACGCCAGCACGAAAATCAAGTTCTTCATAATGTTTACTCCTTAAAAGTGTTACCCAAGTAATGGTATCGGTAACAAAATACGTAGATATAACTATATTGGACCTTTTTAGTCCCCTTTCAAGCCGATTTATTTATTGTTACCAAATCTTCATGATAGATTTAAGTATCTGATTTAAATCATTTTTTTAATTTTAAATGCAATTCAGCATCCATCAATGTGAAAAAGTAACACTTAAGCATAAAAAGGTAACGTAGCCCGACGAGAACAATCGACTGCTCTGGCAAGACTGGGGGCCGTAGAAATTTTGCGGAGAATGGGCTTTAATCCCTGTCTCGCCGACTATCCGGCTCAGAATTTAATAAGGTTATCCCCTCATGTCCGACAGCAACGCTCCTATCATTCTGGTAGACGGCTCCTCGTATCTGTACCGGGCCTTTCACGCTTTGCCGCCGCTGGCGAACTCCAAAGGACAGGCCACGGGCGCGGTTAAAGGCGTGATCAGCATGTTGCGTCGTCTGATTAAGGATTATCCGGAGAGCGCCGTGGTGGTTATATTTGATGCCAAGGGTAAGACCTTCAGGGATGATATGTATCCTCTGTATAAAGCTCATAGGCCGCCAATGCCTGATGAATTACGGGAACAGGTTGAACCGATTCATACGACGGTAAAGGCCATGGGGCTGCCGCTGCTGTGTATACCTGGAGTGGAGGCAGATGATGTGATTGGAACCCTGTCTAGACAAGCTAGCTCAGAGGGCAGGCACGTCGTCATATCAACGGGTGATAAAGATATGGCGCAGCTGGTGGACGCGCAAACGACACTGGTTAATACCATGACTGATACGGTGATGGATGTTGCTGGAGTAACCGAAAAGTTCGGTATTCCTCCCGAGTTGATTATCGACTTTTTGGCGCTGATGGGAGACAAGGTCGATAATATTCCCGGTGTCGCAGGTGTGGGTGAAAAAACTGCTCTGGCGTTACTGCAGGGTTTGGGTTCGTTGCAGGATATATATAAGTCGCTGGATCAGGTTGCAGCACTGGATTTTCGCGGGGCCAAAAAAATGGGGGAGAAGCTGGCTGCCGAACGAGACAACGCAGATCTGTCTTACCGGCTCGCTACTATTAAAACGGACGTCGTTCTCGAGTATGGGCCAGGTGACCTGCATAACGGCGTGCCGGATCGGGATGCACTGCTCAAGTTGTTTACCGAACTTGAGTTCAACTCCTGGCTAGACGAGTTACTGGGGCAGGACGAACCGGCCATTGCTGAAAAGCTGGACGCCCGCTACGACACGATCCTGACGCAGGAAGATCTTGATGCCTGGGTGGCACGGCTGGCGTCCGCCGAAGTATTCGCTTTTGATACCGAAACAACTAGCTTGGATTATATGCAGGCACGCATTGTTGGTGTGTCTTTTGCGATCGAGCCGGGCGAGGCCGCCTACGTACCGCTGGCTCATGATTATTTGGGTGCTCCTGCCCAATTGGACAGAAACGCGGTGTTGGCGCAACTAAAGCCCCTGTTGGAGGATGACAGCAAAGCTAAGCTGGGTCAGAACCTCAAATATGACGCTAGCGTGCTCGCTAACCATGATATTACGCTGCGCGGCATTGCCTTTGACACCATGCTCGAATCTTATGTGCTGAACTCCACGGGCACTCGCCATGATATGAACAGTCTTGCGCTGAAATATCTGGGGGCAAAAACGATTCATTTTGAGGACGTTGCCGGCAAGGGCGCCAAACAGCTCACTTTTAATCAAGTTACAGTCGAGGAAGCCGCCCCGTATGCCGCCGAAGACGCGGACATTACGTTGCGTTTGCACCGGGCGCTGTGGCCCCAACTCGAAGGTGACTTAAAATCGGTATATACCGATATCGAGTTGCCGTTAGTGCCTGTACTGTCGCGCATTGAACGACAGGGGGCGCTGATTTCCAGAGAGCTCTTGGCCCGACAAAGTGGCGAACTGGGTGCAAGGCTGCAGCAGCTGCAGGGGCAAGCACACGAGCTGGCGGGGCAGGAGTTCAATCTGGGTTCTCCCAAACAGCTGGGCGAAATCCTGTTTGAGAAACTGGAATTGCCTATCATCAAGAAAACGCCCAAGGGTGCACCGTCAACTGCGGAAGATGTGTTGGTTGAGCTGGCCCTCGACTATCCGCTGCCCAAGGTCTTGTTGGAGTACCGCAGTCTTAGCAAATTGAAGTCGACCTACACCGACAAGTTGCCCGAAATGATTAACCCGCAGACAGGGCGAGTGCACACCTCTTATCACCAGGCTGTTACTGCAACCGGCCGACTGTCATCCAGCGACCCCAATCTTCAGAACATACCCATTCGTACCGAAGAGGGGAGACGGATCCGTCAGGCTTTTATTGCGCCGGCGGGCTACCGGATAGTGGCCGCAGATTACTCGCAAATTGAACTCCGAATCATGGCGCATCTGTCCCGTGACAGGGGCTTACTGCAGGCTTTCAATGATAATCGGGACGTGCATCGGGCTACGGCTGCTGAGGTTTTTGAGGTTGCAGAAGACCAGGTATCGGGTGATCAGCGGCGCAAGGCGAAGGCAATTAACTTCGGCCTGATTTACGGTATGTCCGCATTTGGGCTGGCTAAGCAACTTCACCTTAGTCGCAAGGAGGCTCAGCTGTATATCGATCGATATTTCGAGCGGTATCCTGGAGTGGCCGATTACATGGAAACGACCCGTGTGCGGGCTAGAGAACAGGGTTATGTTGAAACCCTGTTCGGCCGGCGGCTGTACCTTCCTGAGATTAATGCAAGGAACAAAATGCGAGCGCAGGCGGCGGAGCGCACCGCAATAAACGCACCTATGCAGGGCACTGCAGCGGATATCATCAAGAAGGCAATGCTGGCGGTGGATGGTTGGTTATTCGGCGGCGGCGCCGACGCGCGTATGATAATGCAAGTGCACGACGAACTGGTGCTTGAGGTTGCTGAGGCGGAGGTCGACGCGGCTTGCGATGAGCTTTGCCGACTTATGTCAGCCGCGGCGGATCTTGCTGTACCCCTACTGGTTGAGGTCGGAGTGGGTGACAATTGGGATCAGGCTCACTGATTCAAGTTTGCTCATCCAATTCGTCACAAACCGTGTTATCGCGCAACCAGCTATCTAGCACTTTTATGAGTTCCGTGTGTCCGGTGTGTTTGAGTGCTGAAAACAGCTGCACACTGACCAGTTCTGCGTGTTCCAGCAGCTGCGCCTGGACCTGCAGCAAGGTACTCTTGGCCGGACCTTTCTTCAACTTGTCGGCCTTGGTGAGCAAAATGTGCACCGGCATTGATGCAGCCAGTGCCCAGCCCAACATTTGTTCATCGAAGGGTTGGAGAGGATGGCGTACGTCCATCAGTAGCACCAGACCACGCAAACTCTGGCGTTTCTGCAGATAATTCTCCAGCTGTTTGGTCCACTCTCGCTTGACGGCCTGGGGCACTTTGGCAAACCCGTACCCGGGCAGATCCACCAGTCGTTGCTGCTCGTTAAGGTGAAAAAAGTTAATTAATTGGGTTCGGCCGGGAGTCTTGGATGTTCTGGCGAGTTTCTTATTGCCAGTTAAGCTATTGATTGCGCTGGATTTGCCCGAATTAGAGCGGCCTGCAAACGCAACTTCCCAGCCGCTGTCTGGCGGGCATTGATTAAATTTGCTGGCGCTGGTCAGAAAACTGGCGAGCCGGTAGTTGGGAGCGGCAATGTCGCCTGAAGGCCCTTCGATGTTCATGGAATTGGTTCACCTTTTTTGGTCGAGGTATCTCGTATATAATGCCACAGCTTTTTTCGACAGTTATCAAATGCTTGCGGCAATTAGCCGTATACTTTACCAATGATCAGAGGTTACCGATGAAAAAGTTGTTAATTGTTGCCTGTGTCCTAGTCGCGGCCAGTGCCATAGCCGATCCCATTGTGGACAAATACAACAAGAGTTGCGGCATATGCCACTCCTCCGGTGCAGCTAATGCGCCAAAAACCGGCGATGCTGGTGCCTGGGATCCGCGTATGGCCAAGGGTATGGACGCGTTGGTACAGTCCGTCAAAACGGGGCTGAATGCAATGCCTCCCAAGGGCATGTGTTTCGACTGCACTGACGATGAGTACAAGGCCTTGATAGAGTACATGGCAAAGCCAGCGAGCTAAGTTCCTCGTTCCTGTTATTTACTGTGGAGTAATGATGAAGAAGTTTTTAATAGCCTGCGCGCTTTTTGGCGCCAGTGTGCAGTTCTCTCAGGCAGCAAATATAGCCGCTGCGGGTAATGCTGAAGCCGGAGAGGCGAAAGCCGTAACCTGCGGCGCCTGTCATGGCGCTGATGGTAATAGTGTCGTGCCTACCTTCCCGAAACTTGCGGGGCAAGGCGCACGCTACCTGCTCAAACAAATGATGGATATCCGCGACGGCGCCAGACCTGTAGCGACAATGGCCGGTCAGGTTGACAACATGTCTGATGAGGATTTGGCGGACATTGCGGCTTTCTATAGTGATCAGGTCGCCTCCGGTGGGCAGACAGATCCGGATTTGCTGGCGCTGGGCGAAAAAGTCTATCGCAATGGCATTATGGAGCGCAGTGTTGCTGCCTGTTCGTCTTGCCACTCGCCAAATGGCTTGGGTAATGGCCCCGCTGGCTTCCCGGCTTTAGCCGGTCAGCATGCCGATTACACCGCAGCGCAGTTGCGTATGTATCGCAAAGGCTATGAACAGCCAGGTGGCCGCGATAATGACGGCGGCAGTAAGATAATGCGAACGACAGCTTTCGCGCTGAGTGATCTTGAGATCCAGGCTGTGTCAAGCTACGTCGCTGGTTTGAAGTAGTTTCGCAAGCGCTGAAAAAGGTGGCTGAGGCCACCTTTTTTTTCACTCACTGAACAAGCCCTTTAAACTGCTGTCATACCTTAAGAATATTTTGATGGAGAATTACATGTTGAGACGTTTATTTTTGCCATTCGCGCTGCTATTTCTGACACCTCTACTTGCGTGCGCGCAAGATGAAGGCGTATGGGAAGAAGGCAAACACTATGACCTAGTAAGCCCTGCGGTCCGCACTGCAGACCCTGCTAAAATCGAAGTCACCGAGTTCTTCTGGTATGGCTGTGGCCATTGCTATAATTTCGAACCGATGATCAGTCAGTGGAAGAAAACACTGCCAGAAGACGTTATATTCAAAGGTTCGCCGGCAATGTGGAATCCACCGATGGAGCTGCACGGTAAGGCGTATTACGCTGCAGAGGTGCTTGGAGTGCTGGATACCATGCACCTGGTTATGTTTCAGGCAATGAATGTCGACCGTAAACGTCTTACTTCTGAAGCGGATATAGCGGCAGAGTTTGAGGCCAACGGGGTTTCATCTGCTGACTTTAGCAAGGCGTTTAATTCCTTTGGTGTTAGCAGCCAAATGCGTCAGGCGAACGCCAATGCCCGCGCGGCCAAAATTACCGGCACACCAGAAATCATGGTCAATGGCAAATACCGCATTTCCAGTCGTAAAGCGGGCAATCATGCGAGCATGTTGAAATTAGTCGATTATCTGATCGAAAAAGAGCGCGCTGCCGCAGCGAGCTGATCCACAAGAAAGTCGCTGGGCTTCAATGAAAGGGCGCTTTGAAAAAAGCGCCCTTTTTTATTGTTACTAACAGTTGGGGTGGTCTTGCTCGGTTAATCGGTACTTGTAATTATATCTGCAGCCACTGCGGTACTGGCAGGCCCCGGTTTTCGAGGAACACCGGATTGAACAACTTACTCTGGTAGCGATTTCCGTAATCGCAGAGGATTGTCACAATGGTGTGCCCGGGGCCCAAATGTTCGGCCAGTCTAACAGCACCGGCGATATTGATGCCCGCAGAGCCGCCCAGGCACAAGCCTTCGTGTTGCAGCAGATCGAACACATAAGGCAATGCTTCCGCATCGCTGATCCTAAAGGGAACATCGACCTTGGCCTGGGCCATATTCTCGGTGATGTGGTTGATGCCAATACCCTCCATCATCGAAGTGCCCTCGCCCGCCCTCAGCTCTCCAGAATGGAAGTACTCATAGAGCGATGCGCCTTCTGGGTCAGCGAGCCCGATGACAACGCCCTCGTTGCGCTGCTTAAGAGCCAGTGACACACCGGCCAGTGTGCCGCCGGTGCCCACGGCGCATATAAATCCGTCAACTTTGCCGTCAGTCTGTTCCCAGATTTCGCGGCCGGTCGTGTCCCTGTGTATTTCCATATTGGCGAGGTTGTCGAATTGTCGTGCCCAGACTGCGCCGTGCTGTTCCTTGGCGGCCAATTTGGTTGCGAGTCGCTCGGCCGTGTGCACATAGTGATTGGGGTCGCTGTAAGAGGTCGCTCCAACCAGATGTAAATCGGCACCCAATAATTCCAGAGAATCTATTTTTTCCCTACTCTGGGTTACCGGCATTACCACGCTGCTGCGATAACCCAGGGCGTTGGCAATCAGGGTTAAGCCAATGCCGGTATTACCCGCAGTACCTTCGACTATTCTGCCACCGGGCTCCAGACTGCCGTCCTTTTCTGCCGCACGAATTATTCCCAATGCCGTGCGGTCTTTGACTGAACCGCCAGGATTGAGAAATTCGGCTTTTCCTAAAATCGTGCAACCCGTTTGCTCCGAGACCTGGCGTAGATAAAGGAGCGGTGTGTTGCCAATAAGGCCTGTGACGTCGCTTGCTGCTTGCAAAATAAATTCTCCGAACAGGTAGTAAAATGAGTATGGCACAGTGATGCATACGGGTCAGTGGCCTTTCTTGCGCCGGTATTGCCAATATACCTGGCCGGCCAGCACGAGGGCGCAGATACTAATCAGCGTCATCCCCTGAACCATAGGCAAGGGAGAGTCTTTGAGGTACTTACCTATTACGGCCGTTGTTGTGGCGGCGATCGACATCTGCACAAATCCGAATAAGGCCGACGCTGTTCCTGCAATATGTGCAAAAGGTCGTAGTGCCATCGCCATGGCGTGGGGCAATATCAGGCCCAAGGCAGCCGAATAAAAGCAGAGAGGGGCAATTAACATCACTATATCGGCAGGTTCGTGCAGGTTTCCTCCCAGCATGGATAAGCAAGCGATGCTTGCAAGCACGGCACCGTATAAAATGACTTGTTCCGAATCTCGACTTTTGCTCAGTCGCGCGCTAATTGCACTGCCTGCTATATAGCCTATTACCGTGTTGATAAAGATCAGACCAAAGCGTTCTACCGGCACGCCGAACATATCAATGAAGATAAAACTCGATGAAGACAGGTACATGAGGAGGCCGCCATAAACAGCCGAGCTGGCGATGGTGACGGTCAGGAATGAGGGGCTAAGCAGCAACTCGAGATAGTTTTGCAGGACATGCGATGGGCGCAAGCTTTGCGGCGCCGGCAAGGTCTCTGCAATAAAATAATAGATCAGGATCAACATACTGCAGCCATAGAGCGCCAAAAAAATGAAGATACTACTCCAGGGTAAGTAAAGCAGTAAAATGCCACCAACTCCAGGCGCAACAGCCGGGGCCAGCGCCATCAACATGGCGATAAGAGAGAGCGCTCTGGCGGCTCGGTTTGGGCCAAATATATCGCGTGTTATGGCCTTTGCCAGAGTGGGGCCAACGCAGGCGCCAATACCTTGTAAAAATCGGTAAGCTAGCAGGTTTTCTATGGTTGTCGCCAGAGCGCAGCCTACGCAGGCAATGATAAACAACAGCGTACCGCCTAGCAGTAAGGGGCGTCGGCCGAAGCGATCAGCCAAAGGCCCACAGGCCAAATGGAACACCGCGAAACCCGTTAGATAAGCACTGAGGGTCAGGTGCATCTGACCGATATCAGTATTCAGAGCCGCCATCATCTGCGGCATGGCGGGCAAATACATATCGACGCTTAGGGGGCCCAGCGCAACCAGTGCCGCTAGCAGTGCGAGCAGCCAGGGTGATTCTGATCTAAGTAGCTTGGGTTTCATGGGCCGCAAATACTAACACTCTAAGCCCTGGGAGCGCGCAGTGTGTGGGACATATCGTCTAACAATCTGGTAACCAGGCCCGCTTGGCGTTCAGCCTGTTGCGAAGTGTGGCAATGTTAACAGTGGTATCCCTCTATGGTGTGCGCCCACTAACTACCTGTTGTCAGATGATCCAGGGGCAACGCTGTGTTTTGGACTACCCGCCTCAATTCAAAGCTGGAGTGAACACCCGTGACGCCGGCAATTCGGGTCAGTTTGCCCAATAGAAACCGCTCGTAATACTCCATATCCGGTACCACTGCTTTGATCAAGTAGTCGGCGGATTGACCGGTAACCACAGCGCACTCCATAACCTCGGGATACTTGCCGATTTGCTCCTCAAATTCTTCAAAGCGCTCCGGTGTATGCCTGTCCATGCTGATGCTTATCCAGGCCGTCAGCTTGAGCCCCAGCATCGACTGATTGAGAAGAGTCACGTGTTTGCGAATAAGTCCGCTGTCCTCCAGCCTTTTAACTCTTCGAGAGCAGGGCGTTGGCGAGAGCCCAACGGCGTCCGCCAGTTCCAGGTTACTGATGCGGCCGTTGAGCTGCATTGCCTGCAGGATTCTGCGATCAGTGCGGTCGAGCTTCATTGTCCAACTCTCCTAGGGAGTAAAGGCGATAAATCTATTCTATTAAGTGTATATCACTAATAAAAGTGAAATTTAAGAGATTCATAGTCAATAAAGTAAATAGTTAAGCCACATTTGCAGTAATTCGCTACTCGTTCGCTCGTATACTAGCGCTCTGGCTGAAAGTTTCACCTGGCGTGGCAGTCATCGCGGCTTACCGGTCGTTGTTGCTGACAAATGTGCTCCACGAGAGTCAATACCCCCGCTAACCCGGACAGGTGGGACCAGCCTCCCAATTCGAATAAACCAGGCACTAGACATGAACAATTTCGACCACAGGAAATATCCCGCCTTCGAACCCATCAAGATGACCAATCGTCGCTGGCCAGATCGCCAGCTCGAGAAGGCCCCGCTGTGGTGCAGTGTTGACCTTCGGGACGGCAATCAGGCCTTGATTGAACCGATGACGGCAACGCAAAAATCTCGCCTGTGGGATCAATTGGTCAAGCTGGGCTTCAAGGAGATCGAGGTGGGATTTCCATCGGCCTCCAGTCACGATTTCGATTTCGTCCGTGAGCTGATAGAGAACGGGCGTATCCCCGATGATGTGACCATTCAGGTATTGACCCAGGCCCGTCCTGATCTGATCGAGAAAACGTTTAAATCCCTCGAGGGTGCCCGGCGGGCCATTGTTCACGTTTATAACTCGACCTCTACGGTGCAGCGGGAGCAGGTTTTTGCCCTGAACCGGGAAGGCGTTAAAAATATTGCGATTAAGGGTGCCGAGCTGGTAAGAACCTGTGCTGAGCGCTACCCCGATACCGAGTGGGTGTTCGAATATTCTCCCGAGAGTTTTACCGGCACCGAGATGGATTACGCGGTGGACGTCTGCAATGCAGTGACTGCAGTATGGCAGCCCACGCCGGAACACCCCTGCATCATAAATTTGCCCGCGACGGTTGAAATGAGTACCCCGAATATCTATGCCGACCAAATTGAATGGTTCTGTGACCGGGTTGAGCGAAGAAATAGCGTGTTGATTTCGCTTCACACGCACAACGATCGGGGCTGTGCCGTGGCAGCCGCTGAGTTGGGTGTATTAGCGGGGGCTGACCGAGTTGAGGGAACGCTCATGGGTAATGGTGAGCGTACCGGCAATATGGATATCATCACCATGGCGATGAACCTGTACAGCCAGGGAATAGATCCACGCCTTGAGTTGGGCCAGATGGATGAGATCATCCAGACGGTGAAAGAATGCACTCAGTTGCCGGTTCATCCTCGTCACCCTTATGCGGGTGAGCTGGTATTTACCGCCTTTTCGGGTAGTCATCAGGATGCCATTAAAAAGTGTCTAGCCCGGCGCACAGGTGAACTGGAATCCTGGGAGGTGGCCTATCTGCCGATAGATCCCGCCGACATTGGCCGTTCCTATCAGGAGGTCATTCGAATCAATAGTCAATCCGGGAAAGGCGGTATTGCCTATGTATTGGAGCGCGATTATGGCCTGGAATTACCGCGCTGGCTGCAGATCGATTTTAGCAGCGCAGTGCAGGCCTTCGCTGAAGAGAAAGAGACCGAAGTGGGCTCAGCAGCAATCTATGAATTGTTCAAGCAGACCTATCTCAGCCAAGATCGGCAATGGCGTCTGGGTGATTATCACGCCAGTCGAGCAGATGGTGTTGATAAGTTACAGATTGAACTGATTCAGGCGGGCGCTAATCATAAGCTGACCGGGTCAGGTAATGGGGTGGTAGCATCCTTCGTCGATGCGGTAGCCGACTTTATGGGTAAACAAATTGTGTTGGTAGAATACAGTGAGCACGCCCTAAGCCAGAGCGCGGATGCCGAGGCAATCTGTTATATCCAGCTTAATATCGAAGGGGAAAGATACTGCGGCGTTGGTCTTAGCCACGATATCGTGCAGGCATCGCTGGATGGTATTCTGGGCGCTATAAATGAAGCGGCAGAATCTGACGCAATCGGGGCGGTCTAAGTGGATATGACCAGCCTAATACAAATACCCACCTTGGCAGACATCGAGGCTGCACACGATCGCATCAGGGACTATATCCAAAAGACTCCGGTTTACCAGAGTGAGTTGCTGAACCGCCGTGTGGGCGGTGAGCTATTTTTCAAATGCGAGAACCTGCAAAAAGTTGGTGCTTTCAAAGCGCGCGGTGCAAGCAATGCGGTGCTGAGCCTTAGCGATGAACAGGCCAAAAACGGGGTGGCGACGCATTCTTCAGGTAATCATGGCGCCGCCCTGGCGATGGCCGCGGCCAGGCGGAACATTTCAGCGCAAATTGTGATGCCTTCTAATGCGCCCAAGGTGAAAAAAGCGGCAGTTGCTGCTTACGGGGCAGAAATTATCGAATGCGAGCCGACATTGGCAGCGCGTGAGGAAACCCTGGCAGCACTCGTTGCAATATCTGGAGCGAATATTGTTCATCCCTATGCCGATGCACGGGTGATTGCCGGTCAGGGGACTGTTGCCCTGGAGCTACTCGCACAGATTGAGGATTTGGATCTGGTGGTTGTCCCAGTGGGCGGCGGTGGCTTGCTAGCCGGGGTCGCTTTGGCCGTTAAGAGCCTCCGTCCCGAAGTTGAAGTGGTAGCGGTTGAGCCCGCCGGTGCTGACGACGCGTTTCGTTCCTTCGGGCTGGGTAGGCTGGTCCCGCAAAACGCGCCAAATACCATTGCCGATGGGCTGCGCGCGAGTCTTGGTGAAATAAATTTTCAGATCATTCAAAAGTATGTCGACACTATTATCACCGTCGATGAGAGCACGATCATTGAGGCAATGAAGCTGCAGTGGACTCGGCTGAAAACTGTGGTGGAGCCCTCGGGAGCGGTCAGCTTTGCTGGCGCCCTGGAGTATCCCGAGCGGTTTCGTGGCCGCCGAGCGGGGATGGTGATCACCGGAGGTAACCTCGACCTTGATCAGCTGCCCTGGTAACCATTCACAGGCTTTTTCGATGCAAGTGTCAAGGCATTAATCCCCTATAGGTCGGCTCCATTTCGTGGCAAGATCATTCGACATAAAGTCCCTGAGAGGGCTCGCGGCCGCAAAAAAGCAGTTGGATCTATGGATAGTTCACAGGCAAGAACAAAGCCATCGCGTTGGCGCACCCTGAGGCGTCATTTCACGGAGGCGTTCTCTGGAGAGCTCGAGATCCAGCGGCGTTCTTTTGACAGTGAGCGTCAGGATCACACTGTCCTGAAGCGGCAGCGGGATGGTTATGGCTATATCTTGCTCTTAATGTTGGTCGTGTTGGCGCCAGTCGATGCCTACCATTTTTATACCGGCCAGCATGTTCCGGCGTTTGCCGGCCTGGTGGTACTCTTTGTCTTCCTTGCCAATATCTGGCTTCTGTTTCGCCAGCGCGAGGCGTTTTTGTCCCCAGGGGTGATGCTTGTACTGACCATTGCGCTGGTAGTACTTTCCCTATTCTATGGTCAGAGTTATAGCTTGTACTGGATGTATCCTTTGCTGGTTGCTTTGCCGGTACTGCTGCAGATTCGCTGGGCGGCCTTGTTGGGTGTGCTCAGTGGGGTAGTGGTTATGCCCTTGGTCTTTACTCAGTTTGACCGCAGTGCCGCGATTATAATCTGTATATCGATGGCACATACCTGGTTAATCAGCGCCTGGCTGATGTTTGCTGTTTCTCGGCATTCTCGTCAACTCAAGGATATGGCGTTGACTGACCCGCTGACCGGGGCCTACAATCGGCGATACTTTGAAGAGCAGGTTCGCCAGTCTCTGGATATTTGGAGGCGTTACCAACGGCCATCTACATTGCTGCTGATGGACATTGATCACTTTAAACACGTGAATGACAGCTTTGGTCACGGTGTTGGTGATCAAAGCCTGAAACTTCTGGTTAACCTGATCGCCAGCAGAATTCGCGGTGTCGATACGCTGTGCCGCTACGGTGGCGAAGAATTCGCGGTATTGCTAAGCGAGACCTCAGCCCGCCATGGCGTTCGTCTGGCAGAGGAATTGCGGTCGAGGGTGGAGGAGTCTGAGCTACTGCCCGAAGGGAAGTTAACCATCAGTGTCGGAGTGACGGATATAGCCGCTGCAGGTGACGCCGAGGAATGGCTCCGGTTGACCGACGAAGCACTCTACCGCGCTAAAAAGCAGGGTCGAAATCGTATAGAATCTCACGTTGTTGAAGTGCCGTCGGCGACACCGTTGGGCGATTCGTTACCCATTTGGCGCTGAATCGATGGGAGCGTCGACGATGAAGAAGCGGGTAAGTTTGATACTGTTGGTGCTGCTACTTGCCGGCTGCAGCAGTACGACGTTCGTCTATAATCGTCTGGATTTTCTCCTGCCCTGGTACTTGGGGGATTACGTTAACCTCGATCGGCAGCAGAAAAAACACCTCGATGAAATTTTAAAGCCTTTTCTGTCGTGGCACCGAGCAGAGGAACTGCCCGTTTATCTGGCGATTCTCGACGACGTCCGCGTGCGTCTTGAGCAACCAGTGAGTGCGGACGATGTGATGGAATTCTCGTCAAAGGTCGAAGCGGCATGGTTTCGGCTTGAGGAAGAGGCTTTGGATTGGTTGTTGAGCCTCGGTGATCAGCTCTCAGACCAGCAGATGGCCGAATTTATAGCTGAGCTCAGAGCCAAGCAAGTGGAGTATGAGGAAGAATACCTGCCGCGCTCAGATGAAGAATACCGGGAGGAGGCATCGGACAATCTCCGTGACAATTTGCAGGATTACCTGGGGCGTCTTGAACCCGAGCAGTCGGCGATCCTGCAGGTGGCCAATAAGCAGTTGATAAGGTCAGACGCGGCTTGGTTGTTAGAACGCGCCCGCTGGCTGGATACACTTCAGAGCATTCTTCAGCGCGATTCCGGCTGGCAGCAGAGATTGTCGGCCGCCATTGCCGATAGAGATGAAAATGTTTCTCAGGAGTATAACGACACCTTCAGTCACAACCTCTCGGTAATCCAGGGTGCCATTACAGACGTGCTTAGCAGCCGCACGCCCAAACAGGATAAGCGACTCAAACGAGAAATCGATGGATTACGAGAAGATCTCGAGACGCTTATACAGCAGGGGCAAAAGACCTCAGCTGAAGCCGCCTGAGCCCTCGCTTTTAAGAGACGGTGTGCTGCCGCTCACGGGTTGACGGGGCATGAAAGCAACCCAAGGCTTACATTTAATCTGCACACCCAAACTCAGAAATATTTGTAGAAAACCTTGGAATTGCGTTGCAGGTTGTACAAAAACTGCTTTTTGGTTGGTAGGTCGTCCAGAGAGGCAGCGTTAAACCCCAGCTCTAAAAACCAGTGCGCGGTCTGTGTGGTTAACACAAAAACTCGATCCAGACCCAGGCGCCGAGCTTCATCTTCAAGCTCCATTAGCAGGCGCTGTCCCCGCTGTGCACCACGATAGTCGGGGTGGGATACGATGCACGCAATCTCACCACAAGCCTCCTCCGGGAAAGGGTAAAGTGCCGCGCAGGCGATAATGCGCCCGTCCCGCTCTAACAGGCGAAATTGCTTTATCTCCGTTTCGAGGAGTTCTCTGGAACGTTTCAGCAGAACCCCCTGTTGCTCAAGTGGCTCGATAAGTTCGAGAATGCCGCCAATATCATCAATGGTGGCGTAGCGGGATTGTTCATAGTCGTCATCTGCTACCAGAGTGCCGCTGCCATCGTGGGTAAACAGCTCTTCAAGAAGCGCGCAATCATCACCGTGACTGATGATATGGCAACGGGGTACGCCCATCTGGCAGGCACGGTTTGCGGTGTTCAGCAGCGCCAGTTGTCCGGGATCTTCTAATTGTAGACCAGCGCTATGGCCCACAGTGCATTGGCGTATCAGGGCCCCGTTATCTCCCATCAGGCCCTCTGCTTCACCCAGCAGCACCAGTTTGTCGGCGCCTATTTCTGCTGCGCAATGCACTGCGATATCTTCTAGCGACAGGTTGAAAATTTCCCCGGTGGCTGAGTAGCCCAGAGACGACAGCAACACTATCGAGCCACCAGCCAGCTGTGCCTTTATCGCGGCAGCATCAATCCGTCTAACCTGGCCGGTGAGATGGTAATCAACGCCATCGACCACACCTCGCGGCCTGGCAGTGACGAAGTTGCCCGAGCAGACTTGTATTCTCGAACCCTGCATAGGTGAGTTGGGTAGACCCATAGACAGTAAAGCTTCGAACTGCGCGCGCAGAGAGCCCGCTGCATCCTTTACGTGCTCGATGGCGTTGGAATCCGTGATGCGAATACCCTGATGCAATTCGATCTCCAGCCCCGCTTTCGCCATGCGCTGATCGATTTGCGGGCGTGAGCCATGTGCCAGTACTAGCTTGATGCCCAGGCTGTGGAGTAGCGCAATATCGTGAATGATGTTGGCAAAATTCTCATGCAGCGCACATTCGCCTGACAACATCAGCACAAAGGTCTTGCCTCTGTGCATATTGATGTAGGGGGCCGTATTTCTGAACCAGCGAATATGTGTACGACTTTCAGTAGTCACTGATGACTCCAGGTCCTTACAATTAATGGGCCGTTAAGATTACCCAAAGGCGGGGTGATACTCTAATGGCAATAGTGCACAGAATGGAGGCTGATATGATGTTGTCTTCTATTTTAAAGACAATAACGAGCGATGCACTGTTGCAGCAGATCTACATACGGTCTCATTTGCTCCAGCTCTATATATTCGTCAGGTTGATGGGCGCGATCAATGGATCCGGGGCCCAAAATGATGGTTTCCATTCCCAGCTGTTGCAAAAATGGCGCCTCGGTAGCGAAGCCCACTGCTTTCGCAGTGTGCCCGGTGAGTGATTCCGTTATTTTTACCAGCTCACTCTCGGCGCCCTGTTCAAAGGGTGGGATGCTCTTGACCAATGGCTCCAGACTGAGATCAATGCCGGCGCTCTCTGCAATTACGGCAAGTCGCTTTTCGATGTCACCGTGAACCTCTTCGTTATTGCCTTCGGGTGTCATCCGCAGGTCAAAGTGCAGCTCGGTGCTGCCGCAAATTCGGTTAGGGCTGTCACCCCCGTGAATGCAACCCAGGTTCAGCGTTGGATAGGCGACTTCAAACAAGGGGTTGCTATAGCGTTCGGCCAGTTCGGCTCGAAAGACCATAAGGTCACCCATTACCCGGTGCATGGCATCCAGCGCGCTATTGCCCAGAGCCGGGTTAGAAGAATGTCCGGCCTGCCCGATCACCTTGACCGATTGCATCATTATGCCTTTGTGCATGCGCACTGGGACGAGTGATGTGGGTTCGCCGATAATAGCCGCCCTG
Organism: Halieaceae bacterium; assembly: GCA_047633055.1. Taxonomy (GTDB): domain Bacteria; phylum Pseudomonadota; class Gammaproteobacteria; order Pseudomonadales; family Halieaceae; genus CALJFL01. The sequence goes on along the minus strand of JBLIEI010000023.1, from coordinate 15,998 downwards.
GCTTTTGGTTTGCCGGCAGCGGCTAAGGCTCTGGCGCCGTTCATCGAGCTTTCTTCATCGGCGGTAGCGAGGATGATTAACGGCTGCTGCAAAGTCTTATTCAGGAACGGGCTAGCGGCGGCCATGGCCAGCGGGAAGAACCCTTTCATATCTGAGCTCCCCAAGCCGTAGAGGCGATTGTCACGCTCACTGAGTTGCAGGGGGTCTGATCGCCAGCGACCCTCGTCAAAAGGCACGGTATCACTATGGCCGGCTAGTACTAATCCCCCGGGTCCTGTGCCCAGCGTGGCGATTAAGTTTGCTTTGCTACCGTCGGAATTGACGTTGATGATCTCCGTGCGAAAGCCCATATCAGACAGCCAGCTTGCTAAAAGGTCGATGATTTTTCGATTGCCCTGGTCCCAGGAACTGTCGGTTGAACTCACTGACGGCGTGGCAATTAATTGCTGTAACTGGGAGAGTATGAGCTTGTCGGAATATGACATGTGTTAACTAAAGATGCCCTTAAACAGGAAGAAGAAGATTATAGCCAGGCCGGCGCCCGCGGGCAGGGTAATGATCCACGACATAAAAATTGTACTTACGGTGCGTAAATTCAGAGCAGCAATACCCCTGGCAAATCCAACCCCCAGAACAGCACCTACCAAGGTGTGGGTGGTCGAAATGGGCAGCCCGGTTCCCGAGGCGATAACCACTGTGCTGGCCGCGCCCAATTCCGCAGCGAAGCCTCGGCTGGGGGTCAACTCGGTAATTTTGTGGCCAATCGTAGTCATGACCTTCCAGCCATAGGTTGCCAGGCCGATTATTATACCCAGGCCGCCAATCAGGAGAATCCACCAGGGCATAACGGATTTTGCAGCGATCTGTCCTCCTGAGAGCACGGTGCTGGCAATTGCTGCGAGCGGTCCAACTGCGTTGGCTACATCATTGGAGCCGTGGGCAAATGCCATGGAACAGGCGGTAAAAATCATCAAAATGGCAAACACCTGTTCTACATTGCGGAACCGGTTGTTCTCATCGTGGACTTCCTTCACTCGTCTTAGCATCAGGGCGCCAAATCCCGCGACTATCAGGCCAATAACGGCAGAAAGGGGCAGCGCATTGGCAAAGTCGCTACCCAGGCCGAGATCCAGATCCAGGCCGATATGTTTGAGGCCCTTTAGCAGCGTGACCATGGAAATCATAAAGCCGACCATCCACATATAGATGGGAATAAATCGCTTGGCCCGATGAAAGGGATCTTCGGTATCGAGAATTAGAATTTTCACACTCATGAACAGACCGAAGGCAAGTATGCCCGCCATTAGTGGTGAAACTACCCAGCTGGCAACAATAGCACCGACCTTACCCCAGGCCACCGCGTCAACAGAAATACCTACTGCAGCGAAGCCGACGATAGCCCCGACGATAGAATGTGTGGTCGACACTGGCCAGCCATTCAGGCTGGCGACTAACAGCCAAGTTCCGGCTGCCAGCAATGCCGATAACATGCCATAAACCATGAGTTCGGGGGAATCTTCCAGGACCGTTGGATCAATAATGCCTTTGCGGATAGTAGCGGTGACTTCGCCGCCGGCAAGATAGGCCCCAAGGAACTCGAAAACCATGGCAATCAAAATTGCTTGTTTCATGGTCAGAGCACGAGAACCTACCGAGGTGCCCATGGCATTAGCGACGTCGTTAGCGCCGATACCCCAGGCCATAAAAAAGCCGAAGGCGCAGGCCATGATGAGAAAAACAGTACCGTAATTGGCAATGATTTCCATGAAAGTCCCCTTACTTAGCCATTAGGATTTGCAGTCGGTCGCCCACTTTTTCAGCAGCGTCGGCGATACTGCCCAAAAGGGCCATTACCCGGTAGTAGAACATGACGTCTACTGGCGGGAGTTCGGCTTCCAATTTGAACAGGCGATAGCGCAAGCTGTCCGCTAATTTGTCGGTGCGGCCTTCCAATTTGTCCAACTCTTTCAACATGGCCTCCACTCTTTTGACCTCGCGACCGGTGAACCCGACTTCCAGCAATTCATCCAGTTCCTGGATTGCCAGTAGTGCCTGGTCAACGGTAGCGACGCAGGCGGCGGTGAACTCGATAACATATTTTTCCAGCTTTTGGGGAAAGCGCATCCGGCGGCCCAGCATTAATACGCCAACATCTTTGGCGGTATTGGCAACCACATCCTGAAGTGCAACCAGTTCGAGCAGGTCAGACCTCGGAACCGGTAGGAAAAGGCTTTTGGGCAGGTGCCTGCGGACCGAGCGCTTTAGTTTGTCGGCTTCACGCTCTGCCTCAACGACTTGCGCATGAATCTTGGCGGCTTTGTCCCAGTCGTCTGCGACGCTGGCAGCTATCAGTTGGGGAAGCAACTGCACTGCCCCCTGAGCGATCTTCATGTGCTCCTGAATAGGACCAATGGGTGACCTGCCAAAGAGGTTACCCAGGGGGTTTCGGGTGGCCATATTATTCTCCTGAAGGCTCGCAAGAAGCCGCAGTATAGGTGCTCAAAAGGCCGCTGTCACAATAAATGGCGTGTCAATATACAGAGATTTGAGCCGACCGCGTCATCGTTGCGAGGTACAGCTGTGATAGCATGCCAATGTGGTAATTAGGCCGCAAAGAGAAGGTTTATCCATGGCTGCACAATTTGGTGAGAAGGTGGCAGAACACAGACTGCACTTGCCCAGTCTGGCGAAAATGCTGAATGTAGATGGTCGCCTTACGGCAGAAGACCTGGCTAGAGTCGGAAAAATGATTATAGGATCGGTGCATCCGCTGGTCTATCTGGCCGAGCAAAGTCTGCCGGATCCTTCCCGCGATGGTCTGGCGCTGGATATGGACCAGTTGCTCGCCTGGCTAAGTGCGCAGGTAGACCAGCAGGTCTGCGAGATCGACCCCTTGAAAATCAACGTCAGTGCCATCTCCGAAGTGATGTCAAAGGCCTTTGCCGAGCGTCACCAGATACTGGCGGTAGAGGTTAATGACGAAGAGATACTGATCGCCAGTTCTGAGCCTTATATCCGAGCCTGGGAATCAAACCTGCAGCACACTCTGCGCAAACCGATCCGGCGCGTGCTGGCAGACCCGCGTGCCATCGCCAGGCATCGTGCGGAATTCTATACCATGGCAGGCTCGGTTCGCGGCGCCCATGGCTCAGGTCGTGGCGAGAGTGTATCGGGTATCAGTAATCTGGAACAGATGCTTGAGCTGGGCTCGATGAAGGAGCCAGATGCCAATGACCAGCATATTGTCAGTATCGTCGATTGGTTGCTGCAATACGCCTTTGAGCAACGCGCCAGCGACATCCACATTGAACCCAGACGAGAGATTGGTCATGTGCGATTTCGGATCGACGGTGTTCTGCACAGTGTCTACGAGTTGCCACAGCAGGTGTGTTCGGCGGTTACCAGTCGTATAAAAATTCTGGGCCGCATGGATGTGGCGGAAAAACGTCGGCCTCAGGATGGCCGGCTTAAAACGCGGGCCCCCGACGGTAATGAAGTGGAATTGCGACTGGCAACCCTGCCCACCGCTTTCGGCGAAAAACTGGTTATGCGCATCTTCGATCCCGATGTGTTGCAAAAAAGCTTTGAGGAATTGGGGCTGGCAGATGAAGATTTGCAGCGCTGGGACGATATGACCTCGGCGGGTAATGGTATCGTGCTGGTCACAGGGCCTACCGGTTCTGGTAAGACGACGACGCTTTACTCAACACTGCGCCAATTGGCAACCTCGGAGGTTAATGTCTGCACTATCGAGGATCCTATCGAAATGGTGGAAGGGGCCTTTAACCAAATGCAGGTCAATCACACTATTGATCTTAATTTCTCCTCCGGGGTTCGCGCGCTCATGAGGCAAGACCCGGATATCATTATGGTAGGCGAGATCCGCGATCTGGAAACCGCCAATATGGCAGTGCAGGCGGCATTGACCGGACACCTGGTATTGTCGACGCTGCACACCAACGATTCACCCAGCTCAATATCCCGCATGCTGGAGCTGGGTGTGCCCGCCTATCTTATTAAGGCAACGGTTAGGGGCATTATGTCGCAGCGTCTGGTCCGTATTTTATGCCCAGCGTGCAAGACTTTCAGTCCACCCGATATTGATGCCTGGGAACAGCTGACAACTCCGTGGAAAATCCCGGCGCCTGAACAAATTGCCCAACCGGTGGGGTGTCGTTCCTGCCGGGATACTGGCTATATGGGTCGCATGGGTATTTACGAAGTGCTGGTAAACAGTTTGGCGGTGCAGGACAAGATAACGCCACAATTGGAGACCATAAAATTGCGCCGAATCGCCATGAGCGAAGGCATGAAGACGCTGCGGTTGAGTGGCGCCACTCGTGTGGCACGCGGTGAAACGACCATCGAGGAAGTTATGCGCGTCGCTCCGGTGCTGGACGCTTGACTCGGGCAGTTCATCATATGCCATTAGCCTGAGTTCACTATTGAAAACATGTCGCTGATTACCGAGCAACTGCCTGAGTCACTCGTCCAAGTGGCTAATAACGCCTGGGATTCGCTGATCGAGCGAGGCTCCGAGGCGAGTATCAAGCAGCTTGCAGTGATGTTGCAGGATCGACGACTCAGCCAGCAGCTTGCGCGGATCCTCGCGACCAGCCCTTTTATTGCGGACCTGTTGCGGCGCAAACCGGAAATTCTGATCGACCTGGTAGACAGTGGTGAGTTGCATACCCGGCTCCCAGAGAATGTCTGGCGAGATCAGCTCATGGCGCAGATGAGCGAGGAAAAAGCCGAGCTGGGCCCAGTGCTACGACGATTTCGGCAGCGCCATATGCTACGTATTGTCTGGCGTGATTTTTGTCGGCTCGCCGATACGCGGGAAACCGTGCGGGATACCTCGCTGTTGGCGGATGCCTGCATTGAGATCGCTCAGGGCCACAGTCAGATGGCATTGGAGCACCGTCACGGCAAACCCATGGGTACCGAGTCAAGGGAACCGCAAACTCTTATTGTCCTTGCCATGGGTAAGCTGGGCGCGCGCGAGCTCAATGTTTCATCTGATATCGACTTGATTTTCGCCTATCCGGAAGCGGGCCAAACCGATAGCAGCGAACGCTCCCTGAGTAATGAAGAGTTCTTTACGCGTCTTGGTCGCGCCATTATTGCCGCGCTGGATCCGGTGACCGCCGACGGCTTTGTGTTCCGTGTTGATATGCGTTTGCGACCGTATGGTGACAGCGGTGCGCTGGTGCACAATTTCAACGCGATGGAAGAGTATTATCAAGACCAGGGGAGGGACTGGGAGCGCTACGCGCTAATTAAGGCGCGACCTGTTACCGGCGATAAGGATTCGGCCGATTATTTGATGAGCGCGCTGCGCCCTTTCGTGTACCGCCGTTATGTTGATTTTGGTGTTATCGCTAGTCTGCGCGGAATGAAGGCGGGGATTAATGCCGAAGTAAGACGCAAAGGCCTGGAAGAAGACGTCAAGCTTGGTCACGGCGGCATTCGCGAGGTGGAGTTTATCGCGCAGTGCTTTCAGTTAATTCGCGGTGGCCGTGACGCAGAGCTACAGCAATCAGGATTACTGCCAGTACTGGCTGTCTGTAGGGAGCTGGGTTGCCTGCCTGAGGCCGCGGTTGAGGAATTGATGGCGGCCTATTTATTCCTGCGCGACAGCGAGCATGCGATACAGGGGTATGCAGATAAACAAACTCAGGCCCTACCGATCGATGCTCAGGCCCGCGCCGCCATGGCTTTGGTTATGGGTTATAAAGATTGGGATGCTTTCGCGTTGCAACTTGAACAACACCGGGCACGGGTATCCAGTCATTTTGAGCAGATTATTGCTGCGCCAGAAGAGGACAGTCCGGTTAGCCTGCTGCGTTGGGATGCGTCGCTCAGTACAGAAGATTTACTTGAGCTGGGTTTCAATCGTACCGAAAAGTCGCTGCAACGGCTGAGCGAGCTGCGCACCAGTCCTCGGTTTCTGACTCTGCAAACCGAGGGCCGCGAGCGGTTGGATCAATTCATGCCCCAGCTAATCAGGGCATGCGCCGACGTCGAGCATCCGGATATTGCCCTGCAGCGAGTGTTGCCCCTGGTGGAGGCGGTGCTAAGACGTAGCGCCTACCTGGCACTCTTGCTGGAAAACCCTTCGGCGCTGACAGAGTTGGTGTCGCTGTGCCACGCCAGCCCCTGGATTTCCGAGCAGTTGGCGCGCAGCCCGGTGCTACTGGATGAATTACTTGATGGCGCCAGTCTCTATTCGGCACCGGACAAAGCGCTCCTGGACGCAGAACTGCGACAACAAGTATCACGGCTGCTGCCGCACGATCTGGAAGGCCAAATGGATGCACTGCGTTACTTCAAGGCAGCACATGTCCTGCGCGTTGCTGCCAGCGAACTGTCCGGACGTCTGCCGCTGATGCAGGTCAGTGATAAATTGACCTATATCGCTGAGGTCATTCTCGATCAGGTGTCGCGAGTAGCGTGGGCCGACCTCACCGCCAAGTATGGCGAACCGACAAGACCTTCCGCTGATACCGGGTTCGCGGTTTACGGTTTCGGTAAGCTCGGTGGTCTCGAACTGGGCTATGGTTCTGATCTCGATCTGGTGTTTGTTTATAACGCTGCAGAACGCGGCGTTACCAGCGGCGAACGCGCTATCGACAATGTGGTGTTTTATACCCGCCTGGGGCAGCGAATTATCCATATTCTGGAGACTCGCATGGCGCTCGGTCTACTTTACGAGGTCGATATGCGGCTGCGGCCCTCTGGTGGTTCTGGCATGCTGGTTATCACTGCCAAAGGATTCGCAAAATACCAGCGCGAAGAAGCCTGGACCTGGGAGCATCAGGCTTTGGTCAGGGCGCGCTTTGTTGCCGGTGACCTGGCAGTAGCGGAGCAGGTCGATGCCGTTCGGTTGGCAGTGTTAGCGAAAACTCGTGATGCGGCGAAATTGGCCGTTGAAGTGCAGTCTATGCGCAGGAAAATGCGAGAGCATCTGTTGCCTAGGGATGCAGATGAAAAAAGAGCGTTTCATTTGAAGCAAGGTCCAGGTGGTATTGTTGACCTTGAATTTATGGTCCAGTACGCGGTGCTGGCCTGGTCGTCTCGTTATCCTGAATTGGCCCGGTGGTCAGATAATGTGCGCATTCTGCAGGCGCTAGGCGAGGCAGGTCTGTTTAGCGCAGAGGAGTCCTACACGCTGACGCAGGCATACTTGGCTTTCCGCTCCGCTGCACATCAACTCGCCCTTCAGCAATTGCCCGGTACAGTGCCGGTGGAGCAGTTCAGTGATTTTCGTGAGGCGGTCAGCAGTAAGTGGCAACAGATGTTTGGTGGGCTCCAGGCAAGCTCTTCGACCGATGACAACGAAGTCTAGGTGGGCAGTGTCTTGACAGAAAGTATGCCGGATAAAGTGCTGATAGTGGGGCCTTCATGGATTGGCGATATGGTGATGGCTCAGGCGCTGTTCATCCACTTAAAGCACACCAGGCCGGGCGTACAAATCGATGTCCTGGCGCCAGCGTGGAGCGACCCTCTGTTGGCGCGTATGCCAGAGGTTAGCGCATCGCTGAACATACCCATCGGCCACGGCGAACTCGCATTGGGACGCCGGCGAAAATTAGGACAGCAACTGCGGGTCTCTAATTATGACCAAGCCATTATTCTGCCTAACTCCTTCAAGTCTGCTTTGATACCTTTCGTGGCCAGAATACCCAAACGCACGGGTTGGCGCGGTGAATATCGCTACGGTTTGCTTAACGATATGCGTGATCTTGATCCACATGTGCTGCCGCTGATGGTTCAACGTTTTGTTGCCCTCGCCCAGGAGGGTACAGCAGAGCTGCCGGCAGTATTGCCAAAGCCGTCGTTGCTGGTGGATGCGGGTGTGGCAAAATTGGTACTTGAAAAATTTGCGATGGCCTTAGATTTACCCATGTTGTCGCTGTGCCCAGGCGCTGAATTTGGCAGTGCAAAACGTTGGCCTGCAGCTTACTTTGCTGAATTGGCGAATGAGTATCTTGCTCAAGGCTGGCAGGTGGCGCTGTTTGGTTCGGCCAAAGATTGCGCAGTAGCTGAGGAAATCATTAGCGCCTGCGGGGGCCATGAACACTGTTTTAATCTCGCCGGCAAAACCTCGCTGGGGGAGGCAGTCGACTTACTTTCTCAGTCGGATGCTGTGGTCAGCAATGATTCCGGTCTGATGCACATTGCAGCCGCGCTGGACCGACCCACGCTGGTGATATACGGTGCCACTTCGCCTGCGTTTACACCCCCGTTGACTGAACGGGCGGCCATAGAGCTGAGCGATATCGACTGCGCGCCATGTTTTCAAAGGGAGTGTCCACTTCAACATCATCGTTGTATGCGCGATACACTGCCCGCCCAGGTAGCTGATAAACTTGCCGCCCTGTTAATAGCCAGTGATAAAGAGTCAGGAAATTTCTAGTGCGGGTCTTAATAGTTAAAATATCGTCTCTTGGGGATGTAATACATACTCTGCCGGCGGTCAGTGATGCAACGCGGGCGGTGCCCGGGATTCAGTTTGACTGGGTGGTGGAGGAGGCATTTTCGGAAATTCCCGAGTGGCATCCAGCGGTGGATAAAGTGATTCCTATTGCGTTACGTCGTTGGCGCAAAAACCCCTTCCGGGACTTTCGTGGGCCCGAGTGGCGCCAGTTTCGACAGACCCTGAAAAGCGGACATTACGACGCGGTTATCGATGCTCAGGGTCTGATTAAAAGTGCGGCCGTAGCGAGGATGGTTAAAGCTCCGATTTTCGGCATGGATAAACACTCTGCCAGAGAGCGTTTGGCGAGTGCGGCCTATCGCCACAAGATAGCCCTGCCGCGAGATCTGCACGCGGTCGAGCGTTCCCGCATGTTGTTTTCGAAAGCCCTCGGGTATGCCTTGCCTGAAAGTTCGGGCGTCTATGGCCTCAGGGAACACTTACACCCTAGCCGGGAGCAGCTCTCCCCCAGTCTGTTATTTTTTCACGGCACCGCCAGAGCTGAAAAACTATGGCCGGAGTCACGATGGCTGGAGCTGTCCGATTTGGCCGCCGCTGCGGGCTACGGCATCTGGTTACCCTGGGGTGATCAGCAAGAGCGCGCGCGGGCAGGTCGGATGGCCGCAGCATGCCCGCAGGCGCAGGTATTACCCAAGCTGGATTTACGGGGCATGGCGAGTATGTTGTTCGAGGTGGATGGCGCGGTTGCCCTCGATACCGGTTTGGCGCATCTTGCCGCAGCTTTGGATGTGCCCGCAGTGTCCCTTTACGGCCCCACTGACACTCGATTAATCGGCGCCTATGGTGATAACCAAGCACTCATTCAATCGCCTCTGGGCACTGGTGAGTCTAGCGATCCTACGGCCATGATGGGTTCAATTACAGCGCCAATGGTATGGCAGGCATTGCAGCCTCTGTTACCCGCCAGTGATCTATCGTGAAACTGGCTTTTCTGCTCTACAAATATTTTCCCTACGGCGGTATGCAGCGTGACTTTCGACGTTTTGTTGAGGAAGCTTTGATGCTGGGGCATCAGTGCCGGGTGTATTACATTGACTGGCAGGGAGAACAACTGGCAGGCATCGACCTACGCCGGGTGCCGGCTCGTGCTGTTAGCAATCACACACGGAACGAGCGGTATTATCAGTGGGTTCAGCAAGATTTGGCTGCGGACCCGGTGGACGCGGTTGTTGGCTTTAACAAAATGCCGGGCCTTGATATCTACTACGCTGCGGACTCCTGCTATCTCGATAAGGCATTGCGAGAGCGGAACTGGTTGTATCGTTGCGGATCACGCTTCCGACATTTCGTCGCTTATGAAGAGGCGGTGTTTGGCGCAAACAGTGATACCGAGATTTTATTGATCTCACAAACCGAGCAGATCAAATTTGAGCATCGCTACCAGACCGACAAGAGCCGATTGCATATGCTCCCTCCGGGAGTCTCCCGCGATCGAGCAGTCGTCGCCGACACCCCACCGCGACGGCAGCGTCTGCGGGACGAATTAGGCATAGGTGGTAAAGATTTCGCCATGCTTTTTATCGGTTCCGGATTTATCAAAAAGGGCTTGGATCGCGCGATAATCGCTCTCGCCAAGTTGCAGCAGGAACGCGCCGACGTGGCGTCTCGTCTGTTTGTCGTTGGTCAGGATAAGGCGCTGCGTTACAAGCGGCTTGCCCGGCGCCTTGGGGTTGCAGATGATGTGGTGTTTCTCGGGGGCCGCGATGATATACCTGACCTGTTGTTTGCCGCCGATGCGCTGGTTCATCCCGCACTGGATGAGGCGGCGGGCATCGTCCTACTAGAAGCTTTGGTCGCTGGCTTGCCAGTGGTGGTCACCGATGTTTGCGGGTACGCCACCCATATCGCCGCGGCAGCAGCAGGCGTTGTGTTGAATTCACCGTTCTCCCAAAATTCGCTGAACAAGGCCGTGTCACATATGCTGGACGGATACTTCCGTGGCCAGTGTCGCGAACGCGGACTCGAATATGCCAGTCGCGTCGATCTGTATTCAATGCATAAAACCGGCGCGGCGCTGATTGCACAATTCGCCAGTGCCCGCCTAGAGCAATCGCGATGAAGGCGGCGAGCTACCTGCGCGAAGATCTAGCCGGCCAGATGGGTTCAGATGATTTGTTGGCATGGGCCGAAGGTGTTGCTAGTCAGGTTCAGCCAGGGCAAGTGTATCGTAACAAGGAGGGTCGTATTACCCTGCGCTTCGAGCATCAGGGGAAGTTTTTCTTTTTGAAGTTGCACCGTGGCATAGGCTGGCGGGAAGTATTTAAGAATCTACTGCAGTTGCGTCTGCCCATTATCAGTGCCCGCAATGAATACGAGGCAGTGCACAGGCTTGAGAGCCTCAACATCGATACACTCGCTATCGTGGCGTACAGTCTCCAGGGAATCAATCCAGCCTCCACTCACTCGATGCTGGTTACAGAAGAACTTACTGGCACCGTGAGCCTGGAAGATTACTGTAGGGACTGGGCTGGCTCACCCCCACCCGCGTCCTTAAAGAGGCGATTGATAAACAAACTTGCCGGCAGCGCCAGCGGCATGCATGGGGGCGGAATCAATCACCGTGATTTCTACCTCTGTCACTTTCATTTGGATCCCGACAGCTTGGAGTCGCGACAGTTGCGCTGCCATCTGATCGATTTACATCGAGCACAGCTGCGAGAATCCACGCCCCGGCGCTGGCGTGTGAAGGATCTGGCCGGGTTGTATTTTTCGGCAATGGACTGTGGCCTGTCGCGCCGCGATCTACTGCGATTTATACACCAGTATTCAGATGGCGGTTTGCGGCAAGCGCTGGGGATTGATAAAAGTCTTTGGCAAGCGGTTGAGCGAGGCGCGGTTAAGCTATACCGCAAAGAACACGGGAGTGACCCGCCTCAACCCTGCATCGGTGGATAAATTGAACAGTAAAAGCACTGCGGTGCGCGGGGATAATAGTTAATGGGTACGGCAAGCGAATTACAGGATGTGGTTACAGTTCACTGCGAACAACACTGTCTTGATAGCGGCGTATTTTACCGTCACTGGCCCGTGTCTGGCTCTGGCCAAAGTCCGGTGCGTGCGGTCATTCTGATGGTTCACGGGCTAGGTGAACACAGCGGACGCTATGAGAATTTCGCCCGCTATTTTAATAGCGAGGGCGTGGCGGTGGTGGCTCCAGATCATCTTGGACATGGGCGCTCTCCCGGTGTGCGAGGGCACATCGACTCCTTTTCCGATTATCTTGCGCCGCTTGATGAACTGCGTGGCAAGATACGGGAATGGTATCCGCAGTCGCCCTGTTTTCTTGTTGGCCACAGTCTGGGCGGACTGATCGCAGTCCGCCATCTGATTGAGCGACAGGACGGGTTCGACGGTGCAGCGTTATCTGCTGCCGCGCTGCAAGTGGCGGTGCCGCCTTCGAAGCTTTTACTCATCGTAACGCGGCTGCTTGCTGCCGTCAGGCCCACCCTTGGGGTGATGCAGCTCGAGGCCACGGAAATTAGTCGTGATCCTGACGTAGTACAGCGGTACGTGGATGACCCCATGGTTCACCACGGCAAGATTAGCGCTGGCTTGGTGATCAATTTGTTTAAAGCGATGGCAGAAGTCGAGGAGGGCAGCTCCAGAGTTAGTTTGCCTTTGCTGATCATGCACGGGGAGAAGGATGTTATGACATCGCCGGCCGGCTCTGTTGCGTTGCACGGTGCGCTGGGCTCGGCAGACAAATCACTGAGTCTCTACCCTGGCTTGTTTCATGAATTATTCAATGAGCCGGAGCGGCTGGAGGTTCTCGCTGAGTTGCGGGACTGGATTCAGGCCAGAGCTTAAGCGCCGGCAGTAGTCTTCAGATAGCGACCGGATTTTATGTAAACCCGCAGCGACTTTTCCCACTCTTTGAGCAGTGGGCGGCGCTCCGGATATCGACAGGGAAATAGCTCCGGCTTTACGCCGATCAGTGTTTCCAGCCACTGGTCATCAGGTTCGTAATTCAGGCGAATCAAATCCTGTGCCAGGCTCGGATGCCTAGCCAATTGTTCCGCAATACGAGGCAGATGGTCTCGCCATTTATTCAGGCTGTTGGGGTCCACGCCGCGAAGGCCATTCATGGCACGACTGGATTGTACTGAGGGCTGGGCAAACTGCTGATAGTCACTGAAGTCGTGCAGACGCTCCAGGAACGTGAAGCGGTTGGCGATAGACTGTTGAACAGCGTTAGGATCTGCTACCAGATCTTCATAACGAAGCCCGAGAAAGCGCTTATTGCCAGCATACCGGGTGGCGGCTCTGTCACATTCTTGCCATACCCTGTAATTGCAGAAATATTCGCCCGGACGTTCCCGATGCATACTGCTCACGACCGCTCGGGGATCGCGCCCCATATAAATTATATGGAGCATGGGGTCGCGCGGAAATATATGGCTTATCTGCTTGATGTCGTTGGGTTGTTTGGTGATGTAGAGAAAGTCGGAATCTATTTCTGGCGTAACGAAGATACTCACCTCGTGCGAACAGTAACCACTGCTGTAGAAGCAGGTGGTCAGTAATTCCATTAGTAGTGTGGTGCCACTGCGCGGACAGCCGACAATATGCAGGCGCCTCATAGTATGCCCTTGGCGGCCAGTCGGCGTCTTGCCCAACGGTAGGCGTCGGAGGCGATAATCTTGCTTTCGATCTCGGACAATTGCCGCATTTGTCGCCGCCAACCACGAAAGAAGCGGATGCGTTCGCTTTTGCTCAGGTCGGCAGAAGCCATCATATTGAGCTGCATCAAGTTCTTCAGTACCAGCTTGCCGGGCGCTGGTATGGTGCAATGGTTGCGCTCGTTATCGATCAGGGTGAAGTAAAATCTCTCGGATCTGAACTCTGCCAGGACATTACTGGTTCGTAGATCACCATGGGTGAATCCGGTGGCGTGCAAGCGGCCGATAAACGTGCCTAATTCCGCCACAAGCAACCAGCGGTGGCGAACATTGGCGGCGCTGCGTTGAGCCAGAGTGACCTGTAACCACTGATTTACGCCCTGACCCCGGGCAGCCCGGGTGAATAGGTATTCACGACCGTTTTTCAGTGTTCCCCAAGCCAGATTCTCCGGGGCGTCAAACCCGGCAAAATTCAGCGCGTCAGAGTTGCGGCGGGCACGAAGTGCTCGGCTGCCGCGAAACCAGGCTTTGATAGTTTCCAGAGGGCTGCGTGGCAAAAACTCTTTGTAGAAAACCGATAGCCCGATATTGCCGGCTACCCTGGCGTAGGCGGAACTACTGACGATGTCCCAGCCGGCCGGCAGCTCGTCATTTGACAGGCTTCGGGCGCTGCGATGCAGATGTTCAACGGTGTCGGGCGGCGTGTTTGTCATAAAGCCATGGTATTCTACCCATATAATTAACGACCGTCTTTGTGTTTATGTGCATCGATGGTGCGCGTAAAAGACGCTTCGAGATTACCCGGGATTGAATGGATTGAAACAGGGAGTTAGCCAAGTTGTTCGGGGCAGTGCGCAGAACCCTGTCGTTGCAGAGCTTCTCGAAGTTGTCGCATACCCCGTTTATCGATGGTTTGAGGAGCAGGTTGATATTCGCAAACAATCGCGGGACAGCGTCGTGGGTTTTCTTAACATCGCCAACCGACGTTACTACCTGAAGCTGTTTGTGGCCCATACTTTCTGGCAACGCCGTTTCATAGCGCTAGGCTTTAGTCGGGCGCTCAAGAGTTATGATAAGGCTAATACGCTGGCTGCCTGTGGTATTCCGGTACCAGCGCCACAGGCTTGTCTTAGGCATCGGGATGGTATTGTGCTGGTTACTGAAGCACTGACCGGTGGCAATGATATGCAGGCTCTGTGGGAGGAAGATACGCTGACTGTCGATCAGCAGTGCTGGTCCGCTGCCGGTGGTTTGCTGGCTGACCTCCATAATGCCAGCTATTATCATGGCGACTATAAGTGGAGTAATTTATTGTGGCGCGCTGGGCACTTTACTCTGCTCGATCTTGAGGGCGTGAGGTCAATCATTCCAGGCAGTGCCCGCCATTATAAAGACATTGCGCGGTTTACCCTTAATGCAGAAGACATGGCAGCGCCGGCGGAGAATTACGAGCTGTTTTTTGCGGCCTACGCGAATAGTAGAGGCGTGAGCAGTCGCGAGGTGGCGCGCAATACCATGCCCTATCTAAAGCAACTACGGTCCCGGCACGAGAAAAAATACGGTAGCCGCGGTCATGTACTAATGCAGCTCTGATAGGAATTAGTAGATTCGCACCGGATCAGGCAAAGAGCCAGGCTGGGAATTACGTTACATAGTTGAGAGGAATAAGTGAATTTAAGAGAACTGGTTTTTCTCACTCTGGCCAATAATCTGCCCCGGTTGGCCTGGTGTGACCGCATCCGGCACAACCTGCTGGGCTGGGCAGGAATGGATATTCCGAAGAAGTGTCGTGTTTGGGCGCCGGTTACCGTTCGCCCGATTGGCGGGACGAAGAATATAGCGATTGGCGAGGACACATTTATCAATACGGATGTGCGCTTTGGCGTGCCTATGGATACAGTCACCATCGGAGATAAAGTGCAAATTGGGCCACGCGTGATGTTCGAGACGGCTACGCATGGCCTGGTTTACGAGCCCGGTGTTGGCAGGGGCACACAATCGGGTCCAATTGTCGTGGAAGATATGGCGTGGATAGGCGCCGGGGCGATAATTACTTCTGGGGTTACCGTGGGCAGTGGTGCGGTGGTTGCCGCAGGATCGGTAGTGGTCAGTGACGTGCCGGCCAATGCCGTGGTGGGTGGTGTGCCGGCAAAACTGATTCGCCCTGCGGGAGGCAGCGCTTAAGCCTGGTTATGCCAGGGTGTCCTGGAATAATTTCAGATACTTGGCCATCATTTTGTCGCGGTGCAAGTTGTTGTGAGCGTACTCTCTAGCGGCAACACCCTGTGCCTCAAGTTCCTCTATGGGTAAGCGCATAAAATATTCAATCGCCGCTGCAATGTCATCTACATCGAGGGCGTCCACCAGACGGCCATGCTCGGGGTCAGAGACCACCTCCTCGTGACCGTTAATACGAGAGGCAAGCACCGGTTTACCTACAGCCATCGCTTCTATCAGACTTCGAGGCAGGCCCTCGCGTAGAGAGGGAATGGCATAGATGTCGGCTGTTTTTAACAGAGTGGGGATATCGTCTCTGAAATCCAGAAAGGTGACGGAACTGGACAACCCCTTGTCTGCCACGAAGTTCTCCAATCGTGGTCTTACTTCTCCGTCGCCCACTATGACCAGGCCGGCATTGGGATAAGCGGAATGCACATGGGAAAAGGCCCGCAGAAACCGTTCCAGGTTTTTCTTCAGCGCGAGCCGGGACACGGTAATAAAAATGCGCTTGTTCTCCAGGCTAGCGCCAAACAGCGCCTTTTTATCACCCGCCGCGACGGTTGAGAAACGAGTAAAGTCCAGGCCATTGGGGATGGCTACGAGCTTGTCCGGGTCAACGCCCCACAGTAGTGCTTTGATATCGTCGACACCGCCTTCAG
>JBLIEI010000022.1:0-63969 GCA_047633055.1 Halieaceae bacterium | reverse complement strand
TGCAGATAATAAAGATCGATATGATCAGTCTGCAACCGCCGTAGCGCTTCGTCGACAGTTTTGAGCAACGTTTCAGGTCGGCCATCTATCACCCGCTTGCCATCGACACCCATCATCCCGCACTTGCTGGCAAGGTAGATATCATTACGCCTGTCTTTTAAAGCTTCACCCACCAGCTTTTCATTACTACCAAAACCATAAAGCGCTGCGGTATCAAAGTGCCGCACCCCGACATCAAAGGCTCGGTGCAACAATCGAACCGCATCGTCTTTTTCGGGTGAACGCCCGTAAGCATGGCTTAGGTTCATACAGCCCAAACCTATCGCCCCTACTGACCGAACCCCTATTTTACGCTGCCGCATTATCTGACTACCTTTTAATTTTCGAACTATCCGCCGATGACGGCCGCAATTCTAGACAATACTACATTTTACCTTTGAGCTTCCCCTTGTAATGCATATGGGGTATGCAATTCACCACGAATTTTGACATTCTGAACAGCTGCCAAAGTGAATTTCGCAGGGCTAGGCAAAAGCCTCGGGACTATCTACGGTTGAATAGCTGTATCTAAAAAAATTCACGAGGTTAATGCAATGCATACCGTAACGTTGGAAGCCCTGGAACTTATCGCATCAAATGCGGGAGATTGTCGCAAACAGCGCCAAGTACCAAAAGAAAATATAGCAGCGCTCACGGAATGTGGTTTCTATCGGATGCTGTTACCCACGCAGTGGGGTGGATCTGAGCACCGGCCTCAGGATTTTTTTGAAGATCAAATTCTTATTGCAGAAGCGGATATGAGCACTGCCTGGGTAAGCGGCATTATCGCAGTGCACGCGTTCCAGATCGCCATAATGTCAGAGCAGGCGCAAAAGGATGTCTACGGAGACAATGCAGATACTCTGGTGAGCAGCTCTTACAACCCGGTAGGCGCCAAGGTGAGTATCGATGGGGGCGGTTTTCGCGTCAGTGGCCGCTGGGGTTGGAGTTCCGGTTCAGCGCACTGCGACTGGGCGTTACTGGGTGGCATAATACCAGGAGAAGGCTACCGAACCTTCCTCATACCGCGCTCCGACTACCAAATCGAAGACACCTGGTTCGTCATGGGCCTGCAGGGTACTGGCTCCAACGATATTGTCATTGATGAGCCAATATTCGTGCCTGATCACCGCACCCATAAACGCATGGACGGCTATAACTGCCTGAATAACCAGAAAAACCCAATGTACTGCATGCCCTGGGCACAAACGTTTATACGCGTCGTCAATACGCCGGCTATCGGCGCACTTAAAAAAGCGGTGAAACTATTTCTCACGACCCGCACAGAGTCTGCAAGCAGCGACCCTACCAAACTATTAGCCGACGTAGAAACTCAGGAACGGGCAGCGCGCGTCGTGAACACCATTAGCGAACTGGAAGGCGTTCTGTATCGCAATTTCGATGAGATGGAACGTAACGGTTGGGAACCCACCATAGACCAAAGAGTACTCTACCGATACCAGGCCAGTATCGTGATTGAAAAGTGTATCGAAGCCATTGACACATTGTTCGACGTGGCTGGTGGCAGATCAGTTTTTGACGGTCACCCACTACAGGACATTTGGCATGACATCCACATCGCCCGAGCGCATGTGGCCAACAGCCCGGCGGCTTTTGCAAGGAACCTGGGAGGCACCATGCTTGGCCTTGATAACAGCGACTATTTTGTCTAACCATCTTGGATGCGCGCAACTTGCCGCGGCTATTGAATTGAAAAGAAAGTTCAAGTTTTCACTTTAGATCCGCACCAGGCCTAACCACTTCGCATAGTCCTGCATAGAGGGCCGTCAATTAACGCGGCCTGATTGATCCGCTGGAAGAGGCCGTTTTGCGCCCGCTAAAAACGAAGCTTTCGCCGACGCCGCGTCACTGCATTGTAATCCTGCCGTGCTGTGTGCAGGCTTCAGTCCCAGCGATGACGCATTTCTAAAAATGCGCTCAACCGCCTACGCTATATTTTTAGGCAAGAGGCTAAACGGGCAGTGAACCGTATGGAGCACTGCCCGCTAGCCACCCAACAATACGGAGAAACTTCCTGGCAGGCGTTATTGCATATAAAAATGACCGCTATCGTCCTACTTCCTCTGGCATCAGTCCATTAAAATGGCACCCTTGAATTATTAGCTTTGCGAGTTCTATACTCGGTCACATTAAAAGGCGGTTTCCTATGCGATGGTATACTGGTGACAATGTCTATGACACGCTCTTGATTGTAGCGTTCGTTTTTGCATTTCTTATTCTCGTGAGCAGTTTTTTTGGAACCGCGCAATACGGTGGCCGTTTCGGTGCAACGGATAAGGGTATCAAATTAGGGTCCAAGATAGGTTGGATCGTGATGGAATTTCCAGGCTTGCTGGTCTTCCCCATTGTGTTTTTCATGGGGAAAAATGCTATGCAACCCGTTCCATTATTTTTCCTATGTGTCTGGATGTGCCACTACACTAACCGAGCGCTCGTTACCCCACTGCTAATGAGGGTGCAACCTGGCAGTACGTCTTCCTTTGGCTTGAGTGTGGTTTTCGCAGGCTGGTTTACGCTTGGCATGCACGGTTATTTCAATGCCGCCTATATTTCGGAATTGGGCACGCAGTACACTAACGATTGGTTTTTCGACCCTCGGTTTATAGGTGGCCTGACTGTCTATGGTTTCGGTTTCTGCTTGAACATTGTCTCGGATTCAATTTTGCGCAACCTACGTTCAAAAAATCCGGTGCACGGGGAACCGCGCTACAAAATACCGTATGGCGGCGGTTTCAGGTTTGTATCTTGCCCGCAATATTTAGGCGAAATCATTTCTTTCATTGGGTTCGCCATTATGACTTGGAACCTGGGCGCTGTGTTTGTATTAGCCATTACCTTCGCTAACCTGGTCCCTAGGGCACTTTACACGCACCAATGGTTTCTCAAGACTTTCGAAAACTATCCGAAAGAACGCAAAGCCATTATTCCGTTTGTTTTATAACACTGGGTAGATTCATCGTGACAACCGCCACCTCGCCTTTTGATCCTGTTACCATCGGACCAATGAGGTTACGCAACCGCTTCATCAAGTCCGGTGCCAATGAGGCCATGTGCCACAACGGCCGGCCGACCAAGGCACTGGTGAAACACCACTGCGACCTCGCCAAAGGTGGTGTCGGCATGACCACCGTAGCCTACATTGCGGTGGCACCAGAAGGACGCACTTTACCGAACCAGATTTGGATGCGCCCGGATATCCTTCCCGACCTGAGAGCTCTCACCGCAGCGGTTCATGCCGAGGAGGCCGCAATCTCTGCGCAAATTACGCACGGTGGCTCATTCGTCACCGGGATGAAAGTCAAAGGCCGCACCGTCAGCGCCTGCTCAGGGTTCAATCCGGCCGGTGCATTAAAGGGCAACTTCCTGCAGCGCGCAATGACAGAGGCGGATATGGAGCGCGTAATCGGTGAGTTCGTGGCCGCGGCGGAACTGGCCCGAGACGCTGGTTTTGACGCGGTAGAACTGCATATGGGTCATGGCTACCTGCTTAACCAGTTCATTTCACCGCTGAGTAACCAACGACAAGACCAGTATGGCGGCAGCCCCGAAAACCGTGTGCGCTTTCCCGCTCAGGTACTGGCAGCGGTGAAACACGCGGTGGGTGGCACCACGGCGGTACTGGCCAAGATTAATGTCGCAGACGGCGTGCGCAGGGGCGCCCAAGTAGAGGATGGAATCGTAACGGCACAAGTCCTGCAAGCCGCCGGGGCTGATATGCTGGTACTCAGCGGCGGTCGCAACGTGGAGTCGACCTGGTTCATGTTCGGCAGTCGCATGAATCGCGAAGAAATCGTCAAAATTCTGAAGCAACAGGGCGACTGGCTGGTCGCGTGGATGATGAAGGGTGTTGCCTCAACCGAGCCGGATATTAAATTCAAGGAGATGTACTTCCTCGAGTACTCGCGAAAAATTCGAGCAACCGTGGACTTGCCGCTGGCTTATCTGGGCGGCGTCAAGTCTCTGGTAAACGCGGAGCTGGCCATCGCTGAGGGTTTTGAATGTGTGGTGATGGCCCGTGCCTTGTTGCATGATCCGGCACTGGTTAACAAGCTTCGTAGTGGTGAGCTGCTTGAGTCGGGCTGCGACAACTGCAATGGCTGCGTCGCCTATATATACCACCCAGCAGGAACTCGCTGTGTGTTGAATCCGGCAAACGACCTGGAGCTAAACCGCATCCCGGCATCGAGAACCAATCCGGGGTGATTCGGCATTGCACTGCTCATCGACCAGAATGATCTCTATGCAAGGTCAGAGCCTACGCTGGTTGAAGGAACCGGCATCTGCAAGGTAACATTGCACCTATCTTCACTAGGTCGTGGTCAGTTGGTGAGCACATAATGGAGCCCACGCTCTCTTTATCGGATGTTTTTACTATTAAAATCAATAGGTTAATTTCAATTGCCCCAATGATGGACTGGTCGGATCATCATTGCCGCTTTTTCTGGCGTCTGCTTAGCAAACAAGCCCTACTCTATACCGAGATGGTCACTACGGGCGCTTTAATCCATGGCGATAGGGAGCGATTTTTACACTTTAATGCGGAGGAGCACCCGATAGCTCTGCAATTGGGGGGGAGTAACCCGACTGATCTTGCGACCTGTGCCGGCTGGGCGGAAACCTGGGGCTATGATGAGGTAAATCTGAACTGCGGCTGCCCTTCCGACCGGGTGCAATCGGGGATGTTCGGGGCATGCCTGATGGCCCAACCCCAACTGGTGGCCGACGGAGTGAAAGCCATGAAGGACGCCTGTGATATACCGGTTACGGTGAAACATCGTATCGGTATAGATGATATGGAGTCCTACCAGGAGCTGCTAGATTTTATCGGCCCCGTTGCCGACGCGGGGTGCGCCGTCTTTATTGTCCACGCGCGCAAGGCCTGGTTAAAAGGATTGTCGCCAAAACAGAATCGCGAAGTACCGCCACTGAATTACCCTTGGGTTTACCAGTTGAAACAAGACCTCCCTGCCCTATCTATCGTTCTCAATGGTGGCATTCAAACGCTTGAAGACTGCCAGTCTCACTTGGAGCATGTCGACGGCGTGATGATCGGCCGTGAGGCCTACCAGAACCCCTGGCTGCTGGCCCAGGTCGATGGACTCATATTTGGCGCCGACAATCCGGCAGATTCACGGCAACAGGTCATTGAGGCTTTACTTCCTTATGTAGACGATCACTTGGCAGCTGGCGGCCAGCTCAATCACATTACACGACATGTCCTTGGACTATTCCAGGGTCAACCTGGTGCCAAAAAGTTTCGTCGACATCTGAGCGAGAACGGTTACAAAAAAGGAGCAGGACTAGAGGTTTTACGCGAGGCCTATCGGTATGTCCCTGCGCAGGCAGCGGAAATTTTCTGATATACTATTGCCTATTCCAGCGGATTTTCAGACAATTTAACACACTGTATTTGTCAGAATTTGAGATAACCACAAAGGCCAAAGATAGCCATCTCGCCTACGGCCATAATCAAATTTACGCTACGCCAGTGGAGCCACTATAGTAATGAACAAACTCGAGCAACTCAAAGCGATGACCGATGTCGTGGCTGACACGGGAGATATCGAAGCAATAAAACGCTTCGCTCCGCAGGACGCTACAACCAATCCGTCGCTGTTGTTAAAAGCAGCAGCCCTGCCCCACTACGGCAAGTTATTGGATCAGGCGAAGGCTTGGGCGACGTCTGAGGGCGGCTCCAATAACGAGCAACTGGCCAATTCTTGTGATCGCTTTGCCGTGGATATTGGCAGGGAAATCCTTGCTATTGTGCCAGGAAAAATTTCAACTGAGGTCGATGCGCGTCTTTCCTTTGATACCGCGGGTACCATTGAGCGCGCCAACAAGTTGGTCGGCATGTATGAGGACGCGGGCATCGGCAAAGACCGTATTCTGATCAAAACTGCATCCACCTGGGAGGGCATTCGCGCCGCTGAGCAGTTGGAGAAGTCTGGAATAAACTGCAATCTCACGCTGCTTTTTGGTTTCGACCAAGCCGCCGCCTGCGCTGATGCAGGCGTCTTTCTAATCTCTCCATTTGTCGGCAGAATTCTTGACTGGTACAAGGCCAACACGGAGCTCACGATGGAGTCGCCTATGGATGACCCCGGTGTGCAATCTGTCAGCAGAATCTACAACTACTACAAGCAGCACGGATACAAGACTGTAGTGATGGGCGCCAGTTTTCGCAACGCAGGTGAAATAGAAGCTCTTGCGGGCTGCGATCGCCTTACCATTAGCCCGGGCTTGCTACAGGCGCTAGCGGACGACGACGGTCATCTGCCATCGCAGCTTAACGCCGATACGGCAAATTCCAGCGACGCGAAAGTTGCGCCCTCGGAATCGGAATTCCGGCTCAGCCTAAATGAAGATGCCATGGCGACTGAAAAACTTGCCGAGGGAATACGCAACTTTATCGCCGACCAACTTAAATTAGAGGTACTGATAAGCTCCCGATGATTAACGCACTTAAAGCCATATTCGAAATAGCCCCCACAGACACCGCCGAAGATCAGGAGAAGAAGTTGTTGTTGGCTGCCTGCGCACTTTTAGTGGAAACGGCGCGAGCCGATTTTACTCAGGATGCACAGGAAGAAGAGGCACTGGCGCAGCTGCTAATCTCTACGCTTGACGTTGAGCCCAGTGAGGTTCGAAAATTAATCGAACAGGCCTCAGCACGCGTGGACGAGTCCACCTCACTGTATGAATTCACTCGAACCATAAATGACCATTACAGCGCACAGCAAAAATTAAGCTTGGTAGAGGCTATGTGGGTGGTAGCGTATGCCGACGGCAACCTCGACAAATACGAGGAGCATTTGATAAGGCAGGTAGCAGAACTTACTTACGTGTCCCATGAAGATTACATCCGCGTAAAGCTGCAGGCACGGGACAAGACTCGCTAGCGATCTACCGCCCTACCCTTGTTCCAGGGCTGACATCAGGTCCTTAAATCGAACCCGATTTTCATCGCTGATATCCATTAGTACACGATGAGCCTCAATGACCTTTTCTTTGACGTTTTGCTCACTGCCCTGCACGACCGGAATCTCGTTGATGGCAGTAGGGTTGGTGCCGGCTTCCTCGCGAATTTCAAACAGCCGCTGAAAACCCATACTTTTCAAAAGGCGATTGATGCCACTATCACAGCTGTAAATAACGGGTTGAAAGCCAAATGTCTCTTTCACTCTCAGTGCAAGTTTGGCTAAAAGTCCCAACGTGGTGCTATCGATACCCTCAGCCTCGCACAGGTCCACCCAGACGCTGGCAAAGTCGTGGTCTTCAAACATATGGACAAAATAGTCATCGATGCTGGTGCACAAGCTGAGCCGCACATCGCCTACTAGACGGATAACATAAGCGCCATCCTGGCTGGCCGCTAATATTCTGCCCTCTTGCACCGTTAGCCTCGCTTACTCACAAAGAGAGCTGCAATATCATCCGGCGCGGTCTCTACCGTGTCCAGACCCAGACGAGTCACCAATTCTTCCGGTGAATCTGCGGTTTGCTCGAACACATCAAGAAAGTATTTTTCTTTTTCAATAAGATTTTTAGGCGGTAATATCTCTAGAATACCGTCTGAAAAAAGGGCCAACATGAAGCTTTCTGGCAGATCTATCATATGCTCTTCATAATGAGCATCTTGCATCAAACCGACAGCAGGCCCTTCACCGCGCAAATATCGTGCACCGTCACCACAGACCATTACCGGTTGCGGCAAATGACCGGCAACACTGTAGCGCAAGGTGTTATTTGCCATATCGAGTGAGCCCACCACCATGGTGGCGAATTTCCCCACCTCGAGGCCCAGCAGCTCATCGTTAGCGCGCTTCAGCATGGCCGTTGGACTAATTACGCTGTCGTCGTTCTGTCGGAAATAATCGGAGCGTTTGCGGGCGAACAAATTCTTCAACAGCACTGTGGCAAAGGCCGAGGAGCTGCCATGACCGGAAACATCAGCCATAAAAAAAGTAATGTAATCGTCTCCCACTAGAAAGTAGTCGGTGAAATCACCGCTTAGATAGAGGGAGGGAATGACGGTATGGCTGAGAACGTAGTCTCTCACAATGAGGGGAGTGGCGGGCAACATGCGCATCTGCACTTGGCGACCCGCCTGCTGATCCTGTTCCAGCACTTTTACCGTCGCACGCAACTCAGCGTTTGCGGCTTCAACACGCTTACGCGAATCCTGCAGATCCCTGCGCATCTGGCGCTGCCTGACACAGCTTTCAATCGATTTAACCAGCGCGTCGATGTCGACTACCGGGCGTACAAAAAAATCGTTTGCCCCCAGGCGCAACGCCGTCATCATTCGACCGGCATCCATTTCATCGCTGAACATTATCGCAGGAACCTGAATATCCATTTCCCGCAAAGTTCGCCTGGCATCACCCCAAGACACACCTTTGATATCGAGCTCGCAGAGGATGACGTCAAATTCGCTATTGGTGCCGAGTGAGAAGGTGGAGTTATTGAAATCGGTGACCACGTCGGCAACAAAGCCGGCTGCAGACACCTGCGCGCGCAAACTGTTTGCGCGTTCGGGGTCGTCGTCAATAATGAGTAATCTGCCGTGGGCGGCCATCGCTTACAGCTTCAATGCCGGATTCGCGGGAACAGTACGCCGTTCATTAACAGCAGGCAACAACATTTTTTCATGATTGAGGAGGATTTCACAAAATTGTCAGATAAATATGAATAAAGCACTAAAACTCTGCATCCCAGGCCTCATCGAAGTCCGAGAAATTGTCTTCAACCTCACCGTCGCTAATGAAGTACTTACGCTGCTGCAGGTAGGCATCACGAACAAAGATATAGCGGTCACCACTTAATAGTTGCTCGGCGTTGAGCAGCCGCGAGCGACCATCTACCAGCTCCAGCCCCCAGATCGAGTTACGCAGGCTTACATTGTCTATATAGGTAGGCACAGAGGTATAAGTATCGACTATAGTACCGGTACCACTGCGGATAGTGCGCGGCCCATACAAGGGCACCATCAAGTAGGGGCCGGACGGCAGACCCCAGATAGCAAGAGTATGTCCAAAATCTGTTCGATAGGGGCGGATTCCTATCGGCGTGGCCACGTCGAACACGCCCAGCACACCCACCGTTGAGTTGACTAAAAACCGGCCGCCGCTCTGGGCGGCGCCTTCAAAGCGCCCCTGAAGCACGGCATTGAGTGCGGAGCTGAAGTCATAGATATTAGAAAAGAAATTACCCACACCACGCTGGGCCGGGGCCGGCATAATAAGGTCATAGCCCACCGCTATCGGGCGTACCAAGTACTTATCCAAGCTGTTATTCAACGCAAACAACGGGCGATTAAAGCGCTCCAGGGGGTCTGGATTTCCGTTCTCTTCCTGAGCCACGACCTGAGCCACGACCTGAGCCACGACCTGGGTCATCGGCATGAGCAATATAATTGAGAGCGTGAAGCGAGCGAGCGTCATTCGAACCAGATCCACGTAAAGAATTGGAATTTTACTCGCAGAGGTTCAGGCGAGCAAGGGAAACAGCAGAACATAAAGATCAGGCTTGAGTTGGTTTAATCATGAGATCTTCAGGGTAATAACGCCCAGCCCCTGCAATTCATTCAACTGTTGAGCGCCAAACCCCGTAATTGACTCTGCTGTCACATTCATTTTAACCGCCAGTTCTGCCAGAATTTCGGCGCCCGTTTTGTTCTCGTTATCTCGAAGCATTTCGGCTAATCGAGCGGTAGCTGCATTAAGAGCGAGGAATTTAACCTTTTCTTCACAGTTACGATAGACAATCAGGAATGTGGGTTCGGCCGCGTCAGTAGGCTGAAAGGAAGGTCCTATTTGATGCACAGGATGAGCATAGCTCAGCAACCAGGCCAAAGGAGACCATTGGGGAACCGCCGGCAAAGGGGCTAGATTGGTCAGTGGCGGTAACTCCTCTTCAGAAACATCCAAACCCAGTTCTACCCACTCATAATGCGCAAGCTCGGCCATGAAGACTGGATCGCAGGGACGCAGTTCATGCTTCTCGGTCAGAAACTGCAAAAATTCCTGACTGATTTCGAGAAAATAAGGACTGTGACATCGGTGACCATCTATAAACCGACGGACCAGCTCATGCCAATCTTTGCTGTTATACAGGCTGTGGAGCACCGGAAATCCACCGCGGATAAAACCTGCAATATTATTGAAAATTAGATCTTGGTAAATTTTCAAGCGACGCGCCTCAATGCCCACGGGAGCCGGTTCATTTTCGGGGTCACGAAGAAATCGAGCCATTGTCATCTGCGCATCACGCAGAGCTGAGGAACTCATCTTAGCTGACCTGCAGTACAGCGGATTGCCGCTGGATTTGTTGTTGCTGCAGCCCCTGAATTTTGGACACCTCCAGCAGTAAATCTGACATCGGCGGTAAATTGAAATCCCGTTCCAGTAGCGTGGGTAACGGCCCGACCCGCTTGTAGGCCTCGTTTAGGAGTTCCCACACAGGGTCTATGACATCGGCACCATGAGTATCAATTTTCAGATCTTCAGCCTCGTCGTAGTGGCCGGCAACATGAATGTAGCGTGCCCTCTCCAACGGTAACGCGTCAAGAAAGGCCATTGGATCGTAGCCATGGTTAACGCTATTAACATAAATATTGTTAACGTCCAGCAGCAGTTCGCAGTCCGACTCCGCCAGCACCGCTGCAATAAATTCGGGTTCGCTTAATTCTGTGTGGGTCTGAGCGTAGTAAGAGGCATTTTCAAGCACTAGGGGTTGACCAATAATATCCTGAACCTGTTTGACCCGGCCCGCCACATAGTGAACAGCTTCTTCCGTAAAGGGAATCGGCAACAGGTCGTAAAGATGACCCTCTGCCGCGCAATAAGTGAGGTGCTCGCTGTACAGAGGCGCGCCTACCTGATCCATCAACTTGCGAACCGAGTGCACCAGCTCTGCGTCAATGGGATCGGGCCCACCAATATCCAGAGACAAGCCGTGAAATGCAATGGTGTAGCGTTCGGCAAGCTCAATAAACTTACGTCCAAATCGGCCGCCCACGCCTATCCAGTTCTCAGGGGCGACTTCCATGAAGTCGACCGCTCCCTGGTCCATAGACAAGAGCGGGCCCAATAGGGCCCGTCTGAGTCCGAGACCCGCTCCATGCAGATCTCGTTGAGAGTAAGGCATTAGCCGCCGCACTTACCTTCGCCACACTTGCCTTCGCCTTCAGCTTTTTCGCCTTCGCCACACTTGCCTTCGCCTTCAGCTTTTTCGCCTTCGCCGCAGCTGCCTTCACCTGAAGCCTTTTCGCCACAGCTGCCTTCGCCATGTGCTTTTTCAGCTTCGCCTGCGCCTTCGCCGCACTTGCCTTCGCCGCACTTGCCTTCACCGTCCTTGCCGTAGTGAGCAAGATCGTAGCCGCCGCTAAGCTGCTGCGCGGAGAAAGGATTCACTTCTGCGGAGACTAAAGGAGCAAAAGAGGACGCCAAGAATGCTGCACCGAGAGCGACAGCTAGAGGTTTCTTTACATAAGTCATGTTATTTTTCCTATACGATTTAAGTGGTTTCACGCTTTTCGAAACAGCTTGGAGGTTGTGCCCCTTCCGCATCTTTCGTGCTAACTACGACATAGTATCGACAGGTTAGTTTCATTTCGCCTGCCCGGGGGTTGGTAATATTTGGCATATGCTAAACCTTTGGGTCACGCGATATATCTACCATTAAGCGTCACAGTTGCACTGCACTGTGATAAGCCGTTGATATACCTGAATATAATCTAGGTATAATCTGAGGTAACACTGTGGCGTAGAATCTATTCGACCGGGCCGCCATCGATCTGACAGGGGTTAATGGGGATTCTGAGTGAGCCAGGCTGCAACGAGTTGCCACTGCTCCTGTAACCGCTTCTGCGAGACTGGCATGCGGGTGCCCAGATTCTGCGCGAACAGTGACACTCTGAACTCTTCTATTCCCCAGCGGTAATGGGCCGCCTCCGGACTTGCTTGAATCAAGTCGGGACGCAATTTAAGTGCTTGCAGCATAGGCTCCTCCAGTGCAGCCAACATGGCTAAATACTGCTGGTCTTTCGCATACTGCCCGCTCAAGCGTTCAATGCGAATTCGCAGAGCTTTCAAATAACGGGGGTACTGACTGAGCCATGCAGCCGGAGTATCCCGGAGAAATTCTGGACGGAGCAAACCTTGTAGCTGGCGACCTATATCCGCCCGCGAATCCGGCCACTGTCCGCGCTGTAAACCGCCAAGCAAGCGTCTAACGGCCGCCAGTATTTGCAATGAACTGAGCAGTGTCTTTTCCAGCTCATTGCCAACATTGACCAACTCCGCCCGGCATTGCGCCTGGGCCTGATCAAATTCAGCCTGCCCATAGGGGAGACTTGATTCCAACTCCAGCGCCTGTACAAATGTGCCATTGACCAGGTCTTCCAACAGTGTGGCTCGCTCCAGGCCGGCTCCTGCGAGCACTAGATTAAACTCATTACCCCTAAGCAGTTGCTTGCGCAGGTATTTTACGCCCTGACTATTACCCAATTGCGCCAATTTGAGCACCCCCAGCCGGTGCTGCTGACGCGCCTGCTCCGGATAATCATACAGTTCTATAGCAACACTGTCGGTTCGCTCTGCAAGCGCAGGGTAAGACACAATAGATACCCCTGCCTGACGGAACCGCCACTCTCTGGGCAAAGTGTCGATATCCCAGCGAGTGATGTCACTCCGTTGCGGCCCCACCGAAGGTGAAGCACTCACCGACATTTGCGTATCCTCGCGGAACTGCCGAATCAAGACGTCCAGATCCCTGCCCTGTGCCAACAGTTTGCCTGCGGCATCAACCACCCTCACATTCATCCGATAATAGTCGTCGAGCTTGGCCAGCATCCAATCCTCTTGTTGTAGACGTATACCACCGAGTTTCGAAAGACTGCGGCTTATGGCGTTCAGCAGATCAACATTATCCGGCTCAAGCTCGGCCAGCATGCGACCAACAAAATCCGGTGCGGGGACCAGATGTTTACGCTGCGCCTTGGGTAACGCTTTAACCAGTTGGATACATTTTTCACGGAGCAAACCCGGCACCAGCCATTCGAAGAGATGTCGCGGCACCCTGTTTAGTAAAGCCACCGGTACAGTAATCGACACCCCGTCTGCCTCGTTGCCGGGTTCGAACTGATAGCTCAGTCGGTAACGCATGTCCTCCCAGTCCAGATGATCGGGGAACTGTTCGCCAAGAGCCTCGCCAGGGTCTCTTGCCAGCAACATGTCACGCGAGATACACAAGCCCGCATCGGCGCCTGGATTGTCCTTGATCCAGGCCTCCAGATGCGCAGCAGTGTAAGCATCCTCCGGCAGTCTTTCATCGTAGAATTCAAAGAGCACCCTATCCTCTGCCAAAATATCCCGGCGGCGGGTTCGTGATTCGAGCTCCTCAACCTCTCTCACCAGACGCTGGTTATGTTTGAGGAAATTGGGGAACCGGGGAAATTTTGCTGCTATTAATCCCTCACGTATCAACAGTTCACGCGCTTCCACGCTATTAATAGTGCCGTAATGCACTGAACGCTTATCAGCGACTGTTAAACCGTAAAGCGTGAGTCGCTCCCAGGCTACTGTCCGGCCACTACGTTGCTGCCATCGGGGCTCATAGTAATGGCGCTTGAGTAAATCCGGGTTGATCTCGACGATCCACTTGGGATCGATCGCGGC
This sequence comes from Halieaceae bacterium, assembly GCA_047633055.1. Taxonomy (GTDB): domain Bacteria; phylum Pseudomonadota; class Gammaproteobacteria; order Pseudomonadales; family Halieaceae; genus CALJFL01. The sequence continues at coordinate 50,227 of JBLIEI010000022.1, read as the reverse complement.
GACAGTGCGCGCAAATATCTTGCTGGTTTCAACGATCTCAGCCGCCACTATCCATGGCGGAGGCTTGCGATGCTGGGAAGAGCCTGGAAAAATATGCAGTTTACGATTACGAGCTCCCAGATACTCCTTGCGCTCAAATTGCTGGGCGATATTACTGAGTAGCCCGGTGAGCAGCGACACGTGAACGCGTTCGTAGTTTTCCTCAGGAGGAAGCTGTGGCCGAGGGCGCATTTTCTGCTGCCGGCAGGCAATGCTGAGTTGAGCATGGACCTCACGCCATTCCCGCATTCGCATAAAAGAAAGAAATTCACGCTGGCACAGTTTCCTCAACTGACTCTGGCTCAGGTTCTGGCGCTGCTCTTCGTAGTAACGCCAAAGATTCAACCAAGCTATAAAATCCGAACGGGGATCGAGAAACCTGGCGTGCTGCTGATCAGATTGCTGTTGCTTCTCCGCAGGTCGCTCGCGCGGATCCTGAATAGTCAGGGCGCTGGCGATCACCAGTATCTCTTCGAGACAGCTGTGCTGCTGCCCCGCGAGAACCATGCGACCCATTCGCGGATCTACCGGTAAACGCGCCATGGTCCTGCCAATTCCGGTGATCTTGCCCGCCTGCGTCACCGCACCAAGCTCTTCCAATAATTTGTAGCCGTCACGCACCATCCGACTATCGGGGGGATCGATGAACGGAAAACGCGATACGTCGCCAAGCTTTAACTGCAACATTTGCAGAATTACCGCCGCCAGATTGGTACGCTGGATTTCCGGATCAGTAAACTCGGGTCGAGCAAGAAAGTCCTGTTCACTGTACAGACGGATACAAACGCCCGCCTCTACCCTGCCACAGCGCCCCTGCCGCTGGTTCGCGCTAGCCTGAGATATGGGCTCAATGGGCAGTCGCTGCACCTTGGTGCGATAACTATAGCGACTAATGCGAGCTTCACCGGGATCGATCACATAGCGAATTCCGGGTACCGTCAACGACGTCTCTGCGACGTTAGTCGCCAGGACCACGCGTATGCCCCGCCTGCGCGAAATATCAAACACCCTGTTTTGCTCTGCATGGCTAAGTCGTGCGTAGAGCGGCAGCACATCAAGTTCCGTCTCGCCACGCAGGGACTTCGCCAACTCCCTTATGTCGCGCTCTCCCGACAGAAAAATAAGAATATCGCCGCGTTTGCCGTAATCTCCCGCATCGATGGCGTGCACCAATTGTACGATCTGCTCACGCATGCCCTGATCACGATCTTCCACGGGATCAAGATAGTGCGTTTCAACCGGATAGGTACGCCCCGATACTTCAATTATTGGTGCATCGGCAAAATGCCTGGAAAAGCTCTGGACGTCGATGGTGGCCGAAGTAATTATCACCTTCAGGTCTGGACGTTTTGGCAGCAGGCGTTGCAAATAACCCAACAGGAAATCGATATTGAGGCTGCGCTCGTGGGCTTCATCGATAATTAGAGTGTCGTATTGCGCAAGCGTCCGGTCACGTTGCATCTCTGCCAACAAAATACCATCGGTCATTAATTTGACCGCAGTCTGCTCCGACACCTGATCGTTAAATCGAACCTGATAGCCTACGGACTCGCCCAGAGGCGTATTAAGTTCTTGGGCAATTCGCTGGGCTACCGTGCGCGCAGCCAGTCGACGAGGCTGCGTGTGGCCGATTCGTTTAGTGAGGCCACGCCCCAGTTGCAGACAAATTTTGGGTATCTGGGTCGTTTTGCCAGAACCCGTCTCACCGGCCACAATAACCACCTGGTTATCTCGAATGGCCTCGGCGATCTCCTCTCTGCGTTGACTGACAGGCAGATCTTCGGGGAAAGTGACAGCCGGAATCTGGCGCAGAACGTCCTGCGTTTTACTCTTCATTACACACTGCCAACAATGGCCCCTGATCCACGACCGTCCCAACCTGCGTTAATATATACTTCACATCAAACTACCCTGTGGAAAATCACTATGGCTCAACTAAGCAACTTTACCTATGACGAGATCTACGTGGGCCAAACCGCAAGTTATTCCAAAACAATCGAGGAACGCGATATTCAGCTGTTTGCAGCGGCCTCAGGAGACGTCAATCCGGTTCACCTGGATGAAACCTTTGCCGCAGCTACTATGTTCGGCGGTCGCATAGCCCATGGCATGCTGACCGGAGCTTTGGTATCCGCCGCCATCGCACTGGAACTACCAGGGCCAGGCACCATTTATCGCAGCCAATCGCTACGCTTTCGCGCTCCGGTAAAAATCGGCGACACCATAACTATCAAGCTGGAAGTTACCGAGAAAAAAGATCGCAGCTCTTTAGTGATTCTGGACTGCAAGGCATTTAACCAACACGAAAAGCTTGTTGCGACTGGCCTTGCGGAAGCCATTGCACCGCCTGCAAAGTTAGTACTACCCAAACCGCCCTTACCGACTGTGACAGTAACCGGTTAAAGTTCAAGCCTGACCGGTCGTGCCGTCGCTCTCAGCCGGCGCTTCAAACTGCGAGGGATCAATGTACATAAGGCGAAGTAAAATATTGGCTTCGGTGCTACTCGAGTCAGCGCCAAGCACCATCACACTGGGCTGTTCATCTTCTACAGTCACAGCGGTCACCCCAAACATCGTGACGTTGGAATCATGCTCGGCGTTGAACACGGGTATATTGTCTTCTTTCTGCAGGGCGGTGACCAGATTGCCTATCAAGATAGCCAGACTGGCGCGAAACCCGCTGTAATTTAGACTACCTCGATACTCACTGTGCTCCAACGACAAGTCGAAGCGTACCGTCGACTTATCTTCCATCTGCACTTGGGTCAGCGCTACCCGCTTACCCTCTGATATCTGCTTATACAGGTTCTTGGCGTCGGTCCGGGCAGATTCTATAAATGCCTTGTGCAGCAGGTTAGCTGACATTGTCAGAAAAGTTCCCTGCGGCATGTCCTGAGTTTGAGTCTGAGCCATGTGCACCTCCTTCGTTAACGGAGCGCAAGTTTAATACCTGCGTCGACCAAACTCCAGCCGACGGTATTGGGGACTGGCCACCGCCTCTGTTACAATTTCAGTTTGGATTATAAGGGCATCAACTGTACCGTGCTAACACCACCCAACAAACGCTTCGAAAACAGCCTATTGGGGCTGCTGACTGCTGTATTAATGGTGGTCAATTTGGCGGGGGCTTCCTCAATAGCGAACGCGATTGAGGAAGCCCCCGCGCTGGAGGCTCTGACCAAAGAGCGCCAGGCGCTCGCCGAGGAACTGTTGCATTTCACAAACACACTGGCACTTATTCATACCGACGCCTCTCTCGCACAAGTTAGTGAAAACCCGGCAGTACGTACGCTGGCGGCCAGAATGGTGAGGATTCGTGAGCAGCTTATACATGTTACCGAGCAAGAAGTGACGCTGTTACAGGAGCAAATTATTTCGGCCAGAGGAGCCAGCGCTGCCGCCTCTGTCACGGTCAGTGCGCGAGCTATGCCTGGCGCTTCCAGTGAAACTAAACCAACGCCGCCTCTGGGCCGTGATTACTCAATGCAACAGGAGGCCAGAGACGTAGAGCGCCTGCGTGGCTTGTTGAGTCAGTTTTACATCGATCAGCAGGAGTCGATGATGGTAATGCCCACCGCAGAGGAAATCTCGCGGCGTGCAGCTGATCAAGAAGATACCCGTCAATTGGAGCTAATCCCTTTCAATGCCGACAAAGTTCGCCTCAACGGATCGGAAGGCAGTACTGCCCTCAGCCAGATTACACGCAGGCTGAGCAATTCCAATATTCCCGAGAGCCGCCGAGATATCGCCCCAATATGCTCGATCAAAACCCGCCTTTTTGAATCTTTGATCGGCAGTGAGACCCGCAGTATGAAGCCTGTGGGGAAACACCATTACGTAGCGCGAATTCGTCTGCAACCAGGTGACACAACACTTCGCATTATCGGCTATCGCTGGGAGATAAGTCTGCCCAGTGACGGCAGCTCCGCAGACTACCTTTTCACTCTGTACGCCCCACCGGCAGCAATACCAGAACTGCATGTATTTGCGGTAGACGACCTACTTGCCGAAGACTCTCCCCATATCCCCGCCTGGCTACCCGAAGAACTGGGACTGAAACCTCGCGTTTGATGAACCGTGACAATACCCCCTGGCGACCGGCCGTAACTGCCGAGATAAACTGGCAAGAAGGCGAAACACCTTACGCCAATACCTTCGCTGATTTCTATTATTCTTCGGAAGATGGACTTAGTGAAAGCGAGTACGTATTTCTACAGGGCAATAAACTAACCGAACGCTTAAGCCAACACACGAGAGACGTTTTCTGTCTTGGCGAAACCGGCTTTGGTACTGGCCTCAATTTTTTGCTGACCTGGCAAGCGTGGCGCAACAGCCCGGAGCCCAAGCCAAGACTTCACTATGTGGCGATGGAACTGATACCCCTGACCCATCAGGATATTGCCCGCGCTCTGGCCCGATGGCCTGCGCTTGGCGAATTTACGGAGGCACTACTTGATGCTTATCCGCAAACTGTAAAAGGCCCACACCGCCTGCTATTGGACGGCGGTAAAGTAATGCTCGATTTACACTTCGAGGACGCCATTGATGTGCTGAACGATATGGCCCAGCGCCACACTCCATTCTTTGATGCATGGTTTCTCGACGGCTTCACACCCTCTCGCAACGATGCCATGTGGCAGCCGTCACTATTGAGCGCCGTCGGCCAACTGAGCCGAGCCGGATGCACATTGGCCAGTTTTACCGCCGCAGGACAGGTCCGCCGAGACCTTCAAAATGCCGGCTTCGAAATAACGAAAGCGCCCGGGTTCGGACGCAAAAGGGAGTGCCTGAGAGGCACACTTGTTCGACCGCATACATTCAGGGAATTCTATGATACACCGTGGGATCTGCCCGGGGAAAAATATGCTGAGCCGAAGTCAGCAATCGTGCTGGGAGGGGGCTTGGCCGGCTGCAGTACTGCTGCCGCGCTCGCCAGACGAGGCCTGAAAGTAACCCTGCTGGAAGAAAATGCGCTCGCCAATGGCGGTTCAGCCAACGATCAAGGTGTCTTATATACACGCCTGTCACACAAGCATTCTTCCTTGGTGGATTTTTCACTGCAAAGTTTTCTCTTCGCTGTAAAGCTGTATCGAGGACTATTTGCGAACGGCGCTCTTGAAACACAGATTGACGGGGAGCTATGCGGCTGCTTTCAACGTCTACCTAACGCAGATACACGTGCCTTGCTTAATGAAGCCTACCAGGGTATTCCTGAACTCGCTCAAATTGTCAGCGCGCACGAGGCGAGTGAGTTGACGGGTGCCAAACAAACTGAGGGCGGCTACTGGCTACCACAATCCGGCTGGTTACATCCCGGGGCCGTATGTCACGCACTGCTTCGCTCGACAAATATTGAGGTGCTGGAGAACTATGGCAAAGCCACACTAGAGGGGTCCAACGGTGGCTGGCAGGCCACGAGTAACGACGGCAGAACAATCACAGCTGATTGCGCAGTGATCGCAACTGGGACCGCAGCGGTCGACAATCGAGAGCTAAGCTGGCTACCGACTAAATCTATTCGAGGTCAAACCACTCACTTGCCCTCTTCTTTACCGTTCTCTGATTTGCGCAGTGTGTTCTGCCATCGGGGCTATATTGCGCCCGGGCGTGCCGGTGAACATTGTATTGGCGCCAGTTTTAACCTGGAAGATGACGAGCTTGGCTTGCGAGACGCAGACCATCGGGGCAACCTGGACCAACTGGGAGCCGTGGTCCCAGAGTGGCGGGAACCTCTGCAGAGCCTGAACACCGCCACTATGGACGGCAAGGTTCGATTTCGTTGTACCAGCCCTGATTATTTACCAATGGCAGGACCCGTACCCGACCACGATGCCTTCTTGCAAACCTTCGCCGCACTGCGTAACAATGCTCGGCAACACATTGCCATCAAAGGAAACTACGTGTCTGGCCTCTATCTTAACACTGCGCATGGCTCACGGGGCTTGAGTTCAACCCCTTTGGCAGCTGAGTTGTTGGCAAGTCAGATCTGCGGCGAGCCTTCGCCCCTGCAGCGAAGCCAGGAACGCGCGCTGGCACCTGCCCGGTTTCTCATCCGCGATCTTATTCGAAGCCAGGCCTGAGGTTGCAGTGCCCTACATTCTGATAACATTGTTCATCTCTCTGGCCCTCCACGTAACGGCTCAGGCTCAGACTCAAGCTCCGACCATCCAGCATTACCGTTATCAAGTACTGGAGACACGCCCCCAATCCCGTCAGAGCTTCGTCCAGGGACTGCAAATTGTCGGTGACTACTTATACGTCGGCACTGGGCTGTACGGGCAATCGTCGATATTCCGTTACCGCCTTGTCGATGGCACTCTGGACGCCAGCAAAGCGGTGAGCCCGCAGTTTTTTGGCGAGGGCATCACTGTTCTTGACGGTCTGCTTTACCAACTCACCTGGAAGAGCCGGAAGCTATTGGTATATCGGGCGAGCGATTTGACACCGCAAAAATGGTTTCAAATACCAGGACAAGGCTGGGGAATTACCCACCACGACAAGACTCTCATCTACAGTGACGGCAGCCATCAACTGCATTTCTTAAGTCCTGCCACCGGTAATATTAGCCACACTATTGACGTTATGGAAAACGGCCAGCCCGTTATTCGGCTGAACGAACTTGAATGGGTTAACGGTAAAGTCTGGGCCAATATCTGGGGGAGTGATCGCATTGTGATCATTGACCCAAAAACAGGCGAAGTCACCGGCAGCATTGATTTGACCGGATTACTACCAGCCGATCAACGGCTACCGGGCACGGACGTACTTAACGGAATTGCGGTGAATCCGGCGAACGGTGATATCTGGGTGACCGGCAAGCGCTGGCCCGCCCTATATCGGATCAAACTAGTGCCCATTGAAAAGGCCCAAATTCCAGCACGAACCCCGGCCGCATCAGGCCCCGCCGCCGCTGATGAGTTACCTGGTATTTCAGACCACGCTGAAGTACTAGGGAATTTGTCGCAGGTGCCTTAAAATAGACTTCTTCCCAAGATAAACTGAGACCCTTATGAACAACCCCAGCGCCCTATCCATCGCGCATCCGGCTTTTGATCTCATTCGCCAAGAAACCATAGAATCACTTAATATTGAAGTGCAACAGTTTGAGCACCGAGCCACCGGAGCGGCGCACTACCACCTGGCAGCAGACAACGCGGAAAATGTATTCCTAGTCGCTCTGCGTACTGTTCCCGAAGACTCCACTGGCGTTGCCCATGTCCTGGAGCACACCGCCTTGTGCGGCAGCGAGCGTTTCCCTGTTCGAGACCCATTTTTCATGATGCTACGGCGTTCGCTGAACACCTTTATGAACGCGTTTACCAGCTCCGACTGGACGGCCTACCCTTTCGCCAGCCAGAATCGTAAGGATTTTAATAATCTGCTCGAGGTCTATCTCGATGCAGTCTTTTTCTCCCGCTTGGATCCGTTGGACTTCGCCCAGGAAGGCCATCGGGTTGAATTCGCTGAAGCAGGCAACAGCGACAGTGAATTGGTATTTAAAGGCGTAGTATTCAACGAAATGAAAGGTGCTATGAGTTCTGTCAGCAGTACTTTGTGGGACAAACTATGCGAGAACCTATTTCCAACCAGCACTTACCACCACAACAGCGGCGGCGACCCGGAGCGCATTCCAGACCTGAGTTATCAGGATCTACAGGCCTTTTATCGCAGTCACTACCATCCTAGCAACGCCATCTTTATGACCTTTGGCGACATACCCGCCAGCGAACATCAAGCTAGCTTTGAGACCAAAGCATTGCATAGCTTTGAGCGCCTGGATCAACGCATTCAGGTAAAAGCCGAACAGCGACTGACAAAACCTCTTCGCGTAAGCGACGTTTACGCTTTCGACGAAAGCGGTGAAGTCGATCAGAAGACCCATATTGTTGTAGGTTGGATGCTTGGTGAAAGCGCCAACCTGGAACAATTACTAGAAGCCCAGTTGTTATCCAGTGTACTGATGGAAAACAGTGCGTCGCCGTTACAGCAGGCGCTGGAAACAACAGAACTGGGGCTTGCCCCCTCCCCGCTGTGCGGACTTGAGGATTCGATGCGGGAGATGGTGTTCTGCTGCGGCATTGAAGGCAGTGAGGCAGACCGGGTAGAGGAAGTAGAAGCGCTAGTAATGAAAGTACTTCACGACGTAGCAGAGAATCCAGTACCGCACGATAGGTTGGAAGCAATACTGCATCAGTTGGAATTGCATCAACGGGAAATCAGCGGTGACAGCTTCCCCTATGGCTTGCAACTTATTATGCAGTCTCTGGGTTGCGCTACGCACTACGCCGACCCGATCGCGGTACTCAACCTGGACCCGGTAATTGCCAGCCTGCGCGAGCGTATCGCCGACCCTCAGTATGTTTGCCGACTGGCACGGGATTTACTAGTGAACAATCAACACCGGGTAACACTGGTGATGTCACCTGACAAAGAACTCTCAGGGCGCCGTAAAATCGCGGAAACAGCACGGCTAGCCGATGTCAAAGCAGCAATGGACGAGGAGCAAAGCCAGGCAGTGATCAAGCTGGCGGCAGACCTTTTGGCACGCCAGGGTCAAGTTGACGACGAGAGCATTCTCCCAAAAGTCGAACTAAGCGACATTCCTGGCAGTGTTCCCGAGCTAACCAACACTCAGCAGACGGTGGGCCAGACTCCGATAACCAGTTACGCTCAGGGCACCAACGGCTTGGTCTATTTGCAAAGTATTTCATCGCTGCCGGCAATTTCCGACTCGCAGCTATCTATGTTGCCCTGCTATACCAACCTCCTGACCGAACTGGGACTGGGTGATGCCGACTACCTGAGCACACAACACCGACAGTCTGCCGCAGTAGGCGCGATCAATGTATTTTCTTCCCTACGCGCGTCAGTGGACAATGAACAGTTGGTGAGCGCGAACATGATCCTGTCTTCGAAAGCACTGGTCAGTAACATCAGCGAGCAATCCCGCTTGATGGTAGACACACTGCACAATGTTCGCTTCGATGAAGTGTCACGTATACGCGACATAATCAGCCAACAACGCGCTCGACGGGATCAATCGGTCACCGGCAATGGACACGGCCTGGCGATGGCTGCGGCCAGTGCCGGGATGAGCCCTCTGGCCAACATTAATCACCAACTTTCTGGCATGGCAGGTATCAAATCCTTGCGGCAGCTGGATGAGAAACTTAAAGACAAGGCTGAACTGAGTAAGTTCTCACAGGAACTGGCTGAGCTGCATTCACAGGTTTTGACTATGCCGGCTCAGTTATTAATGGTCGCCGAGCAGGAAAAACAGGAAAGCCTGCTAAAGCAAATAGCAAGCGAATGGCAACCGCTTGAATCTGGCAGCGCCACAAGTCATTTCTCCCGTGATCCTATACGCGAGCGCAGGCAGGAAATGTGGGTTGCCAATACCCAAGTCAACTTCTCTGCACGCGCCTACCCCACCGTGCCAATCGCCCACGCAGATTCCGCAGCCTTGACAGTACTTGGAGGGTTTCTGCGTAATGGCTTCCTGCACCGGGCAATTCGTGAACAAGGTGGTGCCTATGGCGGCGGCGCGGGCCAGGACTCAGGCATCGCCTCTTTCCGATTCTATTCTTACCGCGATCCGAGACTTGAGGAAACACTGACAGATTTCGACGGCTCGGTAAAATGGATGCTGGATGAGAGCCATGAATATCGCCCGCTTGAAGAAGCGATACTGGGAGTGATTGGCAGCCTGGACAAGCCAAGCTCACCCGCTGGTGAAGCTAAGCAGCATTTTCACAATTCACTATTCGGTCGCACTCACGCTAACCGGGAAGAATTCCGACAGCGTATTCTTGATGTAAGTCTCGATGATTTACGCCGCGTTACTGAGACTTATCTTAAGCCTGAACTGGCCAGTACGGCGGTGATTACTTCCAGCAGTCAGTTAGATGCAACTTCTGATCTGCGCGAGAGCTTGGGGATGGACGTTCACGAGGTGTAGCACTTCGGAAGGCCTGAGCTGCAGAAATTGCGCTTCGAAAGACGGGAACTACGCTTTTATCCCTGTGCAACGGCCATTACCGAAGACGGACGCCAGCCTGTGCCCAGTTAAGCGGGAAGGGAAACAGCTAATTACCGCCGACGAAGCTACCCTCCCAAACAAACAAAAAAAAGGGCCGATAAAATCAGCCCTTTCCGGATACTACCTAGAACCTAGCCAAACTGGTTCATCGTATTGTCTTTACCGCCAGCCTTGAGCGCCTGTTCACCGGCGAAATACTCTTTGTGATCGTCGCCCATGTTGGAGCCAGCCATGTCCTGATGCTTAACACACGCGATACCCTGACGGATCTCCTTGCGCTGAACCCCTTTCACGTAAGCCAGCATGCCTTCTTCACCGAAGTAACCCTTGGCCAAGTTGTCCGTAGACAGAGCCGCAGTGTGGTAAGTAGGCAGCGTGATCAGGTGGTGGAAAATACCTGCTTCGCGCGCTGAGTCGGCCTGGAATGATTGAATCCATTTGTCAGCTTCTACACCCAGATCTGTTGCGTCGTATTCAGCGCTCATCAGTTGATCGCGAGTATAGGCAGCGAGGTCCTTGCCTTCTTTAGTCCAGGCATCAAATACCTGCTGACGAAAGTTCAGCGTCCAATTGAAAGACGGTGAATTATTGTATACCAGCTTGGCGTTAGGCACTGCCTTGCGGATCTCATCAACCATTGCCCCGATTTGACCAACGTGAGGCTTCTCAGTTTCGATCCACAGCAGGTCGGCGCCATTTTGTAGACTGGTAATACTATCGAGAATACAGCGCTCTTCGCCAGTACCCGCCTTAAAGCGGTACAAACCATTGGGCAGACGAACCGGGCGAACCAGCTTGCCGTCCTGCTTAATAATTACGTCGCCTTCGTTAACGTCTTCGGCACCGTTGATCACTTCTGTTTCCAGGAAAGCGTTGTACTTGTGGGCCAGATCACCGGTATCGGTAGACACTGGAATTTTCTGGGTCAGGCCTGCGCCCAACGAGTCAGTACGTGCAACGATTACACCGTCGTCTACTCCCAACTCAAGGAAGGCGTAGCGGATAGCGTTGATCTTAGCCAAAAAATCTTCGTGGGGAACGGTTACTTTTCCGTCCTGGTGGCCACATTGCTTGGCATCGGATACCTGGTTCTCTACCTGAATTGCGCAGGCGCCCGCTTCGATCATCTGCTTAGCCAAAAGGTAGGTGGCTTCTTCGTTACCAAAGCCAGCATCGATATCAGCGATGATGGGGACAACGTGAGTCTCGTAGTTTTCGATTGAGTTCAGTACGGCTTTTTCCTTGACCTCATCACCGGCGTCGCGAGCATCATCCAGATCGTGGAACAGGTGACCCAGTTCACGAGCGTCAGCCTGGCGCAGGAAAGTGTAAAGCTCTTCGATCAGTGCAGGCACAGAAGTTTTCTCGTGCATGGACTGATCTGGCAGAGGACCAAACTCGCTGCGTAGCGCGGCGATCATCCAGCCAGAAAGATACAGATAACGCTTGTCGGTTGTGCCGTGGTGCTTTTTGATCGCCAGCAACTTCTGCTGACCAATAAAGCCATGCCAGCAGCCCAGGGACTGCGTGTACTGCGCGCTGTCCGCGTCGTAGTCTGCCATATCCTTACGCATGATGCCGGCAGTATAGCGGGCAATGTCCAGACCCGTCTGAAAACGATTTTGAGCCTTCATACGCGCAGCGTATTCGGGGCTAATATTGCTCCATGTGCCGGTTTGCTGATCCCGAAGATCGGCGAGAGCGGCTATGTCCTGCTCATAAGTTGACATGATGACACCTCATTGTGATTTAAGTGTTAAAGGGCGTTTCCGGTTCACCCCGAAGAGCGATTGAGGCTATCTTAAGGACAAGAACCACATAACTGAAATCAATCGTTTAGATTTTTACTATACACGGCGTGAATGTTACGCCCTGCCGGCCAGCATAGAATCTGGCCGGTAAGCCGTTGCTGAATTACGTTCCAGCGAACTTACTGACAATCTCAATCATCATCTGCACACCCTGCTCAAAAGTGTCGATCGGAATGTGCTCATTATTGCCGTGAAAGGTTGCCGCAGTCTCGGGTTCGAGCACAAAGGGTGCATAGCCATAACTGGTAATCCCCAAGTCACGGAAAAAGTGGCTATCGGTGAAGCCCCCAACAACTGACGGCAATATGCCAGCTTGGGGATGGTATCGCGCGGTCACTTCCTCGATATCACGAAAAAGCCGGGTGTCAGAGCTGGATATCGCCGCTCCAAATAGTAAGATTTTTTCTATCGCTATATGTTCATCATTGACGATACGGGTGATTTGCTCGAGAAATTCAGGAGCATCCTGATCAGGAAGAATACGACAATCCAACTCGGCAATGGCTGTAGGCGGCACGATGTTAATTTTTTGGCTGCCTGACAGCATGGTCAGGGAGCAGGTATTACGAGTCAGGGAATGCAGCCCAGGCAAAGTAGCCTGCATTTTGGCCAGCAGCTGCGGATCTTTGATCGTCTCGTCAATATTCAACAACGCGTCTTGCCACTCAGGCTCTGCATGCGGTGACATGGCCTGAAACATACTGCGTACCGGTGCGACGATCCGAGGCTCAAAAGGCGCTGCCTGCAATCTCGCCAGAGCCGCGATCAAGCGCGATGTTGCAGACTCGGGTAATGGCCGGGAACCGTGCCCCGGCACGCCAGAGGCGGTTAAGCGAAGCCAGTAAGGGCGTTTTTGGGCTACTTCTATACCAAAAGAAATGTACCCTTGGGCCATTTTCCCCATGCCACCTTCATTCAGTAAAAACCCTGCTCCGGCGAAGGCCTCCGGCCGATTATCGACGATCCAACCGGCGCCATACTTGCCGCCAGCTTCCTCGTCCGCTGTCGCCATAAAGATTACGTCACGTTTGAGCTTGGCGCCGCTGATGTGCAATGCCAGAAAAGCCTCGAGGTGCGCAATGCCCAAGCCTTTGGTATCCAATGTGCCACGGCCATAAAGCTTACCGTCGCGAATTTCAGCTTTCAGAGGGTCTGTGGCCCAGAACTCTCGCGAGGCTGGCACCACATCGATATGGTGCAACAGAATCAGTGCGGGCTCGTCGCCACCTTCCAGCCGCGCCCAGATATTCCCTCGCCCGGGAGCAGATTCGGCAGTTTCGTAATCAATGCCTGCTGCGTCGAGTATCCCTGCCAGATAGTGTACGCCGCGTGATTCATTACCCGGTGGATTAACGGTATCGACTTCAATATAACTTTGCAGGCGCTCCAGAGCGGATTCCTGAGCCGTGGCGGATTGCACCATTAGCAGTGCGAGGGAGATTAGTAAGACGTTAATTGGGGTCATATTTTACTCACGTTGAGATGCCAGCCTAAAAGCCAGTAGGAAAGAAGACATTTAACCATGTTAATTAGCGAACAGGTGCCGCTCTATGTCTCTAAAACCTTTGAATTCCAGCGCGTTTCCAGAGGGGTCCAGGAAAAAGAATGTACCCTGTTCGCCCACTTCACCGGCAAACCGGACATAAGGTTCAACCACAAACGAGTCGACAACCCGCGTCAATCTATTTGCCAGCACCCGCCAATGCTCAAACTCCAGTACGACGCCACAGTGGGGCACAGGAACCCCCTGCCCATCAACAGGGTTTTTGATTTGCTGCACACTGCCACCTGCGCCCAACGACTCGTTGAGGTGAACGACGAATTGGTGACCGTACATATTAAAATCGATCCAGGTGCTTGAGCTACGACCCTCCTCCAAGCCTAGAACACCGCCATAAAAGGATCGGGCCTCGGCCAGATCGCGAACTTGAACAGCAATATGAAAAGGGGTAAGTTTCATTGATCGGCAATTCCAAAATTAAATCCAAAGAAACCGGCTTTATCAGTTTCCTTCACAGCTTGGCACTTAGCAATAGTTCCAGACGACTATCTGAGAGCAACACGCTGCGGTCAAATTGAAAGCAACTCAGTAAGGTTTTGAGCCGACTCTGATTATGTGGCGCGTACCCTGGCAGACTTGTTGGACGCTGACTGACACTAAGCCCCTCGAGGTCGTTAATTCCATAAACCTTCTCACTGGGAAGATTTCTTAGATTGTGAACGGCGAAGCCATGCGCCAGGCTATCGGGACGCAGATGCGGCCTGAGAGTGATTAGAAACGCGATAATGGCATCACTGCTCATATAATTAAACACATCCCAGAACAGGGCAATATCGAAGTAGGTGCCCGAGGGAAATTTCAACAACTCGGCGAATTGTTTCTCCAGCGAGAGAGGTACGTCCTCTTCGGCCAGGATCGGCAGTTCCCCAAACAAATCCACAAAGTATAATTTACAACGATAGCGTGAAAAAAATTCTACCGTTTCAGACAGAGCCGGGCCGATGTGAAGCACGGTGATACGCGCTTCCTCATCTTGATGTTCAAACAGGGTCGATAGCAGCTTCGAGGGCTGTGTCGATGCCATGGTGCGGTGTACCTCAAAGCCGCCCGCGGGCGGCGAAGAATCAATTTTGACTAACCGCTCTTTAGATCAAATCCGGGAGCGCTGGAGCTGGAGCTGGAGCTGGGAGTATTAGCCGGTTTTTGTGTCGACAGCGAGACTTTACTCGCCGCGCCGTCACCCGGGTCCATGTCAATGCTACCCTTGAAGATAGCACCATCTTCCAAAGTGACACGGGGTGCTACGATATTCCCTTGAACATTCCCCGACTTGGAGATGACTACCTTCTCACCCCCCGTGATGTCGCCGGACACTTCACCGTCGACTTTCACCACCTTGGCGTTAACGTCGGCGTTAACTTTTCCGGACTGGCCGACTGAAACCTCGTTGTCACGCAAGTCAATAGTGCCTTCAACTTTGCCCTGGATAATCAGGTCCTCGTCGCCGGAAACTGTACCTTTTATTACTATACTGGGACCGATCATTGCGGCACTCCTTGAAATAACAGGGTCAGGTGAACTGGATGCAGAGGGACTCTGCGCTGTAGCTGGCTCCGGGGCCACTGAGGACGCCGGTTTATTTTTGTTCCGATCAAACATTACTATCGCCACCTTCTCTAAACGTGGGCCAGTCATCCTATCAACAGCGCTAGCCTTAAACTAGTATTTGCTTGGCCTAATCTGGGTATTTACGCAGAAAATCTTCGACCACCCTACCCCAGAGGGTGTAGCGTCGAATCACGCAATGAGCTATCTTGAACAGCCTTATTTGGCTGGAACACCACTTTAAATGTCTTCAGAACTCTCCAAAGGCCTGTCACCAGATACAGGTCGAATGAACACCTTTGAACGCACCCTGGCCTCGGTCGTGGACTCAGGGCGCGAAATACTGGCCAAGAGACGCCGCGCTGCCAAGGCTCGCGATAGCGATACTGGCTCACTGACAAGCCTATGCAAGGAACTTCTGAATCACCGGGGTGAGGCCTCGGGTCTGGCCTTGGCCAGTGAAATTACCGAGGCTTACAGGCAGCTGCCAGCCAGTGGGCGATTGGCGTTCTTTACCAATCTCGCAGAGGAATTTGAAGTCGACAGTGACGAGGTACTGGCCGCTGCAGACGCCTATCGTAAAAGTGGCGACTTGGAGAGTCTTTGGGCTATAGGACACTGCGTGGAGGCACCGCGCCAGAAATTATTTCGTCGCATCAATATGGCACCCGACGGTACCCCTACATTGGTCGCAATGCGTGGCGATTTGCTACAGCTGTTGCGCGCCAACCCTGCGCTGCGCGGTGTTAACTCTGACCTCAAGCACTTGTTTATTTCCTGGTTTAATAAAGGCTTTCTCGAACTGCGCCGTATCGACTGGTCATCACCGGCATCAGTACTCGAAAAGATTATCGATTATGAGGCTGTGCACCAGATCAATGGCTGGGATGACTTACGCAGTCGACTGCGCGAAGACAGACGCTGCTTCGCATTCTTCCACCCGGCGCTGCAAAATGACCCCCTGGTATTCGTCGAAATAGCGCTTACTAACGAATTGCCGGAAGCTATTGGCCCCTTATTGGTTCAGGACCGTGAGGCCCCGGCCAACAAGGCGGCAAACACCGTAGTATTTTACTCCATCAGCAACTGTCATCCTGGCCTGGCCGGGGTGTCGTTCGGCAACTTTCTGATCAAAAACGTGGTCGGTGAACTTACCAAGGAACTGCCGTCGCTCAAAACCTTCGTCACCCTGTCCCCTGTTCCAGGCTTTCGCACATGGTTGTTGAAAGCAGATTTGAGTGAACTAGTCTCACCTGATCTGGCCGCAAAAGTCAGAGAGCCTGTGGGTAATGTGGTGAAAACTGAGGTGTATGAAGCGCACATCCGACTGTCTGCCCATTACCTGTTGAAGGTCAAATCAGGCGAGCTACCGAAAGATCCGGTAGCGCGCTTTCATCTGGGCAACGGCGCCAGGCTGCATCGAATTCACGGCGGCGCGGACCTGTCGGTCAAAGGGCGCGAGCAATCTGGAGGTATTATGGTGAACTACCTATACGACCTGGGGAAGATCGAAGAAAACCACGAGGCCTATTTTGACGAGGGCGTTATAGCCGCTTCCAGGGCTGTCACTCGCCTATTAGGCTGACCGCTTTCCCAGCAAGATAGCGTTTACCCGATCGGGCGCTTCGTACATGGCCCAGTGACCCACCCCTGGCAATATGTGAAACTCAGCATCCGGTTGCACCGCGCGCAGCATCACGGCGCGCTTTTCTATGCCCACCAGACCGCCGGCGGTCGCATCATCACTTCCCCAGACTCCAACCAGCCTCGCTTTTATGTCCGGCAAAATCTCTGCAAGATCATTGGATCCCGCCAGCCTGCGACTGCGAAAGCGAAACCGCGCTAGATTGGCTGCATGCAGATGAACCGCCACTTCGTCCACAGATGCTGATTTGGCCAACATCAAGCGACTAAGATTCTCACTGTGAACTTCGTTGGCTTCAACTGTCAGGGTGTCACTGGCAGGAATTGGCAGAAGACTGACCTGTACATGGAGATCGCCAAAGCCGGCTGCACCGATCATAGTAAATCTTTCGCACCGCTGGCCAGCCAACGCTGCAACAGCGCCGCCTATCATGGCGCCAAAACTGAAACCCGCCAGGTCAAAACTCGCCTCAGGGCCAAGCAGTTCTCCCAAGCCATTACAGATTAGCTCAGCGAAGTGTCTTGTCGTGTATGGCTTGGGCATATCTCCCGAGGTCCCGAGACCCGGTAGGTCAAGCGTCCAGACCTGACGTTGGGTCATTAGTACAGGCACATTTGCCAACCAATGGTTCCAGGAACCGAAGCCGCCGTGAAGCAACACCAGAGGCCTGGACTCAGACGAACCTCCTCCCCATCGCTGCCACACTAGCGGCCCGTCATCGCCAAGCGCCGTGGTAAAACTGCGCGACTGACTCAGACAGTTGGCAACCTGCTCTGACGGTGAAATCATTTACTCTTGCAGGTTTTGCAACACACTGGAAAAGTCCCGCTGACCATTACCCGCTTGCTGGTGCCTGGTGTAAAGAGCCTGCGCTAACTTGCCCAACTGGTTGTCAACGCCAGAACCTTCAGCAATACCCATGGCCAAGTTTAGATCCTTGACCATCAGATCAACCATAAAACCAGGTTTATAGTCATTGTTCGCTGGGGCACCGTCCATCACGCCGGGGTACGGGTTATAGACTTCCAGTGACCAGTTTCGGCCTGAACTGGCCAACATAATTTCTGACAACACGGCTGGATCGAGACCATTTCGCGCGCCCATCTCTAGGGCCTCGCAGGTCCCCAGCATGTGAATTGCCAGCAGCATGTTATTGCAGCCCTTGGCGACCTGTCCGGCACCGTGTGGCCCCGCGTGAAAGATATTTTTACCCATTCCAGCAAGAATCAGTTTGGCCTTTCCAAAGGTCGCATTATCGCCACCACACATGAATGCCAACGTACCGGCAGCGGCAGCGGCTACACCGCCGGACACAGGCGCATCCATAAATCCAATACCGGCAGCTGCTGCGACAGCGCCAACCTCTCGCGAGGTGGCGGCGTCTATAGTGCTGCAATCGAGTACCGTGACGCTAGCATCCAACTGCGCTAGCAGTCCATTTTCACCGGTATATACGCTGGCAACATGTTTGCCGGCGGGCAGCATAGAAATAATATAATCAGCGCCCGCAGCGACACCACTGGCACTGGTTGCCACCTTTGCCCCAGCAGCCTCAAGCTCGGCTAATGCTTCAGGCATCAAATCAAACACCGTCACAACGTGCCCTGCGGAAAGCAGATTTTTCGCCATGGGCCCGCCCATATTGCCCAAACCGATGAAACCGACATTAGCCATAATTGCTTCCTTTGTATTCTTTTTAGATCAGCTCTGTCAGCGGATTCTCCGCCCAGGGACTGGTGAAAAATGGGGCGAGGACTTCGTCTGTCACATCACGAGAAGTCGAATAGCACCAAGCCGGGTTGCGATCCTTATCGATCAGTAGTGCACGCACTCCCTCAGCAAACTCAGGATGCCGAACAATATTGGTGACCAGCTGTATTTCGGCCAGATAGACCTCACGCAATGACATGTGTCGGGTTACCCTGAGCTGTTGATGAATCCAACGTGCCGCTAAACTCGACCCGTGAGTAAGGCCGTTACGCGCCTTGGATAACCATGGATCCTCAGTCGTTTGGCCAACAATGTTATCGATAATTTCATGAATGTCGTCGCCGTCACACAGGGCATTGATCGTCGCGATGTGAGGCTCAACCTGTCCCGCTGGCCAAGCACCGATGCTTTGCTGGGCAAAAGGTCTAAGCACATGACGGACAAGGGCATGATTACTGTCGGAATGAGCTTGCCAATCAACTTGCATCAGCTGGGCAAGCACTGCTTCCTTGTGCTCGCTGGCTATAAAGCGATCGGCGATACCAGTGTAGATCGCGTCTGCGGCATTGATTGACGCACCGGTCAGCGCGAGGAAAGCCCCTGAGCTTCCCGGCATATGATTCAGGAACCAACTGCCACCGACATCGGGGAACAGGGCAATGGTTACTTCGGGCATGGCGATTCGCGTCTTTTCTGTCACCACACGATGGGAACAGCCAGCCATCACACCAAGACCGCCACCCATAACAATCCCGTGGCCCCAGCAGATCAACGGCTTGTCATAGGTATGGAGGGTGTAGTTCATACGATACTCGCGGGCGAAGAAGCTTTCCGCATAATCGCAAGGCCCTCCCGGAGTCGCGACAGCTGAAGCGTGCAGCGCCTGCACATCTCCCCCAGCACAAAAAGCTTTCTCGCCGGCGCCTTCTATGAACACTAGCGCGATTTCATCGTCGGCCTGCCATTGATCCAACTGGGCTTGCAACAGGTCGACCATGTCAAGCGTTAATGAGTTGAGTGTAGCTTCAACATTCAATGTTACACGTCCCAGCCTTCTTGAGCCGCAGGGAATTTCCTCAAACAGTACTACTGACATCAGCGGTTTTTCCACTGCGGCGCACGTTTTTCGAGGAAGGCATTCACCCCTTCGCGCTGATCTTCTGTGCTGAACAGGTCGACAAATTTTTGTCGTTCGTCGACTAGTGACGTCCCGCTGGCATTATCTCTGGCTGCATGAATTAGCTCTTTACAGTAACTGACAGAGATGGGGCTTTGCTGGCCAACCTGAGCGGCCAATGCCATGGCGCGTTCCAATGCGGTGCCTGTCGCGACGACTTCTTCAACCAAGCCAATTCTCTCGGCGGTATCCGCCTTGATTCGCTCGCCACAAAGGATCATCTTCTTTGCCCAGCCCTCACCAACCAGCCAAGCCAGACGCTGAGTACCGCCGGCACAGGGTAAAAGGCCGACCTTGGCTTCCGGCAGCGCCATTTGCGCCTGCTCTTCAGCGATACGGATATCGCAAGCCAGCGCCACTTCAAGCCCTCCGCCCATGGCAAAACCGTTAATCGCAGCGATGGATACACCCCGGAAATCAGAGAGGCATTCAAAGGCCGCGCCAAAATACTCTGCCATATCGCCAGCGGTTTTGGGATCACCGTCGGCGAACAACTTCAGGTCCGCCCCCGCGGAAAAAAACTTGGTGCCGGCGCCGGTCAAGACCAGCGCAAACACTGATTTGTCGGCATTCAGTTTTTCTACCAGATCCTTGAGCGCTGGCAGACTTTCAGTGTCCCAGGTATTGGCTCCGGGATTGTCGATGGTGACCTGAGCGGTATGTCCAACGATCTCAACTTTTAGTTTTTCAGACTTGCTGATACTCACTTAATAACCTCCAATGCGCCGTCCATTAACAATTTGCGAGATACGATGACTCGCATAATTTCGTTGGTGCCTTCCAAAATTTGATGCACCCGGGTATCGCGCACATGGCGCTCCATCGGGTATTCCTTGATATAGCCGTAGCCCCCAAACAATTGCAGTGCGTCGTTGCAAACATTGAACCCTACATCTGTGGCAAAACGTTTGGCCATCGCGCAATAGGTAGAGGCTTGAGAATCGCCATTGTCCAACTTGCTAGCAGCCAAGCGAATCATCTGCCTGGCTGCAACTATTTCGGTTAACATGTCGGCTAACTTGAATTGCGTGGATTGAAAATCTGCGATAGTCGAACCGAATTGTTTGCGCTCCTGAACATAGGCAGTCGCCTCTTCTAACGCCTGCTGGGCAGTGCCAATGCTGCAAGTAGCGATGTTGATGCGGCCCCCGTCCAAACCTTCCATTGCAATGGCGAAGCCTTGTCCTTCAGCCCCTAGGCGATTGATAACCGGCACCCTGACGCTGTCAAAGGAAATCATCCGCGTAGGCTGGGCATTCCAGCCCATTTTTTCTTCTTTCTTACCGTAAGTAATGCCGTCGGCATCAGCGGGAATAAGCAGCGCCGAGATCCCTTTCGGCCCTTGATCGCCGGTGCGCAGCATAACCACCAGCACCTCAGTTTCTCCAGCACCAGAGATGAACACCTTGCTACCATTAACGATATAGTCGTCACCGTCCCGTTTCGCGGAGGTGCTTAGTGCGCCCGCGTCGGAGCCTGCACCAGGTTCAGTCAGGCAGTAGGAAGCCAGTCTCGCGCCCATCACCAGATCGGGGCACCATTCGTCGATCACCGACTGCTGGCAGTACTTGCCAATCATACTGGTGGCCATGTTGTGAATCGTCAAAAAAGCAGCCGTGGTGGTACAACCTTTGGCCAACTCCTCTACGATAAGACTCGCGTCCAGCCTGGGCAGCGCTAGACCACCGGCGGCCTCAGGTGTATACATTCCCATAAATCCCAGTTCTCCGGCCTGCGCCAGAACGTCTTTGGGGAAGTACGAAGTCTCATCCCAGAGCGCAGCTCCGGGGGCTAATACGCCTTCGGAAAATGCGCGGGCGCTGTCGGTAAACGCTATCTGGTCGTCATTAAGAGAAAAGTCCATAACAGCTTACTTGAACTTCGCCATTACATCGCCAAAAAGCTCCTCATCGTCTGGAATAACTTTGCTCTGAGCCAGCGGCCTTGAAACCCAGGTCTCATTAATCAGGTCGCGCCAGGTGATGTTGTTATTGGTGGAGTTGCCACCCCAGGAACCACAACCCAACGAAAACGTCTGGCGCATCCCGTTCCATAGATTGCCACTATTGGAGGCAGCCTGCGGTTGATTCACCATCACTCGCGAGGTTTTGGTGGCGTGGGCAAAGCTCATAACATTGTCGTCACTGTACGAATAGATACCACAAGAATGACCCTGACCCTGATAAGCCTGAATATCATTGGTCAGCGCAATCGCGTGATCAATATCTCTCACTTTATACAAAGCCATGACCACCGACAGCTTTTCGCCGGAAAATGGGTGATCGGGGCCTGCGCCGGTTTCCGGCACCATCAAAAACTGCACATCCTCGGGTAATTCGATACCTGCCATACCGGCAATCTTATGAGCAGGCTGAGCCACAATGGCCGTATTCAGATGGCCGTCATGCCAGATCGTGTTTTGCAGCTTCAACTTTTCTTCTTCGTTCAGAACATAACCGCCCTCAACCTTCAGTTTTTCTACAAAGGCGTCGTAAACCGCTTCAAAAATAAGCACGGAATTGTCAGAGGAGCAGGATGCCGCTAAATCCAGAGTCTTGGATATACGTATTTTCTCGGCGGCCTCGTCAAGGTTGGCAGTGTCATCTACTGTGATGCATGCGTTGCCGACGCCAACACCCAGTGCAGGCGTGCCGCTTGAGTAGGCCGCAGTTACCATTGCCCCGCCACCCGTTGCCAGCACACGATCGCACTGAGTCATAAGCTCATTAGTCAATTCCATCGACGGAATTTCGATGCCGATGACCAAGTCAGCTGGCGCACCGCATAGTTCCAGGGCCTCGCGCATGTAGTCGCAGATTTTTTTGTTGGTCAGTTTCGCCCGAGGGTGCGGCGCAACGATGATCGAGTTCCGACCTTTAATGGCAGAAATTGCTTTGATAACCGGTGTAGCCTCCGGGTTGGTCGATGGAGACAAAGCACCGATAACGCCGATAGGCTTGGCAATCTTAACCAGATTGCGCTCAAGGTCTACTTCAATGATCCCCACCGATTTGTCACCGATGATGTCCATCAGCGTCGCGCGCGTCTTGCGATGAATCTTGAGATATTTGCCCTCATAGTTTCCCAACTGGGTTTCGTCGACAGTGAACTGGGCTATTTCCTTGGCACGGTCCTCTCTGGCAACGGCATACACCATGGCGCGGATCAGTTCATCCACCTGCTCCTGGGTGTAATCCGCTATCTGCTGTTGCGCAGCGCGCGAGCGCTCAACTAATGCGGCCATCTCCTGCTGTGGGCTTATTTGCTCAGACATAATCGAACTCCTGCGGGCATCAATGATCTTGTTTAGGCGGAGAAGGATAGCACTGCTGGCAAGTCGTCCACATTGACTAAATTGCTAAATTCATGGACTATATTGCGGTTATGAGCTCCCCCTCCAAATGGCCCCTACCAGCCACTGGCATTCGTTTTCTCACGCCCGCGTTCATGGTCGAGAAAATGGCCAGACACCCATTGACCAAGGACTGTTACCCCACAGCAATGGGTTTCTATCCCAGCGCTCAGGGGCATCATATGGAGCGCCATCGTCACGATGACAACCTGCTACTGTATTGCACTGACGGTAAAGGCGAACTGGAAACCTCTTCGTGGCAGGGAACGATATCCGCGGGCCAGATGCTAATCCTGCCACAGGGTGTGCAGCACACTTATGTGGCCGACTCTGCCACACCCTGGACGGTCTACTGGGTGCATTTTCAGGGCGCGAGCACCGGGATTTTCACCCAGTACCTAGGTTATCGTGAGGGCAAACCAGTCGTTGAGGCCGGCGTTTCGCCCACACTGATCGCCGCCTTCAGTCAATTGATGGAAGTTCGCAGTACCGGTTACTCCACCCGCGCATTTATCAACGCAGCCAATCAACTGCGCTATTTACTGACCCAAACCGCGCTGGAAATTCGAGCCCACCAAGCGCGCAATCAAAGAAGCTTTCAGCTACAACACGTGCAAGACTTTATGTTAGCCAACATTAATCAGACTCTCAGTCTGCAAACACTGGCGGCCACCGCCAATATGTCGAAGTATCATTTCAGCAATCGCTATAAAAAATTGACGGGGTACTCACCAGTGAAACATTTCCTGAATATGAAAATGGAACACGCTTGCTACCTGCTCGACTCCAGCGACCTGACCATCAAAGCGATTGCAGCCACCCTGGGCTATGAAGATCCACTGTATTTTTCCAGATTATTTGGTAAAACTGTCGGAACTTCGCCGAGAAGCTATCGGGCATCTATACGAAAATAGTGGCCTGGCTTTGTCTCAAAATAAACAGGTTCGCCAGTATTGCTCACTGTCAATAAAACAATGACTTTTTTGCAAGTATCGGTAGGCTGACCGCGGCAACCTGTTACATGGCGGTTATTCCTAGTGGTCCGGCCCACCTGCAGTCACGTATAACGTGTTTAATCGTTTATCAGCACCACCTTGCGGAGCCCCACGTGCCTAAATCGATTTCCCCACCTCCACTAAAAAATACTCTGGGCGAGTTTTTTGCAATAAAAGATATGCTGGGGATACCGTTATCGCTAGCCAAAGCCCGTTTTGCGACGCCTCAGGACGGTCATAAACTACCGGTTATTGTACTGCCTGGCATTGGTGCAGATGACACGTCAACGGCACCACTTCGCTATTTTTTATCCTGCCATGGCTACAATGTTGAGGGTTGGGGCCTAGGTCGCAACCTTGCCGGGCGTGGCATGATTAAGGAACTCAGCGAGCTTTCTGATACTTGGGATGTAGATCGTACTCGAACACACAACGGCGAAGGCGAAGTCCCGGCGTTGTGTGACTGTATGGTGAAGCGTGTTAAAGCCCGTACCGAAGCATTGGGTAGCCCTGTCATCCTAATTGGCTGGAGTCTGGGCGGCTACGTTGCGCGGGAAACCGCACGTGAACTCGCAGGGACCGTTGCAGGGGTGATTACTATGGGTTCGCCAGCCTATGGCGGCCCAAAGTACACATCAGCCGCTCCTGTCTTTAGACGCAAGAATGTCGACATCGATTGGATAGAGGAAGAGGTGGCAAGACGTTTCGACACGCCTATTACGCAACCGATAACCGCAATCTACAGCAAGCGCGACGGCGTGGTGGCGTGGCAGGCATCTATTGACGACCAAAGCCCTATCGTGAAGCACATAGAAGTCAATGTTACTCATGTTGGCCTTGGCTTAAACGCCGATGTTTGGGACATTATTCTGGACGAACTTCGCAGCAAACGGTTCGAAGTAGATTTCGACAGCTGAACGCAGATCGCATGTTTACCCTACGCACTACTGCAGAGTAACCGTTGTGGTCTAAAACGGAGGTTAGCAGGGTTTATATTGAACCTGGCCGAACGCCCACTATTGGGAATTCATCCGCGCATTCTTATGGTTGACCTGCAATTTGCGAAAGCCCTGCCCTCAGCTAAAGCACTATCCTGATATACTGTTCGAATTAAATTCTAATTAGAGGATAAAGCCTTGCGATTTACCACCACCACCCTCGAAGAACTAAATCTCTTGTTGCAGTTTGATGTCGCCACATCAGGCAGTGGCCTAAAAGTGCACTCCAGTACACGTGCAGAGGTAATTGTCGCCTGTAAAAGCCTGTTTGATAAAGGCCTCGTTAACAAGGCTGACGGTGGTTACCTCACCGATTCCGGTATCGAGGCACTGCGCCATACGCAAGTTCTCTCGGGCTTACTGTCCGAGAAACACTAAGGGCCAGAAATGTCAGGTGAACCGAAGAAGGCCTATTATCTTGCGACCTTTTAGATTGTTGGCACTTTCGGCTCGAGCCTGATCATCATTACCTTCTTGCCTTCGCAGACGCCTTAGGCCACTGCTTCATTCCGCAACAGTTCGAGCGCGCTAAGTACCAGCGGAGTCAAGCCGTCCTCGGTCTCGTCGGCGTAGAATAATAATTGCTGTCGCATATCCGGCGTCCAGAAGCGACGAATATGATCAGCTACACCAACCGCGGCAACTTTCGGGTCTGCCCCCGCACCAAGATTAGCGGCAATCTGGTTGACCATCTTGATCGACTGATGTAATTGTTGTGAACTCATTTCAACTATGACCCCGAACTCTCTCTGGATGAGTGTATATCACCTGACGCCCCTCACGCACGTGACCGACCAACGTAATGCCTGCCATATTGGCCTGTTCTATCGCCAGCGATGTAGGCGCAGAAACTGCTGCCAACAGTGACACGCCGGCACGTGCAGTTTTAGCGACCATTTCATAGCTGGCCCGACTACTCACCAAGATAAACCCTTCATCGGTAATTTCTTTTTGCATCGCGCCAATCAGTTTGTCCAGCGCATTGTGACGTCCAACATCTTCCCGTAGCACCACCACATTACCCTGACCATCGCAAAACGCGGCGCCGTGTACAGAACCAGTGAGTTGTTTCATGGGTTGATGAGCAAGCATGGAGCTCACCGCGTTCTCGAGGGCCGCCAAATCAAAAACCGCGTCAGAACTTACGCTAACCGGATCGGGAATCGCCTGCGCCAGTGACTCCGCACCGCACAGCCCGCATCCCGTGCGCCCTACCAGATTACGTCGGCGCTGCTTGAGCGCGACAAAGGCCTCGTTGACAACTGTCATGTGCAGTTCAATGCCCTGTGGTTGGCGCTGTATATCAATGTCCAAGAGTTGCTCCGGCGACGCCAATATCTGCTCGGTTAGCCCAAACCCCAGAGCAAACTCTTCAAGGTCTACAGGAGTCGCCATCATCACCACATGCGACACTCCGTTGTAGACCATCGCCACCGGGCATTCCTCTACGACCTGATCGAAATCCGCGGTAGCACTGCCGTCCTCCCAGCTCCAGCGGGACACCGAGGTTACCCCCTTATCCAAGAGCATACTTAACTACGACTGGCATCAGCGAGCAGACCCAACTGCTGTTTATCGAACGATTTCTGTCGCTCTTGCCACGCCGAAGGCTGCGTAACTTTGACCACACTGACGGCAGTTACTTTATATTCGGGGCAGTTAGTGGCCCAGTCTGAGTTGTCGGTGGTGACCACATTGGCCCCGGAAAAAGGATGGTGAAAAGTGGTATACACAACACCCGGGCGTACTCGCTCTGAAATTTCAGCTCGCAACACCGTGCTGCCGGCACGACTACTGATACCGACCCAGTCATTGTCCTTGATGCCGGTTTCTTCTGCGTCATGAGGGTGTATTTCCAATCGATCTTCCTCGTGCCAGATCAGATTGTCGGTGCGGCGTGTCTGTGCACCCACATTATATTGCGACAATATCCTGCCAGTAGTCAGTAACAAGGGGTATTTACGATTCGCCCTCTCGTCAGTGGGTAGAAATTCGGTCTTCGCAAAGTAACCTTTGCCGCGAACAAAGTTATCCACATGCATAATCTCGGTGCCCGTTTCAGCCTGCGCATTACAGGGCCATTGAATACTGCCCTGAGCGTCGAGTTTGTCATAACTGACGCCACTGAAGGTTGGTGTGAGTTGCGCTATCTCATCCATTATTTGAGACGGGTGGGTGTAGGACATCGAGCAGCCCATCGCGTTGGCTAAAGCCACAGTTACTTCCCAGTCCTCTTTACCTGCCAGGGCGGGCATCACTTTGCGTACCGGCGAAATGCGACGCTCTGCGTTGGTAAAGGTACCGTTTTTCTCGAGAAAAGAAGAGCCGGGTAGAAACACATGGGCAAATTTTGCGGTTTCGTTAAGGAATATATCCTGGACTACCAAGCAGTCCAATGCCCCCAATGCCGCCTCAACATGCTGCGTATTCGGATCAGATTGCGCAACATCTTCGCCTTGGCAATACAAGCCCCGAAAATTTCCGTCTACCGCTGAGTCAAACATATTAGGAATACGCATACCGGGCTCAGGGTCCAAGGTGACACCCCAAGCCTGTTCAAACTGTGCTCGAACCGCCGGATCAGAAACATGCCGATAGCCTGGCAGCTCGTGAGGAAAAGACCCCATATCACAGGCGCCCTGAACATTGTTTTGTCCGCGCAATGGATTAACGCCTACACCCTCACGGCCGATATTACCGGTCAGCATCGCAAGGTTAGCAATGCCCATCACCGCTGTCGATCCCTGGCTGTGCTCAGTCACACCCAAGCCATAATAGATTGCCCCGTTAGTCGCGCCGGCATATAACCTGGCCGCAGAGCGCAATTCATGCGCGTCCACCCCTGTTTCATCTGCGCTTTCTTCCGGGGAATGACGAGGCTCTCTAATGAACTCCAGCCATTCCGTAAACGCTGCCTCTTCGCAGCGCTGGGCGATGAACTCCCGGTCAAACAAATCCTCTGTGGCGATGACGTGGGCCAGCGCATTGAGTAGCGCTACATTGGTGCCAGGATTCAACGGCAGGTGAAAGTCCGCTTCAACATGCGGGCCCTGTACCAGGTCAGTTTTTCTGGGGTCAATCACGATCAACCCAGCGCCCTGGCGCAGTCGCCTCTTCAACCGCGAGCCGAAAACCGGATGTGCCTCCGTGGGGTTTGCACCGATCACGACTATTACGTCGGCCTTATCAACAGAAGAAAACGTCTGAGTACCCGCTGACTCTCCCATCGTCGTTTTCAAACCATAACCGGTGGGCGAGTGACACACCCGGGCGCAGGTATCGATATTGTTATTACCGAACCCCGAGCGCACTAGCTTTTGGACTAGAAAAACTTCTTCGTTAGTGCAGCGTGAAGAACTGATTGCACCGATGCTGTTACGTCCGTGTTGATCCTGAATTTCCCGGAAGCGACGGGCTGCATACTCAATAGCCTGCTCCCAGGTCACCACCTGCCAGGGCTGGTCGATACTGTCGCGAATCATCGGTGAGGTAATACGATCCTTGTGCGTCGCGTATCCAAATGCGAATCGGCCTTTCACACAAGCGTGCCCCTCATTCGCCTTGCCGTCTTTGTGCGGCGTCATACGCACCACCGTATTGCCTCGCACTTCGGCTTTGAAGGCACAACCCACACCACAGTAGGCGCAAGTGGTAACGACACTGTGCTCTGGAATACCCCGGGCAATAATGTTGTTCTCGGTTAGGGTCGCGGTTGGACACGCGGTGACGCAAGCACCGCAGGACACACAATCCGAGTCCATGAAAGAATCAGCTTGCCCGGCGCTAACTTTCGATTGAAAACCACGTCCGTCTATAGTCAGAGCGAATGTGCCCTGCACTTCTTCGCAGGCTCGCACACAGCGCGAACAGACAATGCACTTGGCTGGATCGAAGGTAAAATAAGGATTGGACTCATCCTTCTCAGCCTGCAGATGATTGGCGCCATCAAAGCCGTACCGGACTTCCCGCAGGCCCAACTCGCCGGCCGTGTCCTGTAATTCACAATCGCCATTGACCGGACAGGTAAGGCAATCCAGAGGATGGTCAGAGATATACAGTTCCATTACGCTGCGACGCAGAGTTTCGAGTTTTGGCGTCTGCGTACGAACCTGCATACCAGCAGTAACCGTAGTGGTACAGGAAGCCGGATACCCCTTGCGCCCGTCGATCTCAACCAGACAGACACGACAGGAGCCAAAGGGCTCTAGCGAGTCTGTAGCGCAGAGTCTTGGGACTTTAATCCCCGCTTGAGCCGCGGCGTGCATCACCGAAGAACCCTCAGGGACCTCCACAACCACGCCATCAATGGTCAGCGCAATCTGGTCCTGCGACTGGCGAAAAGGCGTACCGTAGTCTTTATCTGGTTCGTAAAATTGTAGCATCGTCTTACTCCGAGCCTAGACCTCGCCATACGTGCGAGACCTCAGGTGAAATCTTCAGCAAAAAAATCCAGCGCACTGCGCACGGGTGACGGGGTTAAACCGCCCATCGCACACAAAGAACCGTGCTCCATAGTGTCGCAAAGGTCTCGCAGCAGGATCTCATTTTTTTCCGGCTCTTCCTGGGCGATGATCTTGTCTATAACTTCCAGGCCCCGCACCGAACCAATACGACAAGGCGTACATTTACCACAGGATTCCACTGCACAAAATTCCATTGCAAAACGAGCCTGTGTGCTCATGTCTACCGTATCATCAAACACTACCAGGCCGCCGTGACCCAGCATTGCACCAACCTCTGCAAAAGCTTCATAGTCCAGCGGTGTGTCCCAAAAAGATTCAGGCAAGTAGGCCCCAAGCGGACCACCCGCCTGAATCGCTCTCATCGGCCGACCGCTGCGCGTACCGCCACCGAATTTATCCAGGACCTGGCGCAAAGTCACACCGTAAGGAAGTTCGATCAAACCACCCTGGGCAATATTGCCAGCCAACTGCACAGTCAGCGTACCGCGCGATCGACCTGTGCCGAAATTCGCGTAATGCTGGTGGCCTTCCGCCATGACGGTAGTTGCTGCAGCCAGAGTCAATACGTTATTAACCACCGTAGGCTTGCCGAATAAGCCCTCGAGCGCCGGCAGCGGCGGTTTCACCCGCACCATGCCCCGCTTTCCTTCCAGGCTATCCAGCAGTGCCGTTTCCTCGCCGCAAATATAAGCACCGGCACCGAGTCGAACCTCAAGGTTGAAACAATGGCCACTGCCACAAACATCAACACCCAAATAACTGGCGTCTGTGGCAATCTCTATCGCCGCGGTCAGTATTTCGTGAGCCCTGGGGTACTCAGAACGTAAATAAATATAACCTTGAGTTGCACCCACCGCGAGCCCGGCAATCACCATGCCCTCAATCAACTGCAGAGGGTCGGCTTCCATTAGCAACCTATCGGCGAAAGTACCTGAGTCCCCCTCATCGGCATTACAGACAATATATTTTTTCGCTCCCGGAGCGTCCAGCACCGTCTGCCATTTAATGCCTGCAGGAAAAGCGGCACCCCCGCGTCCGCGCAAGCCCGACTCCCTGACTTCGTCGACAATCTGCTGTGGTTGCAAACTGATAGCCCGTTCAAGACCTGCAAAGCCGTTCTGAGCGAGGTAACTGTCGAGGCACAGTGGATCGCCCACGCCCGCCCGGGCAAAAGTGAGACGCTGCTGTTCAGCCAGATAGGGAATATCATCCACCGGACCCACATAACGTGGGTGGGACCGAGGGTCATCAGCTAGCGCATCCAGCAGAGACTCTACATCCTCCAATTGAAGCGGACCAAAGGCCAGCCGCTGTTCTTCAATTTCAACCTCCAACAGTGGTTCGAGCCAGAACGCACCGCGCGAGCCATTGCGCACCAGTTCAACAGG
The DNA here is from genome assembly GCA_047633055.1 of Halieaceae bacterium. Taxonomy (GTDB): domain Bacteria; phylum Pseudomonadota; class Gammaproteobacteria; order Pseudomonadales; family Halieaceae; genus CALJFL01. Next base: position 19,504 of record JBLIEI010000022.1, on the reverse strand, counting down.
TAAGTGACGCGATGCAGCAGACGCGACGAGCGTTGTTGCAATGTCGTCTGCCCCCAGCGCCAGGGCCGTGGTGTCTCGTGGGATGTAGACGCGCAAGCTCATTCCGAACCACCTTCTGCTCGCAATGGCGTCAACAGCGCATCCAGACGTGCGCCATCAACCCGCGCATAAATATCTCCATCAATTCTAATCGAGGGTGAACAGGCACAATTGCCGAGGCAGTAAACGGGCTCTAGAGTAATCTGGCCGTCTGTCGTAGTTTCACCAAAGTCGATACCCAAACTTGATTTGGCATGCTGTGCCAGTGCACGACCGCCCACTGCCTGGCAGGCTTCAGCGCGACAGATTTGCAGCGTATGTGCGCCGCCTGGCTCAGTGCGAAAGTCGTGATAGAAACTGATAACACCGTGCACCTCTGCCCGGGATAAATTCAGTGCTGTGGCGATGTCCCGCACTGAGTCCGTTGGAATAAATCCCAGCGCGCCCTGTACCGCATGCAGTAGCGGCAAGAGACCACCAGGCGTGTCCCGATAGCGCGCGATGGCCTGTGATACTACTGATTTTTCCTGCAATCCAATCACCCCGTCAGTAACATAGAGACACGATATTTACCTCATCACCACAGCATATCCTAGTAAAGGACAACCGAGCGAATACTCTCCCCGGAATGCATCAGATCAAAGGCCTTGTTAATATCATCCAGCGGCATAGTATGCGTAATCAGATCATCAATATTAATCTTGCCTTCCATATACCAGTCCACAATTCGCGGTACATCTGTACGTCCGCGAGCACCGCCAAATGCGGTGCCACGCCAGGAGCGTCCGGTGACCAATTGAAACGGTCTAGTCGAAATCTCCTTACCTGCGCCGGCAACACCAACGATGCAACTCTGTCCCCAACCCTTGTGACAGCACTCAAGGGCTTGGCGCATCACATCGACATTACCGATACATTCAAAGCTGTAATCAACGCCACCGCCCGTCATTTGAATCAGGTGGTCCACCAGATTCTCGTGCTCTGAGGGATTAACAAAATCTGTCATGCCGAACTTCTTGGCCAGAGCAATCTTACTCGGATTCAGATCGATGCCAATTATTCGGGTAGCTCCTACCATCTGGGCACCCTGAATAACATTGAGGCCAATACCGCCCAGGCCGAAAACTGCGACGGTAGAACCGGGCTCCACTTTCATCGTAAACGCGACAGCACCGATGCCCGTAGTAACGCCACAGCCGATGTAACAAATTTTGTCGAAGGGCGCGTCTTCTCGCACTTTCGCCAGCGCCACTTCCGGCAGCACAGTGTGATTGGCAAACGTCGAGCAGCCCATATAGTGAAGTATGGGCTCTCCATCCAGAGAGAAACGACTGGTGCCGTCGGGCATTAAGCCCTGGCCCTGGGTTTCCCGAATCGATTGGCATAAATTGGTCTTCGGATTTAGACAAAAATCACAGGTTCTGCATTCCGGGGTGTACAGCGGGATAACGTGATCACCCGGCCTTAAGCCGGTAACTCCGGGACCGACTTCCACCACGACGCCGGCGCCCTCATGGCCCAGGATGGCGGGGAAGGCGCCTTCTGGATCGTCGCCCGACAGCGTAAAAGCGTCCGTATGACAAACGCCAGTAGCCTTTATTTCGACCAAAACCTCACCAGCTTTGGGTCCTTCCAAATCCACATCGACTATTTCCAGGGGTTTGCCCGCCGCAAATGCGACGGCTGCACGTGTTTTCATGGTTTATCCTCTCGTTTTCGGAACACTGCTATTGAACACTTCATTTAATTAGTTACACTAGAAAAGATAAACAGCTATTTCAAGACATCACTGTTTACTCCGACACAACAATTGGTGGATCAGACCATGGCGAATCGTCGTTGGGAACATATAGAAGCCTTTGTTAGCGTAGTCCAGTTCGGCAGCTTCACCAGCGCTGCCGACGCTCTGGGAGTGTCTCGCTCGCACATTAGTCGCCAAGTCAGTTCACTCGAAAACCGGCTTGACGCGCAACTGCTGCTACGAACTACTCGCAAAATCTCGTTGACCGAGGTAGGCAAGGCATTTCACCTGCGCTGCAAAGACATTCTAGACGGCCTGGAAGACGCCGAACAGGCCGTCACGGACTTACAAGAGCGCCCCCGAGGTATTCTCAGAATATCGGTGGCGGGTGCCTTTGGTGAAGACTACATCGCGCCCGCCGCTATCCGGTTCATGCAGCAGCATGCCGGCCTGACGGTTGAACTGGACTTCAGTAATCGGCTCATCGATTTGATCTCCGACGGCTACGACCTCGCCATCCGGGCTGGCACTCTTAAAGACTCCTCACTGATAGCGAGGCGTATCTGCAGCCGTCAATTACTGACCTGTGGCTCACCAGCATATCTTGCCAGCCAGGGAGTACCCGCGAGCATTCACGCGCTGACTAATCACAACTGCCTGCGTGGCACTCTGCCAACCTGGCGGTTTCGGGAAGACGGTAGGAACTTTGATGTACCGGTTGACGGAAATTGGCGTAGCAATAATGGAAGAGCGCTTTTACACGCGGCACTACAGGGTCTGGGCCTGGTACAGCTACCCTCTTTTTATCTCGATGAGGCGCTTGGCACGGGCCAACTGACACCCATTTTGGAAGAATTCAAACCGACCGATATCGGCGTGTGGGCCGTATACCCCCACAACCGGCACCTATCCGCCAAAGTGCGTTTGTTCGTCAACTACCTGGCCAGTGATTCGGCCAACCTTGGGTAGTAGTATTGGCGGAATAAATTCAGCGGGGCGGGCATCCGCGCTACCTGACATATCGCCTTTTGAAGGCGGGCTGTCCTTCGGACAGGCACTAGCTTACATCCGGCTTAGGTCTCTTTTTATCGCTGGAGTTGCTCTTACCCTTAACCGGCTTACCGCCCGGCTTGTTTTTATCGAGACGAGTGATCTGCAGCTTTTGCCCGCTTACCCAGACATTGCGTAATTGTCTAAAGACTTCTTTCGGCATGCCTTCCGGCAGATCGATAAGGCTATGGTCATCCTGAATATCAATACGGCCAATATACTCCGCGTCGATTTCCGCCTCGTTCGCTATCGCTCCCACAATGTTGCCGGGTTTAACGCCGTGCTCGTGTCCCACCTCAATGCGAAAACGCTCCATACCAACTTCCGCTATAGGCTTACTCAGTCTTTCACGTCGCGGCGTTTCAGCACGAGGTTCGTCAGCCGTTGGATCGCGTTGAGATTTCGCATATTCTTTGTCCGAAGATGATTTTCTGGGGGACGCTGCTTTGCGCTCTTTTCTCTCGCTGCGAGGTTTTTGTCCACGATCATCTTGATTAGAAGCCCTGGTCTCCTTGATTTCAGTAGCCACCAGCGACTGCTTGCCCTGCGCCATGGCTGCAAGGGCAGCCGCTATTTCTATTACCGGCACACCAAACTCATGCTGGTACTCTTCAACCACTTTACGAAACAGCGACAGCTCATGTGTATCCAGGGTCTCGGTAATACGCAGCTTGAAGCGCTCGGCTCTTTTATCGCTGACTTCCCCGGCGGTAGGCAACTCCATTTTTTCGAGGTCATTACCGGTCGCTTTTTCAATCGCCCGTAGCAGGCGACGCTCACGATTAGCCGCAAATAAAATGGCATCTCCAGTGCGCCCCGCGCGACCGGTACGCCCGATACGGTGAACATAGGCTTCCACATCATAGGGAATGTCGTAGTTAATGACGTGGCTAATACGCTTGACGTCCAGACCGCGGGCCGCCACATCTGTAGCCACTAAAATATCCAGACGGCCCTTTTTAAGCCCATCGACCGTCTTTTCGCGCTGTTGTTGGGGAATATCGCCGTTTAACGGCGCCGTGGAATATCCTCTGGCAGCAAGTTTCTCGGACAATTCAACCGTAGCAATTCGGGTACGCACAAACACAATAACGCCGTCGAAGTCCTCTACTTCAAGAATGCGAGTCAAAGCATCCAGTTTGTTCGCACCAGCTAACATCCACACGCGTTGGCGAATGGCGTTATTAGCCACTGCCGTCATCTTGATGGTGACTTCCTTGGGATCGCTCAAATGGTTTTTTGCGATGCGCCGGATAGCGTCGGGCATGGTGGCGGAAAACAGTGCGATCTGCCGCTTCGCGGGTGTCTTTTCAAGTATCCACTCGACATCATCGATAAAACCCATACGCAGCATTTCATCTGCCTCGTCCAGAACCAGGGTCTTCAATCCAGAGAGATCCAGCGAACCGCGACGCATATGGTCCATAACCCGTCCAGGGGTGCCCACAATGACCTGCACACCACGTTGCAACTGGCGCAGTTGGGCGCGCATATCGGAGCCGCCGTATAGAGGAAGAACATGAAAACCCTTAATATGATTCGCATACTTCTGGAAAGCCTCAGCAACCTGGATCGCCAATTCTCGGGTCGGCGCCAAAACCAGCACCTGTGGCGTTTTCTGTTTCATATCCAGACGAGCCAGCGCTGGTAAAGCAAAAGCCGCCGTTTTACCCGTGCCCGTCTGTGCCTGGCCGACCAGATCTTCTCCAGCAAGAAGATAGGGGATGGTCATTGCCTGGATGGCCGAGGGTGTCTCATAACCGACATCACTGAGCGCTTTGTGCAGGGCTGGGGGCAGATCCAGCTGTGAAAAACTGATGGCTGCGTTATCTGTCGACATGGGATTTACCTTGGGGGAGTGATGGCCGCCCTCTTTTGGGCGGTCGGCGATTATACAGGCCAGAGGCAATGAAGCAATGGCGATACCAAAGACTAGATATTAGCTTAGCAGTCAGAATTCACATCATAGTAATCGCCTTTGTCCTCAAGACAGATATGGCTGGCCACTCTCAGTTTGGTCTGGCCCTCTATAGTGCCGGCAAAAATGGAAATATGTTCTCCGCTTTCCGGCTTCCAGAAAAGGGCGCTGCCACAACGACAACAAAAGCCCCTTTGGGCATTGGCTGATGATCGATACCATCTCAAGCCTTCTTGATTCAGGAGCTTGAGACGTTCCGGGAGCACGGCCGTGGCCGCCGAAAAATGACCGCTGAATTTTCTGCATGCATTGCAGTGACAGGCTATTACATCTCGCAACTCGCCGTGTATCTCGTATTGCACCGCATCACACATGCAACTCCCGGTCAGCTTGGCTATAGTTTCCTTCAAAAGTGAAATCCTGTGGCTATTTTCCCCGTCCAACGGTCATTTCTGGCCAGTGTGTTATTGACCTTCAGTCTTCACCTCGACGCCATACTCGTCAGCGGCATCGATGATCCATCGAAAGATATAGTCGGCAAAACTGCGCCTTATAACCAGCGTAAAGGCGTTGTCCCCGGTTTTACTTATCAGCGCCGTGGCCTTGGCAAAGGTGGTTTGCGCACAGCGACCCACCTGAAAATGGGAGGAGTGGAAATCGTAGACGCTGGATTTTTTCAACACCATGTGGACTGCTTCACCTGAGAGATTGATGATGGTCTGACCACCGCTGACATCCACAACCGCGAAATGACCGCTCAAAGTCTGTCGCAAACGGCCCTGCACCTCCGTCTCGAGGCCACCAGTCACTGTCATCAGCCATTCAGTGGGACCCAGCCAGTACACACGGGTATCCCCATTGGTATTAAAGGTGCCGGGCACAACAGGTAACTCGACCCCCAGTGCCTCCGCCACACCGCTGCGAAAAATTTCGCTGTCGGGATCGCCTCGCAGATTGAGTTGCCCTTTGAAGGCCTCTTCTCGAATGATGACACCGACGTCGTGACCCGCATCCCGACGCGTTGCGACCATCCTATGGGTCAGCGCCGATTCGCGATGAACAGCGACTTCAACCGCATCGTGCCGGTCTGGCAAGGTTTCAGACATTATGGCGCTCCCCCTTGGGGTCATAGAATACCGAACTGACAACCTCAGCAGCGATGGCACGGCCATCGGCCACGGGGCAATGCACCACATCACCCAGGCGATTCAAGCCGTCTTTTACTACCGCAAGTGCGAAAGAGTGGCCCAGGTTGGCGCTGTAGTAACTGGAAGTCACATGGCCTTGCATGGTCATGGGCAGAGCCTGATTTGGATCGTTTACAATTTGAGCGCCCTCCGGCAACACTATTTGAGCATCCACGGGCTTTAAGCCAACCAGTTGCTTACGGTTCTCGCGCTGGCAATCGGCACGACTGAACCCCCGCTGACCGATAAAGCTGAACGCCTTGTTCTTACCCACCACCCAATCCATGTTCATATCCTGTGGCGTCACGGAGCCATCGGTGTCCTGCCCGATGATAATAAACCCTTTCTCCGCCCGCAGGACGTGCATGGTCTCGGTGCCGTAGGGCGTGATACCGAACTCCTGCCCAGCCTCATATAACGTCTCCCACACGTGGCGGCCGTACTGGGCGGGCACGTTGACCTCGTAGGACAACTCCCCAGTGAAGCTGATGCGAAATATCCGCGCCTTGACCTCGGCCACGGACCCATCGCGCCAGTCCATAAATTTGAAAACTTCGGCCGACAGATCAATATCGTCGCAAACCTTGGCAATCACTTTGCGCGCGTTGGGACCGGTGATCGTCGCGGTGGCCCAGTGATCCGTGACCGAAGTGAAAAATACCTCCAGCTCCGGCCACTCGGTCTGTTGCCACAGCTCCAGCCACGACAGCACGCCCGCAGCACCGCCGGTCGTGGTGAACATCAGATAATGGTTCGGTGCAAGACAGGCGGTGACGCCATCATCGAACATCATCCCATCCTCTTTCAACATCACCCCGTAGCGACACTTGCCCGGAGCCAGCTTCAGGTAGGCGTTGGTGTAGATCCGATTCAGGAATTCTGCCGCGTCCGGTCCCTGGATATCGATCTTGCCCAGGGTAGAGGCGTCTAGCATGCCTACACTGTTGCGCACTGCCAGACACTCGCGGTTAACCGCGTCATGCATGGATTCGCCCCGCCGGGGGAAGTACCAGGGCCGCTTCCACTGTCCGACGTCTTCCCACGCGGCGCCTTGTTCCTGGTGCCACCTGTGCACAGCGGTATAGCGCTCGGGGTCAAACAGCTGTTTGACATCCCGGCCCGCAATGGCGCCGAAGGTTGTAGGGGTATAGGAGGGGCGGAAAATTGTGGTACCAGTTTCTGGAATACTCTGCCCCAGGGCCTTCGACAAAATTGCAAGGCCGTTGATATTACCCAACTTTCCCTGATCGGTTCCAAAGCCCATGGCGGTATACCGCTTGAGGTGCTCCACCGATTCGTAGCCTTCCCTGACGGCCAGTTCGATACCGGCAGCCGTCACATCCAGCTGGAAGTCGACAAACTGTCCCGGTGCCCGACTGGTGGCTTTGGTGTGGGGCACCAAAAACAGGGCCTGCTGGGGCTCTTGCAGTGGCTCCTGAGTATTCGGCGCAACAAACTGTGCCACACCATCGCCAAAGCCTGCCTTTTGAGCCGCCTCCGCACCCGCAGCGGCACCCTCTGCCAAGCAAAGCAACAGGGTGTAATTGCCCCTGGCAGAACCGGCCGAACGCTCCTGCTGCCTACTCTCGCCGGGGACAAAGCCTACCACTTCATCACTCCACCGTGGCTTGGTACCGGTATGGGAACTCAGGTGAATTGCCGGACTCCAGCCGCCGGAAGAGGCGAGCAGGTCGCAGTCAAGGCGCACGGTGGTGCCAGAAATGGCAGTACCCTGTAGATTCAATGGCGCAATGATCGCGCCCTTGACCCGCTTTTTACCCACCGCCTCTATGACCCCGTGACCGCCAATCACGTCAATACCCAGGGCCTTGGTGGCATCGACCAAGGCACCGATCGGTTGTGCTCTGGAGTCTACTACCGCCACCACTTCGCGGCCGGCCTGGTGCCAGTGGATAGCGGTGTAATAAGCCTCGTCATTGGTGGTAAACAGCACCAGCTTATTGCCCGGCGCTACACCATAACGATTGACGTAGGTCGCCACCGAAGATGCCAGCATCACCCCCGGCACATCATTATTGGCAAACACCAGGGGGCGTTCGATGGCGCCGGTGGCCAACACCACCTGTTTCGCTCTCACCCGATGCAGGCGCTGGCGTGCCCCATTGCTAGAGGCGATGCCACGGTGATCCGTGAGGCGTTCCACAATGGCCAGGAAATTGTGATCGTAGTAGCCGAAAACGGTGCTCCGCGGCAGCAGTTCCACATTATCAAAGGCCAGCAATTCCTGGGCCAACTCGGCGATCCACTCCGTCGCCGACTGCTCACCAATACTCAGCCTAGAGCTCAGCAAACTGCCACCAAACTCATTTTGTTCGTCGGCAATGATCACTCGCGCACCGTTCTGTGCCGCTTCTCGCGCCGCCACCAGGCCGGCCGGACCCGCGCCGACTACCAGCACATCACAGTGCTGGTTGAACTTGTCGTAGGTGTCCACATCGGCCTGGGTTGGCGCCTTGCCAAGCCCTGCCGCCTTGCGGATAAAGTGCTCGTAGGTCATCCATAGTTGCTGCGGGCGCATAAAGGTTTTGTAGTAGAAACCCGGCGGCATTAACCGCCCCAGCGCTCCAATCACTCCCATCAGGTCGAAGTCGACACTGGGCCAACCGCTAACGCTGCTCGCCTCCAGCCCCTCGTACAACTCTATCTGTGTGGCGCGCTGGTTGGGCACAGTTTCCGCACCTCGACCCAGCTGGACAATGGCGTTGGGTTCTTCTGCACCGTGGCCCATAATGCCCCGTGGACGCCCATACTTGAAGCTGCGGCCCACCACGTCGACACCATTGGCGAGCAGAGCCGAGGCCAGGGTGTCTCCCTCCAGCCCCCGGTAAACTTTACCGTTGAAGGTAAAGTTAAGCTCTTTCGCACGGTTGACACGGCCCCCTGTCGCTAACCGATTCAACGGCACTATTGTGGCTCCCCGACACTGCCACCCACATCCTGCTGAGCAGCATGCACCCCAGGCCGTGAGCCCATGGGATAACTTTCTAGCACCTGGTAACTCACGGTGTCGCGGGTCACGTTAAAATACCGGCGGCAACCCGCCCCGTGCTGCCACATCTCGTGGTGAATACCCCGCGGATTCTTCCGAAAGAACAAGTAGTCTCCCCACTCTTCATCGGACGTGGACCGGGGTTCCCGCGGGCGCTGGATGTGCGCTTCGCCAGCGCAACTGAACTCCTCTTCTTCGCGCGTTTCCCGGCAGTAGGGGCAGTGAATTTGCAACATCTGAGAATCCTCTAGTGGGCCACACCAGCAGCACCGTGTTCATCGATCAGCGCACCGCTGTAGAAGCGGTCTAACGCAAAGGGTTTAGCCATAGCGTGCGGCCGGTCGTTGGCTAATGTGTCGGCGAAAACATAACCGGAACCCGGGATGGCCTTGAAACCGCCGGTGCCCCAGCCGCAGTTGAAATACAAACCCTTCACCGGGGTTGCACTGACGATAGGGCAGGCGTCCGGACAGGTATCCACGATACCGCCCCACTGGCGATTCATGCGCACGCGACTAAAGGAAGGGAACAGCTCGCAAATGGCCTGCAGGGTGTGTTCTATCACATGGAAGGAGCCGCGCTGGCCATAGCCGTTATATCCGTCTACGCCTGCCCCGATCACCAGGTCGCCCTTATCGGACTGGCTGATATAGCCGTGTACCGCATTGGACATGACCACCGTATCCAAACAGGGTTTGAGCGGTTCGGAAACGAGCGCCTGCAGCGGTCGCGATTCAATCGGCAGGCGCAGGCCCGCCATCGCTGCCAGCACGCCAGAATTGCCGGCGGTGACACAGGCCACCTTGCGTGCACCGATAAAGCCCCGGTTGGTCTCCACGCCCACGACCGCGCCGTTTTGTCGGCGGATTCCGGTGACTTCGGTTTGTTGAATCAGATCAACGCCCAGAGCGTCGGCACCGCGGGCATAGCCCCAGGCCACAGCGTCGTGACGGGCCGTCCCGCCGCGCGGTTGCCAGGAGGCCCCAAGCACCGGGTAACGGGTGTTCGTCGAGCAGTTCATCAGTGGTACGCGCTGCTGCACCTCGCCCGGAGTCAGTACTTCGCCATCAATGCCATTCAGCCGATTGGCGTTGACTCGCCGGTGAATATCACGCATATCCTGCAGGGTATGTCCGAGGTTCAGCACCCCACGCTGACTGAACATCACGTTGAAATTCAACTCCTGGCTCAAACCCTCCCACAGTTTGAGCGAAAAATCATAGAGCTGCGACGCCTCGTCCCACAGATAATTGGAACGGATGATGGTGGTATTGCGCCCCGTATTCCCACCGCCCAAATAGCCCTTCTCAATCACCGCAACATTGGTGATGCCATGTACCTTGGCCAGGTAGTAGGCGGTGGCCAACCCGTGGCCGCCGCCGCCGACGATGACCACGTCGTAGGCTGCCTTGGGAGTAGGGCTGCGCCAGGCACGCTGCCAGTTCTCGTGGTAAGTCCTCGCGTGGTTGAAGAGTTTGAGCAGCGAATACTTTTCCATGTCCATCTCATCCAGTCACTTAGTAGCGGTATTGTGTAAAATGTGCGGCAGCGGCTCCGCACTGACTTTGCCGCAGTAGCTCAGCTTCGCGGGAACGTGTTTTTTGGGTCGTAGAGCGCTTTGTAACCCACCGACTCGACCGTCATCGTAAACTGTTCGCCAAGATATTCCATGATCATCTCGCGGCCTTCCTGACAATACTCGTAGGGCAAATAGCCCAGACCAATGTTTTTACCGATGCTTGGACCGAAAGCGATGCTGGACAGATAGGAACGGCGGCCTTTTGAGTCAATGGGGACCTCGCCGGTCTGCGGATCTATCAACGGTGCGCTGCCAACCGGATAGCGGGCCATGCCTTGGGAATCAATATTGTCGGCCATCACCAGCGTGCAAATATACGAAGGCTGCTGTTCCAGCTCACGCTGTTGGAGATAGGGCACCTTGCCGTGGAAGTCCGCCTGCTTGACCACGGGGCGAGCGAGACCTGCCTCGTACAGGTTGTATTCGGTCAGCAAATCTGCGTTTTGCAGGCGCAGGCTCTTTTCCATACGTCGACTGTTGGCATAAGTTTCGATACCGACAGGCGTGGCACCCTGCGCGTAAACCAGATCCCACAGCGACATGCCATAGCTGAAATCAACGTGGAGCTCCCAGCCCTGCTCGCCAACATAAGAAATGCGAAAGGCTTCTACCGGAATTCCTTGTAGCGTGAGTCGTCGTGTCGCGGCGAACGGGAAATTATCTTCGTCCCAGGCGGAAGGGTCGTCGGCGATGGCCTGAATCGTCTTACGCGCGTTCGGCCCCCAGACGCCCAGGCAGGCAACGTGATCCGATCTATCTTCAATATAGACATTCCAGCCGTTGTCTTGGGCCATGCGCTTCAACCAGATGTAGTCGCGGTGTCCAGCGTCTGCACCGTCGATGACACGAAATCTATCTTTGGCGTGGCGAATGACGGTCAGGTCCGCACGTACACCGCCACGCTTGTCGAGGAAGTGCGTGTAGACGCCTTTGCCGATTGCAGTGTTGTCGCCGACTTTCGCCACACAGGCGTATTCCATCAATGCTTCCGCGTCTGGACCGATGACATCAATAACCGCGAAGTGCGACAGGTTAATCATGCCGACGTTATCTGACATTGCCAGTTGCTCGGCGTTAGAGACGCGCCAGAAATGACGGTTATCCCACTCGTGCTCACGTACCGGCACACGCTCGCCGTATTTCTCCAACAGGTGTTCGTTGGCGGCGTAGCCGTGCGCGCGTTCCCAGCCCGCAAGTTCCATGAAGTGGCCGCCCAGTTCCTTTTCGCGCGTCCAAAAGGGACTACGGCGGAGGTTACGACCCATGGAATAGGGTTCGCGGCTATGCACTGCCGGGTTGTAAATCTTAAATGCCGACTCGTAGCAGCGATCGTAAATAAAAGATGGCGTCTTCTGAACCGGGTAGTGACGGGCAGTGTCGATACCGAAGAAATCCATCTCGGCGACACCGTCAGTCATCCAGTCGACCAGTACCTTGGCGATTCCAGGGGCGTCCTTGACCCAGACTGCTATCGCGTACCACAGTCCTCGGGTCAGCGCCGATTCACCCACCGATGGAGCGCCATCGGCGGTTACCTGCAGCAACCCGTTAAATGAATGCTTGTCGTTATAGCCGAGTTCACCAAGGATCGGGGTCAGTTCTATCGCTCGCTCCAGTGGCTCCATGATTTGCTCGAGTTCGAGATCACGTTGTGACGGTGACCAGTGACTCTCACCTATTTCCGCAAGGTCACGCGGGTGCAGCAGTCGGGGTTGCTTTTCCTCGTAGTAACCCCATTCAATCTGACCACCGTCGGGCGTTTTAGGGTCACCGGTGTCTCGCATGTAGGCCGAGTTACCCTGGTCGCGCAGCAGCGGATAACCAATATGCTTGCCGGTGCCTTCAAACTCATTGTAGGGCCCGAAGAAAGTGAGCGGATGATCGACCGGCATCACGGGAAGATCTTCACCGGCCATTTCAGCGAGGGTGCGTCCCCACAGCCCGGTACACACTATGACGTGGTTGGCGGCAATATAACCGCGGCTGGTTTCCACACCCACGATACGACCTGCCTTTATATCGAGACCGGTGGCGTTGGTGTTGGCAAAAGACTGTGCCTTGCCGGTTTCGACCGCATTATCAACCAGTATTCCGGCGACCGTTTGTGATCGTGGCCTGACCAGGCCCGCATCGGGGTCCCATAAGGCGCCCTGTATCATGTCTTTTTCGAGCAGCGGAAACAGTGCCTTGGCTTCCGCCGCGCTGATCATCTTCACGTTAGTGCCAAAGGCCTTACCAGAAGCAACCTTGCGCTTCAGTTCCATCATGCGATCATCGTCGTCCTTGCGCGCCACCTCAAGACCGCCTACACGTGAATAGTGACCCATCCTATCGTAAAACTCGATGCTGTAATGTGTGGTGTAACAGGTGAATTTGCTGTGATCGGTGGCGTAGCAAAAATCGGATGCGTGCGAGGTTGAACCGATGTCGGTAGGCACTGACGCCTTGTCAATACCCACGATGTCATTCCAGCCACGTTCAATCAGGTGATGCATGACCGACGCGCCCACGATACCACCGAGACCAATAATGACGACATTGGCTTTCTCTGGAAACTGTGCCATTACTATTCTCCGAATGACGGGCGAGCGTCGCTTGCAATCAATTGCAGACCGAGTAGTTGCGGCGATTGTGCCGTGACATCGCCACCACGGCTTTGCTGGAAACGACACTCACTTATCTACAGGACACCTTTGACAATTGGTTATCCCAAACGGCTCTGCAGTGGGCGGGAGAAACAGCGCTATTGTAGCGCGAGGCGCGCGTCCCGCGGCGGTTTGCCGTAGAAATCGCTATAGCACTTGCTAAAATGGGGTGCGGTGGAAAAACCGCAGCTAACCGCCACTTCGATAATGGGTATATTGGTTTGTAACAGCAGCAACCGGGCGCGATACAGCCTCAGTTCCAGGTAATAGCGCGACGGCGCGCAATGTAAATATTTGTCGAACAAACGCTCCAGTTGACGGCGCGAAACACCTACATAAGCCGCGACATCATCCAGCGGTAACGGCTCTTCAATATTGGCTTCCATCAACGATACGGCATCCACCAGTTTCGGCTGGTTAGCCCCTACCAGGTATTGCAACGGTATCCGCTGCACGTCCTCCTCCGTACGCACCCGCTCACACGTAAACTGCTCGGAGATTTCCTGCACCAGTCGGTGGCCGTGAATTTTGGACACCAGATTCAGCATGAGGTCGATAGAACTGATGCCACCGGAACAGGTATAGCGGTCTCGATCGATCACAAACAGATTTGATGACAGCAACAACCGAGGAAACTGTTCACGCAGGCTGAACAGGTTCTCCCAGTGAGTAGTGCAGCGATAGCCTTCAAGCAGCCCCGCTGCCGCCAAGGCGTAGGTGCCCGTGCACATAGCTCCGATGGGAATTTTCTTGCTCACCTTACGGCGCAAAACACTCATCAACTCCGGGGTACAATGCTTCTCGATATTGTAACCACTGCAGAGCATGAAGATATCCACCGGATCAACCGTGTCTAAAGTGCCGTCAAACACTATCTCGATATTGGAACTGGAAATAACCGGCTCGCCGTCAAGGGTCAGGGTCGACCATCGGTAAAGCTCCCGCCCACTCTGCCGATTCGCCATGCGCAACACCGCCACTGCGTTGGCGAAAGTACTGAGGGTGTATTCCGGCACCATCAGGAACCCGATGTGTACCGAGGAACTCTCTAAGAATATAGGTTCAGTCTTCTTGGGCATTCGTCTTTACCTGGAAACCGAGCTGAGCAAGATTCAGCCGGTGGAAGAAATTCATCCACCTTCCATCTCCCTCTCCCGGTTACGCATACCATCGTGAATCAGGGCTTTGATAAGTCCAAGCCCCATTAGCGCAATGATCAATGAGAAAGGTAATGCGCCTACCAGCATGGCTGCACGCAGTGCGCCCATGCCACCCGCCACCAACAACACGCCAATGACGAGGGTCAGGGCAAGACCCCAGATGACGACATGCACGTGACTTTTCTGGCCCTCGTCGCCGCAAGAGGTGATGGTATTGACGATAAGTACCGCGGAATCGGCGGACGTTACCAAGTAGGTGAGTAACAGCAGCAACACCATGGAACTCATGATCGGAGCCAGGCTATCGGGCAACAACAACTTGAGTGTAGCGAACAGTTGTGACTCCTGCCCCACCCCGAGAATAGCACCGCCAGCGTCGCCGTTAAGCTCCAGATCTATGGCGGTTCCACCGGCAAAAGTGAACCAGACAAAACACATCAGCGAAGGCGCGATTATCGCCCCCACCACAAATTCGCGGATGCTGCGACCGCGAGAGATGCGCGCCAAAAACAGCCCTACAAACGGGGAGAAAGCCACCCACCACGCCCAATAGAACACAGTCCAGGTAGTCGACTGCCAGTGGTAAAGTTCCGTGGCTGGGCTCTCCCCTCCAGGCGCCCAATAGGTTAGTAGCATTGCCGGTAGATTAATCAGGTAGTCCCAAAGGCCAAGCAGCAGTGACTTGAGCGCCAGACCGGTCGCGCCAAAGATTAGAAAGAAGGCCAGCAAGGCGAAGGACAGCCCCATATTCAGGTTGGAAAGCCATTTGATTCCCTTGCTTACACCGGACAATGCCGACAGCGTAGAGGCGATCATAATGATGCATAATGCGATGAGCATCCCGGCGGTGGATGGCGCGCCATCCGGGTCGACCAACCAGGGTATGCGACTCACCTCGTACATGCCGGCGGAAAACTGGGCGACGCCAAAGCCGATGGTGACGGCAACGCCTAGAATGGTGGCGATGACAGCGGCGATGTCTACGACGTGACCCAGCGTACCGCTCAGCGAGCGCCCAAACAGGGAGGCCAGCCCCGAGCGAATTGTTAGCGGTAGCCCGCGGTTGTAGCTGAAGAAGGCCATAGACAAACCCACCAGGGCATAACTGCCCCAGGCGCTGAAGCCCCAGTGCAAGAACGACCACTTGAAAGCGTGACGCACGTTTTCCGCGCTCTCGCCCCGAGCATAACCGAGAATGGTATCCGGGTTAATGCTGTAGTGATACATGGGTTCCGCGATGGCGAAGGTCAACATACCGATGCCAATTCCGGCCCCGAACATCATCGATATCCAGGAAAAACGTGAAAACTCCGGCAGGTCCCCGGGTTGACCGAGCTTGATAGCGCCAGTGGCGGGAATCACCGCCAGCAGGGTGCAGGTGGCCAGGTAAAAAGCCATGACATACATGTACCAGACGCCGAAGCGGGTAAATGACCAAGTCTTCATTGTATTCAGTATTGTGCTCGCCTGCTCGGGAAAAACGGCAGCCCAGATGATCAGCGCCGCAATGATTAGCTTGGAGCCGATGGTTACAACCTTATTGAAACCAGCATAAAACCCTCTTTCCTCTACCATGATTTCAAGTTCTGTTAGGGGGGCTGAAATAGTGATCAGTTTCTCCTCAGTTCTGTCCGTGGGCAAACGGTGCTGAGAAAAACGAGCCCTTGCAGTTGCGACCAACTGACTGACGAGCCATTTAGGGGCAGCGGATTAACACTGATCTCGGGATATTTCGCCGTAAACTGGCTAATGATTTTCGACGGTACGCGCGTCGCGACAGAGGGTAGAACGGATAGACTGCCGCGGCGGGCAACCACAACAGGGGGCCGCAAATGATTGAGCGTGATATTGTGCTGCTTGATAGCACCTCCCTCTTCCCCTGACGATGGAAGACAACACCAAATAAGACAATATATAAGCCCGAATTATAAATCAATTAAATTATTTGATTGAGCTTATCAATGCCAAAACGTCGAGACCTTCTATCTATTAGCGCAGGTCCCGGCAATGTGAGACCAGCCCCTCCGATACCAGCGATGTAATCCACTTGTAAGACCCGGTATAAGAGATGGGCAGCAAGAGTACGCAGGTTGGGTACTGGCAAACCGATTCTGGTCACAGCATTCCGATTTGCGTTAAATAGGTTTTCAATGCCTTGCGCTGACGCGCCTGAGGCCAATCCGAGGCATCCACCAGACCGCGAATTATCAAGCCGTTCACCTGTGCGGTAATACCTTCACAGACATCTTGCAGATCATCGGGCACTGGCATAGAAAAACGCTCACAATGACGGATCAACTCCATTTTTACCTGAGCGAGCCAACGACTATGGAACTCCATTTGCTGTGCAGCGACCCGCGGCTCGGCCAGGGCGCGGCTCCAGAACGCCAGCCACACTGACATGGATTTTCGGCTCTTCCTGGTCATCGGTAACGCCTGCGCCAACACCTCATAAAAGCGGTTATCTTCGCCGACGGCAACTCGTTTCATGCGGGTAAACATCGCATCGTAAGTCAGCTCCAGGGCGGCCATTAATACCGCATCCTTGTCACTGAAATAGTGCGTGATGGCCCCGGTGGTCACCCCCGCAATTCGCGCAATATCCACCAGTTTGGTGGCTTCCAGCCCGCTCTCGGTAATGACTTCAACGGTGGCCTGCGCAATCACCCTGCGCCTCTGGTCATGATTAACTATTTTTGGCATTGACAGATCATATACGAATATTATATATAATCACCATTATGTTATAAAAATGAGAGGGAATGCACCGTGTCACAGATTTCACTCATGGAAAACGGCCTGGAACTCGCCATCGATGGGGACAGTGCTTATTTCAATTATTTCTGGCTACGGGATAATTGCAGCACCTCATGGGAAAATAGCACCCAGGAACGTATGTTTAATATTCTTGCGGAGCCCGATGATCTACACCCCGAATGTGCCCAGCTCAATGGCCATCAGTTGGAAATCACTTGGCATAACGGACACCGCAGCAGCTACGATTTACATTGGCTGGTGCGCTGGCATCGGGGTGAAAAGCACGGCGACCTCGCCGTTCGTGCGCGCAAGCCTTGGTACAGTGATCACTATCCGAGCATCGCACGCTTTTACTACGCTGACGTAATAGCAAGCCCTACCAGTGTGGCTGAGTGGGCAGAAGCAATCCTGGATGAGGGGATCGCCCTGATTCAGGGTATGCCCGATACGGATGAAGCCCTGAATGCATTATGCGAACTAATAGGCAGGGTGCGCCCTTCCTTCTCCGGCTATATCTTCGATGTGTTCTCTAAACCGAACCCGGAAAATCTCGCTTACACTAGCAATGCTTTGGAACTGCATACCGATCTGCCTCCTGAGGAGCTAGCCCCGGGCATTCAGTTTCTGCACTGTCGCATCAACGACGCGAAGGGCGGCAATAGCCTGTTTGTCGATGCAACCGCTGTGGCGAATGCACTAAAGGTGGAGCATCCCGACTACTTCGAGATGCTCACCCAATACAAAACACCGTTCCGCTACACCACCGAACATCAGGACGTTCGCGCGAAGCAGCGAATCATTGAACTGGATCCCGACAATGGCGAAGTGAGCGGTATTAACTTCAGCCAGCATATGGCGGACGTGTTCGATTTTAACCAGCGTAAACTGGATCAATTTTATCCCGCGTTTCGCAAGTTCGGCCAAATGTTACAAGACCCCCATTACCTGATGACCTTTCGTCTCCAAGCGGGCGAGTGTGTCGTGTTTGATAATCACCGCATTGCCCATGGCCGCAACGCCTATCAAGAGGGCAGCGGTGCCAGACACCTGCGGGGTTGTTATGTCGATCGGGGCGAGTTGCGCAGTACCTACCGGGTGTTGCGCGCCAAGCACCCCGAAACCGCATTGCACGAGGAATGACTATACCCTGCGAAAACGAACTGCGTATCGATCTTGCCGCGGCATTCCGTCTCATCTACGAATTGGATATGCATGAATCGGTTGCCAACCACCTCAGCGCGGCCGTCTCCACAGACGGCAAGCAGTTTCTGATGAATCCTCGCTGGATGCATTTTGCCACTGTCACTGCGAGCAAGCTGCAGCTGCTGCACTGCGAAGACGACAGCATTATGCACTCTGAGGATGCTCCTGATGCGTCAGCCTGGAGTATCCATGGCAGCATTCACCGCGCATTACCCGAGGCGCGAGTGGTCCTGCATGTACATTCTTCCTATGCGACGGCATTATCAACGCTCAAGGACCCGCGCGTTTTACCGCTGGACAACAATACCGCTCGTTTTTACCAAGGTATCGCCTATGACACTGACTTCGGCGGCATCGCCACCAATGAAGCCGAAGGCAATCGCATCGCAGACAAACTTGCCGACAACAAGGTGTTGATCATGGGCAATCACGGCGTAACAGTAATCGGAGAGACTGTCGCTGAGGCCTTTGAGAATTTATATTACCTGGAAAAAGCCTGCAAAACGATGGTGCTGGCTTACTCTACAGGCCAGCCACTCAATGTCCTGCCCCATGACTTAGCACTGCAAACGTCGCGGAGTTGGGATGACTTCACCGGTGCATCGCTTGCCCATTTCGAGCAGCTGAAGGCGATGCTAGATAAGAAGGACAATTCCTATCGGAATTGATAATCAGGCTTTAACTAGTGACACTTACTGACTGACATGAGGAACCCACCTAGCGGTTCGGCACCCTGAGACAGGCCCATGAAATCCACTGGCTTGGTATAACCGTTGGTTTCGTCGGGATGCCGAACTTGCTCTGAAGAAGGCGTTCTAATCAGTCGTTTGGTAAGGCGTTCTAATCAGTCGTTTGGTCTCGTGAAAGTCGAGACAAGCCGTTTCAAAAGGCAATCCGCGGTATTCATGGGTACGCGCGACCTGAGTTTCAAGATTCGCTGAAGCAGCAGGTAAGGGGGTACCTGCGGGTAGGGCTCGCACGGTGAAAACTGGCGATACATGTGGTCTTTTGCGTCCTTGAACCGCTTGTTGCGCATTAGGCTTTCAATCTCGATTCTTTTATCTCTCGTCATTTTTCATCTCACAAAAAAAATGCCCCGGCAGTTTAACGCCGGGGCACTGGTCTTGCGAGCGCTGGTTTAGAAGTCGTAAGTGAAGCGCAGGCCCATGGTGCGAGGTCTGGTCATAGTGACCCTTGCTCGGTTGAATATGGCGT